>CP070233.1:782500-1462500 GCA_017355425.1 Dolichospermum sp. DET69
GATAGTGTTTGTCCAACGGTGGGAGCAGTGATTGAAAAGGGATTTGAGCCTGGGGTTTGGGATTCTGAATATGGGGATGTTCTCTACAGTCATGGGGATATTTCCAGAGGCAGACAGTTGATTTGGGAGTTGTTTCCTGGTGCGGGGGAAGAATTAACTATTTATCTATTTCACTATCATGAGGTAAATGAGAAAAATCCTGGTTCTTTATTGGAGATGTATGAGGACTTTTTCACGATTTTACCGGAGTATCGGCGTTGTGATCTAGATAAATTAGTGTGGAAAAAACCCACTTTTGGCTATATACCAGGACATTTTAGCGCGGATAGTAGCGATCGCACAATTGCGGTTGATAGATTAATTTCCATTGGTGATGCTGCTTCTCTACAATCTCCTCTAGTTTTTACTGGTTTTGGGTCTTTAGTCCGCAATTTAGACAGATTAACCACTTTGTTAAATACTGCTCTGAAACATGATTTATTGAGTCAACAGCACTTAAATAAAATTCGTGCTTACCAAAGTAATGTGGCTGTAATGTGGTTATTTTCTAAGGGAATGATGGTTCCCACTGGTAAATTTATTGCCCCACAACTAGTAAATTCAATGCTGAATACTTTCTTTGGGTTATTAACAGATGAAACCCCGGAAGTTACCGATAATTTCATTAAGGATCGTTGTGATTGGTTTACTTTTAACCGTCTAGCTTTGAAAGCAGCTATTAAAAATCCGGCTTTATTATTGTGGATTTGGCAATTAGCTGGTTGGCGAGATTTATTGCGTTGGGTTGGTAATTATGTTAGCTTTGCTCGTCATGCTTTAGTTAGTGTGATTTTGGGGGCATGGTTTCCACAGTTCTTGAAATGGAATCAATCTTGGTTAGAAAATCGCTTTCCTGGATTATGGTTGCAATTGTTAGTAATTAACTATGCAATTACTACAGGTAGACCACGATTACCGCCAGCATTGCGTTAGTTTCATCTATTATTAAATAATTGGGGATTTTGGAGTTATAAAACTTCTAAAATCCTTAATTTCACATTCAATTACTGAAGATATTCTCCATAGGAACGCAGCCTTTCTGCTTGTTCATTCCAAACAGTAACTAAAGTTGGTAACTCGGCACTTGCTAAATTTCCCCAATTTGATTTTACAGCGGTTTGCGCTCTTATGAGGTACATCTTAGCCCCCTCCCCGCAAGCGGGGAGGGGGTTGGGGGTGGGGTTCATGTACCTCATAACATCGGGAAGTGCTGTATCTATCTTAAAAACTACTTCCTCCGACTCCAATAAAATGGTTTACGCTGATGATGCCCTACTGCTAAAATGCGAATTTCTTCCCCTTCCAAAACACGATACAAAAGAGAATATGGAAACTTTGGTAAAATTAACCGCCGAATAGAACCGCGAATTTTTGCCCCAATTTCTGGGTAATATATCAAACAATTTACAGCCTGTTCTACCGCTTCTAAATATTCCAAACCAAGACCTGTTTTTTGCTCCTCATAATAAGTTGCAGCCTCAGTTAATTCTTGTTCGGCTAGTGGATTAAATATAACAATCTTCATTGTAAAGATGCACGCAATTTATTAAATACTTCTTGAGATGAAATACCAGCAACTTTACCATTACTCATATCCTCATCCCGTAATTCTGCTTCTTGTATCCATTCCTCTGCAACTTGTTGATCAATTTCTCCAACTTGTCCTAAATGTTCAATCAGACGAGCTACTAATAATGCCAGAGAATCATTTGGTAAAGCCAGGACTTGAGCTTCTAATTGTTCAATAGTCATAAATTATCCCATCTCCCTATAGTAAACTAATCATACATTAAGGCTTATTTTAACTATAGCAACTTAGAGGATGTTTTAAAAGTCCTTGGTTATGTATCCAAAATCCTGAGATCCCCCTAAATCCCCCTTAAAAAGGGGGACTTTGACTCTAGTTCCCCCCTTATTCAAGCTACGGTGTACACACATCTCTAGACAGGATGCTAAACGTGATCCGATCCCCCTAAATCCCCCTTAAAAAGCTATCCATTACCGGGATCTTTCTTAACATTCGATAAGAGCGATCGCTCTCAAACCCCAAACCTTAATCCTCCGTTGATGATTCTCAATAAAATAAGGGTTTTATCAAGAAGAATAAGGTACATTTTGTCAAGAGTAGGGAAATTTTCAAGCGTTGAAACCGTTGCCACATAAATGTTTCAAGATTGTTAAGAAAGATGTGGGTAATGGATAGCTTAAAAAGGGGGACTTTGAAGAATTTAGCCCCCCTTTTTAAGGGGGGTTGGGGGGATCTAAACGTTGTGGGGCAACTCTAGAAGACTTGTGTGTACACCGTAGCCTTATTCAAGGGGGGTTAGGGGGGATCTTGATACAACTTGATACTTTACAAACATCCTCTTAGAAATTAACCTAACTGCTGTTTTGTGTTGAGCTTCATCTTGATGGAGAAAACAGAGCAACCTTGATGTATCAAGTAACACAATTATATAATTATAGCTTTTTTCTACTTGAGAACCTAGAAAAATAAAGCATAATTAACCTTTATAACCATTAACCAACACAGAAAAATCACTATGAACACACAACCTATCCGCGTCGGAGTCTTAGGTTTTGGTGGACTCGGACAAGCAGCAGCAAAACTCCTCTCCAGCAAACGAGAAATGATCCTGGTTGCAGCCGCAGACCAAAAAGGCTACGCATACTCCACTGAAGGCTTAAACACCCAAGCTTGTATTACCACCTACCAAACACAAGGTACAGTCGGTTATTTAGAATCAGTTGGCACATTAAGCAATAACAGCATTCAAGACTTAATTCAAGCCACAGGTGACGCTGTAGATGGTTATTTCCTAGCTTTACCCAACCTTCCTAACGACTTTATCCCTACCGTTGCTAAAGAATTCATCAAAGCTGGTTGGAAAGGTGTCCTGGTAGATGCTATAAAACGCACCAGTGCAGTTGAACAACTATTAGCAATGAAAGACGAACTGCAATCAGCGGGAATTACTTATATGACAGGCTGTGGTGCTACCCCTGGACTATTAACCGCTGCCGCTGCATTAGCCGCGCAGAGTTACGCCGAAATTCACAATGTAGTTATTACCTTTGGTGTGGGTATTGCTAACTGGGAAGCTTACCGCGCCACCGTTCGGGAAGATATTGGCCATATGCCAGGTTATAGTGTGGAAGCTGCTAGAGCCATGACTGACGCAGAGGTAGAAGCATTACTAGATAAAACCAACGGCGTGTTAACTTTAGAAAACATGGAACACGCTGATGATGTGATGTTAGAAATTGCCGGAATATGTTCACGGGATAGAGTCACAGTAGGTGGTGTAGTTGATACCCGTAATCCCAAAAAGCCCCTGAGTACCAATGTGAAAATTACTGGACGCACCTTTGAGGGGAAAATCTCCACTCATACCTTTACATTAGGCGATGAAACCAGCATGGCGGCTAATGTCTGTGGTCCCGCCTTTGGTTATCTTAAAGCCGCTCAAGAATTGCATCAACGGGGCATTTCTGGCTTATTCACGGCTGCGGAAATTATGCCTAAATTTGTCAAATAGGTAATTGGTGATAGGTAATTGGTAATTGGAACAACTCTTATCTATTACCTATCATCTATTCTAAGGAAGAATAAGATTCTTGATATTCTTCTTCTTCCATCGTTACAGGTGTTTCCATCACAAAAGGTAATTCTGCACCAATTAAACCCCTTTGAATCCGTTCTGATGTTTGATTAAAAACTATAAACAGAGGATAAATGGTATTAGCACCTTCACTTAAAATATGACTGTGACGAGGGTGCATAATCCATTCATATTCTTTATCTAACCAAACTTGGCTTTGTCTCCATCTTCTCAATAAATCAGAAAAGTCTTCATGGGGACGATGAATAAAAATTAAAATCTCTATACCTGTTTTAATTTTCCATTCCGGGTCACATAAGATAATAGCAACATCACAAGGTAAACTTGTCGTTTGTGAAGTCCTAGTTTCCAGATCACGGATACGGACAATGGGGAGAGGGATAGTAATGACACTTTCCCCAGGACGACGGAGACTAGGAATCATCTCCCAATAGGGACGATGTTGTTTGAGGAGAGCGATCGCTGATATATGATTAGTATACTCAGCTAAACTAGTTTCATAAAGAGATTTATGTACAGTCATAATTTTGTAAAATATAAAAGTGTAAAATATGAAGAATAAAGGATTAAACTTGTTTTCTTAATC
This sequence comes from Dolichospermum sp. DET69, assembly GCA_017355425.1. NCBI lineage: Bacteria > Bacillati > Cyanobacteriota > Cyanophyceae > Nostocales > Aphanizomenonaceae > Dolichospermum > Dolichospermum sp. DET69. The sequence goes on from CP070233.1 coordinate 786,749, forward strand.
TTCATTCTTCATCTTTCAACCTTTCCTTAACCCATCTTTTCAAATACTTTGAACATTGGCAAATACATAGCCAGCAAAATTGTCCCTACCATTCCCCCCAGTACCACAATCATTAAGGGTTCTAAAACGCTAGTTAGTGATTTAACTGCCTGTTCTACTTCATCTTCATAGAAATCAGCAACTTTCATTAACATTCCATCTAGTTGACCCGTTTCCTCACCGATACTCATCATCTGAATTGCCATACTGGGAAAAACGTCTGCTTTAAGTAAAGCCACACTAATCATCCCCCCCTGTTGCACCTCTTCACGAGCAGCATCAATAGCATTAGCAATAACTTGGTTTCCTGATGTATCCCGAACAATTTCTAAACAGGTTAAAATCGGGACTCCAGAGCGAGTCAATGAACCAAAAGTTCGACTAAATCGGGCAATAGAAGATTTTTGAATCAAATCACCAAACAAAGGCACCTTCAGAGAAATACTATCGATCTGTAACCTACCAACAGGGGTTTTGTAATACTGCTTGTAGAGAAACGATAATACAATGACAATCCCAATAATCAACAAAGACCAATAACTTCGTAATATTTTACTACAGGTCATTAAGAATAGTGTCAGTGGTGGTAATTCTATGCCGATAGATGCAAAAATGTCTGCAAAAATTGGAATCAAAAAAACTGTCATCCCGACAAAGATAGCCGTCGCTAGAAAACCCACAACCACTGGATAAGACATAGCTGATTTAATTTGGTTCTGTAATCGGGCCATGTCTTCCAATAATTTAGCCAGACGATTTAAAACCTCATCTAGCACACCCCCAATTTCTCCAGCTTGTACCATACTCACATACAAACCATCAAAACAATCAGGATGTTTACGCATAGAATCCGAGAGGTTAACTCCAGTCTGAACATCGCTACAAATTTCTACTAAAGCAGCTTTAAGTTTAGGATTACTACACTGTTCAGAGAGGACACCCAAGCCTCTGACTATGGCCACACCTGCATTTACTAAAGCAGCAAATTGACGAGAAAAAATGGCTTTATCTCTGACAGAAACCTTAACAAAGGAATTCTGTATTTTTTTTAGATCAAATCGAGAAGCCAAGCTTTGAGATTCTTTTAATTCCTGAATAGCAAAACCTTGATCTCTGAGTTTAGTCCGAGCATCAGTCAAGGAATTAGAAGTAAATTTTTCTGTTCTGGATTTTCCTTGAGAGTCACGAATTTTAGCAACATAAGTAGGCATAATATTAATTGGTAATTGGTAATTGGTAATTGGTAATTAGTAAAATTTTCCCCTTGCTCCCTTCTTTTTATCAGTTTTCTATTTCCTTTAACGTAGTTTAGCTCCTGCTGGGGCTGTCGCTCCAATTAGACGCTGTACTTCATCTGGTTTAGAAGTTTTAGATATTGCTGCTTCAAAAGAAATAGTTCCAGCTTTGTATAAATCAGCTAAGACTTTTTCTAGAGTTTGCATTCCCAATTTACCACCAGTCTGAATAGCCGAGTAAATTTGTGCTGTTTTCCCCTCTCGAATCAAGTTAGAAATAGCGGGGGTAATAATCATAATTTCTTGAGCCATTACCCGACCATATTCAGTTGGTTTGGGATTTTTCTTAGCTACTAAAGTTTGACTAAAAACTGCTACTAACGAGTTAGATAACTGCACCCGCACCTGAGTTTGTCTTTCTGAGGGAAAAACGTCAATAATTCGGTCAACGGTTTGTGCAGCAGAACTTGTATGTAGTGTACCAAATACCAAGTGACCTGTTTCTGCGGCGGAAATTGCCAAAGCAATTGTTTCTAAATCCCGCATTTCCCCTACCAAAATAATATCAGGATCTTCCCGTAAAGCTGCTTTTAAAGCATTAGCAAAACTTTTCGTATCTTCCCCTAATTGGCGTTGGTGAACTAAACTTTTTATTGGTTCATAAACAAATTCAACAGGATCTTCAACTGTTAAAATATGTTCTGCCCTAGTGCGGTTAATTAAGTCAATCATTGCCGCTAAGGTAGTAGTTTTCCCAGAACCTGTAGGCCCTGTGACGAGAATTAATCCTCTAGGTTTTTCCGTCATTTCCCGAACTATATCTGGCAAACCTAATTTTTCAAAATTAGGAATTTTAGAACTTAATGCTCGTAAACAAGCAGCATAAGCACCACGTTCTTTATAGACATTCACCCGGAAACGAGCTAATCCTTTCACACCATAAGAACAATCTAATTCCCATGTTTGCTCCAAGGTTTTGCGTTGAGTGTTATTGAGCATACTGAAAATTAGCCTTTGACACTCATCAGCAGTCAATATGTTTTCACCAATAGGTGTTAGATGTCCACTAATCCGGAAATAGGGAGGCAACCCAGCGGATAGGTGCAAGTCCGAACCACCCATATTGATCAGTTGCTCCATCAAGTCTTCAATCATCATTTCCATAGTCTCTTTTCGCTCCAATTAATTAACAATAAAAAAACTTAAACATTTCAATTGAAAATCTACGGCTAATCTGTAAAGCGAGGTGTCATACAGTAAGGACAATCTAACCATTCTGGTTGTAATTCTCCACTGCAACTTAGACAAGTCAGACCACTTTTGCGTTTAGCTTTTAATTCAGCCTCTAAACCGTTGTCTGTAAATGTTACCCGTTCTACTTCCTCTAGAGTAGTTGCACCTTGGCGAACTAGGTCTAAACTGTATGCCAGCAAGGTTTTCATCCCCTCTTCAACAGCTACCTCTTTAATCCTTTCTGTAGGTGCTTCCTTATTGATCAGGGTTTGCAGATCTTCAGTAATTCGCATTACTTCATAAACACCACAACGCCCCTTGTAGCCAATACCACCACATTTTTGACAGAGATTTTTCTGGGAGGCTATTTCTTCCGGTGGGATAATATTGGCTTTGTAGAAAGTCACCTGAGCCTCTTGGGAAGCTATTAGACCATAGCGAGCTAGTTCTTCAATGGTGGGAGTATAGGCAATCCGACATTCAGAACACACACGACGAACTAGACGTTGTGCTAAAACCCCAATTAAAGAACTGGAAATCATGAAAGGTTCAATACCCATTTCTCCTAAGCGAGCGATCGCTCCAGGCGCATCATTAGTGTGTAAGGTAGTCAATACCAAGTGACCTGTTAATGCGGCTTCAATCGCCGTTTTAGCTGTTTCCTTATCCCGTGTTTCCCCCACCAACAACACATCTGGATCTTGACGTAAAAAAGCTCGCAATGCCGTTGAAAAATCTAACCCTTTTTCCCGAATTACCTGTACTTGGGTAATCCCCGGTAAACTGTACTCAATCGGATCTTCTACCGTACTGATATTAATCCCCGGATCATTCTTTTCTGATAGAGCCGAATACAAGGAAGTCGTTTTCCCCGAACCAGTTGGTCCTGTCACGAGAATTAACCCGAATGGCTTGCTAACCATATCCTTGACAATATTCAAGGTTTCTGGGTCAGTAATTAACTTATCCAAACCCAATTGAGTAGAAGAGTTATCTAAAATCCGCAGAACAACCTTTTCTCCATAGCGACTAGGTAAAGTATTTACCCGGAAATCTACCTTGCGTCCTGCGAATAAACGGCGAATCCGGCCATCTTGAGGTAAACGTCTCTCAGCAATGTCCAGGTTAGAAATAATTTTAAATCGGGCTGTTACCGCTGGGATAATTTTTTTCGGCATATTTTCAAATGCCTCACGTAATACCCCATCTTTACGGAAACGAATCCGGAGATACTCTTCCTGGGGTTCAATATGAATATCCGAAACACCTTCAGTTAAAGCTTTCAATAAAATCCGGTTGACAAGTTTAATGATTGGTGCATCATCAGCGCCCTTCATGGCCTGATCTAAATCAACATCATTATCACTACTTTCCTCTATGTCCAGATTATCTAAATTGTGTAAATCTCCCTTCACATCATAATTTTTTTCCTGATCTAATATCTTTTGGCGGGCAGCTTCTTCATTTAAGTATTGATTAATGATGTTCTGGTAATCCTTCTGAGTAATTACCCTACGCTGCAAAGACAAATTTTTAGGACGCAAAATCCGGTTGAGATCATCAGAAGCGTCTAAATTATCTGGATCAACCATTGCCACCACAACATAAGTTGGGTTTTCGTTATTATCCGTTGACAATGGTAATAACTGATGCCGACGACAGATTTCAATAGGAATAAACTGTTTGATTAACAGCCCTACACTTGTGGTATCAATTTCCTTGATTTCAGGATCAAGATACTCAACACCATATAAAATTTTGAGTTCAAATAAATGTTGTTTTTTGTATGCTGTTACCAACTCAGGTGATAATTGTCGCCCAGTAATTGACTCTAATACCTCTGTCAGTGGTTTGCCTGACTTGCGGCTGTCAATCACAGCTTGTCTCATCTGTTCATTATTGACATAACCAGATGTTACTAACTTATTACCGAAAGGCGAAAACTCAGTTCTTGTAGTTAGCGCAGTGCTGCGTCCTTGTGATGACGAGTAATTCATAAGCAATTGGGTTAGGGTAGGGAAACCTCTTCTTTAAGTATTCCCATACTGTGGTAGATAATTCTCATTGATACTGTATTAAATTCAAGTTAACAACCTTTCTATGTAATAATTTTTATAATGAGGCAACAGTCTAGAATTTTCTGGGATTTTTCATCGCAGAAGGGAATAGGGAGCAGGGAACAGTTTTTCTGATTTTCTGTTCCCTGTTCCCTCTTTAATAATTGGTCACAATACTTATTCCATCATTGGTCACAATAGAATCTCAGTGGTAACATTTCCTGCCCAAATATCGGCAATTAAATTTCTGCTGTTAAAAGCATTGGGGATGAGTGGATAATAGTAAACGAAATTGACACTCTCACTGGCTTTAGCCGCTGAGATTCTTGGTTCAACGAGTCCACTTAACTTAGAACCCTTGCGGTATCTAAGCCAGAGGTGGTTCTCTCCCCAAGCGTTAACTTTCCCTCTGCCCGAAGGTAGTTGCATTACTGCAAATTTTGCTTGAGTTTAAATTCTGTGTTGTCTAGCTCCCATGAAGATTTTACCTATTCGGAGGGTAGTCACTAAAACTATGGAATAGAACCCTATATCCTCAATTGTCAAGGACCAGAAAAGCCGTTAGGCAGTTAGGTTTTTATACAGGTTGATTACCATTCCTGTTGTGAATAGTATAACATCATCAAATACAAAGGCGATAAACCTTTGCTAATTTTTCTTAACTTATGTTATAGTATGCGAATGGCATACATACCACTCAGAAAAGCGGTCGAATTTCTGGGATTGCACCCCAATACGTTGAGGAGATATGCAGATGAAGGGAAAATCAAAAGCATCAAAAACCCCGCAGGACAAAGACTGTATGATGTCGAATCATACGTCAACGGTAGCTCAGAACAAGCTACCATTATTTGTTACTGCCGAGTTAGCTCCTCAAAACAGCGAGATGACCTTGACAGACAAATCGCTTATATGCAATCCCTCTACCCAGAAGCTGAAATCATCAAAGACATCGGCTCAGGAATCAACTTCAAAAGAAAAGGATTGCAATCCTTACTGGACAAGCTTCTGCGGGGAGATAAGTTCACACTTGTTGTTGCCTGTCGTGACAGACTCGCAAGATTTGGGTTTGAACTTATACAGTACATGGTCGAACAAAACGGTGGACAAATCGTGGTTCTCGACGCAACTGTACACTGCCCAAATACTGAACTCACCCAGGATTTACTCTCAATCCTTCACGTCTTTTCATGCAGAATGCACGGACTCAGAAAATACTCTAAAAAAATCAAGGAAGATTTATCTAAGTCTGACACCTGCACAGAAAGCGATAATTAAGCAATGGTTTGGTGTTTCTAGATTTGTTTACAATAAAACTATCAAGTTATTGCAAGATGGAGAAATCAAGGCTAATTGGCAAGCTATAAAGACAGGTATTCTTAATGATTTACCTGACTGGTGCAAAAGTGTTCCTTATCAAATTAAATCAATAGCAATTAAGGATGCTTGCAAAGCAGTTAGCAATGCCAAAAAGAAATACAAAAATGGCGGAGGAATAAGTCGATGTAGATTTAGATCCAGAAAATATCCAGTTCAATCCTGTTATATTCCCAAATCGGCAGTGCTGGAAAAAGGAATTTTTTACACCATATTAGGCGAAACATCCTATAAGGAATCTTTGCCCAAAGGATGTGGAGACTGCCGATTAGTTCTCTCTCATGGTGATTACTACTTAACAGTTCCCGAAGAAAAACCGCGACTCGATGCCGAAAACCAAGGACGAGTCGTGGCTTTAGATCCAGGTATCAGAACATTTTTAACATTCTTCTCCGAGGATTCTTTTGGTTGGTTGGGAGATACTGCTAACATCAAAATTCAAAAACTTTGCTTTAAACTAGATAAGTTAGTTAGCAAAATATCTCAAGCTAAATGCAAACAAAAAAGAAGACTTAAATTAGCCGCAACTAAATTGAGAGGAAAGATCAAGAATCTTGGATCTGAATTACACAAAAAGACTACCAAGTTCTTAGTTGATAATTTCGATGTAATTCTTTTACCAACTTTTGAAACATCTCAGATGTCAAAGAAAGGAAAAAGAAGGATTAGATCCAAATCAGTCCGGCAAATGCTAACGCTATCGCACTATCAATTCAAACAATTTATTAAACACAAAGCATTTGAATACAGAAAAATAGTGCTGGACGTGAATGAAGCCTATACTTCAAAGACTGTTAGTTGGACTGGCGAAATAGTTAAGAATCTTGGTGGTTCTAAAACCATAAAATCTCCATCCACAAATAATGTCATGGATAGAGATTTGAATGGTGCGCGGGGAATTTTTCTCCGTGCATTGGTTGATACGCCTTGGTTGAGAGAAAACCTCAACTTATGTATTTGTTAACTTTTGTTAGCAAAAAAGTATCGGTATATAGGACTAATATTTGATTTTTGATAGCTTGCGTGGCATAGCCATACTGTCCGTAGGGGGCGTTAGTGTCAGCGTAACGCACCGTTGATTGAGCATAAGGTGCGTTACGGCTATGCCTAACACACCCTACGAATACTTAGAGTTTTCAAAATTCGACTACTATTGCTATAGCCAGCAGTCGCTGAAGTCTCCGTCAAACAAACCATCCCTCTCAGCACTAAAGTGACTGAGTTTCCCACTTACCACATATTCTTATGAAAAGTGACTCCCCGTCCGAAATGAACTCCAACGAATCTAGCAGCGAGGTAAATGAGCAAGTAGCAAACCAAACAAACGAACAGGGAGATAGTATACTCACTGAAGAAAATGGTAACGCTACAGCAAATCCTATCGAACTAGATATCTCTGTCTTATCAGAGTTAAGTCAACAAATTGAAACTCTCAAAAGTCAATTAGAAGACCGCAGCACTCAATATATGCGAATTGCCGCAGATTTTGAGAATTACCGCAAACGAACTGCCAAGGAAAAAGAAGAAATTGACTTACAGGTGAAGCGAAACACAATTACAGAATTGCTGCCTATAGTTGATAATTTTGAAAGAGCGCGAGCGCACCTCAAACCCCAAGGTGAGGGCGAAATGACAATTCATAAGAGTTATCAAGGGGTTTATAAACAATTGGTGGATTGTCTAAAAAGGTTAGGTGTAGCACCCATGCGTCCTGAAGGTCAAGAATTTGACCCGAATTTGCATGAAGCAGTCATGCGAGAACCCACAGATGAATATCCTGAAGGAACAGTTTTAGAAGAGTTAGTGCGCGGCTATTATTTTGGCGAGCGTGTACTCCGCCATGCCATGGTGAAAGTAGCTGCTCCCAGAGAAGATATATCTTTGGACTCAGAAGATTTGTCTAGTCAAGATAACAGTTAAGCTACACAGCATAGGGCTGTTGATACTTGCTTCAAGTTTCACAGCCTTACGCTCATATCATCCGGCTAGGATCATAAACAATGAATGACGATTTAACACTAATGTGGTGTAAAATCGCTTACAATGTGTTTCACACAAATTTTACTATAAATTTATATTTATAGCCCCTAGCCAAAACACAACTGTTAAAAATACTTTAAGTATGGGAAAAGTTATCGGAATCGACTTAGGTACTACAAATAGTTGTGTAGCTGTTTTGGAAGCTGGGCAACCAAAAGTAATTGCTAACTCCGAAGGTGGACGCACTACTCCTAGTATTGTCGCCTTTGGTAAAACTAATGATCGCCTAATCGGACAACTGGCAAAGCGACAAAGTGTAACTAATGCCGAAAATACAGTCTATAGTATTAAAAGATTTATAGGTCGTCGGTGGGAAGATACAGAATTAGAGCGCGGTCGTGTCTCCTATAATTGCATCAAAGGTAAAGATGATACCGTTGATGTGCAAATTCGTGGGCAGAACTACACACCTCAAGAAATTTCGGCTATGGTCTTGCAAAAACTTAAGCAAGATGCGGAAAATTATCTAGGTGCTACGGTAACGAAAGCCGTAATTACCGTACCAGCATATTTTACAGATGCTCAAAGACAAGCCACAAAAGATGCGGGGACTATTGCTGGCTTAGAAGTATTAAGAATTATCAACGAACCCACCGCCGCCGCTCTAGCTTTTGGTTTAGACAAACAAGATCAAGAGCAGTTAATCTTAGTATTTGACTTGGGTGGAGGCACATTTGATGTCTCTATTCTTCAACTTGGAGATGGAGTTTTTGAAGTTAAAGCCACCTGTGGTAATAATCATCTAGGCGGAGACGACTTTGATAATGCCATTGTTTACTGGATGGTAGAACAATTTCAGGTAACAGAGAAAATAGATATTACCCAAGACAAAATGGCGCTGCAACGTCTGCGGGAAGCAGCGGAAAAAGCCAAGGTTGAACTATCTAGCATGATTATTACCTCCATTAACCTACCATTTATCACTGCTGATGCCACAGGCCCCAAGCATCTAGAAATGGAACTCAGTCGTTCTCAATTTGAAGAACTGACAGAGAGTTTAATTGAGGGAACTATTGCACCCATGATGCAAGCTCTCAAAGATGCAGAAATCAAACCGCAAAATATAGATCGGATTATTTTAGTAGGTGGTTCTACCCGCATTCCCGCTGTTCAAAACGCCCTAATCAAATTTTTCAATGGCAAAACTCCAGATCATTCCGTTAACCCTGATGAAGCTGTAGCATTAGGTGCAGCTATCCAAGCGGGGGTTTTGGCTGGGGAATTAGATACCTTATTACTATTAGATGTCACACCTTTATCTTTAGGAATTGAAACACTAGGAGAAGTATTCACCAAAATTATTGACCGGAATACGACCATTCCCACTAGCAAAGCTCAAATATTTTCTACAGCCGTTGATGGTCAAACCTCCGTGGAAATTCATGTCCTCCAAGGAGAACGAGCTATGTCCAAAGATAACAAAAGTCTGGGCAAGTTTCTCCTAAGTGGTTTGCTTCCTGCACCTCGCGGTGTTCCCCAAATTGAAGTGGCTTTTGAAATTGATGTAAATGGCATTCTCAAAGTTGCCGCTCAAGACAAAGGTACAGCTAGAGAACAAAGCATCCGGATTACAAGTACAGGTGGTTTGAGCAACACCGAAATTGAAAGAATGCGAAAACAAGCTGAGGTCTTCTCCGAAGAAGATCAAAGACGTAAAGAACTGGTAGAACTTAAAAACCAAGCTAATAATCTCTTGTTTACTTATGCTGCGACATTACGGGATTATCCCAATTTGCTTAGTGAGCAATTGACAGTCTCGGCTAATCAGGAAGTTGAACAACTGCAAATGGCAATCGGCAATCCGAATATGTCCCCAGCAAAGTTCAAAACACTTTTAGAGGATTTCCAACAAACTATCTTTGCTCTTGGTGCAGATGTTTACAAACAGGCTAATGATGACAATGTAAAATCGGAAGATTTAACGGAAATAAATGTTACCGAAGAATATGATCATCCTGTAAATGCCACACAAGTACCACAATTTAACATTGACTTGGATGAAGAAAATAACTCACAAGCTGATTATGAGACGATAGAGTGACATACTCCTACACTGATGCAAGCATACAGTGTAGGCTTCTCAGTGACTCTTCTATGAAGACATTAACTGAGCTTTGTTTTAAGTCCACGAGAAGCCCCTCCGCAGACTATGCAATTTCTTACCTTGTACCCTACAAATTTTACTGTCCTGGATGAGATGCTGGCTTATTCGCGCTATAGGACAAACCCGGAGGTTATTTGTATTAATCAAGATGTGCCTACTTGCTTCTATGCTGTGCAAGGTCGTCGCTTACCAATAATCGCAATGCTATTGGACAGAGGCTTATCAGACACCAATAGGGGTGAAGTCAACCAAATCTATTATACCAAATTTAAAATATTTTGCTCATTTCCTCCATGTCTTCCTTCCTCTCTACGAGACGCTACCGCGAACGCCTACGGCATTGGTCGGAAAACTGTCGTCAACTCACAAGCCTACGGCACGCTACACAATTCATCTCAACACCTCCCGATAGGGAGGTGTGAGGCTTCTTGCTGTTTCAGCTAACGAACTGTACACAGTCCCCTACCTTTGGGGTAAGATACTTCTACTGATTAACTAAATTTCTGTATTCTTGTTAAAGTGTTACCTTAAATCTATTAGTTACTATTTTCGGTACTTCTGCTTCCTTCTAACTCTTAACATTGCTATATGGCCCGAGACTATTATGAAACCCTGGGTGTCTCTCGTGACGCCGACAAAGAAGAGATTAAACAGGCTTATCGCCGCCTAGCCCGCAAGTATCACCCAGATGTGAATAAAGAATCTGGGGCAGAGGAGCGATTTAAGGAAATTAACCGCGCCTATGAAGTGCTATCAGAGCCAGAGGTTCGCGCTCGTTATGACCGCTTTGGTGAAGCTGGTGTCTCCGGGGCTGCGGCTGCTGGCGCTGGTGCTGGTTTCCAAGATATGAGTGACATGAGTGGTTTTGCCGATATCTTTGAAAGCATTTTTAGCGGCTTTGCCGGTGCTCCAGGTGGACAACCTCAACAAAGACGGCGGGCTGGACCAGTGCGGGGCGATGATCTCCGGCTAGACCTGAAATTAGATTTTCGGGAAGCGGTATTTGGTGGAGAAAAGGAAATTCGCATTTCCCATTTAGAAACCTGTGAAGTTTGTACTGGTTCTGGTGCTAAATCAGGAACTCGTCCCCGGACTTGTAGCACTTGTAGCGGTTCAGGTCAAGTCAGACGGGTAACAAGAACTCCATTTGGTAGCTTTACCCAAGTTTCTACTTGTCCCACCTGTGATGGCACAGGAACGGTTGTAGAAGATAAATGTGACGCTTGTGATGGGAAGGGCGCAAATCAGGTGACAAAGAAACTGAAAATTAATGTTCCCGCTGGTGTAGACAATGGCACCAGGTTACGGATTTCCCAAGAAGGAGATGCGGGTCAACGGAATGGTCCTCCAGGCGATTTATATGTCTACTTGTTTGTTAATGAAGATGAAGAATTTCATCGAGAGGGAATTAATGTTAACTCGGAAATTAAAATTAGCTACCTACAAGCCATTTTAGGTTGCCGTTTAGAAGTAAATACGGTAGATGGTCCAGTGGAGTTAATTATTCCCTCAGGAACTCAACCGCATACGGTGATGAAATTGGAAAATCGTGGTGTTCCTCGTCTGGGCAATCCTGTGAGTCGTGGTGATCATATGTTGACGGTGTTAATTGATATTCCTACCAAAATCATCCCAGAGGAGCGAGAATTGCTAGAAAAACTAGCTAAGATCAAGGGAGACAGAACAGGTAAAGGTGGTTTAGAAGGATTTTTAGGAGGCTTGTTTAAGTCATGAGTGGGTCTTCTGTGTTAACCCCTGATGCTCAACTCGATTTACGTGGTACTCCTTGCCCAATTAATTTTGTGCGGACAAAATTGTATTTGGAAAAAATGCCACCTGGAGGTTTGTTGGAAGTCTGGTTAGATCCAGGTGAACCGATAGAACAAGTTCCAGATAGTCTCACAATGACTGGTTATCAAGTCGAACAAATTACAGATTGTTCTGGCTACTTTTCCCTGGTTATTCGCCGTCCGGTTACTGCACAATGACAGGGAAAAGTGTCTCTACTAAACAATTATTGGGTACGGTGTTAGCTGTACAAGCGAATTTTTATCGAGTCCAGATGGATGAGGTGGAAAGGAGTCAGGAGGTAGGGGCGCAGGGCCTGCGCCCATTCAGGAGTCAGGAGTCGGAAGAAATAATAGAAACTTCTTCTTCATCTTCTTTACTGTCATCTGCTACCTGTAACCTGTCACCTATCCTCCTGTGTACTCGAAGGACACGCCTAAAAAAGATTGGTCAACAGGTGATGGTAGGCGATCGCGTGATCATTGAAGAGCCGGATTGGGCTGATGGACGGGGGGCTGTTAGTGAAGTTTTACCGCGTCATAGTCAATTAAATCGCCCAGCGATCGCTAATGTCAATCAGATTCTCCTAGTTTTTGCCGTTGCAGACCCTCCTTTAGAGCCTATTCAATTGAGTAGATTTTTAATTAAGGCTGAGTCTACAGGAGTTGATGTGCTGTTATGTTTGAATAAATGTGATTTAGTTTCTTCAGACGAAAAACAGCAAATAAGCGATCGCCTCCTGGCTTGGGGCTATCAACCTTTATTTATTAGCGTGCAAAATAACATTAATATTGACCAAATAGCCACATATTTGCGGGATAAAATTACTGTAATTGCTGGTCCTTCTGGTGTGGGGAAATCAAGCTTGATTAATAGTTTGATTCCCGATATTAACCTGCGAGTGGGGGAAGTTTCCGGTAAATTAGCCCGTGGTCGTCATACCACCCGTCATGTAGAATTATTTGAAATGTCTGAAGGTGGTTTATTAGCAGATACTCCCGGTTTTAATCAACCGGATTTGGATTGTAGTCCCGAAGAGTTAATTCACTATTTCCCAGAAGCAAGAGAACGCCTAGCAGCGGCTCATTGTCGCTTTAGTGATTGTATCCATAAAGATGAGCCAGACTGTGCTGTTAGTGGTGACTGGGAACGATATCAGCATTATTTAGAATTTTTGGCTGATGCGATCGCTCAACAAACCCATCTTAACCAACAAGCTGACCCGGAATCAAGTATGAAATTAATATCTAAAGGTAAAGGTCAGAGTCAATACGAACCTAAACTAGAAAGTAAAAAATATCGCCGAATTTCTCGAAAAACCCAATTACAAGATTTACAGGAGTTATATCGAGAAAGTGAGGATTGATACTAGATAAATTTCAGATCCCCGACTTCTTGAAGAAGTCGGGGATCTTGGGATCTTGAATGAACCGAATTTCCTAACATTCAAAATCCCACCCCTTCTTCCATCCTGTAAATCCTTAAATCCTGGAAATCCTGATTCAGACAAAATAAAAAATCTGTGCTACACTGAATCCAGACATCAAAACCAGCTTTTTGTAGAAAAATACTTTTCCGCCTAACGGCGATGGGTTAAGAAGGGAAAAGAAAAAAAGAGAAGAGGGCAAAAGAGCAAGAGTGTAAAGGGCTACTAAGTCCTCGCCGCACCACTACATACAACCCGAAAACCAATATCGCGGGCGTAGGCGAGGTTGAAGGAGTAGCGAAAAGCAGAACGGCAATAGCCAGGAATGTAGTTCCACGAACCACCGCGCAGTATTTTACGCCTCACACCTAGGCTTGTCAAAGCACTGCCATCTGTAGGCGCGTTTATATAATCATTTCTATAGTCATCTTGACACCATTCCCAGACATTACCGTGCATATCGTACAAACCAAAAGAGTTAGGGGGAAAAGTTCCTACATCTGTGGTCTGCTGACGATTCTGCCCTTTCGGTACAGAAGCGTAAGTATAATTACCATTATAATTTACCAAATCTGGAGTAATACTTTCACCAAAATAAAATGGTGTGGTAGTTCCGGCTCTACAAGCATACTCCCATTCAGCCTCGCTGGGTAATCTGTAGTTTTTTCCTGTTTTTTGACTTAATTTTTCACAGAAAGCAACTGCATCATTCCAACTAACTCTTTGAACTGGGCGGTTATCGCCTTTGAAGTTGGAAGGGTTAGTTCCTATGATAGCTTGATACTGTGCCTGTGTCAATTCATATTTTCCCATGTAGAAACTGGGAACTGTAACTTGGTGTTGGGGACTTTCACTTGAGGATCTATTTTCTTCGCTTGTCGGTGAACCCATGATAAATGTTCCCCCTGGTATTTCCACCATGTCCAACGTCACACCATTTCCTAAGTCTTCTGTAAAGTATTTCGCGCTTTCCTTGCGTTGGTTGGTGATATTTCCCCGTGCGTCTGTGGTGACAACTTCAAAACTAAAGGTTTTAAGGTTATTGGAAGGTATTGGTGGTTGGGGTTTTGGTGGTTGAGGTTTTGGTGATTGTAAAGCTTTTTCTATTGCTGCTATTCTTTGCAAAATCACCTGAGTATTTTGAGGACGATCTTTATATAAACGCTGCATCATATCATCTAATAAATCTGCCAACATAGATGATATTTGTGGTGCATGATTCCGCCAATTTAATGTTTCATTATAGGAATCATACATGATTGGGTCAAGTGGTTCTTTACCCGTGAGTAAATAAACAAATGTCCGTCCTAAAGCAAAAAAATCAGATTGAGGTACAGCATTATGATTAATTTGTTCCGAGGGTGTGTAACCTGCGGAAATTATTCCTGTGACACCACCTTGTTGTTTAAATACTGTAGATGTTACCTTCCTCACAGTACCAAAATCAATTAATACCAATTCGGCACTTTCAGACCGCAACATAATATTAGATGGTTTAATATCTCGATGAAAAAGGTCTTTATTATGTACTTGTTCTAAAATAATGATTAAATCTTTTAGCCATTCTATAGCTGTAGTTTGGTTAATCGGACGCAAACCACGTTTTCGCATATATTTTTCTAAATCTTCTCCCACAACTTTTTCCATTACCAAACAATGAATTGGATTTTGGCTATTGTAGGGATAATATTCAAAATAAGCGTCTGATTCTACTTGAGGAATACCGGAATGATGGAGTTGACTTAAAACATCAGCTTCTTGTTTAAATAATTCTACGGCTTTAGGGTTGTTATTAATCAAGACTTTGAGAACTTTAGCCTGATTGGTTCTGACTTCGTTAATCTCATAAGTCACACCAAAGCCACCCCGTCCTAACTGACATTGTACCCGATAACGTTGTTGTAGCAAGACTTCTGAGCCACAGGCTTGACAAAAAAGGATATTATCGGGATTTTGTGGCTTTGGGCAGTTAGAATTGATGCACAGGCTCATAATCTTGGTAGTTAGCACGTTTATTTGATATTTTACCTTAATTTACTGAAAATCAGTATTTTAGGACTTATGCACTGTAGAAATTAATCATTTTATGTATTGAGGAAAAAAGGCTATTTCAGACTTTGATTGATGATTATATTGATCATGAACAGACAAATATGGGAAGCTTGCAAATACGCCAGGGAATGAATTCCCTGTCTCATAGCTCAAGTCCGTTAAAACGGACTAAGAAATTTCACAAGTAAGTAATGAGACAAAATTAATTACACAAATATCTGGGCTGAAATCCTTAACTGGCAAAGGATTGGTAAATAAATAATATGTAATTAATTCTGTCTAGGTACTTATTTAGTCATCTTGAGATGACTTTAGCTATGAGCAAGGAACTTGAGTTCCTTGCGGGATAGGGTTTTTGCCTAATCGAAACATCAATCAAGGATTTGAGGTTTTGCCTGTGTAGACGCGGTTTCTAACCGCCCGTTTAACTTCCGCGAAGCGGTGCTAGACCAAAATATTTTTCTATTAAGTATTAGCCGAGGATTCATGACCAATGATCCATATAGTCTTAAAATATTCTTAATTTCCCCACACAGACTTTTTTGTCTGTAACCTCCAAATACCACACAGAAAAATATTATGGCTCTAGGCTACGTCGCGCTTGTACTTCACGCACACCTGCCCTTCGTTCGTCACCCTGGAAGTGACTATGTGCTGGAAGAAGAATGGCTGTATGAAGCAATTACAGAAACTTACATTCCTTTATTAAAAGTATTTGAAGGCTTAAAGCGAGACGGCATTGATTTTAAACTAACAATGAGTATGACTCCGCCTTTGGTGTCCATGCTCCGCGACCCGCTGCTGCAAGAACGCTATGATGCTCATCTATCACAGTTAGAAGAGCTTATAGAACTAGAAGCCAACCGAAATGTCCATAATGGTCATGTTCGTTATTTAGCAGAACACTATGCAACTGAGTTTAATGAAGCGCGGGAATTATGGGAACGTTAT
This sequence comes from Dolichospermum sp. DET69, assembly GCA_017355425.1. Lineage (NCBI taxonomy): Bacteria > Bacillati > Cyanobacteriota > Cyanophyceae > Nostocales > Aphanizomenonaceae > Dolichospermum > Dolichospermum sp. DET69. The sequence goes on from CP070233.1 coordinate 803,051, forward strand.
CAGGGTGATTTAGTTACAGCATTTAAACAATTCCAAGATAGTAATAACTTAGAAATTATTACCTGTGGTGCTACTCACGGCTACCTACCATTAATGAAAATGTATCCCCAAGCTGTGTGGGCGCAAATTCAGGTAGCTTGTGAACATTACGAAGAAACCTTTGGTCAAGCCCCCAGAGGAATTTGGTTGCCAGAATGTGCTTATTATGAAGGTGTGGAGCGAATGCTGGCGGATGCTGGTCTACGTTATTTCCTCACCGATGGACATGGTATTTTATACGCCCGTCCTCGTCCTCGCTTCGGTAGCTATGCCCCGATTTTTACAGAACCCGGTGTAGCAGCTTTTGGTCGAGATCATGAATCTTCCCAGCAAGTATGGTCTTCTGAGGTAGGTTATCCTGGTGCAGCAGAATATCGGGAATTTTATAAAGATTTGGGTTGGGAAGCTGAATATGAATATATTAAGCCCTATATTATGCCTAATGGGCAGCGAAAAAATACAGGTATTAAGTATCATAAAATTACTGGGCGGGGCTTAGGTCTTGCTGATAAAGCCCTGTATGATCCTTATTGGGCAAGGGAAAAAGCCGCAGAACACGCTGCTAACTTCATGTATAATCGGGAGCAACAAGCTGGGCATTTACACAATATCATGGGTCGTCCACCAATTATTGTTTCCCCTTATGATGCAGAATTATTTGGTCATTGGTGGTATGAGGGTCCTTGGTTCATTGATTATCTGTTCCGTAAATCATGGTATGACCAAAAAACTTATGAAATGACCCATTTAGCTGATTATTTACGGGATAATCCTAGTCAGCAAGTATGTCGTCCGGCTCAGTCGAGTTGGGGCTTTAAGGGTTTCCATGAATATTGGTTGAATGATACTAATGCTTGGGTTTACCCACATTTGCACAAAGCTGCGGAACGAATGATTGAAATTTCTCAAATCGAAGCTGAAGATGAATTACAGGAAAAAGCACTCAACCAAGCTGCGAGAGAATTGTTATTAGCACAATCTTCTGACTGGGCGTTTATTATGCGGACAGGAACAATGGTTCCCTATGCGGTAAGAAGAACCAGATCCCACTTAATGCGGTTTAATAAACTGTATGAAGATGTCAAAGTTGGTAAAGTTGATAGTGGTTGGTTGGAAAAAGTCGAATCAATGGATAATATTTTCCCCAATATTAACTATCGTGTTTATCGTCCAGCATTTTAAATAGGGAACAGAGTTAAAAATCTAGAAAAAGCAAAACCCCCAGGATTGTGACTGGGGGTTATTTCTATGCACATCTTGTCAAATTGCCACTGAATACTATCTGGATATATTACGGCTATTGTAAGCATCTACGGCGTAAGCGGGTATGCGTTGAGCATAGTCCATATCTACGCCAGTAATAGATTTAGCTAAAGTTTCAAAGTTCTCAGAAGCCCAGTTGCGTTCGTGAATGGGCTTACTTTGTTCACCCATGAAGTAAGCTAGAGAACCGATAACGGCAACTGCTACCCAACCAACAACTAATAGAGAAATTAAAATAGTCATTTGAGAACCTCGTTTTTTACTTTTTGTAACCTTATGTAAATAAATATAACAGATTGTTAACAAAACTTGCAAATTATTTTTTGGTGTGTATGTACTCAAATAGGTGAGGTATTCCCGACAGTAACAATTTTGTAACAAAACGCACTAATACAAGAAATGGTGAGAAAATACTATACCTAACCTATTTTTTTGCCAGTCTTAAATATGCGGATGAAAACACTTTTAATTGCATCTTCTTTATTAGTAACTAGTCTAGTTGTATCTGATAGTGCAATTGCTCAAACTCGCGGAACTCCAGGTAAATTTGATTTTTACGTTCTTACCCTTTCCTGGTCTCCTGACTATTGCGCGAAAAATGGTCAGCGTGACCAACAGCAATGTAATTCAGGTAAAAAACTGGGTTTTGTTTTACATGGTTTATGGCCACAATATCAAAAAGGCTATCCTGCTAGTTGTTCAACGGAGAAATTAACTCCAGCAGTAAAGCAGAAATTTCCAGGTTTGTATCCCAGTGATAAGCTTTATAATCATGAATGGCAAAAACATGGAACTTGTGCGGGAACAACTCCTCAAGGATATCTAGCATTAAGTAAAAATCTAAAAGATTCTGTTGCTATTCCCCCGGCTTATAATCGTCCTCCCAAACCCTTTCGGACTACAATTCAAGGGTTAAAAAGTACATTTATCAGTGCTAATAGTGAATTTACTGCTAATGGCATAGCACCTTATTGTTCTGATTCTGGTAAATTCTTAAAAGAAGTATTTTTTTGCTATGCTAAGGATGGGAAAGCTGGTACTTGTAGCGAAGAGATTTTGAAACGTTCTCGCAAAAGTTGTGGACAAGCAGATTTTTTAGTGAGAAATGTTCGGTAGGGGCGGGGTTTCCCAGCCCTCTCAATCGCCCTCAATTGTATTGCATCCGAACGATAACCGCTATAATCATTGAGTCATTTCATTTAAAGCAGTATTAATGAGTTCTTCACTAACTCCATGACGTTTTAAATTTTCAATAAAAGTAGAAATTCCTTGATTACGACTTTCTAAATAATATAAAATTGCTGCAATGGGGGATGGAGGATCAATAGGATAATTTTTTTGTTCATAAACTTCTACTAAAGTTGTTAAAACATCTAATTTTTCATATTCTAGTGTATTTGGTTCGGCATCAAAAATTTGTTCTATTTCTTTTAGTGCCTGTTGATAATCTCTTTCAGTTTTGATTGGTTTCAAATTCATAAAATCAAACCTCCTTAAACAATTTTAGCATCTATTTTGTCATATTCTTGATGAGTCCCAATAAAGCGAATAAAAACAATACCAATCTCATAACGAATATGGATAATTAAACGATAATTATTTCCTTTAATATTAAAAACTACACGATTATTGGCAATAATACTAGCGTTAGCATAAACTTCTTTAATATCTGATGGACTTTGCCAATTCGCACGGGAAGCATCATCAAACCAAGCTTTTAAAGGCTGTTCTGTATCAGGATATTTTTGCCAATATTCTCTTAGGGTACTCCGAGCAATAATTCTCATTGTAATAATTTTTATCTAAAGGATATTTTTTGAAAAAATAGAAACTATTATAGGGTTTGCTGATAGCGTAGCGTGGCGTAGCGTGGCGTAAGCCATAAAAGTTGTCCGTGAGGGTAGGGAACAGGGAACGGGGAACAGGGAACAGAAAAGAGGTTTTGGGAAACTTTACTTTTCGTTACATATTTCGGTTTTTTCCGTTCACCTACTTAATTCAGATTCAACAATCAGCTAAAGCTCGTCTACTTAGTTTCCATCCAATTATCCCCCGCATGAATATCAACTACTAAAGGCACAGATAAAGAAACAGCATTTTCCATTACAGATTTAATTTGTGGTTGCAATTCTTCCCACTCTTGAGGAGGAATTTCAAATACTAATTCATCATGCACTTGCAACAATAACCGCGCTTCATATTTCTTTAAAACTTCATGCAATTGTACCATTGCTATCTTAATGATATCTGCACTAGAACCTTGAATTGGTGCATTAGCAGCAGAACGTAGTAACCCGGCATCATAAGCGCCTAAATTCTTTAATTTCTGCAAATTAATATCTTCTATATTACTACCTTTTAACTGACGTAAACTATTACTCGTAAACTCAAAATAGCGTCGTCTACCCAAAATTGTTTCTACATAACCTTGAGAAATAGCTTGTTTTTTCACATCCTCCAAATATTTAAATAATTGGGGATATCGTTGATTAAATCGCTTAATAAACTCATTGGCATTAGCTTTATCTATACCTGTTGAATGTGCAAACTTGAGAGAACCCATTCCATAAATTACTCCAAAGTTAATCGTCTTGGCAAAACGTCGTTCTTCTGACGTTACTTCTGTTTTTTCAAAGACTAATTTTGCTGTGACAGTGTGAATATCTTCATTTTGCTGGTATGCTTTTATTAAAATTGGTTCTTGACTCAAATGCGCTAAAATCCTTAACTCAATTTGTGAGTAATCAGCAGCTACCATTAACCAACCTGATTCCGGTAAAAACGCTTTTCTAATTTGTCGGCTAAAAGCAGTCCGAATGGGAATATTTTGTAAATTTGGGTGAGAAGAAGACAACCTACCAGTAGAAGTTGCAGCTTGATTAAAATCAGTATGTAATCTTTGACTTTTAGGATGTACCAAAGCTGGTAAAGCATCTACATAGGTAGATTTTAATTTTGATAAAGTCCGATTTTCAATAATCGCTGCCACAAATCCAGTATTATCAACTTCTTGAAGTTTTTCTAAAGTTGCTGCGTCTGTAGAATAACCAGTTTGAATCTTGCGAGAATATTTCGTACTTAAACCTAATTTATCAAAGAGAATCTGACTTAATTGTTTAGGAGAACCTAAATTAAATTTTTCTCCAGCAATTTCTGTAGCTGTTATTTCTAACTTCGCTAATTCTGTTCCTAACTGTTGTGAAAGTTCTTTGAGATAAGCTGAATTAATCCGAACTCCTGTATATTCAAGTTCTGCTAAAACTTCTTCTAATGGTTGTTCTACTTCATTCAATAGTTTATATAAAATTGGAGTTTCTGCTAACTTTTCCTTTAGTTTTCCTACTAATGCAAATGTGCCATAAACATCCATTCCGCAATAATCAGCAACAGCAAGAATACTAACATCAGCGATAGTTTTACCTTTGGGAACTAAATCTCCATAACTTTTTGCAGTTAATCCCAAATATCGCAAAGATAAATCAGTTAAATTATGACTACTATCTGGATTAATCAAATAACTGGCTAACATGGTATCAAATACCACTCCAGCTAAATTAATGCCTTGACACCGCAGAATTAACCGATCAAATTTAGCATTTTGTAAGGATTTAGGATAATCAGCACTTTCCAAAATTGGCCGCAGTGCTTCTAATACTAAATCTCGATTTAAATTATTGCCGTTTGTATGTCCAATGGGAATATAAGCAAGTTCGTCTGGTTCTGTTCCCCAACAGCAACCAATTCCTACTAAATTTGCATCTCTGGGTTCTAATGCAGTAGTTTCTGTATCCCAACTAACGGGATTTTCTGAATTTGTGAATTGTTTTAAAAGTTCTACTAATTCTGTTAATTTAGCTTCTGTATTAATAATGCGTGGTTGAATCGGTAAAGCATTTTGTTTTATTTCTTGTGCTGTGTCTTCTGCACTAAAAAACCATAAATCATCATTTGCTTCTTCGATGATTTCCGATACTTGAGGTGGGACAACTTCTCCACCAAATTTTTGCTGAATTTCGTTAATTTTATCTAAAAATCTTTTAAATTCTAATTTCTCTAAAATCGGAATCAACAGGTTATTATCAAAACCTTTTAATTGACAATCTTCTAAATCAATTTCTAGGGGAACATCACAAACTATCTTAGCTAAATAGCGAGATTTTTCCGCGTCTTCTTTACCAGTAATTAGTTTTTGCTGGGTTGCACCTTTAATATTATCTAAATCCGCATAAATTTCATCCAGAGAATTATAAGTATTTAATAGTTGTGCTGCTGTTTTTTCACCAATTCCTTTGACTCCGGGAATATTATCTGATTTGTCACCACAAAGGGCTTTAAAATCAACAACTTGTGTGGGTAATACTCCTAATTTTTCTTTTACCTGTTCTGCTTGAAATTCAGCAATACTATTTGTAGAACGTTTTAATGCTTCTGGAGTAAAATTTAAAACTGTAATTTCTTTATCAGCATCAATTAGTTGAAATAAGTCTCTATCCCCGGAAAGAATCTTTACTTGATACCCAGATGCTGCGGCTTTTTGTGCTAATGTTCCCAATATATCATCTGCTTCATAACCAGGTGCAGTGAGTATGGGCAAATTCAAGCTCTGCAATAACTCATAGAGATTTTCTATGTCGGGAATAAAGTCTTCTGGTGTTTCTGCACGTCCCGCTTTGTAAGTATCATCAGCTTCATGACGGAAAGTGGGTGAAGCTAAATCAAAAGCTACTGCTACTGCTTGTGGCTGTTCTGAAGCTATTACTTCTAACAAACATTTAATAAAACCAAAACAAACACTGGTAGGAATACCAGCTTTTGTCCGAAGTCCACCATCTCTACCTTTAGCAAAAGCGAAGTAGGAACGGAAAGCTAAAGAATGTCCATCAACAAGGATGAATATAGGCTTGTTTATAACTGAAGAATTAAAAGTCAACTGCTTAACCGAATCATAGAACTATTCTATTTTAATTTTTTTTATAGCATTATGCACCAAGATTAAAGTCAGTAACCCAGCCCTAAAGGGACTGAGCTTCCCGCATACCGCGAGGTCTTGTGAAATTAATCACAGAAAAGGTGGTCGAGGTTTTTACTTCTTGACACCAATGGTCATAATTGAGAACTGCTAACCCGTGAATAATACTACTTTGATACAGCGATCGCTAACTTAGAAGCTAAGTATCGCTGTTTGTTGGTGATAATATATTATTGGTGTAGCTTTTGTCTAGGAGACGCTCTGGAAACGTAGCGAAAAAAGGATAAACGCGGATAAACACAGATGAAGATGGGTCAATTTTTTAACTATATTTAATTTAATCACAATGACGGAAATTACAGCTAACTATGATGAAACCTGGAAAGAAGCAATAGGAGATTATTTTGACTCATTTCTTGCCTTCTTTTATCCACAAGTCTATCAACAAATAGATTGGACTAAAACCCCTATTTCTTTGGATAAAGAATTAGAACAGATTACCGCATATGCGGAGAGCAAAACACGCCACGCTGATAAATTGTTTCAAGTGTGGTTATTAGATAATCAAGAGATTTGGATATTAATTCATGTAGAAGTACAAAGTCAATATGATAAAGAATTTTCCCAAAGAATGTTTATCTACAACTATCGAGCTTTTGATTTATATCAAAAACCAGTTATTAGTTTAGCCATACTGGGAGATGAAACTAAAAGTTGGCGACCTAATTCTTATCAGTATGGTTTCGGAAGTAGTCAGTTAATCTTTAATTTTTCTATCGTCAAGCTTCTAGATTATCAATGGGAGGAGTTAGAGCAAAGTAATAATATTTTTGCTATAGTGGTAATGGCACATTTAAAGACTAAAGCCACTAACAGCAATTTGTCAGCTAGGGAACAGTGGAAATGGAATTTAACTAGATTGTTTTACGAAAAAGGTTATAATCGTAAACAAATTACTGATTTGTATAAAGTCATTGATGCAATGATGGCTTTATCTGAGGAACTACAATTAAGTTTTGAAGAAAAATTAGCTACTTATCAGGAGAAACGAAAAATGCCATTGTTAACTAACATTGAAAGACGCACCATAGAAAGAACTGAGAAAAAAAATATTATCAAACTTTTACAGGTGCGGTTTGATGATATTCCTGAAAATTTGATTGCCAGCATTAATCAAATTGATGATACATCTTTTTTAGAACAAATATTTGTATCAGCAATTAATGTTAGTTCGTTAGAAGAATTTGCACAACTTGTTCACTCTAATTTACCAGAATCAGATTAATAAATGTAGGTTGGGTTAAGCGACAGCGCAACCCAACAACAGTATTGATTTGTATAAGGTCATTGATTTAATGATGGCTTTATCTGAAGACCTGCAATTAAGTTTTGATCAAAAATTCGCTAACTATCAGGAGGAACGAAAAATGCCACTTGTAACTAACATTGAAAGACGCGCTATAGAAAAAACCACCAAACAAACTCGGAAACAAGATATTTCTGATTTACTGGTTAGTCGTTTTGGTAATTTACCCGAAAATCTGACAGAAAATATCGAAAAAATTGAGGATATAAATATTTTAAAGCAACTTCTTGTATCAACAATTAACGTTAGTTCTTTAGAAGAATTTGCACAACTTGTTCACTCTAATTTACCAGAATAAGATTAATAAATGTAGGTTGGGTTAAGCGACAGCGCAACCCAACAACAGTATAGTGTTAAAATCAAATTATCCAGGTGGGGGAATATTAAAAAATGCAAACTCTAATTCAATTAAATATATGGTGAATAATTTATCAATTCCCGAAGATTATCATCATTTTTTTGAGGAACTTAAAGAACGCATCCGCAATGCACAAGTCCGGGCTGCAATGGCTATTAACCGCGAATTAATATTACTTTATTGGCAAATTGGAGCGGATATTTTAAATCGTCAACAGCAGCAAAGATGGGGTGCTAAAGTTATAGATAATTTAGCATCTGATTTGCGAAAAGCGTTTCCGGAAATGAAAGGTTTCTCCTCTCGTAATCTTAAATATATGCGGAGTTTTGCGGAAACTTACCCTGATTTTGAATTTGTGCAAGAGGTGCTTGCACAAATTACTTGGTATCACAATATTACCTTAATAGAAAAGGTAAAATCACCACAGGAACGTCTGTGGTATGCAAGACAAACTATTGAGCAAGGATGGAGTCGCAATGTATTAGTCCATCAGATAGAAAGTGGACTATATAAAAGGCAAGGTAAGGCTGATACTAATTTTTCTCGCATGTTGCCAAATCCCCAATCTGAACTAGCACAACAGTTATTTAAAGACCCTTATAATTTTGATTTTATTAATTTAGGAAAGGAGGCACAGGAACGAGATTTAGAGAGGGCTTTAATAGAACGTATCCGCGATTTTTTATTGGAATTGGGGGTAGGTTTTGCGTTTGTGGGTAGTCAGTATCATTTGGAGGTGGAAGGGGAAGATTTTTATTTAGATTTATTATTTTATCATTTACGGTTGCGGTGTTTTGTGGTGATTGATTTAAAGGTGGAAGCTTTTAAGCCGGAGTTTTCAGGGAAGATGAGTTTTTATGTTTCTGCTGTGGATGAGTTGCTAAAACACCGGGATGATATGCCGACTATTGGGATTATTTTATGTAAGTATAAAAAGCAGAAGATTGTTGAATATTCTTTGCGAGATATGAATAAGCCTATTGGGGTTTCTAGTTATCAAATAAGGGAGGGTTTACCAAAGAGATTGCAGGAGAGTTTACCGACTATTGAACAGTTGGAAGCTGAGTTGGAAGCGGTAAATGTGGAAGTTGAGGAGGAGTTATGAGAGAAATTATGGCAGGATTTAGTTACAGCACTTCCCGGTGTTATGAGATACAAGAACCCCACCCCCAACCCCCTCCCCGCAAGCGAGGAGGGGGCTAAGATGTACCTCATAAGAGCGGAAACCGCTGTAAGCGACAGTGCAACCCAATAACAGTATAGTGTTAAAATCAAATTATCCACGTTTGGGAATATCAAAAGATGCAAACTCTAATTAGATTGAATATTGAAAAATTTATTGAGGAAGGAAAGGAGTATTTTGTGGCTACCAGTGATGATTTACAGGGGTTAGTTGCTGAGGGTAAAACTGTACAAGAAGCTATAGAAATCGCGGCAGATGTGGCTAAGGTTTTATTAGATTTAGAAAAAGAAAAAAATCATTCTTTTCATTTTCAAGGTTTACCTAATCAGTTTGAATATCCGCTTACTTTGGAGGTTTAATGGGAAAATTAGGAGGTTTTTCTTATCGAGAAGTTACGAGAAAGTTAGGAAAACTTGGAAGAGTGGGAAATTAAAGGAAATTAAAGAAGGGGATTATTTTATTTTACAAAATATCCACAATTTCCAAATAGATAATATTTGAATAATGTAGTTAAGTGAACCATGCCAGAAATTAGCCGTTTTTTAGAGGGTGTTTTAAAAGTTTTCAAGGTATAAATTAACCCCTCTTGTAAACCTCTCCCCGAAGCGGGGAGAGGCTTTGAAACCCCCCTTCCCTCCTAGGGAAGGGGGGCAGGGGGGTTAGGTTTTTGGAGATTATCGGTTTCATCTAATACTTTTCAAACACCCTCTTAGGTATCATCATCACCATGTATTATAACGACCATCCGCCCCCACACTTTCATGTCCGCTATAATCAACAAAAAGCCATAATTGATATTGAAACCCTCTCAATACTAGAAGGTAAAATTTCCCCTTGCATCTTAGGATTAGTAATAGAATGGGCAGCCATTCACAAAACAGAACTCATGTAAAACTGGGAACTTGCCAGACTACAAGTACCCCTAGAACCAATTACACCTTTGGAGTAAAAAATGCTCAAAGATATAATATCAGTCAACCCCTTAGAAGGTTATCAACTACATATCCAATTTGAAGACGAAACACAAGGAATTATTGATATTAGCCAACTAATAGAATTTACAGGAATCTTCACTTCTTTACAAGATTTGAATTATTTTCAGCAAGTCAAAGTTCATCCTGAATGGGGGACAATTTACTGGGAAAACGGAGCAGATTTAGACCCAGATGTTTTGTATTCTATTATCACAAATCAATCAATAGGAACATATCAAAAAGTTGCCATAAAATAAAATTAGGTGATTTAGTAAATGAAAACAACCAGTTTATTTTACAAAATCTCCACAAATTCCAAATTGATAATATTTGAATAATCCTGTAGGGGGTTTAGCACTGCTAAACCCTCTCTATAAAATCAAATAATAGAAAATATGTCAGAAAAATTCACCGAATCAATTATTGAACAAGCCACCCTTGACTGGCTATCAGAACTCGGCTACACCACTTTAAATGGTACAGAAATCGCCCCTGACACCCCCCAAACAGAACGCCAAGAATATAACGAAGTTATCCTTATAAACCGCTTACAAAATGCCTGACAAACCATAAACCCCCATATTCCCTTTCACGCTATCCAAGACGCAATCAGAAAAATCACCCGCACAGAAACACCAATACTTTATGAAAACAATCACCGCTTTCATCAATACTTAACAGATGGAATAGATGTGGAATACCAACAACATGGACAGACTCAATAGTTAGACAAATTGTTTCTAAAGCGATCGCTAGTAACCAAGTAATAGACATCTTTGCATCTGCTGGATTAAAGAAATCAAATATCGCTATTCTTGACGATGAATTTTTGGAAGAAGTGCGAGGTTTACCCTATCGAAATGTAGCTTTAGAAACCTTACAAAAATTAATTAATGAGCAAATTAAAATCAGTTCTCGCAAGAATTTAATTCAAGCTCGTTCCTTTCGAGAAATGTTAGAAAATACCATCAAAAAATATCAAAGTCGTGCCATTGAAACAGCCCAAGTTATCAATGAATTGATTGAACTAGCCAAAGCTATGCGGGAGGCACAAAAACGGGGTGAAAACTTGGGACTAACTGAAGATGAAACCGCTTTTTATGATGCCCTGGAGGTGAATGATAGTGCAGTTATTAGCTTAGGAGATGATATACTTAAAGCGATCGCCCGTGATTTAGTCAAAGCGATTCGTGTTAACTTAACCATTGATTGGACAGTTAAGGAAAATGTGCGAGCTGAATTAAGAGTGACCATTAAACGATTACTCAAAAAGTATGGTTATCCCCCAGATAAACAGGAAAAAGCAACTTCCACAGTGTTAGAACAAGCAGAGTTACTATTTGACACTCTCACTGTCTTTAGACGCGCTCGATTCTTTAATCAATGAGCCAACTTACAATTGCTGGATTACTCCAACAAAAACAGAGGTTGATTCTCCTAAAGCGTTAATGACCGTATCCCTACCGTACTCGTTTTTTGCATTTCATTTTTCACCAAATTTAGCTTTCCTAAACAGCAATACCGTTAGGTATGACTACGCACTCAACCAAATAAGTTAAGTTTTTACGTCGTTTAGTTATACTTAAATTCTAGAATTGTTTAGATTGTATCACATCTACTGTTATCAGTCAATGAGTTAGGCTAAATATTTTCGCCCGTGTCGCTTATATCTCAGCACGCTTTGTGACTGAGCTTTACGCTTACCGGATGCTCTTGTGAAAATCTTCCATATACTGGGTCTTAACTACCAATTCCTCATCATCTGAAAATTTAGGCTCATCAATTTTCAAAGCAGCCTCCTTAATTAAAGCTGCTTTTGCACGACTTTCTAGTATTCCTTGATAATATTCTTCAGGTGTTAACCCATAATCTCTTTTAACATAGGCAATTTTATCTTTAATACAGTCCTCAATCATTAACCTAAGATCAGCGAAATAGTAATCTTCATTGAATGATTTAATATGTATCTTATGAGTTATTGAAGGAACAGCAAGTTTTTTTAGACCTCTTGCTTCTTTTAATACCCGACTACCTATTAGACTGTCATTAACATCATAAAAACTAAAAATTGTTTTGCCTTTTGTATTTCTTTTTAAAGCTGGTTTAAATCCTATAAAAATATCAACTGATGGGAATACACTGGTCAAAAACAAAAAATTATCCATTGTTATTTCCTATTGGGTTCTTTAAGAGATTATTGTTAGTGGTTGGTTGATTTAGATCGGCTAACTTAATTTTTTGAAAAAAGCCTAAATAATTAATAAATTAAATCCCTAGGGGAAACGCATCTAAATCTTATTAACAAAATACCATTTTAATGTGTTTACGGATAAATCTGAATTTATTGTCTCAATAAGTAGGCAAAAATTGTCATATTTATACCTGTACAATTTCAAAGAATACTAAAAACTGGAGATTTTATGGATACAAGGGCTAAAAATTATTTAACATCAAATCAGAGTCAAAATGAAAAAGATATTAAACTGTTGGTTTTAGATATAGACGGGACAATTGCTGGACATTCCAATACTCTCAGTCAGACTGTCAAGGAAGTTATTGCTGCGGTACAAGCAAAAGGAATTAAAGTCGCTATAGCTACGGGAAGGATGTATTGTTCAGCTTTGCGATTTCATCAGGAAATTGGCTCTACGCTGCCTTTAGTAGCTTATCAGGGGGCTTGGATTCAAGATCCCAAGGATAACAAAATTCACCGTCATTTATCTGTATCTACGGAAATTGCCCACCAACTACTAGAATACTTTGAAGAGTCGCAATGGCGATCGCTTCTCTCAGTTCATTTTTACATCAATGACCAACTTTATGTGCGGGAAATCACGAAAGAAACGGAAAATTATCAACAACGCTGTGGTGTGAAAGCTATTCCCGTCGGTGATTTACGTCAATTATTAGAGAATCATCAGCCTACAAAAGTTTTAGCATTATGTGATGACGCAGATTTAATTCAACAACTTTTGGCTAATTTACGCTGTATATATCAACCAACAGAGTTATATATGACAACATCCGTCGCTACTTTCTTAGAAGTAGCTAATACTCATGTTAATAAAGGTAATGCTGTCCGTTATCTAGCTGAAGAAATGCTAGGTTTAGAAAGTCATAATGTAATGACTATTGGTGATAATTTCAATGATGTGGAAATGCTGGACTATGCTGGTATTAGTGTTGCAATGGGTGATGCCCCAGCAGAAGTGCAAGCGATCGCTGATTGGGTAGCACCTAGTGTAGAGTTAGATGGTGCAGCCATAGCAATAGAAAAATTCTTGCTTAATTAAAAAATCTACACATAAGAAAAGACACCGACGACTGGCCGTGTTTCGTCTCGGTGTCTTCTCTAATTTTGCTCCTCACACAATGGCAATCATATTCATAGATATTTATTTTGTCAAGAGACTTGCTAAGGGAACACCAAAAAATAAATTACCCAATTTTGTGGGATGGGCATCCTGCCCGTCCTTGATGATTAGGGGACTTTTCGGCCCGCACTACAAGAAATTTTTGGGTATTTTTTTAATTGGAAGTCCCTAAGAGGATGAATGAACAAGTTTTGGGCGAATATAATTCGCTACTACACAAGCCAAGTCCACCTGCGTGGACTAACGAAAAATCAAGATTTTTTAACCCACGAAGGTGGGTTTTGTCTGTGTGGTTCCGCGACTTCTAGTCGCCAGGTGGGTTATAAATTAGACTTAAAGTTCTAAAGGTGCAACAACTCCCAATTTGTCTTCTAACACAGACCTTAAAACCAACTGAGTCGCTATCAGCAATCCCAATCTAGCTTGAGCTAATGCCGGTGAATTGATTTTCACTTCCCCCCAAATCCGACAATTACACCAGAACTTCTCAAAAGCTTGACTCAAGTTTTCACCTGCTTTTTCCCAGTTAATAGAACTACTATCCGCACAAACTAAATCATCCACCACTTTGACTAATTGATGAATGAGAAAAGTTTCATCAGGATGATTAAGACGAAGTTTTTGATCATCATTCAGCCAGGGTATAGAGTTGACGGATATAAAACTTTGAATATCTGTCCTATCAAGTTCAATTAATCCTTCCTGGTGTCCTAGCCGTATCAAAGAGTGGCATCTTGCATGAGCGTATTGAATTGTAAAAATTTTTAGTGAATTTAATGAAGTTGGTGATTGGTCATGAAGAAAACTATTTACCAAGTATCTAGTTTTTGTGGCAACTGTGAGACTGTGTAACCAAGCCGCTAACGTAGAGTCAATGAGTTCTATATAAATCTCACCTGGGGGAGTCACTTTGACTCTAAATAAACTAGCACTATTTTGAGCTAAATACCCTGCGATTGCTCCAGCAACTTCCATAACTGGTGAATTCTGAGATTTTGATATTCTCATAGCCACACCAGAGATATATAAAATTTTTTGATTATATCCTCCTTGGTAGAGAGGAACTTTTATCCCTTTTATGCTTGTAATTTCCTCATTACTGGTAAAAATACCGAAGGAAGACACTAAATATCTGTTTATTAACTGTTTAATTGCCTTGTCACGTTCAAATTGTAGTCTATAAGACACGTATCTTCTTGTAAAAAATTTATGGTGTGCATCATTTTATCCTGTTCCATCTACCTTAAGATAGAAGTTTACTGATGTCAGGAAAAATGAGAGTAGGATGAAATTTGATGAATAATGTATAAAAAATGGGTAATCTTTACTACCTTTGTTGTACAGTAGGAAGTATAAGAAAAAAAATAGAAAGCAGTTTAGCTTTTTATCCCATTGGAGGGCTGGCGCTGTTAGGCGTTATGCCTACCCCGTTAACACAAAGACACTCCTTGCACTTTTCTTATCACGTCTTTGTTTTGCTGCCAAACGCTCTTTGTTACTTATGCAATCTCAATCTTCCTTTTCCGAAGCTTCACGTCCTTTCTTAACTTGGCAACGTATTCTTGACTGGGCCCAAGAACACTACCGCTGCCGCACCTTCAGTAAAGATGAGCGCATTCCAGCTAGACCTGGCTTGCTCTATTTAGTCCAAAGAGGTGCTATCCGCATGGTAGGAACAGCCCAAGTTAGTGCTACTGCTAGTCAGTTAACATCTAGACGCATTAACAGAACTCCAGAAGAAGCTTTCTTGGGTTTTGTGGGAGCAGGACAACCCTTTGAAATTGTTGCTCAATCTCCATTCACACTCCAGTCCTACGCCCACGTTGACCAAACAGCGGTTCTGTGGATGTACTGGCATGACCTAGACAACTGGCCTCACTTCCGCCGCGAAGTTATGGATGCTTTTAGATATCAGCATCAACGCAAGTTACTCTGGTTGAGTGCTTTGGGACAACGCCGCACAATTGACCGTCTCTTAGGATTTCTTACCTTACTGATTGAGGAATATGGAGAGCCTTCCATGAGTGACACCGATCCTGATGTCATTCGTGGTTATTGCTTACCCTTCCCCCTTACCCATGCCCAAATTGGCAGCGCCATTGGTTCAACCCGTGTTACTGTCACTCGTTTAATGGGTAAATTACGTCAACGTGGTTTAATCCTTACCCAAGGAGATAATTTGATTTGCCTACCTGCTGAATCTATCAATAGAACCAGCTAGGAAGTAGTTCAAATCTCTAATGAGCAGCAGATTGATAGATGTTGACTGAGAGTTTGCCACTCTCGGACACACCAATGGCAGGTATCAGCGGATTCTAACTAGTCCAAATTGGGTAATTAGTTCGGTGAGCCTGCTCCTCATTTTCAGTAGTCTGTTTGACCACCACAAACAGATTTTGGGTAATCGGGTATGAAATAAGATGTCTTGGATAAAAAGTTCTCTAGTGCCTTCATCATGAATATGGCACTAATCAAGCTGGATCGGCAAATTGGGGCCACCCACCTGGTTCCAATTATTGATCTTGCCTCTACAAATCATTTTAAATAGTTATATTTTCAATAACCGGGTAAATTTGAGGACTCATTGACGACCCCTTCTTCTTTCTTCCTCCTGACTCTACAAGAGGGGCAACCACGGGGGGTTTGCCCCTACCCTGACTCTACAAGAGGGGCAACCACGGGGGGTTTGCCCCTACCCTGACTCTACAAGAGGGGCAACCACGGGGGGTTTGCCCCTACCCTGACTCTACAAGAGGGGCAACCACGGGGGGTTTGCCCCTACCCTGACTCTACAAGAGGGGCAACCACGGGGGGTTTGCCCCTACCCTGACTCTACAAGAGGGGCAACCACGGGGGGTTTGCTCCTACCCTGACTCTACAAGAGGGGCAACCACGGGGGGTTTGCCCCTACCCTGACTCTACAAGAGGGGCAACCACGGGGGGTTTGCCCCTACCCTGACTCTACAAGAGGGGCAACCACGGGGGGTTTGCCCCTACCCTGACTCTACAAGAGGGGCAACCACGGGGGGTTTGCCCCTACCCTGACTCTACAAGAGGGGCAACCACGGGGGGTTTGCCCCTACCCTGACTCTACAAGAGGGGCAACCACGGGGGGTTTGCCCCTACTATTTTTTCAAAATCGGCTCAAAGTCATACCCAACACGAGAGCGATTACCGGGAACTATTTTTACAAGTTGGACTGGGGCGTTTCTATCTCCAGACGGTAAAAAGCGAATTGCACCAGAAGCACCAGTAGCGGAAAACTCTGATGAAAGCAGTGTTTGTTGAATTCCAGAACGGGTAGGATTAGTTGCTAATGCAGCAATAAAGGCTTTTGTAGCATCATAAGCGAGGGCAGTCCGCCAACTGACATCACCACCCCATAACTGCCGGGATTTTTTGGGGAAATCTGACTGAGAATCAGCTTCAATATGCCAGGGAACTGCTATTACCATTCCCATTGCTTGTTCTCTGCCAACTTCTAAAGTTTTGAGGCTATAAACGTCATCACCTCCAAGTAAAGTTAAGCGTTTCTGATTCGCTTGGACTACTTGCATACCTTTATCTAAAGTTTCGTTATTAGTTGCTAACATCAACACCTCTGTCCCTCCAGCAATTGCCTGTTCTAAACTTTTTGCGGCACTAAAATCTGGTTTAGATAAATCAAATTCGTTGACTACTTGTCCACCTTCTAAAGTTACAGAAGAAACGAATTCAGCTTTAAGGGATTGACTATAGTTACTTTGGGAATTAAAGAAAACCGCTGCTTTTTTTTTCTGCAAGGTTTTAATCATGTAATTAGCTAAGGTTCTCGCAGCCATAAAATCACTGGGAACTGTACGAAAAACATAGCGGCTAAAGTTAGAAAGTTTTACGGAAGTGCTGGTAGGAGAAATAGCTACAAGTTCTCCAGAGGTATAAACAGCACCGGCAGCTAAGGTGACATCACTTGCAGTTGGACCGACTATACCCAATACTTCTGGATTTTTGACTAGGTTAGCAGCAATTTCTTGAGCTATTTTTGGATTATCATCATCGTTAGCTATGCCTACTTTTAAGCTAACTCCGTTAATTTCCCCAGCAGTGTTAATTTCATTTTGAGCTTGTGCAATACCCCGGAGAATTTCTAACGCAGCATTGGGGTCTGTTCCTAATGGAACTGATGCAACAATGGTATAACTTTTGCCATATTCAATCCTGGCATTATTCAGATATATCAGTGCTTCTGGATCATTTGGTTTGAGTTTTAGTGATGCTGTAAAATTAGCGATCGCTTGATCATAATTTTTATTAGCTAAAGCCTGAATACCATTTTTTTTAGCTGGAGATATTTCTCCAGGGGTTAAGGATTTTTCACCAAAACTAATGCGTTCGGTAATTGATTGATTCTTGTTATTAAGTCCATTATCTTCTGAGGGTTTTACACCAGTAATTTCAGGAAGATGAGGCATAAATAACCATAAACCAATACCAATTAATCCACTTGTCACTAATAGAGATAAAAGTAATACCTTGACTTCTTTTTGCAACATAAATAAAATGGCTAGTTTGACAACAATAGTTTCTAAAGTATTGAAAATATTAATTTATAAATCAGACGAAATAAGGTTGTAACTGAAATGGCAATTAATGCAGCCGTAATTCCTAAAATAATTATTTGTTGAATGCCAATACCTCCTCGTAAAAAGGGCATAAAAAATATAATTGCCAAACTAATAGTGGGGATAATTAATAAGTCATTTTTTTCTAGCCACCGTTTAGTTTGAGCAAAAATTAAACCAGTTAAAATCACAACAGAAATAGCCAAAGTGATAATTGGGTTCTTAACTAAACTAAAAAGGGCGATCGCTATTAATGCCCCTTCAAATCCGCTAAAAGCCGCCCCAGCTAATAATTCCCATGTAGTAAAAGCTGGTTGCCATAGGATTGGTTGAGGGATTAGTTGAGGAATTGGTTGTTGTGGTGCTGTGGGGCTAACTATAGGAACAGGAGGAAAAAGGGCTTCTAAGACTTCTGTACCTGACTGAAATCGCTCACTAGCAGCCGGTAACAGCATTTTATCTAAAATATTAGCTAATCTGTCGTTAATAGTGGTTTTTGTGCGCCATTTCCACTCATTCGTAAATGAATCAAATAGTTTACTAGCTTCTTCACCTGTTAATAGAGTCAGAAGAGTAACAGCTAAAGCATATAAATCTGTAGATGGAAATTCCCGCAGCTAGTACAGTATTTTTGCTGTACTGTCTTTAGTGTTTGATTATCATCTAAATCAGTAAATTGATTTTTTGGCCGCTGACAGTGGGGACGAGTACAGTAGACTTCCATATTATTCTTTAGTCAGTAGTCATGAGTCAG
Organism: Dolichospermum sp. DET69; assembly: GCA_017355425.1. NCBI lineage: Bacteria > Bacillati > Cyanobacteriota > Cyanophyceae > Nostocales > Aphanizomenonaceae > Dolichospermum > Dolichospermum sp. DET69. Next base: position 821,932 of record CP070233.1, read on the forward strand.
TGGTCACTCGATTTTGGATTGACGATTTTGGATTTTGGATTGACAATTTTTCCGTCTTGAAGGACGGGGCTTGTACCAAATTTTTTTCATCTAAAATCTAAAATCTAAAATCTAAAATCTAAAATCTAAAATTCCCTGTCATTAGCCATTTAGGATTAACTAATGACTTTTAATGAGTGACAAGGTGTTTATCTGACATCAGCAGAGTTAGGTGTTGCTATGTCTAATGTATTATTTACCACTAGATTCATTTGTGATAATTTCAACATCTCCTGAGTCCAGCCAGGGTTAGCAAACTGAGGTAAGATTTCTTTACTAAAGGCTTCTGCGGCTTTGGATCTATAACGGTTGGGATTAAATATTAACCAGAGTGTGCGCTTCACCACGACTCCTTCGATGGGGGTACGATGAAGAACACCCATTTGTAATTCTTTAGCGATCGCTGAAGTAGACACAAATGCAGCACCCAAACCTGATTGAACAGCGTTTTTAATAGCTTCTATGGAATTTAGTTCCATTTCAAACTTAAACCGTCTGGTGTCAATATCACAGCGGGTTAAAACCTGATCAATGACTTTGCGGATAGTTGATTGGGAGTCGAGAGCAATGAATTGTAGTTTATATAGGTCTTCTTTTTGGATTGTATCTAATTTGGCAAAGGGATGGGACGTAGGTAAGATAAGTGCCAATTCATCTTCAGCGTAGGGAACAATTTCTAAAGATTCACCTAATTCAGTGGGAATTTCCCCACCAATAATCGCCAGATCAACCTGTCCATTAGATACACTCCAAGCCGTGCGACGGGTGGAATGGACGTGTAATTGCACGGCTACTTCTGGATATTTTTGGCGAAATAAGCCAATCATTTTTGGCAGCAGATAAGTACCGGTAGTTTGGGACGCACCAACAATTAATGTCCCTCCTTGAAGATTTTGTAAATCCTCAATAGCCCGGCAGGTTTCCTGACATAAACTGAGGATTTTGTCTCCATAGTTGAGCAGGAGATGTCCAGCTTCAGTTAATTGAGCGCGACGGCCTCCCCTATCAAAGAGGGGAACATCCAGTTGTCGTTCCAGGTTTTGAACTTGCAAACTGACAGCGGGTTGGGAGACATAAAGGCTATCAGCAGCCCGTTTAAAACTCCCTTCTTGGGCGATCGCTTTGAGAATCCGTAACTGATCTAAAGTAAAAGGAAGGTCAGACATAGGGCAAAACCGGTCAAACTGGGACAGGAGTAACTTTAAAAATAAATCAAGATGAATCGCTTTGTAGCTAGAGATGATTTAGGCAAGAATTAACATTTGCAGAACTAACTAAAATAAATACCACAACATCTTGACAAAAATACTCTTGTGTATAATCTGTTAAAGGTCAAGATATTGATCACTAGTAATTTCTTTGCCGTTGAATTTTGAATTGAGTTTGTATTTTATGATGTCCAATCCTGCGTTTACCTCCAGTCATTTTGTCATAATAGGGTTACAAATAATTTTTGCGATCGCTCATAGCGGAGGGGCTGCTGTACGTCCTTGGGCAGAAAAATATATTGGACCAAGGCTTTATCGCATTATCTTTGCATTAATCAGCCTGCCTTTGGCTGTGATATTAATTGTTTACTTTTTTAATCACCGTTATGACGGTTGGCAACTTTGGCAGGTACAAGGCACACCAGGGCTAGGAACATTAGTTTGGGTAATGTCAGCTATATCTTTTTTATTTTTATATCCTGCCACCTTCAATCTACTAGAAATTGCGGCTATTCAAAAGCCCCAAGTTCATCTTTATGAAACAGGGATTATCCGTATTACCCGTCATCCCCAAATGGTGGGACAAGTTATTTGGTGTGTGGCACATACCCTGTGGTTAGGGACTAGCTTCACCCTTGTTACCTCAATAGGTTTGATACTACATCATCTCTTTGGAGTATGGCATGGCGATCGTCGTTTAAGTCAACGCTATGGAGAAGCTTTTGAACTTGTCAAACAGCGAACTTCCATTATGCCCTTTCAAGCGATTATTGATGGTCGTCAATCTTTGAACTGGCAAGAATTTCTCCGTCCTGCTTATTTAGGGGTTGCCATTTTCACAGGTCTATTATGGTGGTCACATCCCTGGTTATTAGTGGCAACAAGTAGGATAATGTGGTAGTTTAGTCTGATCCCCAAGATCAACAAAAAATATAAATTTAATAAAACTTTATCCAGATCACTTGCTACCAAAACAATGTACGATAAACTCAAAATATCATTAGAGTTTTATCAGTGGTAGGATTAGGAAAAGAGTTTATCTGCCAAGCTCAAGTGGGCTTAATGCCCGTAGGCAAGCAGTAACCATCTACCTTGCTGGAAACGGGAAATAAATAACAATGTATAGATTGTGCTAGTCTGCAATCTCAGCATTGTCAAATTTTTCAGCAACAGTATTCAGAGGGAACAGGAAAAACTCATGTTTAAAAACATGAGATTGAAATAATGACACTGTTTTTTTCGGGCTACGCATCTTGTAAAAACATCTTTTTTTGATTGAAGCTCTAAACTGGTGCAAATGAGTGTTTCTTATCTGTTCCCAGTTAAGAGTTCCCTGTTCCCTTCTTTTGTCATCAATAGCAATCAGGATTTGAAATGTCAAACAGCCACCGTGAATGTCGCGCTGGCTTTTTTGTCAGCAGGAAAACATAAAAATCCTCAAACTAAAATTTAAAATCCAAAATGGTATAACTTGCCAATTTGCTCCTGCTGACAGCTAATTTTAAGATAAAAACCTTATAATTCCGAGAGGCATCATGGTGTTGTCGGTTAATGAACGGACATTTATTCAAGAAGTTTTAGAATCCCCAGTTCCCGTTTTGGTGAATTTTGAAGCGCCCTGGTGTGGACTATGCCGCATTATTCACCCGCTGTTATTACAATTTCAAACCCAATGTGGTGATGAACTTAAACTCGTAGGAGTTAACGCTGATCAAAATTTCAAGTTGTCTAATACCTATAGACTCAAATCATTACCAACGTTACTTTTGATAGAAAAAGGTATAGTTAAACAAAGGCTGGAAGGTTTTCGCAGTAAAGATGATTTACGTCTAGCTTTAGAAGAAATTAAACTCACCTACACAAGTTACGAAAGAATTGATACAGCAGAAGTCAGGAGTCACCGAGTCAGGAGTCAGGAGGTAAGAGACAGGAGGTAAGAGACAAGGAGCAGGGGAAAAATATTTGCCACTGACAACTGACAACTGACAACTGACAACTGACAACTGACAACTGACAACTGACAACTGACAACTGACAACTGACAACTGACAACTGACAACTGACAACTGACAACTGACAACTGACAACTGACAACTGACAACTGACAACTGACAACTGACAACTGACAACTGACAACTGACCAAATCTAAAGCCATGCTTAACACCTCACCGAAAGAGTATCGGGTGGGGTATTTTATCCTCAAGGGTGTGTGTCACAATTATTAGCAGTTCTGAAATTATTCAGTTAACTGAAGGTTGGTGTGAGAAAATTCAAGCTAACTTGAAGGTAATGGACTATCAGAACTAGACAAGGTTAGTAAATAATTCCTGCTTCCTAGTATCTAATTTCCTAAACAGAAAACCTCATCCAAGAAGAAGGCAAGAGGCAAGAGGCAAAAGGCAAGAGGTCTAATAAATATATCTGTATTACCTACTACCTATGACCTATTACTTATTACCTTTTTCTAGCTGAATTTTCGTTTTTCACATTCCCGTTTGTTTGTACAGAATTCTAAAAGTAGGCGTTAGTGATGGAAGTAATCTATCAGTATGCCTGGCTGATTCCAGTATTACCTCTCTTGGGAGCAATGCTAGTCGGTCTAGGGCTAATCTCGATAAATCAGGTGACAAACCGCCTGCGACAGTTGAATGCTGTGGTCATTATCTCCCTCATGGGAGCAGCTATGGGGCTGTCATTTGCCTTGCTGTGGAGTCAAATTCAAGGCCATGCGCCTTATCTGTGGACTGTAGAATGGGCATCAGCAGGCAATTTTCACCTGACCATGGGCTACACCATTGACCACCTGACATCTCTAATGCTGGTGATTGTAACGACGGTAGCTGTTTTGGTGATGATTTACACCGATGGTTACATGGCACATGACCCAAGTTACGTGCGGTTTTACGCCTATCTCAGCTTGTTTGGCTCTTCAATGTTAGGTTTGGTGGTCAGCCCCAACCTAGTACAAGTTTACATTTTCTGGGAACTGGTGGGGATGTGTTCCTACCTCCTAGTTGGCTTTTGGTATGATCGCAAAGCCGCAGCGGATGCTTGTCAAAAGGCATTTGTCACAAATCGGGTCGGTGACTTCGGGTTACTATTGGGCATTTTGGGGCTGTTCTGGGCAACAGGCAGCTTTGATTTCATGATTATGGGCGATCGCCTATCCACCCTAGTAGAAACCGGTTCTATTAGCAATTTCCTCGCCATTGTCTTGGCGATTTTAGTCTTCCTGGGACCCGTTGCTAAATCTGCCCAATTTCCCCTCCATGTCTGGCTACCAGATGCAATGGAAGGGCCTACCCCCATTTCTGCCTTGATCCATGCGGCAACAATGGTGGCAGCGGGTGTATTCCTAATTGCCCGGATGTACCCAGTATTTGAAAATGTTCCCGCAGCAATGAACGTAATTGCTTATACTGGGGCATTTACAGCGTTTTTGGGGGCAACTATTGCCATTACCCAAAATGACATCAAAAAAGGTCTGGCTTATTCCACCATTTCCCAACTTGGTTACATGATCATGGCTATGGGCGTGGGTGCTTATAGTGCCGGATTATTCCATCTAATGACCCACGCATATTTCAAAGCGATGTTATTCTTGGGTTCTGGTTCGGTAATTCATGGCATGGAAGAAGTTGTGGGTCATGACCCTGTATTAGCGCAAGATATGCGTTTAATGGGCGGACTGCGGAAATATATGCCCGTGACCAGTTTCACATTTTTGATTGGTTGCTTGGCAATTGCGGGAATTCCCCCCTTTGCTGGTTTCTGGTCAAAAGATGAAATTCTCGGTGCTGCTTTTGCTGCTAACCCCTTCCTGTGGTTTATTGGTTGGGTAACAGCGGGGATTACAGCTTTTTATATGTTTAGAATGTATTTCTCAACATTTGAAGGTAAATTCCGGGGTAATGACGAAAAAATCAAAACCCAACTCAAAAATGCTGCTGTGGCTTTAGCTGAAAAATCAGGGACAGCAGAATTAGCTCCTAATTTTGGTCCTGGGGCCATGAAAAAGGGAGAATTAGAGGCGCATGACTCCCACGGACATAGCCATTCTCCCCATGAGTCTCCTTGGACGATGAGTTTTCCCTTAGTGGTGTTGGCTATTCCTTCAATGTTGATTGGTTTGGTGGGGACTCCCTACGCCAATTATTTTGAGCAGTTTATCTTTCCTCCTAGTGAAACTTTAGCTGAAGTTATGGAAAAGGCTGCGGAATTTGACCCCCATGAGTTTTACATCATGGCTGGTAGTTCTGTAGCGGTTTCTGTAATTGGGATTACTTTGGCGGTACTGATGTATTTAGCCCGGAAAATTGATCCCAGTGCGATCGCTAAAAGCATTCAACCGCTATATGATCTATCCTTGAACAAATGGTACTTTGATGATATTTATCATCGTGTCTTTGTCCTCGGTTTACGTCGTGTTGCTAGACAAGTTATGGAAGTTGATTTCCGCGTTGTTGACGGCGCTGTCAATCTCACGGGTTTCTTTACTCTTGTCAGTGGTGAAGGTTTGAAATACCTAGAAAGTGGTCGAGTTCAATTCTATGCCTTAATCGTTTTTGGGGCTGTTTTGGGCTTGGTGGTTGTTTTCGGTGTCACCTGATTTTAATGGGGGTGGGCGGCTTGTCCGCCCCTGGATTATGAGGGTTTCGCGCACAGTCGCTAAGGAGCAAAGGCGTGAAGTTAATGAACCACGTATCCCTGACGAGACCGGAGGGATATAGGAGCGAAGGACACGAAGGAAGAAGGGTAAGGTATAATAATATTTATTTTCTATCTACCAAGTGGACACCCAATCACGCTTCCCTAACACACCTTATTGTCTGAATCAGGATATCCAGGATTAGAGGATGTACAGGATTAGGAGAAAAGATAATATTTCAAATCAATGTGATACTTTACAGAGTTAACAAATCCATTAATTTATCCTTTATTATCTGTGTTTACCTGCCTTCAATTATTATTGATATATAGCAATTCTAAATGATTTCTGATAGCTTGCGTGGCGTAGCCATACAATATTTAAGTGTTGTAGGGTGGGCATTGCCCACCAAAACTCCAATATTCTGGGCATTGCTCACCAATAGTATATGTTCAAAAATCAAATAGTAATCCTATATTATTTATATGTAATCAATAAAAAAATCCTGTAAATCCTCTAATCCTGGACATCCTGATTCTGACAATAAAATTAATAATAGGCTATGAATATTCTATAATTCGCTTATAACATATTTATACAAATTCATGATATCATAAAGAGGATTTATTCAGGAGTAGATTATGATCCATCAATCTATTGCTAAAACTATTAATCTTTATGCGGAAGATTATAATTTGTGGTTAGAGAACACTGCTTATTTATTAAGAAGTAAAAAATTTTCAGAATTAGAATTAGAAAATCTAATTGAAGAAGTTGAAAGTATGGGAAGAAGCGAGAAAAATGCTTTAAGAAGTAATTTGAGAGTGTTAATTATGCACCTTCTTAAATACAAATTTCAACCTCAAAACAGATCAAATAGCTGGTTATATACAATCTATGAACATCGTCAAAGATTACAAGAAACGTTTTTAGATAGTCCTAGTTTAAAAAGTTATTATCTAGAAGTTTTGGATAATTGTTATCAACACGCTCGTAAAGAAGCATCTATCGAAACTGGACTCCCTTTGTCTATTTTTCCTCAAGAGAGTCCTTTTTCATCTGCTGAAATTTTAGATGCTGATTTCTTTTCTGTTTAATTACAATTTCTATTGTCAAGCGATAGTGAATCGCTGACTTGTGAGTTCTCATACCACAACCTAGTAATTGCATCCCTCAAATATCGCACTTTCAAAATTTTTAACAGCAGTGTTTTAATTTATTTGTTTATTGGCAAATTGTACAAAATCATAGTATGATTATAGAGTAAGTTGAAGAAGGAGTCAGGAGTCAGTAGCCAAATTTTAGAAGCAGAAATAATTGCTGCACTACAAGAAGATGCACAAGATTTAGAATATCAAACAGAGATTTCTGCTTGGGATAGTGTGCTTGGAGATGGTATTAATGCCAACCAAAGTTACAGGTTTTGATAAACTTCACCATCATTGCGTTTACCAACTCGAAAAACATCAACTAATTTATTATCATCATCAATAGTATACAAAATTCTGTACTCACCTTGATCAATACGATAACCTCCTTGATAACCTTTTAAAGCTGCATAGTCTTGAGGACGAGGATTACCCTGAAGTGAGAGAATTTTTGATACAATCTGTTTATATTGTTTTGCTTGCAAGTCTAATAGGTCTTTTTCCGCAGTTTTAGCAATCCTCAATGTATAACGTTCACTCATTGGGGCGTTTTGCTATTATTTCTTCTATGGTGGTAAATCCTTCGTTTTCTTCAATTGCACGTCGCAGTTTAGCAGAATCTATTGCATCTTCTATTGCTTCTAGTAGCTTTAAATCTTCAATACTAATTATCGCTACCGTAGGTTTACCATGACGCTGAATTAAAATTCTTTCTCCACGATATTCTGCACGGTTCATAATATCGGGAAAATTAGCACGCGCTTCACTTGCACTGATGACAGACATAGTGACTTATAAAATTTATAGGGTTAAACATGATTATAGATTGTTTGTCTATTTTTTGCAAATTGTACAAAATTTATCTTTTGAGCGATCGCCTACAATAACCTACACTATCGCACCCCTTCAACTTCCTAAACAGCGATTCCTAGGTCGCGCTTCGCTATCGCATCCCTTCAACTACCAAACAGCGATAGCGAAGCACTCCGCAGTAATCATTTAGATCACCGTAGTTATCCATTTTATAAATTTCAGACATTGCTTATTCTGATCCGATATACTGGTAATATGTAAAAATAATCAAATCTAGAATTTTATGATTAATAATCACCAATCCATTACAGCTAAATCATCAGCAAAACCCCGCAATGATTTATTACTAGAAATTGAACATACTCCAGAAGAATACATACCCGAATTACTACAAATTGTCCGGTTATTTCGTCAAAGTGTGACGATGAAACAGACATCCTTAAAGAACTGGGAAAATGCTATTAATGAAATTAATGAAAGTGATGCAATTAAGAAAGAACACAGAAAAACTAATATTAAAAGATTGTTCGAGTCATGGAATGAATCAGATGGTCAACAAGATCAACAAGAAACTTTAGAAATTATTGAATCTATGAATGGTATTTCAATTTAAAATAAAATGAGTAAGGTTATTGTTTTAGATTCTGCACCTGTGGGATTGGTTACTAATCCTAAAGGAAATCCTCTAGCTGTGCAATGTCAAGAATGGTTTTATAGTCTTTTTGAAAGAGGTTATGAAGTCATTTTACCAGAAATTATAGATTATGAAATTAGACGAGAATTATTAAGAGCAAATAAGTTATCGGGAGTTAGAAAACTGAATCAACTTAAATCAGAAATTATTTATCTTCCTATTACCACAGAAGTAATGTTAAAAGCAGCAGAATTATGGGCTGAAGTGAGAAATCAAGGTAAATCTACAGCAGATAATAAAGCTTTGGATGGTGATGTTATTTTAGCTGCTCAATCTATTTTAGTTGCTAATTATGGAAATGAGGTGATGATTGCCACGAGTAATAAAAAGCATCTTTCTCTTTTTATTGATGCTAGAGAATGGGGAGAAATTTAAACGGTGAGAGCAATAGCGAAGCGCTTCGCTATCGCATCCCCCCAACTTCCCAAACAGCGATTATTCATCTTTATTAAACTGGTACATCTGACTGCCCCTGCGGTAAAATATCCTTAGTTCAAGGAATTGGTTATGAAAATAAAAGCAATTATCTGGGAAGAAGACGGTGTATGGTGTGGTTCTGTACCAGCTTTACCAGGATGTCATACCTGGGGTGAAAGTTATGAACATTTATTAGAAATGTTGAAAGATGCTGTTCAAGGTTGGTTAGAAGTTGCTAGTCAGCAAGAAGAAGTTGAACCACAAAAACAGTTGATTGAGTTATCTTTATGAAATCCGTTTCTGGTAAGTCTCTGTGTAAGATTGTGGAACGCTATGGATGGAATCAAGAGTTTTCTTAGTCCTTCTCCCATGAGAGATTTTGAACTGGCTTTAGGGCAATATATTTTATATCGTAATTTAATTAACCTCACAGAACCAGACTATACGATTTATTTGGCTATTAAAGAAAGTACATACGAAAACTTTTTTACCAAAGATTCAATTAAAGAAATTGTTCAATTAAATCAAATTTTGATGATTGTAGTTAATGTCGAAAAAGAGGAGATATTACAATGGATAAACTAAAACAATATCAAATAGCAATTAAACAAGTTCTCACAGAATATCATAATTGGGTTTCTGGTGCAGCGAATTTAACTGATGAAAGTTGTTTGATTTTTGATGATAATAATTATCACTATATTTGGTGTTTTTTGGGTTGGGATGGCAAAAAAAGAACCAATAATATCCAAGTTAATATCAGAATTAAAAATGATAAAATTTGGATTGAAGAAGATTGGACTGAAGAGGGAATAGCTAATGAGTTAATGAAGTTAGGTATTTCTAATCTTGATATTGTTTTAGCATTTCATCCTCCTGAAGAAAGGAAATATACTGCATTTGCTATTGCTTGAATAAATATTTTGCTGTGATCGCACTCCCTCAACTTCCCAAAAGCGATCTCAACCCCTCAAAATCTCTTTTTACCTCACGCAATGTCAAAAAAGTGGTATGATTGATTGGTAAGATGAATAAGTCATACATAATGATGAAAGTCACAATTACTTTAGAAGAAGACATTCTCAGATTTATTGATCAACAAGCAAAAGGTAATCGTAGTGCCTATATCAATGCACTATTAGCAGAACAAAGACGCAAAATTTTAGAAGCAGAAATAATTGCTGCACTCCAAGAAGATGCGAAAAATTTAGAATATCAAAATGAGATTTCTGCTTGGGATAATGTAGCTGGAGATGGTATTAATGCCAGAGGGTAATTTAACTTATAAACGGGGTGAAATTCGCTGGGTAAATCTTGATCCAACGGTGGGAGCAGAAGCACAAAAAATCCGTGCTTGTTTGATAGTTCAAAATGATATTATGAATCAATATGGATTATTAACAATTGTGATGCCATTTCGACCAGGAAGTAAGCAAAGTCCCTATATTGTCAATGTCAAAGCAACAGCAACTAATGGATTAGATAAAGATCGTTTTATTGATGTTTCTCAAATTCGTTCTGTTGATTATCGTCGGGTTTTAGGGTTGGTGGGGATTTTAGAAGTTGAATATTGGGAAGAAATTCGTACTGCTTTGGATGTGGTTTTGGGATTTGGGGTTTAAGTTGAGCGAACTGACAAGTCAGCGTTTGCGCTATCTATCGCACCCCTCCAACTTCCCAAACAGCGATTCCTAGGTCGCGCTTCGCTATCGCACTCCCTTAACTTTCCAAAAAGCATATAATGACTTATAATAAATTAATATGGCAACAAAATTTGTAGGGTTAGAGTAATGCAATTAGAAGGTTATTTTGACTTTATCTCAGAGAGAGATATTCGACTGAAAGGACACCGTATTGGTATTGATAATGTACTTGATTATTATTTAGAAGGATATACACCAGAAGAAATCGGTGCTAATTTTCCTGATTTGAGTTTAGAGCAAATTTACGCGACCATTACTTATTATTTACATAATCGTCCTCAAGTTGATTCTTATCTTTCTAATTTGGCAAAATATCGAGAAAAACGTTATCAAGAATCAATTACTCATCCTTCACCTTTGTTACAAAGATTGAGAAAGTTGAAAAGTGCAAAATTTCAACAGCAGGTAACTGTATTGTGAAAGTGCGTTTTTTACTTGATGAAAATTTGCCACCCCGTCTAAAATTAGCTATTTTAAGGTTAAATTCCGAAATAGATATTTTGCGTGTGGGTGAAGATAATGCACCACCAACAGGTACTTTAGATCCTGAGATTTTGCGTTATTTACAATTATCTCAAAGAGTTTTAGTAACAGATAATCGTGCTAGTATGCCAGGACATTTGGAAGTACATTGGGGAGAAGGTGGTCATATTTGGGGTTTATTTTGGTTGCGTCCCCGAATACCAATAGCAAAAATAGCACAGGATCTTGTGTTTGTTTGGGAAGCTACAGAAGCGGAAGAATGGATTGATAAGTTGGAATGGATTCCATTTTAAGGTAAAAGCGATTCCTAGGTCGCGCTAGTTCCCTCTGGGACGCTCCGCGAACGCTATCGCACCCCCTCAATCTCCCAAATAGGGATACTTTGGGTAAGTTACACTTGCTAATTCTGATTTGATATACTGATAATATGTAAAAATAATCAAATCTAGTATTTTATGATTAATAATCACCAACTAATCACAGAAACATCCTCAACTACACCCTGGAACGATTTATTATTAGAAATTGCCCAAACTCCAGAAGAATATATACCAGAAATATTGGAAATTGTCCGTTTATTTCGTCAAAATTTGATCAATAAACCAACAACTTTCATAAACACAGAAAAACACAAATTAAACTGGCAAGAATTTATTAATCAAACAGCAGGAAGTTGTGCTGATGATCCAATTATTCTAAATGATTTAGGAATTGATGATAGCTTAGATGACAGTTTAGAAGAAATGATTAATTGTTAGGAATACAAACTGATGAAATATTTATTAGATAGTAATGTTTGTATTCAATATCTTAATCAAAGATCAGAAAAGATCATTCAGCGTCTTCAAGATTTATCCGATATAGATATAGTAGTTTGTTCAATAGTGAAAGCTGAACTATTTTATGGTGCAATTTTATGGTGCAATGAGAACTCATAATCCTGCGAAAACTCTGCAAAAGCAGCGGGAATTTTTAGATCGTTTTGTTTCTTTGAAGTTTGATGATGAATGTGCTGTAATTTATGGTGAAATTCGTAGTAAATTGGCTACTAAAGGTACTCCTATAGGAAATAATGATTTACATATTGCTTCTATTGCTATAGCTAATAATTTAACTTTAATTACTCACAATACTAGAGAATTTAGTAGAATTGATAATTTAAAATTGGAAGATTGGGAGATTTAATAAATACAGATAAATAGCGATTCCTAGGTCGCGCTTCGCTATCGCACCCCCTCAACCCTCCCAAACAGCGAACTGACAAGTCAGCGCGTGCGCTATCGCATCCCCTCAACTTCCCAAACATCTCTTTTTTAACAAGCCACGAAGAGAGCGATCTTTGGAAGTTTCGGATATAGCATACTTATAGGTGAGTAACTACTGCTTTTTTAACAAAGGCATGGACAAAAATACCACTATTGCTTATATTAATAACCTGTACTGTTTATGAGAATAAGGAAATAATTTTGACCACGTTTGCTAGTTACAAAGCAACAGCATCTAATTGGATTACTATATTTGATTCACCTTTCTATCCAGATTCCTTAGATGAAGCTAAAATTATTTATGAGAATGTGTTATTGCGTTTTACAGAAGTTGTAGAACAAGCTAAAAATTCTGCAAATTTACTTGAAATTATCACTAAAGAGCCTGATCCTTTGCGAATTCAATTACTCAGAGTATTTCGTAGATATGTCTCTCCAGATACATCAGTTGAAATGACCAAAAAGAAAAGCAAAATACCTGATATCATTAAGGACTTTGGCTATAGATTTCGTCCAATAGAGCAAGTAAAACAAAATTTGCAAAGTCGTCCTATACCTGATGAAACTCTCATGGCAATACTTTTAGAGCAAAGTACGCGAGGACAAAAAGGTTATGACTTAACAGAAAGTTTTTTCTTATGGTTTAACAAAGTATTTAATAAGGATTATTTAATTCGTGGACCTGTTCGTGCTGGAAGAGATGTAATGCTAAATGAAGTATTAGATAACTGGCAATATAAAACTCCAGCGGATATGTTGATATCCCGCTTAGATGGTACTCCATTGGTAGTTGGATTTGCTCGTTATGACTCCGATAGAGGAGGTTCTCAGGAAGATGATAGAACAGGTGGCAATCGAGATAAAATAACAGAAATTTTGGGTTATGCTAAAACATACAATTTGCCATTAAAAGTATTGATGCTGAATGATGGTCCTGGATTACTTCTAGGTTCTATGTGGAATGATTACGCTAATTTAGAACAATATGGACAAGGTAGAGTGATGGTTTGTACTTTGAAAATGTTAGAGGAGAGATTTACACAAAGCTGGTTAGATAGTTAAGTTTACTATTCCAATTTTTGATGATTTGATCAGAAATTAACGCTAAACTTTCTGATTCTTCACTATACAAGTCTAAACCTGTTTTTAAAATTCTATTAAAGTCAATTAAGTTTATTTGTTTATATTTACAACTACCATTTTTGCCATTGACAAAATCACCCATTGCTTCACTACCATTAACTAAACGTTTAATTATAGTATCAATAGATAATGGAGAATTATCAATACCTATCCATTTTCTACCTAATTCTTCAGATACAGTTAGAGTAGTTCCACTTCCTGCAAAAGCATCTAAAACAATATCTCCTGGATTTGATGAAGCCATAATTATCCGTTTCATCATTTCTGAATTTTTCTCCGTTGGATAACCAGTAATTTTAATATTTTGATTGTGAGCGTCTTTAAAATCAAGCCAAATATCTTGAATTGAAATACCCTGACTATTATCTAAATATACTTTTCTTCTGGGATTACCTGTTGAAGACCAATATATTTCTCCCCTTGTGTCCATTTCATCCAAAGTTTCTGGTATGTATTGCCAATGTTTACCGGGAGGTGGTGACATACCCCTCCAAGGTTGACCAGTTGCTCCTTTTCTTACTCCTGGAGCATGAATAGGAACTTTTTTATATAGTCTTCCTGTTCCTTCTTCCACATATTGATATTCTTTTTTAATCGAGTCTTCTGTCCAAGCATCAAAAGGTTGATTCCATACATAATTATCTGTTTTTGTATAAAAAAGAATAAAATCGGCAACATTACCATATTGTTTGCGTGTATAGTTTTTAGGATTACATTTTTTTCTAGTAATCCAATTACGAAAATTTTTAACTCCAAAAATTTCATCCATGATAATTTTGACAGTACAAGCCATTTTTTCATCTAAATGTACATAAATAGAACCTTCTTCTGATAGAATTTCTCTAATTAAAATAAGACGTTGACGCAAATATTCTAAATATTCTGCACCTTCCATGAGATCATCATAAGCATGATTGCTATTACGAGACTCAAAACTGCTACCTGTGGAGTATGGAGGATCAATATATACTAAGTTCACTTTTCCGGCAACATTCTCATTATTTAATAATGTGCGAAGGACGTTTAAATTATCTCCATATACTAGTTGATTTCTAGGATATCCTTCAACGCTAATTATATGATTTAACTTAGCTGGCTGAATTTTCAATATATCTTCTATAGGCATTTTTCCTTCATATTCAATTCGGAAAGATGTTGTATTTTGTTTATGATTACGCCCATTTTTACTAGGTATTCCTGTTGCCATATTGTTTAAAATTTTGACTTTTTTATAATTATACTATAGCGATCGCACCCCTCAACCCCCCAAACAGCGATTCCTAGGTCGCGCTTCGCTATCGCTATCCAGAGAAAAAAGAAAAATGATACATTACGGAACGACTTGAAAAATACCAAATTGACGAAAATGATAATCAAATGAAAATGCTTGGATAATATCTAACTTTTCCATGATAACTTTACTACTACAATCTGTGAAACTCCATTCTTTGTCAGAATAATCACGAAAAATCCGCCAAGTTAGGCGAGTATCTTCTTCTGTTAAATAATATATAGTTGCTAACTTACCTGAGAAGAAAGCTTCACCTAAAATAATTGCTCTTTTGGTTTCTCCTCTTGCTCTTAATAAAGTTAATGTTTCATCAATTACATAATCAGTTGTTACTAAAGAATCTGTATTATTAGTTAACCATAAAATAGCGTTTTTATGGTTGGAATCTGAAGGAACAACACTAGCAAACCAAGCACCCGTATCTACAAAAATCATAACCTATTGACAATATAAAACTTGATCATGATCTTTGCCATCAAAAGGATCTGTTTTACCCTCTAAAGGAAGTTCAGCAATCTCTTGTAAAATTTCTAATGTTTTTTTCTGTTGATAATTAGATTCTAGAGGAATGATAATTACTTGTACTTTACTTCCTTCTGCTAGTTTTATCGGTTGTGATAATCTCAATGTTCCTTGTTCATAAATGGCTTCTACTGGCATAGAATTTATCCTGGAATTGATTATTTAAATTATAGCACTATCTCCTAAATCCCCATCATCCTCAAACAGCGATTCCTATGTCGCGCTTCGCTATCGCACCCTCTCAACTTCCAAAACAGCGATTCCTACGGAGCGCTTCGCTATCGCACCCCCTTAAATCCCCAACATCCTTTTTTAACGAACCACAGAGACACAGAGGACACAGAGAAAGAGCGATCGCACTCCCTCAACCTCCCAAAAGCGATTCCTACGGAGCGCTTCGCTATCGCATCCCTCCAACTCCCCAAACAGCGATTCCTACGGAGCGCTTCGCTATCGCACCCCCTCAACTTCCCAAATGATTATTCAGCGTCTTTAAATATATAGATTTTCGTAAATTTATGATACAATCAAAAATATTGCAAATAAGTAATTCTATGTTAAATTTAGAAAGGATTACATTTGATCCGCAAATCATGGCAGGACAAGCTTGTATTCGGGGGATGCGAATACCTGTTTCTTTAGTGGTAAATTTAGTAGCTAATGGAAAACCACTAGAGGAGATTTTAGAAGAATATCCTGATTTAGAAGCTGATGATATTCGTCAATCTTTGCTTTATGCAGCGTGGTTGACTCAAGAAAGGGTTTATTCTTTTAAAACTGCGTAATATTAAAATTAAAATGAAGTTTTTAGCTGATATGGGAATTTCACTACGGACTGTAGTTTGGTTGCGTAGTGCTGGTTATGATGTGGTGCATTTGCGAGAACAGGGTTTGCAAAAACTACCAGATTATGAAATTTTAATTAAAGCTTGTGCCGAAGAGCGAATTATATTAACTATAGATTTAGACTTTGCTCAACTTTTAGCTGTGAGTGGAGATAGTTTACCCAGTGTAATTTTATTTCGGTTAGGTAATGAAAATTATCATGTAATTAATGAATGTTTAACAACAATTTTGAGCCAATGTCAGGAAGATTTGGAAGTGGGATCAATTATTTCTGTAAATAATGAAACTTTTCGTGTTAAGAGATTACCCATATAGAAGAGCGATTCCTACGGAGCGCTTCGCTATCGCATTCCCTCAAATCCCCAAACAGCGATCGCACCCCCTCAACCTCCCAATACCCTTTTTTAACGAACCACAGAGAACACAGAGTAAGAGCGATCGCACCCCCTCAACTCCCCAAAAGCGATCGCACTCCCTCACTCCCCAAACAGCGATTCCTACGGAGCGCTTCGCTATCGCACTCCTTCAAATCCCCAAACAGATATCGCATCCCTTCAACTTCCTAAACAGCGATCGCTATTCCACTTTACAAGAAAGAAAAGACAAGAAAGAAAAGTATTATATTACACCTGCTATTAGTTTCCAGCAAGGAGCTTCTCCTTCCCAATCATTGTGCTTCCAAGGCATACCCAAACTAACTGTTACTAGATAATAATCATCATCTGTGATTTCATATCCCGCTTCCAATTTTTCAACAAATATAGGATCGGTGATTTTAGCATTTGTCAACTTTTGACCATAAGCAGTTTCTAGTGTACCTTTCCAGTTATTTGCTCCGTTACACTGTACAGAAAAATTAACAACATGAATCAGTTGCAATGTACTTCTTTGTTCAAAAGGTAGAGAGTTTAGATAAGATGGTTCTACATATTTAATTGAGTTATGAAGAATATAAGAATTGTTACTACAATATTGAAACAAATCTTCTGGTTTTGCTTTACCTACGAGTTGCCATTTTTCCGGTAAGATAGTGAGGTTTTCACTTTCAAACCCAAAGTTTTCACCTGTGTCTGCTAGTGGAATCTCTAGAATGTCTAATAATTCTGGTTCTCTTCCCTCCACGAGTCTAATATCTCTTGGGACTCGACCATCATTATATTGATCACTTACAGGACGAATCCAATTACCAGTATCCAAATCAATCCCAGCAATGCAACGTTCTTGATTTTTCCAAGAATTAGCAAGACAGACAATTTTCTTCACAGATGACATATTTTGACATTTCCCCACTTGGTACTTAAATATTCTGCCACTAATCGGCGATGACAGTAATGGGGTTTGGCCTCGCTACACAAAAGACATCCACCATCTAATAGTTCTGGTCTAACTTTTTTTTCAATTTCTCTTTCTGTCATTAGATGAAGAAATTTCTGCTCATAAACTGACCACTCACCTTTATTTTTCTTATATTCATCTAAAATATCTTTTGTAGGTGCTAGTTCAAGAATATGGACGTATTCAATATTACCAAGCTTTTTCAGAAAATATTCTAAGTCTGTTTTCTTGGCAAATCCTGCTAATTGAGAGACATTATTCAATCGTGTATCAATAACGCGCTTAACGCCAGATTTAACAAGAGTATCAAAGAATTTCTGGGCAGTTTTTTGGGTAAAGCCGATTGTGAATAAGTCAACGGAATTACTCATATTCATTTCCTTTTTTTTCTACATAAGCAACTTCATCACTTTGCAACCTGTAAGCCTCTTTTATAGACTCTTCCCTTGAAAGTGGATTGGAAGGTTGACGATTTTGTGAATTATCAGAAAAGAGAGATAATTGCACTGGTGCTGCTACAAGAGCTAATGGCTTTAAACCATGTCTAGCTAATAATCTGTCTTCAAGTTTATAATGTGATTCTAAGTCACCATTACTTTTAATATGATTGATTTCTAAATTACGCTCATTTCGTAAATGTTGACAAACTAAAATCGCGCGATGGCAAACAATGGGATCTTTTTCCGCGCACATGAGAGCAATACTATAATTTTTCAACCCATCAATTACACGTTGAATTCCTTTTTTAAATAATTCAGTAGCGGCAATTTTTTCATATACAGCTTTACCATCAACATAACATTCTGGGTTTTTTGGTCTAGCACCTAGTTCTTGTCCTAAAAATACATATTTTATCTTTGCGCTTTTAAGTGACTCTTTAATTAGTATGCTGTTAAAATGAGGTAAATATCGGCTATAAGGATGCGATCGCACGTCTGCCAATGCTGTAACATTATGCTCTAGCAAAAGCTCAATAAAAGTTTCTATACTATGATTTGAATGACCAATAGTAAACAGTTTCATATAGTTATAGGATCATCTTTTTTGTGGAGTCCTCTAAGAGATATCGTAAGAAACAAAACTCTCTGCTCCTCTGCGTGGGTAAGGGCATAGCAATGATATACCCTTAACTCCTAACTATAACCTAAAGTTGCTTCACCTCACTAACCAACTTAGCCACCATATCCTTAGCGCTACCAAACAACATCGTCGTTTTAGCCTTATAAAACAACTCATTATCAACACCAGCAAAACCAGCACTCATACCGCGCTTAATCACAATAGTTTGCTTTGCGCGATCAACCTCCAAAATCGGCATCCCATAGATAGGACTATTCACATCACTACGCGCCGCCGGATTGACCACATCATTAGCACCAATCACCAACGCCACATCAGCCTGTTCAAACTGGGGATTAATATCCTCCATATCATACAACTGCGTATAGGCCACATTAGCTTCTGCCAATAATACATTCATGTGTCCCGGCATTCTCCCCGCCACCGGATGTATCGCATATTTCACATCCACACCCATGCGTTCAAGTTGATCTGCCAACTCCCGGACGCTATGCTGTGCCTGAGCAACCGCCATACCGTAACCTGGGACAATCACCACAGAACGCGCATAACCCAACATCATCGCCCCTTCTTCGGGATCTATACTGCGAACAGTTTGATTACTTGCACCAGCCGCAGCCCCACCAGTAGCAGTAGAAACTGAACCAAAAGCACTAAATAGGACACTGAATAAAGACCGATTCATGGCCTTACACATAATCTCAGTCAAAATCAGACCGGAAGCGCCCACCAAAGCCCCAGCGATGATTAACATATTATTCATCACTACAAAACCCGCCGCCGCCGCCGCCACACCTGATAGAGAGTTTAACAACGAAATTACAACGGGCATATCACCGCCACCAATAGGCAGTACAAACATCACCCCTAACACCAAAGAAACAGCCACCACCGCTAAAAAGATGGGTAAACTATCCGGTGACATGATTAAATAGGCACTTCCCGCTAAATAAGCACCTAACAGTAACAGGTTAACAGGTTGTTGCAAAGGAAAAGTAATGGGAGTACCACGGACTAAACCTTGCAATTTGGCAAAAGCCAGAAAACTACCGGTTAATGTCACACCACCGATTAACACATCCAATAACATGGAAATGTTGACATCGAGGGGGATAGGTTGAGAACTTCCTAACAACCGCCAAAATTCCGCCACAGCGATAAGTGCAGAAGACGCACCACCCAACCCGTTGAGTAAGCCCACCATTTGGGGCATTTGGGTCATTTCTACCTTATAAGCGATAACAGCGCCAATAATAGAACCAATAGCCAAACCTACCAAAATCATCTCGTAATTTAATACTTTTTGATCTAGCATTGTGGCAACAATAGCTAATAACATTCCCACCGCAGCGACAAGATTACCGTTTCTGGCTGTAGCTGGAGAACCGAGCTTTTTCAAACCGAGAATAAATAATGATGCAGCGACTAAGTAGGTTAGCTGAATCCCAGTTGGTAAAAAGTCGCTCATGCTTTAATTTCCTTTTTTTTAAACATTTGCAACATTCTGTCAGTGACTAAAAAACCACCGACTACGTTAACCATTGCCAATATCACCGCAATTAAACCGAGAATTACGGATAAATTGGTGTTTCTTTCCCCAGCAGCGAGAATTGCACCAATTACCGAAATCCCGGAAATGGCATTGGAACCCGACATTAAAGGAGTGTGTAATGTGGGGGGAATTTTGTTAATAACTTCAAAGCCGATAAAAGAGGCTAAGACAAGTACAAATAAAGCTGGAACTAATGCTTCTGTCATTTCGATTTTGGATTTTTAAGTGAATACCAACAGATAAACTATCTATTGTGGGATGGGCTTCTAGCCCGTCCAAGGGCAGGCAAGATGCCTACCCCACAAAAAAACTCTCTCAAACTCGCATTCCTCTGCGAACTCTGCGCCTCTGTGGTTCGTTATTCCATGAATTTTATTCATGGAAACTAAACCGCTACCGTCTGCAAAGCGTCCTTTACTCGTTGGTTTCTAATTTCTCCACCATGAGTAACACAAGCAGCATCAACAATGTCATCACTAAAGTTGATTTGTAATACTTTATCTTTAATCAACAGTTGCATTAATGAGGTAACATTCTTTGCATAAAGTTGACTAGCGTGTACTGGCATAGATGAGGGTAAATTAATTGGTCCAATAATGGTTACACCGTTCCAAATAATATCTTTACCTGCTTCTGTACAAGCGCAGTTTCCACCTTGGTCAGCAGCTAAATCCACAATTACTGAACCTGGTTTCATCTGCGCTACCATTTCCTCTGTGACGAGAATGGGCGCTTTTCTGCCTGGTACTTGGGCTGTGGTAATGACGATATCGGCGTTTTTGACGTGGTGGGCGACTACTTCCTGGGTACGCTTTTTACTAGCTTCGGATATTTCTTTGGCGTAACCACCGGCTGCAACGGTTTCTTCTTCCAGTTTGACTTCGACGAATTTCGCTCCTAAGCTTTGCACTTCTTCTTTGACGGCTGGGCGGATGTCAAAGGCTTCTACTACTGCTCCTAGTCTTCTAGCTGTAGCGATCGCTTGCAATCCGGCTACACCAGCACCCATAATAAATACTTTAGCTGGGGGAATAGTCCCCGCCGCAGTGGTCAGCATGGGGAAATATTTCGGTAATGCCGCCGCCGCAATCAATACGGCTTTATAACCCGCTAGTGAGGCTTGGGAGGACAAAGCATCCATGCTTTGCGCTCTGGTGGTACGGGGGATTAATTCCATACTCAAAGCTGTAATTTGCCGATTTGCCAATTGTTGGGCAATTACGGGATTTCCCAGGGGATTGAGGAAGCTAATTAATACAGAACCAGATTTGAGTAACTCAATTTCTGATCTTCCATCTTCTCTGGTTTGGGGTGGGCTAACCTTGAGTAAAATATCTGCTTCACTCCATAATTGGGCAGAATCATCACTAATCCTTGCCCCTGCGGCTTCATAATCAGCATCACTGAAAAATGCTTTTTCTCCCGCTCCTGCTTCTACCCAAACTTCTAAACCTTGTTTGACTAATTTAGCTACGGTATCGGGAATTAAAGCTACACGCCGTTCACAAACTTCTATTTCTTTAGCAACTGCTATTTTCATGCAATCTCCTAGATGTAAATACTTAACATTACCCGTTAACTCTGAATACTTTTTAAATCAAATTAGTATCATTTAGTTGATGAGATGATTAACCATGAATTACCTTTGTAGATAGAACTTGCCAATTTTTGTTTTTGCTATCTTTGTTGTTTATTCACAAACTCAACCTAATAATATGCAGATATCATCCTTACAAAATGGCTATAGTAAAATTAGTTATCGCACATCCTATGCCAATATCTACATTTTGGATATTGTTCTTCAGATTATTTTATATTTGGGAAAAAACTCACTCTGGAATTCTTAATCATTTAATATATACTTGGATATTGATAATTAGTCATAAAAATTATCTTCTAGATAACAAAATTAACTCTAAATAACAGTAATCTTACTTTGTGGAGAGAATTTTTGACTAAAATGGCACTTTCATTTCTAACTAACGTCTATTGTAGTAAAGTTTAGTTACAAATACTAACGCTTAGTTACAAACGCTCAAGGGAAACCTAATTTATGAAACGCCTACTTTCTGCCTTAACCGTCACTGGCTGTTTATTAACAGGCTTGACAACTCCGATTTTAGCGCAAAGTTTACCTGGATTAACACTTTTTAGCGGTGTCAAAAGAGAAAATCAACTGCCCTACCGCTTAGATTTTGGCGGACAAACCAATAGCACTGATCGTTATATATTAAAAGTTCCCGCCCAAAAAATGAAATTGGCAGTGGCTCAATTTGCCATTAGCTATCCTGATTATTACAAGGGAACTTTTGATCCCAAAAATATTGAAGTCCTAGTTAAAGGTAAAAAAGTCGCCCTATCTGAAGTCAAATGGGATAAAGAAGGAGGGGTGATTAAAATATTTCCCGAAGAACCAATTCCCGCCGGTCGCAAAGTAGAGTTAGTCTTATCCAACGTTGAAAATCCAGCCTTTGGAGGGGTGTTTTATTTCAGATGTCAAGTTCTTTCCCCAGGTGATGTACCATTACTGCGTGATCTCGGTACATGGATTATCAGTATTACCTAAGAAGGGAACAGGTCATATATCATTACTAATGACTAATGACCAATGACTAATGACTAATGACTAATGACCAATGACTAATGACTAATGACCAATAACTCCATCCAGAATTATGTTTTATTGCCTGTAAAGTGGTAAAATATCGGATTGTGACTTTTTATGAAAATCGCCTAATAGGAGAACAGTATGCAAAGCACACTAGGCGGCACTTGCCGTAAAAGAAAAAGAACATCAGGATTTCGGGCCAGAATGCGGACACCAGACGGCAGAAACGTGATTAGTGCTAGAAGAAGAAAAGGACGGCATCGTTTGAGTGTTTAGGGTAAAATTCGACAATTAAGAACTGTTGTGGCTTTGCCCAAAGCATATCGTCTCAAATCCCGTCAGGATTTTCAGGCAGTTTTCCGGGAAGGAATTCGGCGACATAGTTCTCATTTCACATTGAGAGCCTTAAAACCTCCTCTTTCCACAGAACCTTCTTTGGATACTGCCCCCCCTGTTACAAAAATTGGTATTGCCATTAGTACAAAAGTAAGTAAACGCGCCGTTGTTCGCAACAAAATAAAAAGACAAATGACAGCAGCATTACATCAATTGTTGCCAGAATTAGTCCCAGGATGGCGGCTAGTATTAATTGTGAAAACAACAACAGCAAAATCTGAGTGCGAAACTCATAAATTTCTGCAAGAATTAAAGCAGTTGTTGGCACAAACTGAGGTATTAAATGGGAATTCGTGAAGAAGTTTATTATGAGGGTGGTCCCCACATTGGGGATTTGATTATCAACCTGCTGATTGGACTAACGGTGGTGGGTATCCCCCTAGCTGTTGGGGCAATAGTCAGGGCTGTGTGGCTACGTTTCCGCATCACAGACCGACGGGTATGTGTGACGGGAGGTTGGATGGGACGCGATCGCTATGATGTAATTTATTCAGAAGTGATGAAAGTTGTCAAAGTTCCCCGTGGCATCGGTCTATGGGGAGATATGGCAATTACCCTCAAAAATGGTACCCTCATAGAAATGCGGGCTATTCCTAACTTTCGGGAAGTCTATGACTACATTAATGAAAGAGTTGCTGCGAAAAATCCCCAATATAGCAGTTCTAAATAAGTCATTTGTCCAGAGCGTTAACATTCACATTTTTAGCTAATGTGCTGCTATCCTTAGCTTGCGTAGCTTGTGGATAGTCACAGCAATGCTTAACAAAAACCTCTACAATATAGAGCAAAAGCTTAGGAGAGAATCGCCTCTAGCATAGAAGGGCAACTAACTATAGTCAGAGGATAGGCTCAATTAAGCATCTCACTCCTAAACGGGGTGAGAATGTCAAAGTACCGCAGGTTGAATTCACAAATAATGGATTTTGGTATTGGGTTTCTCTCGAACAACGTGATGTTGCCAATCATAGACCTTTTCTATGGTTTTGTCCCTAGCTATGGGTTGGCGATAGTAGCATTAACATTGATTATCCGCTTTGCACTCTATCCTCTGAGTGCTGGCTCTATCCGCAGTATGCGGCGGATGCGAGTCGTGCAGCCTCTCATGCAAAAGCGCATGGCAGAAATCAAAGAACGTTATAAAGACGATCAGCAAAAGCAACAAGAGGAAATGCTCAAGGTCCAAAATGAATTTGGTAATCCCTTAGCAGGATGTCTGCCTCTCCTCTTGCAAATGCCAGTATTATTAGCACTATTTGCCACTTTGCGGGGTTCACCTTTTTCCGGAGTCAACTACTCCGTTAACTTGCAAATCTTCCCTGAAGAACAAATCGAGCGCATTCAACCCCAAGCCTTTGCTACTTCCCCACAAAATATTTACATTGCTGATGGGGAACACTCTCCCATCTCTGCCATCTTACCGGGTGGTAATAAGTTAACAGTGGGAGAAAAAACTAAGATTCAATATCAAACCGTAGAAGGTAAATCATTTGATTCCCTCTTAGTAGAACACCCAGAAGCTAAGTTAACTCCTGAATGGAAAATCATGAAAGGGGAAGAACGGGTCAAAATTGATGCCGAAGGTAATATAGAAGCCTTAGAACCCGGAGACGTGACCATTCAAGGCACAATTCCCGGATTAGCAGCAGACAAAGGATTTCTCTTTATAGATGCTTTGGGCAGAGTCGGTGCTATTGATCCTGATAACACAGTTCATTGGGATATTGTGGGAATGATTGTCTTCTTTGGCATCAGCCTTTATGTCAGCCAAATGCTGTCTGGGCAAAATTCCAGCGGTGGCAACCCTCAACAAGATACAGTCAACAAAATTACCCCTGTTCTCTTTTCTGGGATGTTTTTATTCTTTCCCCTCCCGGCTGGGGTACTTATGTATATGGTAATTGGTAATGTTTTCCAAACCGTCCAAACCTATATCCTCTCCCGTGAACCTCTACCAGAAGAAATTCAAAAAATCGTAGACTTACAGGAAAAAGAAGCACAAACCATCGACGTAAAAGCGTTGCCATTTGAACCGAAAAGTTCTAAGAAAAAGGCTACTGGTTGATTATGAGCGACATTTCTATGCAAAGTAGTGAACAATGGTTACAGAATTTGCTACTTCTAATTGGTGTATCTACTCAAGTACGGGCTAATTTAGAAACTACCCCATCTTCTGAGCAAGATGTACCAGCGGGAGAAAGCTACTGGTTGACAATAGAGCAAACTAATTTAACATCAGAACAAATTAGGATTTTAATTGGTGCTGGTGGTTCGGTGATAGATGGAATTCAGTATCTAGCAAATTCCGTTCTCAACTTGAATCAACCAGAAGAAAATCAGATAGCCTACACAATTGAATTGAGTGGTTATCGTGCCAGACGAGAATCTGAAATCCGGACTCTAGCAGAAAATGCTGCCGCAGAAGTCCGTTTTTCTGGCAGAGAGGTAGAACTTCAATCTCTGAGTTCTTTAGAACGCCGACAAATCCACACATTATTGCAGGAGTTTTCTGATTTAGAAACCTTCAGTCGTGGTAAAGAACCCTATCGTCATTTAGTTGTTCGTCAAGCTGTTACACCGTAATTAGGGAATAGGGAATAGGTGATGATTTTATCAATCACCATTTACCCATTACCCATGATTAATTTTTTTGTAAGGGTATTTCACAAATCCTATGGACGCTATTTTTATTCCGCAGCTAACCAAAGCCCCGGAGCGGACAGAGGAAATTCAAGTTCAAGAGTTTCTGCCTGGATTAGAAACATTGACACCAGTTCGCGGAGTTATCCAAGTTAAACATCAGGGTAATTACTTGGAAGTTTCATCTCAGGCAGAAGCAATTGTTACTTGTACCTGCAATCGCTGTTTGCAGCAGTATAACCATCGTCTGGTTCTCAATGCTCAGGAAGTGATTTGGTTAGATGAAACCGCTAATCAAACGGAAGATTTGCCTTTAGAAATGGAAGTGGCTGTAGAAGATTTACTGGAAACTTTAGCACCTGATGGTAATTTTGATCCCGGTGAATGGCTCTATCAGCAGATGTGTTTAGCATTGCCACAGCGTCAATTATGTAATATCAATTGTCCAGGTATTTTGGATGCTTCTGTGTCTGAAAAACCTACTGATAGCCGTTGGGCTTTATTAGATGCTTTGAAAAAACAACTTCCAGATAATTAGTAAATTTACTATTGGGTGCGTTATGGCGTAATTATTTATGGCTTATTGATACTCTCAGGGAACCAATCCACTGAGAGTATTTAATCTAAGTAGGTTAGCATTAAAAATTGTCGTTATGGCAAGGCAAGAGGCAAGAGGCAAAAGGCAAGATTGAAGAGGGTTTGGGCGATTTTACTTTTCTTTACACAGATTGGTTTTATTCTGTTCACCTACTTAAGACATGACTTCCTCCACAAAAAAGATAAACTGCTTGCAGCAGCACTAGTTCCCTCCGGGACGCTCCACTTTAGCGGAAACTTTCGCTTTAGCGATACACTATGCAATTCTGTGGGATGGGCATCTGGTCCCTCCTGATATGATTAGCAGCCAAGATGCCTGCACCACAAGAAATTTTGGGATATTTTTTTATTTGGAAGTCTCCAAACATTCTTGCAGAAATCTTTGGGGAATTTCTTGACTTCCTCCCCAGTGTTGATGAATATAAGAAGCATGAACATTAGGTAAACACCAACCTTCAAAACCTGTATTTTCATCACAATCATAGCGATAGGTATTAAATAAAGGTTTTTGAGAATTAGTGATTAAATGAGAACGATGAAATTCATGTCCAAAAATATTTTTATTGACATCAAATAAAAAATTATTTTCTAAAACCACTGCGCGACGATATCCTAAAGTTAATCTTTTATCCATTTGTGCAGAAGTGGGTAATATTCCCACCATTGGCCAAGAGTTACCATCAAAATCAATAATTTGCTCACATAAATACATCAATCCCCCACATTCAGCAATTGTGGGTGTTCCTGCTAAAATTGAGTTTTTGACTTCTTGAATCAGGCTAATATTTGCAGCTAATTGTGGTGCAAAGACTTCAGGAAAACCACCACCAAAATACATTCCTTGGATATCTTTTGGTAATTGGGAATCATTTAATGGACTCCAGAATACTAATTCTGCTCCTAATTCTGCTAGTAAATCCAAGTTATCTTGATAATAAAAATTAAAGGCTTGATCTCTGGCAACAGCAATTCTAACAGAAGAATTTTGACTTTTGACCTTTGATTTTTGACTTTTGAAAGGTGCTGATTTTAAAAGTGGTAGGAGTTTATCCCAATCAAAATAAACATCACCTAAATCTGCTAGACTATTAATTATTTGATCTAATTCTGCTAATTCTGCTGTGGGAATTAAACCCAGATGACGGTCAGGAATGGTAATATTATCCTGTCGTCGTAAGACACCGAGTATGGGTAATTGTAGCGGGGCAAGGGAAGATTTTAATAATGATAAATGTCGCTCACTGCCAACGCGATTCAATACCAAACCGGCAATTTTAATTCTACTATCTAAAGAACAATAACCGTGAGCAATTGCGGCTACTGAACCCGATAAACGACTACAATCAATTACTAATATTATCGGTATATCTAATAATCTGGCCACGTGCGCTGTACTAGCAAAGTCTGTTTTCCCGTTGGTATTTGCTAACTGGCCAATACCATCAAACAAACCCATTACACCCTCAACTAAAGTATATTCAGACCGGGGAGAATAATGGTTAAAACATTGCTGAACATAACTTTCTGAAGTTAGCACAGTATCCAAATTTCGACAGGGCAGACCAGTAACATATTGATGAAACATAGGATCAATATAATCGGGTCCCACCTTAAAAGATTGCACCTGGACATCACGACGACGTAAAGACGCTAAAAGAGTAAGTGTAACTGTTGTTTTTCCGACTCCGCTCCGTTCTCCAGCAATAATTATAGACATAGATTTAGAATTTAGAATTTAGAATTTAGGATTTAGAACTTCCTACATTATTTTTAACTATGAATTACGAATTATTTTCAATCTGTCCTATTTTCCCTTGTCTTTCTTCAATGCCCGCAGGAGAAACCATACTAGTGATTTTTTCAACATCTGTCATCATCATGATAATGCCTTGTACTGTTTCATTCATTAGGGGAGTAAAGGCAATATAACATTGAATTTGTTTACCGCGACGACTAGTGGCAGGAACGAGTGTTTCCTGAAATTTCTTCTGACCAGATATGATATCACGAATGGGAGTTCGTAATTGTTCTATAGGTAAACCGATATCTAAACTAAACCAAGATTTATGAATTACTTCATCACTACGTAAACCCCACAAATTTTCAACTGTATCATTCCAAATTAAAATATTAAAATTACTATCCAGGACTACTATTCCCATTTGTAAAGAACCTAAAATAGAAGCAAGAAAAATATTAGTTTGGTCAAGTTCATTGGTGCGATCATTTAATTCATTATTTATTGTTTGTAACTCCTCATTGGCAGATTGAAGTTCTTCATTCATGGTCTCCATTTCTTGATTTGTTGATTGCAATTCTTCATTGGTTGTTTCTAATTCTTCATTAGTTGATTGCAATTCTTCATTGGTTGTTTCTAATTCTTCATTAGTTGATTGCAATTCTTCATTGGTTGTTTCTAATTCCTGTCGAGATCGTTGTAATGCTGTCTGGAGTTTTAGATAACGACTAACATCATTAAATGAAATTGTTACACCGATAATAGTTTGATCTAAATCTTGTAAAGGAATAATTTTCATATATAAATTTTGAATTTCTGAATTAGCTTGAAAACGTTCAACATTTGTGAGTGTAATCGGATGTCTTTCACTATATACCTGTTCAATGAGTGAGCGTAATTCTACAGGTCTATAAGATAATTCTAAATCCTGAAAAGGGCGGTTTAAATCTCTAATTGTCAGACCAAATAAATTCCGAGCTTGTTCATTAATCATGATTAATGTACCTTGATTATCAATGACAACTTGAGCGCTATTTGCCGTATCAAAAGCCAATTCCCTAATCCGTACCGCTAAGGAATACAAATTATTAACTAATTCTTTATCGTGTGAATTTGCCATAATTAGTTGACGATTGCGGATGTTTCCCAAAGATACTTTTGCAAATATCCGATTTTTTAAATCTATAGGTATAAATAAATTAGAGTGCATTACTAACATCTCTGCTTTTCCTAAAAACAGATAGCTATTATCATTAAGAGCAAAATGAAAGCGATTAATAATTTTTCCTTGTATTTCCGAATTAAAATACATTAATGTATTCCGACAAACCAATAAATCTAAACGAGAAATTGGTGCATCTTGAAGTAAATCATGACGACCAAAAATTACACAACGACGCAAATCTTGGCGAAAAACATAATTTTTATTTACTAAATCAAAATATTTATCGCGCAGTTCTAATGGGACTTCATGAATATTTCTGGCTGGATAAATAGCTTGACGAGCTTCGATGAGAGCTTCTTCATCTATATCTGTTGCGTAAATTTTTACCCGCTTACGAAACTCTTCTATTCCTAATATTTCTGCTATCACCATTGATAAAGTATAGGCTTCCTGCCCAGAAGCACAACCAGCACTCCAGATCCGAATCAGTTCATCTTCTTGTTTATTTTTGATGATGCTAGGTATAACTTCTGTGGCTAAATATTCCCAAGCTAAAGTATCTCTAAAAAAAGCAGTAACGTTAATTAAAATAGTATTAAATAAATCTTTAAACTCATCTGGATGAACTTCTAAATAATCTTGATAATTCGCAAAAGTATCTATATTTAAAGTCTCCATCTCTTTGATAACACGCCGCATTAAGGTTGAGCGTTTGTAACCTGTGAAATCAAACCCTCTGTTAGTTTTCAAATATTGCAAGAGACTTTCAAAATCAAGGTCTTTTTGTGGAGGATTCATAAGCTCAATACCGATTTTTCTATAAATATTGTTAGTTGTTAAGTAGATTGGCTGAAATAAATATCAAAATAATATTGTCGATTGGGGCAGGCTAGAAGCCCACCCTGTAAAGGCAAGACCAGGAAGAGAAAGAGGGATAGTAGGCAAGGAGGATTTTATCCACAAAATACTCAATTTATGGGTAGTTTTATGACCAATCATCCCTTTCTTGTCTGCCTTGTCACCTTGTCTGCCTTGTCTTGTCCTCATGTGGGCATCCTGCCTGCCCATATTATATTTAATTGTGCCTACCGACTTAAATGATTTTAGATCAAGTTTAAACCTGTATAGACTCGTTTAATCAATAGCATACTTGAGTATGTAACTAAAACCTTAATTTGGCAACACTATTTTTTATAGCTAGTATTTGATAATAACCTAAATTGCCGATAGATTAGGAATGAGCATGAGGCATTACCAAAGTCATCAGGGCTGAAGAAATTTCTGCCAAAGGTAAGACAAAATCTACATCTCCAGTCTTAATTGCTGCGGACGGCATTCCTGCAAATTCAGCACTTTTGTCATCTTGGACAATTACCGTACCACCCATTTTTTTAATTGCTTCTATCCCCATTGCTCCATCATTACCAGTTCCCGTTAGCACAACTGCGATCGCTCTTTCTTTATAACTTGCAGCTACAGATTCAAACAATAAATCTGCCGAAGGACGGAGAAAATGTACCATTTCCGACTGAGATAAAGAAGCTTTCCCCTCACTACTAACCAAAAGGTGATTATTAGGGGGAGCAATATAAACAGTCCCTGGAGTTAATTCATCTCCTTCATTTGCTTGTACTACTGTCAATGGAGTGCGACGACTGAGAATTTCTGCCATTAGCGATGGATGACGAGGATCTAAATGTTGAACAATAACAATAGCTGATTTGAAATTTGCGGGTAAATTTGCCAGCACCTCAATTAGTGCCGTTAACCCCCCGGCAGAAGCTGCTAAAGCGACAATATCAAAGTCAGGAAGATTTGCCATATTTGTCCTTGAAGATCATAGTTTCTCCAATCCTAGGTATATCAAAATTTCTAATTCATGCCATGCACCTATGGATATAGAGAAGGATTTAGTAGGGGCGCAGGGCCTGCGCCCATTCAACTCTTGCTAATTTTCTGCTTCCAGATTTTTTTTCGCTGCCGATAATTGCTGTTTATATTCCTCACTAAGTTGCGGATATTGCAAATTTAATTCCTGTAATTTTGTGCAAATAATATCTGCGACTACCAACCTTGTAAACCATTTACGATCAGCAGGAATAATATACCAAGGAGCAGATTCTGTACTTGTATGGTTGAAAACTTGCTCATAAGCATTCATGTAATCATCCCAAAAAGCTCGTTCTTTCACATCACTAGCCGAAAATTTCCAATGTTTTTCCGGTGAATCAATCCTTGCTAAAAAACGCTTTCTTTGCATTGCTTTTGAGACATTCAGGAAAAACTTTAAAACAATAACTCCATTATTTACCAAGTAGTTTTCAAAATTGTTAATTTCCTCAAATCGCTGTTTCCATATCTGATCACCTTTAGGAAAATTAGGTAATTGTTGTTTTTTGAGAATTTCTGGATGTACCCGCACTATCAGTAATTCTTCATAATATGAACGGTTAAAGATGCCAATTCTTCCCCTTTCTGGTAAAGACTTCATCGAACGCCATAAATAATCATGATCTAATTCTTCTTCACTAGGTGATTTAAAACTAAATACCTGACATCCTTGGGGATTCACGCCAGACATAACGTGTTTAATGGTACTATCCTTACCAGCAGCATCCATAGCTTGAAAAATAATTAGTAAAGAATAACTATTTTGAGCATAGAGAACATCTTGATATTTGGCTAATTGTAAAATACCTGCATTTAATTTTTTAACCGCATCACCTTTTTGGTGAAACTCACATTTATAACCTGGGTTATAGTCTTTTACTAAAGAAATCTGAGAACCTGGTTTAACAATATAAGGATCATGATTCATTTTAAAAAACTAGCACTCCTATGGAATTTTTTAACTTAATAACTTAATATAGCAATCCTAACTAATTTGTGAAAAATAGTAAGTAGTGTAGGGTGAGCATTGCCTACAAAAACCAGCTTACGGTGGGCAATGCCCACCCTACGTATAGTTTAAAAATCAAATAGGAATACTATAGTTAGGTAAATAAATATTTGTAGAGACGTTCCATGGAACGTCTCTACTCTATTGTATTCTGATATTTCTAAGAAACAGAAGATTGCAATTTCGTTAACTTGGCTAAAACCTCTGTACTGTGAATACTGGGATTAACTTTTACAAAAGTTTCTCGGATAATACCTTGAGGATCAATAATAAAACTATGGCGCATAGAGACAACACCTATCCAAGAGCCATAAGCTTTACTAACTTCACCTTTAGTATCAGCTAACAAAGGAAATTTTAGCCCTTCTGAGTCACAAAATTCGGCATGAGAATCAATATCATCAGCACTGATACCAATAATTTCCGTATTTTTATCAGTGTATTTGGGTAAATCTTGTTGAAAACGTCTGGCTTCAATAGTACAGCCAGAGGTAAAGTCTTTCGGGTAGAAATAGAGAACTACCCACTTACCCCGAAAATCAGCCAGAGAAACTTTACCATTACCTGTATTCGTCGGTAAGGTAAACTCAGGTGCTGGTTGATTAATTGTCGGTAATTTACCACCTATAGCTTGAGCATGGGGGGTAAAATTAAACCAACTGATAACAGCTAAACAAGTAGCAAATAAAATGCTAATAAAAGAGCGACGGGAAATCATTTTTTTTTCTTAACTAGAAACATAACTTAATATAAGTTAACATTCTTCCTGTCCGCTATTTTGAATCTGACTCAGGTTCAGGTAGTTTTTCCATGCTTTCAATGTATTGGCTATCTATAAGAAAAGCACCTCTAGTAAAACGTACACCCCAATAACCACCGGGGCGACGGTCAAGAACTATACCTTCTTCACCAATATGAATTACATCAGCAGGACGTAACATAGGCATTGGTTCAGCAGTTTTTACATAAGGTGGTAATGCTATCACACGGACTTTACTACCAATTGGGAATTCTGACGACATTTTGCAACAGTTTGTAATTTTGAATAAAGGCAAATAGCAAGTTTATTTTACTCCTAAAACCTGAATTATGCTTTAATTATAGTAGCTTTTTTATAATCAAATTAAGAACTATGAAAACTAGATTTTTAAATTCTTCTCTTGCGGTATTAATATTATGTAGTGGATATACAATTAATCAAACTGTATCAGCTAACCAACCTGTAAAAATAGCGAAATCTGTCTGGAAGTTATTTTATGCTCCCGACCGTAGTTTTCAGGTTTTAATGCCAGGTATTCCCAAAGAAGTTAAACAAATAGTAAAGGCAAAATCTGGAACCATCAAATTAAATATGTTTACAGTTGAACGTCAAAAAGAGGAAGTTAAATATGTGGTGGGTTATGTTGATTATTCATCTGAATATATTGAATTATTAAATCGCCGTAATCTTGTAGAAAAGGCTTTAGACAGTGGACAAAATAATGTGCTAAAAAAAGCTAAAGGAACTTTAATTAAGAAACAAAAAATTACTTTAGGTAGTTATTCTGGTAGAGAAGTTAGCTATGGCACACCTGGGGGGAAAATTGTTAACCAACGAATATACTTGATTGATAAAAGATTATATCAAGTGAGTGTAGAAACTACTAAAAAAAGACAGAAGTTTTTAACTAAGAGTATAGAAGGATTTTTAAATTCATTTAATGTATTCTCGAAATAATAATTCAAAAGTTAAAAATAGCTTACAGCGGTTTGCGCTCTTATGAGGTACATCTTAGCCCCCTCCCCGCTTGCGGGGAGGGGGTTGGGGGCTCACAAGGGTAGGTTTTTTACATTGTCGTGAGGGCAAGACTTGGAAGACAAGGCAGACAAGGTGGCAAGGGAGGAAAAGCGGACAAAATAAACCATAAACTGAGTATTTTGTGGATAAAATCCACCTTGTCTACTATCCTTCCTTGTCCTCCTGGTCTTGCCTTTACAGAAAATATTAAAAACCTACACCTGTCAGGGGTTGGGGGTGGGGTTCATGTACCTCATAACATCGGGAAGTGCTGTATCTGTGGGCTTCCACACCCGTCAGGGAATAAATCCCCTGTCTAATAGCTCAAGTCTACTGAAGTAGACTGAGGAATTTTTCAATTATTTAGTCATCAAAAGACAACTTTGGCTATTAGCAAGGAACTTGAGTTTCTTGCGGGATGTAGGTTTTATGTGAAGTTGACACTACTTCCTTAAATATTGATGCTGTTGGGAATACGAGAAGGTAAAAGATAGGGATATTCAACACCACTATCTGTAAACCGCTGTTGGTTACGTCCTTTGATTGTAGTCGGATTTCAATTCAATAACTATCCTGAAATGCTAACTGCTGAATTATTTCAGCCATAAATTTACATCTAATCTCAATTCTATCTAAAGCTGCACAGAATTCTCAAATCCATTAATTGATATATCTTTATCTGCGTTTATCTGCGTACATCCGCGTTTAATTATTCTTGATATTCTATTCTGTGCAGCTTCATATTAATTTGATATAATATCAATTTTATGTTAAATGACTTTAAAAATCGGACTGAATTAGTCAGATATCTACAGGAACAATTTCCCCAAGCCGCAGCCGCAGATGATGATATTAGCGATATGACCGGGGGACGAAAAGCAGCCCAGCAAGCACTAGAGAAAATTGATCCTATAGCTTATGCAAAAACTCGCAACTTTATCACAGGTGACATTACCAAATTATCACCTTATCTTCGTCATGGTGTCTTGAGTTTGCACGAAGTTCGAGAATATATCCTGGGACGGATTGAAAATCCCCATGATGCTAATAAACTAATTAATGAATTAGGTTGGCGCGACTATTGGCAAAGATTATATGTCAAACTAGGAAATGGGATTTGGCAAAATCAGGAAGAATATAAAACCGGTTACAAACCCACAGACTACGCAGCCCAACTACCCGAAGATATTACAACCGGAACTACAGGATTAGTTTGCATTGACAGCTTTAGTCAGGAATTGCGAACCACAGGCTACCTCCACAACCATATCAGAATGTGGTTAGCAGCCTATATTATTCATTGGCGACGCATTCAATGGCAAGCCGGCGCAAAATGGTTTCTACAACATTTACTCGACGGTGATCCAGCAAGTAACAATATGTCATGGCAATGGGTAGCGAGTACCTTTAGTCATAAACCCTATTTTTTCAACCGCGAGAACTTAGAACGTTACACCAACGGCGTTTATTGTCGTCAATGTCCCCACTTCGGAAAATGCGACTTTGAAGGAAGTTATGAACAAATAGAACAGCGACTTTTTCCTCAAGCTGAATTTAGCAAACAGCCTAATAGTCAAAGTTGGCAAAAAGGATAAAAATGCAAATAAGCACTTTCCTCTGCTTTACCCTATTTGTTAATAAATGTAAAGAACAGATTCCATTTTCAAAATCAAATGATATATTAAATCCATAGGACACCAAACACATAAGAAACCAACTAGAAGGGCAAATGATCTAGTGTCCCCTGTCATCAGCCCCACAAGTACAGCATTATTAAGAATGAAGTGGCAAATAGCCTCCTCTAGATGAGATGGCGAAGCCAAATCCCAGAGCGGAAAGACGTAGAGATGCTGTATTTGCGTTTTAGGAAGTCAACCCTTAGTAACTTAAAATCACTTACTTAGTTTAATCATTTGAAACCTGCAAATTCACTAGAACCCGGTCAACCTTGATCGGGTTTTTAGGTGTTTATTCTTATTTTGATCGAAAAATGTTAAGATTAAGACTTAGACATTTAATTTTTATCCCGAACCCTTTACCATAGGTCAAAGGTAAATATCCGTATAGTAATTGTCTAAAATATATTCAAATCACATAACTTAATTTAGCATTTACTTAATGGATGAACAGGGGAAAGTTCAACTCACACCTGGTGGACTGAAAAAACTTGGCAATCTTGTTAATATTAAAGATAACTTCATTGCTGATGCTATTCGTGAACGTGGTGGAGGACAAGGACAGGTTAGTCAATTACGCAGTGATTATCAGAATATTAGGGTGGGAGAGTTAGCTAATTTAGCTGCTAAGGGGGATACAGACGCGGAAACTGCTATTAAAATTCTTAAACAAGCAAGGAAAAAGCGTGATAAATATGGTAATCAATGAATTTCCTATTGGACAAACTCTACTAGGAGTATCAACACAGGAAGATCAAGAATTTGATGGTGATGAACTTTGTCTTGATCAAGTTAAACTTTATTTTGAAGATACAGAACATAAGATTACATGGATAACTCTATCTCCTATTGTTGATACTGATGAAATTAACGTAAAAATAGAAAAAAATCCCAAAAAACCTACTAAAAAAAATCCCCATCCCCCTTTTCATGCTGATGGTAATATTGGTAATAATCAATTGTTGTCTTCACTTGTTTTGGGTACAAAATTAATGGCAGTCTGGATATGTGAGAATGATCAGGGCTATAAAGATCAGGTAATTTTGGCTTTTGAATCTTTACATCCTCGGATGGCATTTGTAGCGGAAGGTTCTGTGATTAAAGCATTTCTTAATCAGCAAATATTGAAGGACAAAAAACGAAAAGAAACAGAAAGAGAAATCCACTTCCAAATCATAACAGAAGGATTTTTAGGCAAGATCAAACATGATCCTAAATTCATCAACTTTTTAACTCCTGCATTCATCGAATCTTGTACAGGTATTCCCGAAGATAAAATACCACCAGAACTAATTTCAAGGATTAAAGATAATCCTGAATTAATTAGGTCTTTAAGTCCTGAAACAATCAAATCTTTTACAGGTATACCCAAAGATGAAAATAGTTTTGAAGGTGCGAAAGTTGAACCAGTTATCCAAAATCAGAAATGATCTCAAATTATGACTAAAACTATTAGCAATGCAATTATCTCAGTTGAAAGCTACCAAACATTAGTAAATCAAGTCAAACAATTAGAAGAGAGAATTTTAAATCAAGAATCAAAAATTCTAAGAATAGAAGCTGTTACATCTAAAATGAATTTTTCAGATAATGGATTTCAGGAGTGGAACGACCCAGAAGAAGATATTTATAATGATGAAGCCTAAACCTTTATAAATCTGGTTAGTTCGTTTTCCTTTTAGTGATTTAACGGCTACAAAATTAAGACCAGCTTTTATTTTATCAGTGCATCAAGAAAGAAGAATTTATTATATTAGGTATTTTCTCCAAAATCCCCACTGATGATTTGAGTGAAAATTGGGTATTAATGTCAGATACACATACTGACTTTATAAAAACAGGACTGAAAAAAACATCATTGATTAGGGCTGATAAAATTGCTACTGTCCATAATTCAGTTTTTCACAAAAGGACGGGAATTTTACCATCTGATCTATTTAATCAGGTAGAAGTAGCATTAAAAAAATTTCTTAACATTACTTAAAAAATAAAATAAAAGTTAATAACCACCTTTTTGCAAAGCACACGGCACAATAAGGATAAGTATCATTGATTTATTTATGAGTTATTGCCTTAATCCCCATTGTTCTCACCCAGAAAACACTAATGATGTTAAGTTTTGTCAAACCTGTGGGACAAAATTATTCCTAAAAGAACGCTACCGCGCTATTAAACCTATTGGACAAGGTGGTTTTGGCAGAACCTTTCTGGCTGTAGATGAGGATAAACCCTCAAAACCTCCCTGTGTAATTAAGCAATTTTTCCCCCAAGCTCAAGGGACAAATAGGGTACAAAAGGCAATAGAGTTATTTAATCAAGAGGCTGTTCAGTTGGATGAATTGGGACAACATTCCCAAATTCCGGCACTTTTGGCTTATTGTAACCAAGATGACAGACAGTATTTAGTGCAGGAATTTATTGATGGACTGAATTTATCCCAAGAGTTAGAACAAAATGGTGCTTTCAATGAAACACAGATTCGGCAATTATTGAATGATTTATTACTAGTGCTGCAATTTTGTCATAGTAAACAAGTCATACACCGAGATATTAAACCAGAAAATATTATTCGTCGCCATAGCGATCGCAAATTAGTCATAGTTGATTTTGGGGCAGCCAAATCCGCCACAGGAACAGCCCTAAACCGCACGGGAACAAGTATAGGTAGTCCCGAATATGTCGCCCCCGAACAAATGCGAGGCAAGGCACTTTTTGCCAGTGATATCTATAGTTTAGGGGTAACTTGCATTAATCTCTTAACAGAGCGATCGCCTTTCGACTCCTACGATACCCATAATGCAGCTTGGATATGGGGACAATATCTGAAAACTCCTGTTAGTAAAGAATTGAGTCAAGTAATTGACAAAATGATAGAAAGTATCCCCAGTCATCGCTACCAAACTGTTAATGAAGTTCTGCAAGATTTAAATTTTCAACAATCATCTGTACCCCCCAAACAAATAACTCCACCCACTTCTCAACCTCCGACTGTAGTTAAAACTTCTAGTCAAATGGAAAAAGAATTGCAAGAAATGAAAACTCAATTTACAGGTAGTAAAGTTCAAGCGCAAAATCTTACTCCTCAATCACAATCTACTAGTAATGATGCCATAGATAAAGACTTAGAAGAAATGAAAGCTAAGTTTCTTGGTAATGGGTGAAGAGGGAATTAGTATTGGGTAATACAGAAAATGCAGGAAATAAAATTTCTACCTTAGTGGAGATAATCATCTATATGTTCTATAACTAAAGATTGATATCAGTTATCTAGCTTAAGATTCATGAAATTACATAAATTAAAATATAGTATATTAATAATAAATTGATTATAGATTTTTTTCGAGACATAAGATTATGCAGCTAACAAAATTTAAGACTTCCAAAACAGAAAAAAATTCTACTTTAGTTGGTTTTGATCAAAATTGGTTATCTGAATTAAGTTCTGAAGAAGCTTCTAGTATTACTGGAGGTTTTACAGTTGCAAACGATTCGGGAGGTACGAGGCGTTTTTATAATTTAGGGGCAAACGTACCAGCAGAATTACAGACTTTACAACCTACGCAAAAAGGTAATTATGATGGAGAATATGTTTTATATAACAAATCAAAGACCGGATTTGAACCAACATTAGTAAAAGTGGAGCCAACAAAAACAGCAAGTTTTCGTCAGGAAGGAGATGGCATAACTCTTGTTGTTGATAGTCTAAGTCTTTTTATTCTTAACTCTCCTGGCTGATGTTAAGTCTATTTCTGTACCTTGGAAGATAATCCAATTTTTAATATGTTCTGAGGGCAATTTTTTCCAATTAGGTAACATGACATCATCTACTTTTTACATTTGGGTCAAAAAATCAATTTTAAAAGCACTTAGATTAGTTTCTGAGTGCTTTTGTTTAGAAAATTGATTTAATTTTTCTTGATTGTATTAGTGTTTTGAGCAGCTTGTTTACCTAATAATTCCACAGCTTTAGCAAATTGAGGATCTTCAAGAGTCGCTAGTTTATCCCGTCCACCTAACCATAACTTTTGCCGTTGGGCATCAGTCAATTCTACCTTCACATCTGGATCAATACCATGTTTATTAATATCCTTACCACTGGGAGTATGATATTTAGCGATAGTTACAGCCAAACCAGAACCAGATTTCAAAGGCTGCACTGATTGGACTAAACCCTTACCAAAAGTTTGATTTCCTACCAAAGTAGCCCGTTTATTATCTTGCAATGCCCCAGAAAGAATTTCACTAGCACTAGCTGAACCTTTATCCACTAAGATCATCAACGGTTTATTAGTCAAAGCCGAGCCATTGGCTACTTGTTTATCTTGCGTACCTTGGCGGTCAATAGTAAAAACAATTGTGCCTTTATTCATCCACATTTGAGCAATTTCTATACTCGCGTATAGCAGCCCACCAGGATTACCACGCAGATCTAAAACATATCCAGAAACTTTTTTAGTTTCTAATTTCTGAATAGCATCTTTCATTTCCTTAGCAGCATTGGCACTGAATTGATTCAAACGAATATAACCAAGATTACCCGCTGGAGTTTTCTTTTCCGAAAAGCGCACAGGATGAATTTCAATTCGCGCCCGTTGAATATTGAATTGTTTTTTCTGACCATTCCGCAGAATTGTCAGCTTCACCTTGCTACCTGATTCTCCGCGAATTAGGGATACTGCATCATTAGTGTCCATACCTTTGGTGCTTTTGCCATCAATCTCAAGAATGATATCTTTAGCTAAAATACCTGCCTTAAATGCCGGTGTATCCTCAATGGGAGCAATAACAACTAGTTGCTTAGTTTTTTCATCTTGACTGATAGTGATACCAATACCTGTAAGTTCACCAGAGGTATCAACTTGCATATTTTTGAATTCCTCTGGGTCCATAAATCGGGTGTAAGGATCTTCCAGCTTTTTCAGCATTTCCCGAATGGACTTATAAGCGGCTTTGTCATCAGTATAGGACTTGCTTAAATATTCCTTGCGAACAGCTTGCCAATCTACTTGATTGAAAGTGCCATCTACATATCGGTAGTTAATAATCTGCCAAACTTCATCTACTAAATCCTTATGACTGTCTTTAAATGAAGCCTTACCAATTGAATGAATACCCAAAGCAGTAACAGCGATTGTAGAAAGCGTTACTACCGTAGCACTCAAAACCAGTTTACTTTTTGTAATTAACATAATGGCGGCTGTGTCAAAGGAAAAAAATATATCAAGTATGCCCAATCTAACATAGGGATTGGTAATTGGTAATTGATAATTGGAGATTAAACGTTATTTGCCTATATAAATGCATTAACAAACAATTATAAGCACTAAGAATAGGAAAAGACAGACTCACAATGCACAACCCAGTACCATTTTTGCAAATATGCTATTTTAACTACAGCAAATATTAAACCTAAATATTAACAAATTATGAATAATCAACAACCAGGAGAATTTGATGCTGTCCTTGGTGGTAATAATCCATCAAAGGTTATGATTAATATAGGAAATTAAAATTTAGGATAGTGAAAAATGTATCAAATAGATCCGCCACTTTCTCCTAAAGAAACATTACCCACAATGTATGATCTTCCTAGCGAAGACCCGGAGGAACCTGGTTTGCCAGATCAATTTCATGTATTTCAACCACAATTATTAACAGACACATTTTGTCCACCTAACCATCCTTGGCAAGAAATATTTACAGGAACAGACATCAATCTCTATTATGATTTACGTCATCCGTCATGGTACAAAAGACCAGATTGGTTTGCAGTTTTAGGAGTACCATACCTGTATGAAAATAGAGATTTAAGATTAAGTTATGTAGTGTGGCAAGAAGCAGTAAACCCTTATATTGTCGTTGAATTACTATCACCAGGAACAGAAAAAGAAGATTTAGGACAAGCCTTACGAGATGTAGAAAAACCCCCAGGAAAATGGCAAGTATATGAACAAATACTCAGAGTACCTTACTACGCAATATTTGACAGATATGAGTCAAAATTTAGAATGTTCAAGTTAAATGGCGGAATTTTTACAGAAGTAGAATTAGTAGATGATCGTTTTTGGATTCCTGGACTAGAATTAGGCTTGGGGGTATGGATAGGTAATTATCAAGGTGTAGAAATGCCTTGGTTACGTTGGTATGATCAAGAGGGCAATTGGATATTAACCAGTGTAGAAAAAGAACGCCAAAATACTGAATTAGAAAGGCAAAAGGCTGAATTGGAAAGGCAAAAGGCTGAACAGGAACGCCAAAAGGCTGAATTGGAAAAACGAAAAACAGAGAGATTAATAGCTCAATTAAGATCATTGGGTATAGAACCTGATCTAGAGTAATATTAACTTCAGAGGGAACAGGGAAAGGGCAACTTTCTAACAGGAAAAACTCATGTTTAAAAACATGAGATTGAAATAATGACACTGTTTTTTTTCGGGCTACGCATCTTAAAAAACATCTTTTTTTGACTGAGCTTTAAACTCACCAACTTTTGTTTCTTATCTGTTCCCTGTTCCCTGTTCCCTGTTCCCTGTTCCCTGTTCCCTGTTCCCTGTTCCCTGTTCCCTGTTCCCTGTTCCCTGTTCCCTGTTCCCTGTTCCCTGTTCCCTGTTCCCTGTTCCCTGTTCCCTGTTCCCTGTTCCCTGTTCCCTGTTCCCTGTTCCCTGTTCCCTGTTCCCTGTTCCCTGTTCCCTGTTCCCTGTTCCCTGTTCCCTGTTCCCTGTTCCCTGTTCCCTGTTCCCTGTTCCCTGTTCCCTGTTCCCTGTTCCCTGTTCCCTGTTCCCTGTTCCCTGTTCCCTGTTCCCTGTTCCCTGTTCCCTGTTCCCTGTTCCCTGTTCCCTGTTCCCTGTTCCCTGTTCCCTGTTCCCTGTTCCCTGTTCCCTTCTTTTGTAAGTTGCTGTTAGGCACATTGTCAGAATCAGGATTTACAGGATTTAAGAAATTTCACCGATTATGAATAGATAAGAATCCCTGTTTTCATCCTTTAATCGGTGGATATCCTGATTCTGACCAAAAATTAAAAAAATTAAGTAATCCCACAGAGGGATAGAAACAACAGTTTTACATTAAGGTTCTACCCAGCGTCCGTCGGCCTTAATCAGGTTGATTAATTCTTCTACTCCTTGTGTTTCTGGGACTTTTTTAATTTCTTCCCTGCCACGATATAAAGAAATGTAACCGGGGGTTTTGCCAACATAACCATAGTCAGCATCAGCCATTTCTCCGGGTCCATTGACAATACAACCCATGACTGCAATATCTAACCCAGTCAAGTGTTTAGTGGCTTCCCGGACTACGTGCAGCACTTCCTCTAGATTAAATAAAGTCCGTCCACAAGAAGGACAAGCGACATATTCAACCATTGTTTTCCGCAAACCTAAAGCTTGCAGAATGCTGTAACAAACAGGAATTTCCTTTTCTGGTGCTTCTGTCAAAGACACGCGGATTGTATCACCAATCCCGTCAGCCAGCAATGTGGCAATGCCAGCAGTAGATTTAATTCTGCCATATTCACCATCACCTGCTTCTGTCACGCCCAGATGTAGAGGATAATCCATGCCTAAATCATCCATGCGTTTGGCCATGAGACGATATGCAGCAATCATCACAGGAACTCGTGAGGCTTTCATAGAAATTACGACATTGTGAAAATCCAAAGATTCACAAATACGGATGAATTCTATGGCAGATTCCACCATACCTTCGGGGGTGTCGCCATAGGTGAATAACATTCTTTCGGCTAAAGAACCATGATTTACGCCAATTCGCATGGCTTTACCTTGATCACGCAAGGAAATTACCAGTGGTGCTAAGGTTTCGCGGATTTTTTCGCCAATTTCGTCAAATTCAGCTTTTGTATATTCGGTGCGGTTGGTGTTTGGCTTTTCAAATACATACAAACCTGGATTAATTCGCACTTTTTCGATATGTTTGGCGACTTCCAAGGCGATTTTCATGCCATTGTGATGGACATCTGCCACAATTGGCACATCACGGTAAGTTTTAATTAATTTTTGTTTAATTTCCGCCAAAGCTTTAGCGTGTCCCAGGCTAGGAACAGTGACGCGGACAATTTCGCAGCCTATTTCATGGAGACGACGAATACCCGCCACAGAACCATCAATATCCAGGGTATCTTCATTAATCATTGACTGTACCGTCACTGGGTATCCACCCCCAATGGTGACATCTCCCACTTGTACAGCGCGGGTTTTGCGGCGTTTGATGGTGGTATCAAAGGCAGGTTGACTAGATGTAGTGTTGGTAATTTCCAGAGTCGGCAGAGTTTGCATAATCTAAACAGGTAGATTTTCTGTAGCTAAAATATCAGATTGCCAGAAGTTGTACTTCTCAGATTGCCACAATTGAGGATATTTTAGGTGATAAATTGGAAAAGAACTAAGGAATAGGGAATAGGGAACAGGGAACAGGCAAGAGTTTTACAACTGACAACTAACAACTAACCACTGACTAATGACCAATAACCAATGACTAATGACCAATGACCAATGACCAATGACAACTAACTAATGACTAATGACTAATTTAAATTGACTAAATTGATGCGT
This sequence comes from Dolichospermum sp. DET69, assembly GCA_017355425.1. Taxonomy (NCBI): domain Bacteria; kingdom Bacillati; phylum Cyanobacteriota; class Cyanophyceae; order Nostocales; family Aphanizomenonaceae; genus Dolichospermum; species Dolichospermum sp. DET69. The sequence goes on from CP070233.1 coordinate 866,180, forward strand.
AAAACGATATGATATAAGACATCACTTCAGTCATCAAATAATGAACGCTCTATGAAAACAGAAACCGTTCGCACGACGTTAACCATTCCCAGGGAACTCCTAGAAGCTACAGATAAAGCGGTTCTGGAAGGAAAGGCAAAAAATCGGAATGATTTTGTCGCTCAGGCTTTGCGAAGAGAACTGGCAATGCAAAAGCGATCCGAAATTGATGCCGCATTGGCAGAAATGGCTAATGATCCAGATTATCACGCAGAAGTCTTAAAACTGGAGTTGGAATTTGCTACAGCACAGTGGGAGGCTTTGCAGTTAGGGGAATCTCCAAGATGAAAAGGGGTGAGGTATATGATGCGCGTCTAGAAATGACTGAAGGTTCGGAGCAAGGAGGAACTCGCCCAGTGATTATTGTTAGTCGTGATGTGATTAATCTATCCAGCCCAGTGGTTTTGGCAGTACCCTGTACCACCTATCAAGACGGGAAGCGAGTTTACCCCACTCAAGTTTTAATTTTATCACCAGATGGCGGACTCAAGAAGGACTCAATCGCAATGGCAGATCAGGTGCGGGTCTTATCTAAAACCCGCTTTTTGCGTTTAAGAGGAATACTTTCTGAAGTTGTAATGGCACATTTGGAGCAAGCATTGTTAATTGCATTAGATTTACCAGGGTGTTAAGTAGTTTAACAACACTAAATTCATTCGTGGAGTTAGGGAACAGGGAATAGGGAAATTAAGACGGTAGATTAAGTAGGTCGTTTTGTAAGCGCAAAGCACAGGCACCGCTAACAAAAATTACATAAGAATCCTATATAATTTCCTTAATTAACCTAAGTTGGTATTAGGAAAACCTTAAAAAACTAAAACTTATCCTCTCAATATGTCTAAATCAGTAAAAATATCAACTCATTTAACACAACAGTCTCAAGAAAAAGAGAAGGAGGTGCAACTAATAAATGAAGTTAGCATCTTATTAAAAACTTTGATTTATCAGGAAGAAATTACAATTAAAGAAATCATAGATTGTCTTTATGATGTTGGTTCAATTAATTTGATAAATCAAAAGTTCAATTTTGGAACTTTCAATAAAACTCTAAAATTTATGACTAAAATGTCTAAGCCTGCAGTTAAAATGCTTGCTTGGCAATGGGCTAAGAAAAATTCCCCTGATTTGATTACTAACTGGCTGCAAAGTAAAGTTACATTTATCAGAGTAGAAGAAACGCGGGTAGAGGTGATGGCAGAAGATGAAAATCTAAGTTTAGCTTCTATTCCCCAACTTCCAGAGGAGAATCAAATTGAACTGCCTGCAGCAGCGCTTCGCTATCAGGTAAAACGTCTTCATTTACAGGTGAAATTGTTAACAGGTATTTTAGTTGCTACGGTAACTTTATTCGGTGGTAGTTTGATTTGGCTAACTAATTCATTACACTTATCGCATTTGCAAAGTTTAGAAAAACTACAAAATCAAATTAAAACTTTAGAATCTAGTACCGCAGGGCGGAATTTAGAATGAAGAATTTAGAATGAAGAATTTAGAATGAAGAATTAAAGTCTATAGCGGTATGCAGTTGAATGAGATACAAAATTTTCACGAAAAACGATACAGAGAAAGACTTTTAACTCTGTTCCCCGTTCCCTGTTCCCTGCTATATATGATTTCGGTGTCAGCTTTTCAGGGAATTTAGTATGTTGCGGATTTTAATTCTCGGTGGAATTGGTGATGCGGTAGAATTGGCTGCTAAGGTAGCAAATATTCCTGGTATTGAGGCGATCGCTTCTTTAGCCGGTCGTACCCGTGAACCTGCTAATCTGGTTGGTAATGTCCGAATTGGGGGTTTTGGTGGTGTAGTCGGATTGGTTAGTTATCTGCGAGAAATGCAAATTGATCTATTAATTGATGCTACTCATCCTTTCGCTAATCAGATTTCGGAGAATGCAGCCGCAGCCACACAGGAAGTAGGTATTCCTCGCTTAATGGTAATTCGTCCACCTTGGGAAAAACTAAAGGATGATTGCTGGTTAGAGGTAGAAAATAATATTGCTGCGGCTGCTGTTTTAGCGAATCAAGCTCAACGAGTATTTTTAACAATTGGTAGACAAGAAATTGCAACTTTTGCACATTTGCAGGAAATTTGGTTTTTAATGCGGATGATTGATCCACCAAATACTGATGTTCTCCTACCACCAGGATTAATTTTATGCGATCGCGGTCCTTTTACTTTAGAAAATGAACAGGAAATTCTACTCAAATACAATATAGATACCATTGTCAGCAAAAATAGTGGTGGTAATGCTACATATCCCAAAATTATCGCCGCCCGAAAACTAGGAATCAAGGTTGTGATGGTAAATCGTCCACGCATACCCCCAGGAGAACAAGTTCCAGACGTGGAAGGTGCTTTGCAATGGCTAAACAATAAACAAACAATGTAGGGGTTGAAAAGAAATAACTGTTAGTCCAAAATGAAGGGAGTTTTTGAAGCTCTACAAACTCTCGTCTTAAATATGTTGCAGATCTATCAAGGCAAGAACTGTAGATATAACCTATCTTCCGCACCCTCAACTGTCACAATCGGTTTTTACTGTTTTTTATGATGAAATGAGGATGTATTATATACCGAATCTCAATGAATTAACGGATACATGATGCCGACAAGGCATAATTTATATCCAAAAATCAAGAGAAAATCAAGTGATAATACTATGTGACACCCCAGGGTGCGGAATGTGGGATATAAGGTAATGCCTGAAAAGCAGTAGAGGCGTATTATAGTAGGGACGCATTGTATTAGGGACGCATTGTATTAGGGGCGTATTGCAATACGCCCCTACATGAGGATATTCAGATGGCTGAAACTGTTCCCTGTTCCCTGTTCCCTGTTCTCTATTAATAACCGAGACAATCCTTAGAAATAGCAAAGGTTTCGCTAACAATTTCTGATGCTAATTGATTCATAAAGAGCGCTTCGCTATCAAATTTAAGTAAAGGATAGTCCTGATTACTATGATGTTTATGCCCATTGGAGAATGACTGAGATTGTAAAGAAAGTCCCATTGCTAAACTAGGCATATAAATAATATTGTAATTTGCCACATCTTCAGAAGATATGCTCGCAAAGGACAGATTAAATACGCTGTGTAAAGGTAACTTATATAGGTCGCGGTGGGGAATTAAAATTATTGTATCTACCCCTTCCAATTCTTGAATAATTGTGGAAATATTCAAGATATTTTGCAAGTGTAATAGTTTTGATACTGTTGCCGACTCTTGCCAATCTGCTAACCAATGTTCAAATTCAATTAATCGTCTTACCTCTTCTGGAATTGCATCTATATCTTGGATGGGTGTAAACAATAAAATGGGTGATGGTGATTGATCTTTGATAATGAATGTGTGTAAAGCTGCTGGGCTAAGATGCCAATAAACTATGGCTGTGGAGGGATTAAGCAATTGTTGAATAGAGCTATAATTTCCAGTATGGAGTTGGTAATTTAAATCAGGAATCAACCACTTTAAACAATTATTTTTCCCCTGTTCGGCCATTTCCCAAGCTTCTACTAAGTCTCCGGTATTTACAGCCAAATCAACTGCTAGTTGTCCCAAACCTGCAAACTTTAGTACCAGTTGTTTTTTGTTTTCATCAGCACGAGTGGGCTGTGTGAGTAATTGTTGTAATAATTCAATCCCCCATTTTTGTAATTCCTGTGCCGCTACTGTTTCTCCTAAACAGACAAGCACTTTCGTCAGCAATTGCAAAATTTCTAAATGCAATTCTGGAAAATCTTCTGGTGTCAGCGTAGATATTGCCAATTGGTATTCTGACATGGCATGATGCCAATAATCACGAGGTGCGGTTTCTTTTTTGCCTTGCTCGTAGTAAGTATTACCAATAGCTATATGTAATCTTCCCCAACCTTCTGGATGGGTATCTGGGCGAAGATGTTTCAAACCCTCTTGATAACTTGCTAATTTACCCTCATAGCCGCCTAAGTTCAGGGCAGAATTAGATGCAGAAATGCTACTAAATACAATTAGTGATGATTGCTGGGGGGTAAGATGACCAGCAGCCGCACCCCTACCCAGCCAAGCTTCCCAGTAGTCTAATTTAATTTCTAAGGCACTGTCATAGCAGGATATAGCTGGGGCGAAACGGTCTAGGTAAAATAGGGCTACGGCTTGGTTATACCATGCGGGGTGGAAATCGGGTTTGATGGCGATCGCTTGTTGATAGCAGGCGATCGCATCTTCACGACGACCTAAGTTTTCAAAGGACACACCTCGGTTATACCAAGCTAGATAAAATTCAGGTTGAATGGCCAGGGCTTGATCCCAAGACTCAATTGCTTGGGACCATTGTTTTAAACTAAATAGCACCACACCCCGGTCAATCCACACCTCATGATAGTTTGGTTGGAGATCGAGAGCTTGATCATAACTAGCGATCGCCTCTGCATATTGTTCAACCACAGCTAAAGCTATACCCCGGTAGTACCAAGTTTCTGGATCTTGGGATTCCAGATTGAGAGCTTGATCATAACTAGAAATGGCTTCCCCGATTAAACCTAACTTGAGTAATGCTAAACCCCTGCTAGACCAAGCTTCTTGGTAAGTAGGTTTAATGGCGATCGCTTGATCAAAAGAAGCAATAGCCGTGTCAAAATCTCCCAACTCTCCCAGAATACAACCCCGGATATACCACACCCTGTACAAATCGGGTTTGAGTGCCAGTGTTTGGTCATAAGCTGCGATCGCCTCGCTCAACCGTTGCAAGTAAAACAGTGTCAAACCCTGATTAAACCAATATTCATAAGCTTGAGGTTGTATTTGACTGGCCTGTTCATACAAAGCCAAGGCCGCTAACAAATCTCCAGCTTTAGCTTGCTGTAAACCTTCATAAAATAAACTTTCCGCTGGATTGGTAACAACTATTTGTGATGTTGATTGCTGAACAATTTGACTATCACGAATTACCAATTCTGCCGCTAATTGCTGGACAAGTTGGTTACTTTGCTCCAACCGCACTGTCAACTCATCTAAAGTAGATGCTAAATGCGGTTCTAAATTCACCAAAGAATAGTTCTGGGTTTTCTGCTTTGGAGATTCTGGCTCTGGAATTACTTCCTCAATATTCTGGGAAAATTCCTGAATTCTATACTCATAACTCTGATAGTCATTTTCTGTCTTAGTCTTAGCTCCATTCTCAACAATATCTTCAGCTAAAGACTCATGACTTAACTCTAGAGACTCACCAGTAAACAAATTCTCCACCATTGGGGATGGTAACTGATTAGTCACACTTGACCCATCTTCATATTCCCAAAGTTGTTCCCCAAATTGGCGGAGCAATTCTTGTCCAGGAGTATCTAACTCCTGGGCTGTCGGTATGGAAATTTCCCACTCCTGTGACTCTTGCTTGCTCTCATATTCCTGATTTAGGTTCCGTCGTAATAGCTGCATCCCAATATCATAGGACAGGTTACTAACCTCACCAATCCCTAACTCACCCAGTTTTACCATGCGCTTGCCTAACTGAAGATTCGGTGCGGGGGAAGCCAGTAATTTGTCACCAAATATCAACAGCCAATCTATCCAACGATCCACAGTAATTCGCGGTTCCATCCGCTGCAAATACTTCAACGCCCACTGTTGTCCTCGCGCTTGATGTACGCCTTCTAGTAGTTCGTTAAATAACAACTCTAGATCCGCGTTTGTGAGTTCTGGTGGTTGATCTGCCACCAGATTGCCTTGACTAGCCTGGGGATCACTAATCCTCAGACTACCAAAGGGGTACTGTAAAAATTTGTTAAGCCACTGCAAGAGCCACCTGAACATCTGCCATTTTATGGGATTTTCTTTCTTATACATTGTAGCTATCGTTGTGCCAAAAAAATTATTAATTACGGAATGGACTAGAAAACCTAATAGACCTACGTAAAAATATTGATAGCTACTTTGAACAAATCAGACTTATACTTATTGACATACCTCCTCATTCTAAAAGAGCGAGGATTCCTTAACACTTCAATGAGATGTGCCACCTAAGTAGTCTTATCTTCTCTCCATGTTCGTTTAGAGTCTCCTAATGCCATAAGGCTACTTTCTTTTATTGTACCAGAATCTTTAATAGAAGCCGTTCTAGAAGGACGGGGCTTTGATCCCATTATTTCCGGTCATGAAGAAATTTTATTAAAAGTTATTCTCAGTTCCCCAGTCCCAATTATACAGAAGATTCATTCGATTCATACTGACTAACTAATACTTCAATAATCTCTTCTGCGTTATTTGTTTCAATCCCTAGTTGTTGGGAGATTTGCTCGCACAGGTTCCCATCCTGCTGCAACATAATCAACAACTCATCTAGAGTAACAGTTTTGTATTCCCCCTCTGGTGAATTTTCTTCCGTATCGGTAGGTATTAGGGGATTATTCTCTACTGCATCGGGACCGTCATATTCCCAAACTGGTTCTCCTGGATTGCGTGTTAATACTTTCATGCCTATATCGTAGGACAGATTGCCAATTTCCCCAACCCCTAATTCACCAAGTTGGACTAATCTGGTTGCTAATTCATTATGGGGTTTAGAAGATGCTAATAATCTTTCACCAAAACGATTTAACCATTCTAACCATTGTTCTGTACTAACACGATGTTCAATGTTTTGTAACCATTTTTGCGCCCAAGCTTGTCCTTTGACTTGATGAACTCCTGCCAATAGTTCTGTGAACAGAAGTTCTAAATCTGTATCAGTTAGGAGTGGTAATAAGGGTTTGGGAATATCTTCTCGACCTGAACTGAGATTTTGTTTACCAGCAAACAAGCGCCGGAAAAATTTTTTAAGCCATTGAATTAGCCGCTTGAGCATCTGATACACCATTAATATTGCTTATTAAAATTTTAGCGGTGTCCGTGACTAGCTGCTATGTCTGATGAGAAATTGCCTTGAGTTGTTAGAATGATAAAACCCTAAATTTATCTGGGATATACGGATTTAAACCTGTCTCCATGTCTTACGAACCCCTGCACCATAAGTATCGGCCAAAGAGTTTTGCTGAACTGGTGGGTCAAGAGGCGATCGCTACTACCCTAACTAACGCCATTCTTTCAGCGAAAATCGCCCCTGCCTATTTGTTCACTGGCCCCAGAGGTACAGGAAAAACTTCTAGTGCGAGAATTCTCGCTAAATCTCTTAATTGTCTCCAAGGTAACCAACCAACTCCTTCACCCTGCGGCGTTTGTGAAATCTGTCAGGGCATTACTAAAGGCTATTCTACTGATGTAATTGAAATTGACGCTGCTAGTAATACAGGTGTTGATAATATCCGTGAACTGATTGAAAGGGCGCAGTTTGCCCCCATGCAGTGTCGTTATAAAGTTTATGTGATAGATGAATGTCTGACAGGAGATTCTTTGATTCTCACCGATGCTGGACTTATTCCCATTGATAACCCAAATATTCAAGGTCAGAGAGTTCTTAGTTACAATGAATCCTCTGAAAAATGGGAATTTAAGAAAGTTGTCCGTTGGTTAGACCAAGGAGAAAAGCAGACTTTAGTTATCAAAACTACTCACAGAGAAATTAAGTGTACAAGTAATCATTTAATCAGGACTGATGAGGGATGGATAGCAGCAAAAAACGTCAAAGAAGGAATGAAGATACTATCCCCTGTGAATGTGGATGTGGCACTCTCATCTACAAATTTGGGGTTGATGGACGCAGCCGAAGATTTGTTAGCAGACACCAATTTAAAGGTAATACCTACGGACAAAAATTCTACGACGGGGAATCTATTCTTAGACAAGGGGAATTACTTCGGCCACTATGTGCTTGCGGATGTACAGAAAAGCTCGATATCCCAGACTTTTTGCAAAAAAAAGGTAGAGGAATCAAAAGTATCCAATCTTATTGGGCAAAACATCCATATCAAAAAGGACACGGAAATTGGGAACTTAGAACACAAAAATTCCTTACTAATGCGGCTTTTATACAGCCAGATACATTGGGACTCATCTACGGAACATTATTGGGAGATGGCTCAATCACTTACCCCAATAAATACAGTAGATTCCCTCTCAGTGGACAAGGAAGCCCACAGATTCAAATACATACAGAAGGATTCTCGCCTACAGAAAATCAACTTATTGCCAACTGGCTTACAGAAATGGGATATCCAGCAACAGCAAAGTTCTACACCAAAAGCATCACAAATAAGCAGTACAACTACATCTGGATGGGAGCAACCGCCAGTAGAAAATGGGTGGCAGATTTCAAACAATATTCCATACCCGCAATGGATTACAAATTTGGAGAAGGTCGAATCTGTTCACCTCGCTGGAGTTGAGCGAGTTTATGATTTAGAGGTTGAGGATAATCATAATTTTGTAGCTAATGGATTATTAGTACATAACTGCCATATGCTTAGTACAGCGGCATTTAATGCGTTACTTAAAACCCTGGAAGAACCACCTAAGCACGTTGTTTTTGTCCTCGCCACAACAGATGCACAAAGAGTATTACCAACTATTATTTCTCGTTGTCAAAGATTTGATTTTAGACGAATTCAGTTAGAGGCAATGGTCAAGCATTTAACCCATATTGCCGCCACCGAAAGTATTAATATTTCTCATGATTCTCTGACTCTTGTGGGACAAATAGCCCAAGGAGGATTAAGAGATGCAGAAAGTTTATTGGATCAATTAGCTTTAGTAACTGGGGAAGTGACACCGGATAAAGTTTGGGATTTGGTGGGTTCAGTCAGTGAAAAAGATTTATTTGGGCTATTAGAAGCGATCTCTCAAGATCATGCGGAAATAGTCCTCGACTCTACTCGTAAAATTCTAGATAGAGGCAGAGAACCCCTGATCATTCTCCAAAATCTCGCCGCTTTTTACCGAGATTTCCTCATAGCTAAAACTGCCCCTAATCGTCAAGATTTAGTTGCTTGTACTCAGTCAACCTGGACATCATTAGTAGAATTTGCCCAAAAATTTGACATTAGTACCATCTTGCTAGGACAACAACACCTAAGAACAGCAGAATTACAATTAAAAAATACCACTCAACCCCGTTTGTGGTTAGAAGTCACATTATTAGGATTATTACCCAGCGCGACTGTTCAAATCCAAACCGCAAATATTCCCCAGCGAGTTAATCCCAATCCTCCACCCCCTGCTTATTCTCCCGCTGCTGCACCCCCATCAGCATATCCGCCCACAAATAACTACCCAGCTACTAATTTCGCCCCACCACCCGCGCCAGAACCTATATCTGCACCACCAGCACAGCCAGTGGGGGAAGGTTCACAACATGACTTAACACAACTTTGGCAACAAGTTCGGGGACATATTCAGCAGCTACCTACACAAGCATTGTTAGGACAAATGTGTCATTTAATGGAGTTCAATGATTCTATTGCCCGTGTAGGTGTAAAAGCGGTTTGGTATGACAAAGTAAAATCTTATCTACCTATCATTACCACAGCCTTTAGACAAACTTTCCAGCAAGAAATTCAAGTCACTTTAGAAAAAGCTACCACTGCAAACGCCACATCAACCAGAAGAAATCCACCACCACAAAATTCTCCTCCGGTTCAACAACCACCCCAACCTACAGCCAATCAGCAAACCCCAGCCCCGCCACCCACACCACAGCCAGTATCTACAGTATCAACACCACCATCAGTAGCAATCCAGCCTGAGCCTGTTGTTACCCATGCAGCACCAGTACAAACTATTTCTCCGCCACCAGTACAACCATCTCCATCAAATTGGGATCATGATGGCGTAATTAAAGCTGCGGAAAGTTTAGCGAAATTCTTTTCTGGAGAAATTATCCGTGTGACAGATGATAGCTTCCAACTATCGGATTCTGTTACTTCTACTGAAACACCTGAAATATATGAATCCTATGTTGATGATGAATATAATTAATTTTCGTACAACTGCATAACTTGGTTCAGTGAGAGCCGGGAATGGACTCCTAATGTGAGTGGTGATGTTCTGCCAAGGGATAGGTGTTCTACGGCTGCACAGCCAATCATGGCGGCGTTATCAGTGCAAAATTTCAAGGGAGGGAATAGAACTCGTAGGTTGTGTTTGCTGGCTGCTGCTTGCAAATGCTTTCTTAGTCCGCTATTGGCTGCCACACCACCACCTACAGTAATGGTATCTAGATGATAGTTTCGAGCGCAAGCGATCGCTCTTTTGGTTAGCGATCGCGCTACAGTATCTTGAAAACTAGCCACAACATCCGCTATTGGTACTTCTTTACCTTCTTTCTCGAATTGCTGCACTAAACGCAATACCGCTGTCTTTAATCCGCTGAAACTACAATCATAGGGATGATAACCCCCACCTGGTAAAGAAATTTTTCCTTCCGGTAATGGAAAAGCCTGGGGATTACCTGTTTGTGCCAACTTATCAATTATTGGTCCACCGGGATAACCCAGTTTTAACAACCGCGCCACCTTATCAAAAGCCTCACCCGCCGCATCATCACGGGTTTCTCCCAAGGTTTCGTACATACCATAATCTTTCACATAAATCAAGCTTGTATGACCGCCGGAAACAAGTAAGCTAAGAAAAGGGGGTTTTAAACTTGGCTCACTCAAATAAGTCGCGTAAATATGGCCCTCTAGGTGATGCACTCCCAAAAAAGGCAAATTATGGACAATTGCTAGGGTTTTGGCAGCCGTTAACCCTACCAGCAACGCCCCCACAAGTCCAGGCGCACAAGTGGCAGCTATCCCATCAATCTGATTCCAGTCTAGATTGCTAGACTCCATAGCTTGCTCTATTTCATAATTCAGCGTTTCTAAATGCTGACGTGATGCCACCTCGGGCACTACCCCACCATATTGCTGATGAACAGAAATTTGTGAAGCAACTATACTGCTACACACTTCACGATTCTTAATAATTGCCACAGCAGTTTCATCACAACTGGTTTCAATGGCTAAAACGGTTGTCATTAGGGTAAATCGGTAAAAGGCAAGAGGCAATATATTCTCCCATATCTTTACTGTTCCCTGTAAAGAGTTCCCTGTTTCCTAACTTTTGATTGAGAAGCTTTAACTTTTATTGACTTAAACTTTACTCCATTGCCAGCCAAGAGTATGATGACTTCCTAGTTATCTAAAATAAAGACTGTACAAGCCGCTTCGTTTTGTACAAGAAACTTCTCGTTTTGTAATAAAAGGAAACAACTCCATGAGACGATTGTTTGCTTTGCTTTTGGTGGTTACTCTTTGGTTCAATTTTGCCCCTGAAGCGAAAGCACTAGGCGCAAATCTTGTCCCTTGCAAAGACTCTCCCGCCTTTCAAGAGCTAGCACGAAATGCCCGTAACACCACCCCTGACCCCGAATCAGGTAAAAAGCGGTTTGAACGTTATTCTCAGGCACTCTGTGGACCTGAAGGTTATCCCCACTTGATTGTAGATGGCCGTCTTGATCATGCTGGTGATTTTTTGATCCCTAGTATTCTCTTCCTCTACATTGCTGGTTGGATTGGCTGGGTAGGCCGTGCTTATCTCCAAGCAATCCAAAAAGGATCAAATCCCGAACAAAAAGAAATCCAAATTGATTTAGGTATTGCTTTACCTATCATCACTTCCGGTTTTGCTTGGCCAGCAGCAGCAATCAAGGAATTGCTCTCTGGGGAGTTAACAGCTAAGGATTCAGAAATTACCGTTTCACCACGTTAATTCATTTGTTTGCACTCACTCATTCTGGAGAATAAATTCATGGCTGAAAAAGGCGACGAAACCAACTACCTGATTACATTCATCTCCACTGCTCCTGTAGCCGCTACAATCTGGCTAACAATCACAGCCGGGATTTTGATTGAATTTAATCGCTTCTTCCCCGACCTCCTTTTCCACCCACTATAGGTTGAAAATGCGGTTCAAAAAAGCTAATTTACTTGGCTTTTGCTGCTAGATTGTCTAATTGAGTGATCAAACCTAACTAGGTGAAAATATCACTCAAATCAGCAATCTTAACGAATTTATGAAACTCGTCATGTTGTCCATTATTTGCGAGTTTCATACTTTTCTAAATTAGAAAGATGGCAAAATTAATTTTCATTAAAAATGCCATCTTTACTAATTCAAAACCGAGCAAATAACATGACTTAAGCAGTAAGCTCATCAAAAACTTACCTAGTGATCCAAGGAATCGAAAATAATTATGGCAGTAGCAGCAGGACGTGACTCCCAAAAGGGCGACCTAGAGACCCCCATCAATTCCGCTCCTTTGGTGAAGTGGTTTATTAACAATTTGCCAGCTTATCGCCCCGGTCTAAATCCTTTTAGACGCGGTTTGGAAGTTGGTATGGCTCATGGTTATTTACTATTTGGACCTTTCCATAGATTAGGTCCTTTACGCAATGCCCCCAACGCTACCTTGGCTGGTTTATTGGGCAGTATTGGCTTGGTTGTAATTTTGACAGCTTGCCTATCTTTATATGCTAATAGCAATCCTGATAAGGCTCTTGCTAGTGTTGCTGTACCCAACCCCCCCGTTGATGCTTTTAATTCTAAGGAAAGCTGGAACAATTTTGCCAGTGCTTTCTTGATTGGTGGTATTGGTGGCGCAGTAGTTGCTTTCTTTTTAACCGTTAACTCTGGATTAATCCAAGGTTTATTAGGTTAATTTGATTCTTAGTAATGGGTAATAGTTAATAATTTGGACTATTACCCATTGCCAAGTTAAGTAAAAAACTAAGTATAGAATTGACATCCTCCCCACCTTACTTCGTTGAAGGTGGGGATTCCAAAGATCACTCTTTGGGCTTCCTCTTTCCACGAGTTGATTTGCATAAAGAAAAAACCTCCTTCTTTCTTCTTTCTCAACTCCTGACTCGGTGACTTCTATTCAAAGATCGCTTTTTCAATTTCAGTTAAAGCTTTCTCAAAATCATCATTGATAATTTTTATATCAAATTCATTAGCAGCAGCAATTTCTTCTTCAGCCCGCTGTAAACGACGAGCGATCGCTTCTTCAGAGTCTTGTCCGCGTCCACGAATCCGGTTTTCTAATTCCGAAAACGAAGGTGGCAAAATAAAAATGCTGCGGGCGCTAGGGAAGGAAGTACGGACTTGTCTTGCTCCTTCTAGTTCAATTTCTAGCACTACCAACTTACCAGACTGAACATGATTAAGCACAGCTTCACGGGGCGTACCATAGCAGTTACCAGCGAATTCTGCCCATTCTAAAAATTCGCCTTGAGTAACTAACTGTTCAAATTTATTCCGGGCGATAAAGTAATAGTTTTTACCATCAATTTCTCCAGAACGGGGAGAACGAGTCGTTGCAGATACTGAATAATGCAATTCTGGATAACGCTTCAGAATTTCATTCATTAAAGTACCTTTGCCGACTCCACTAGGACCGGTTAAAACAATTAGCTTGCCCAGAGGTGGGCATTCTTTCGTATTTGCACCATTATGGATAGGTAAAACTTGCATTATCCGTGAAAAAGAGTGAATTAATCAATATAAATTATTCGTTAGTCTTGTTCTAGCCGCTAAAACAACTAATACCATTTTGAATTTTGAATTTTAGATTGTAACCTACCTACGGTATAACCTCTGTAGGTTACCATCTCTCATCCTTACTATTTAAATTGGTATCAAGACTAAAGAATTTGTAGCACTGGTGACAGAAAACCAGTCTAATTCACATAGTACGGCCGATATGGTACAAATAGAGTTGATAATTTCTATGTTTGATTATCTACAACATGATGATCACGGGAAATCACAAACCTATTGGCTACTGTTTCTGGCTGAATTGCAGAGAGAATCACATGACTAGAATCAGTGATAATCACCGCCCTAGTCCTTCTTCCATAGGTAGCATCAACCAGTTGACCTCTATCCCTAGCATCGGTGATAATCCGTTTAATGGGAGCAGATTCTGGACTAACTATCGCAACGACTCTGTTGGCAGAGACGATATTACCAAACCCGATATTGATTAATTGAATTTCCATAAGAAAAATTTCAGCTAAACGAAAAATGAAAAGCTTGTAGTAAACTTATTTCCATGTTATCGCTAAAGAATGGGAGTTACAACGACTTAAACCACGTTAAGTTGAGTTTTTTCATAACAAATGCTTTTTTTAGCTGTATTATCAACGAAATCTACTAAAAATATTCCCTCTGATATATGCAAAATTATATCCATATAAACTAGTAACGCAGGGCGGAATTTAGAATTTAGAATGAATACAGCATAAGCTTTTCACAGATTCGGAATGGTTCATTAACTTACGCCGTACTGTACTAGTAAGCCTTTTTCGGAATTTAAAATAAATGTAAGTGGCATGAGCTTTTGGAGACTGGTAAGAGGCAATTTTATAGTACTGCAGTACTGTATTTGGCATGAAAAGAGCAGCTTGCATCACACCTCTATCTATTATACTAGACTCAAAGACATCTTATTTGCCAGATTTAGGGGCAATTCATAAATGCCCCAAATTATCAAGAAACGCGATTTCTCTTAACTTTCTTCAAGACTTGCCATCTTTGTTGTAACTGCTGCCAGTTGGGAGTATGTCCACCATAACGCCAACTCACATAAGCATGACAAATTTCATCTATAACCTCAGCTATTTCTGGGGAATGGTGTTGGGATGAAAACTGGGCATACTCTAGAGGTGTTTGACTGGGATGCTTCCCTAAACCCTTGTTAGCAGTCCATTGCAGCATTTGTTGATAAAGTCTTTCCATTGGGGGTAATTTCTTTAAGCAACGGAGGTTAAGCCACTTACGCCATTGTCCCCAACCGAGCCAACCGAAGAAAGCGGCAATTGTCCCCACGATTAAACCAGTTAATATCCCTAACCAACCTTTAGTAAATAAAGCCAAAAACCAGGCTATTCCTTGGAATAGCCAGCTAAATATCGTCCCAAACACAGTATTTAAAATAGCTGTAATTGGTGAAGGTAGCCAACCAGCTACCCAATTCCAAAATTGACGGAGGACACTAAAAGTTTGATCTTCTTCTATAGAAGGAGGAATCAAGGGATGTCCAGGAATGGGATCAAAGGTAAACCAGCCATACTTAGGAAAATAAACTTCCGTCATCGCGTAGGCATCAGTATTACGGACAACATACATCCCTGTAAACGGATTAAACTCCCCTGGAGCAAACCCCGCAACTAATCGGGCTGGAATGCCAACAGAACGCAGCATCACTGTTAATACAGTGGAAAAATGGTCTGGATAGCCACCTTTATTTTTGAATAAAAAGGTTTCTACTAAATCATCCTTCTCATCTAAATAAGGTAAGTCTAAGGGATTTGTGGGGAGGGTGTAATTTTGTTTAACATACTGAGCTAAGTAAAGAGCTTTTTCGTAAGCTGAATCTAAGTTTTTAGTCCCTGGAGAACGGGAAACCCGCTGTTGATCATAACTAGCCAGGATTTCTTCAGTTCGTTTTCGGACTTTATCGGCAATTTCTGGGGGGATCGGTAGGTAATACTTTTTAATATTGCCTGGATATTTAGTTGAGGCTTTACTTAACAAAGAGCGATCGCGGTAGGGAACATCTGAAACTACAGTATATGTTAGACCCTCTGACAATTGCACTGGCGCACGTAAACCATCTTCCTGATCAACTGCTATTGCGGGTGTGGGAAAATACAAACCTTTGGGATAGGACATCGCTGGAATCAGGTTAGGCATCTCTGACACCAAATTATAAGTTTGGACTACCTCTTTTGTTAGAGTAATGAAGGGTGGAGAATCAATAGAAATGCGGGAAGTCCAAGGTGATTGTCTGAGAGTAGTAACTTGATCATTCCGGGAAATCTTCCAACCTTTACCTGTATAACTGTCAAAAGCCAAAACTCGCCAAAAACCTGCTGCTTGCGATCGCACACGCATTACCACCTTGGGTTTCATTTCCCCCCGCAGGTTTTGGTTCATCTCGCTATTAAAACCGTAATAAAAATTATCATCTAATTTTCCTGGTTCACCAGCTTTTCTTGATCCATCAGCACCATTACCTTGACCACCACCCTTACCTTCACGGACATAACCAGGGTTAATAATATTCCGTCCTGTAAAATTTTCTGGAGCTTTAATCGGCGCACTGACAGGAAAAGACCGGAGTTGATAACCAGGAACCCGGGGTAAAATTGCAAAAATCCCCAGTCCTAAAGCTACAATCACCAAAAAATTTAAAATTAGAAACTTAAAATTGAAACTAGAATTATTTTTTTGAGGAGATTTCTCCGCAGTAAATTGCTTAAAACCTAAGCGAGAACGGTAATCCAGCACTAAAGTTGGGAGAGCGATCGCCAAAAATAATAGCAACACAGGTGCAAAAGCCATAGTTTGGCTTAATGTCGCCGCTACACCCACCAATATCAACCCAATCACAATCGAATAGCCCAAATCTTTGCGCCGGGGCGTATCAAAACTGTGCAGCACTTGCAATTGAATCAATAATTCTGCCAAACTCAGCCGGGTATCATTCCAATTACCGATAAAACGCCCAAAAAAAGCACCCAAAGCCAATAACATTCCAATCGCAATACAAAACTGGATGGGAATATTAGAACTACGGCGACGGTAATAACTCCACCATGTACCCACCATAGTCAGTGGTACTGTCCACCAACTAAATTGAGTTTCACCAGCAATATCCGTGGCCACAATCCCCAAAATTACCAATACCATCACTAGCACTCGTAAAGGAATTGAATCTTCCACTGCTTTTAATGGCGATTTTCCTCTAGTTTGTTGCCACTGATTACCTACCGGCAAACGCCAAAACCGATTCATCCTGGATAAATTAACCATGTTCAAACAAGCAAAGCTATGATGTAGACGCTGCGGACACAATGCTAGGCTTCAACTTTTCTCCCTATCCTAGCCTTAGACTCACTAGGAGTAAAAGTATCGCGCTCATAGCTAAGTGAATTAGATACGCCCTTAATATTGATATTGTTGTTTGCAAAGAGAATTAAGTTTTAAACCCAGGAAATTAATCAAGATTAATATACATCTGTTGCTATTACTCCCATCTAATTCCTAGATATGGAAATTTTGAACTAGATTTTCACCTGAATAGCCAACAATAAAGGCTGTTGATCTAATTCGGGAAACTCAACGGACAAAGTATAAGTTGGCTGATTTCTATCAATTTGTAACTCGATAATTGGTATTTCCGAAATCTCAGATTTCACCAATTCTTGAGTATTATTACCCTGGAGTTGTAAAATTCCTGGTGTAGGTAATTCACCTCGAACCGTCAATTTCGTAAATTCATCTAAATTATGTAATTCTACTCGAATACTCAGATTCCCCACAGTAGTGAGCCATTGTCTATCTACTAATGGTTGACTAAATGAAATCGGCAGAGTTAAATTTTCCAACAGTTGTTTGGCTGCCATTAAAGACAAAGCCATTTGTTGCCGTGGTAGCAAATCAAAATAATCGCTCTCAATATCAGGTGTAGCTGTCAGAGTATCAGCCGAACGATAAGAGCTTCTCAGGACTAACCCGGCCAAATCATTGATGGCCTGAGCATCCGTGGGGAACATACTTTCTACCACGCAAACTAATTTAGCTCCCAGGGGTAAGGAAGATGTTAATAACACCTGACATTTTTCTAACAATTGCCAAAAAACTTTTTCGGGCAAAGGAATTGGTAAATTTAACTTAGATTGGTGGACAGTCCACCCCCAAACAGGAACTAATCCCAATGATTGTTCTTCTACACAGTCAGGATACTCTACCGATTGTGTTTCCCAGGGGAACAACGGCGGATTTTTTTCTACTTGGTCTTGTAAACGACGCTTAAGAATAGCTTGAAAACGTTCTTGCACAGTAGGAATTTCTCCCAATTGAAAGGTTTGGGGCTTTTCTTGTCAAGCTCAGTTCACCAATGATTTGGCTAACATCTTGATCTGAATGTTTACCCCGTCAATTTCCTCACATTATAACAAGCTATACCCGTAGGTGTTGAATTTATAAATTTTCAATACCCAAGCAAGTTGATAATTTTATGAGGATCACAAGTCACCATTCATGGGTAGATGCACTAGATCCGGACACTAAAGAATTCCGAATTTCCCAAGCTTGTTCTAAAATCTTAAACCAACGTTTCTGTAATTGTGCCATTGACAAGCCAACAATCTTGGATATTTGCTCGTCAGGTTTTCCTTGTTGCTTCAAATCTAAGATAGACTTTTGTTTCTCATCTAGCTGTGCTATGTAAGTTTCCCATTGAATCGGAGTTAAACCCAAATTAGTGGGTAAGGAAACTTCTAACCACTCATGAACCAATTCCCAGCGATGTAAAAGAGCAAACCGAATTAAATGATATTTAAACCGTTGCTGTAAATAATCACGCTGCCGAGATGTTAAACCTAAAATTGACTCAATTTCTGGTGCTGATAAATCTTGAAGACGAAGCGCAAAGTAATCAGCACAGTCAGATTGTTCTTTTTCTTCTAAATAGTCTATTAATTCCGTAATCACAACCGAGCGCAGGGTATTTTCTTCTGGTTCGGGTTGCATTGCCATAGCCGAGCGTAATTTGTGGATAGCTGGCTCTTCCCAAGAACCGTCAGACTCACCACTACCACCTTCAGATGCCAGTTCTATATCTACACTTGTTTCTAGAGGCTGCTGTTTGGAAAAAGTTTGCGCTCGCAGAATAATTAGCTGTTGCTGTCTACCGGGGAGGGGAATCCGACGTTTACCGTATCTTTCGGTAAATGCCATGTATTCTCCCAATTCTAATAGAGTCTGGGGGCGATAGGTAGGACCTAATTGGTTCTCCCTTCTAAAAGCATTTAAAGACTCCAGATAAAAACTCTGGAGAAAATCTTCAATGATAGTCAAGCGCCCTTGATAGCTTAATTGCTTATGAGGGGGATTAATATAACGATAAACAATAGCACTCAGTGTGCTGTGTAATTCTACCCTTCCACGACTTGAGCCTAACTGATAGTAGCGGATACACTGTTGTAACCGATGTTTAGCTAGGCTCATGGCTGAACTTTCTACAGACCCGGAAGTTTGAATGCGTTTACTTTCATTGCAAATCCGCAGAACTTCGTTAGTAATTCTCACGGACACATCGTGACAATTCTGCTCCGAAGCCTTAGTTGACTGTTGAAGTTCCCTAAATAGGAATTGAAAGATGACCTCCACGCTGATAGAAATTTTCCCTTGAGTAGTTGCGATTGCTGTTAAATTCATAGTCCCAGTTCTCAAAAAGACCCTAACATACTTTGGACACGACTTGTTAGACTTTGGATAATAGCTGCATGGTTTTTGTGTACAAGTCAAACGCAAACCAATTTACATTGAGGATGTGGCTGATAAAGAATATTGAACTTGTGAATCCCAATTTTGTGGGCTATTCTCTCGCTTATGTTTTAGCCATTATCCAAAAGTCATTTACAACTCATGATGGATTTAGAAGCACAAATTCAATTGCTGATAGACAATGCACCCCAGGATGGCGTGACACCACAAATTATGGTATCAATCGCTCCTGTATTAACCGCTATTGCCGAAAAGTTAAACTACTACCAATACTTTATTCTCCAAAATTCTGAGAAGGATTGGGTTTTAACTACATTAAGCAACCGCGCAAATCCAGGAATAGAAAAGCAAGTTATTTACGCTTTCCCTACCATACAAGATGTTTCCCAAATCTCAGATGCTGGGCGTGACCCTCACTTGCTGCCAACCCTCATGGATGTTACCCAAATTTTATTTCAATTAGTAGCTCTGAAACCAGTACACAGCATAGTTTTCATAGAAACACCTGGAAATATAACCAATACGGTGGAAGTGCGGCGTTCTGAGATGGAAAGGCTGATTCAGCAACGATTACAAGAATTTAAAGGTAAAAAAATAGTTCCTCCCAATATTGCCTAAATTTGGGATTCAGGAGTCACCGTAGGGGCAATCCCCCTGTGGTTGCCCCTCTTGTGGAGTCACCGTAGGGGCAATCTCCCTGTGGTTGCCCCTCTTGTGGAGTCACCGTAGGGGGCAATCCCTGACAGGTGTAGGTTTTTAATATTCTCTGTAAAGGCAAGACCAGGAAGACAAGGAGGGATAGTAGACAAGGAAGATTTTATCCATAAAATACCCAATTTATGGTTTGTTTTATGACCAATCATCCATTTCTTGTCCGGTTTTCCTCCCTTGTCACCTTGTCTGCCTTGTCTTCCAAGTCCTGTCCTCACCCAATTGTAAAAAACCTACACCTGTCAGAGGGGCAATCCCCCTGTGGTTGCCCCTCTTGTGGAGTCACCGAGTCAGGAAGAAGGAAAAAGGAGTAAAAACATTTGCTCCCTATTCCCTATTCCCTCCTGTATTAATTGCTGTCCTACCACCGCGTTGCTATAAATTTCCTCAATCCCAAATCTTAAATCGCCCTAATTTTTTTTTAATAGAGCCGACTTAGGACATATTCAGTCAAATTTATGAGTGCTTCGCGCGATTTTGATGGGGGTAAAATACCGATATGCTCGCTGGCTAATTTAGCATGGTGAGCAGCTAATTCTCTAGCTTGCTGGATACCTCGACTATCATGAATTAGTGCCAATGCTTGCTCTAAATCCCCTGACTGGGCAAACTCTCGTTTAATCAGGACTTCTAAGTAGGGTTTTTCTGCCAAAGCAAATAAAGCTGGTGCTGTCAGGTTGCCACTTTTGAGATCAGAACCTGCTGGTTTACCCAGGGTGTCTGTTGAACTGGTGAAATCAAGAATATCATCTACTATCTGGAAAGAAAGACCGAGATGGCGACCATAGCCGAACAAGTGTTCGGCAGTTTCTAGGGATGTTTCACTAATTAATCCAGCAGCTTTAGCACTGTTGGCAATTAATGACGCTGTTTTGTAATAGCTCTTTTGCAGATAGGTTTCTATAGAGAGATTAGCATCAAAGCGATTTAGCCCTTGCTGAATTTCTCCAGCCGCTAAGTCCATGATTACTTCGGATAGGAGTTTGACAACATCCAAATTATTGAGATTTGCTAAATACCAAGACGATTGAGCAAAGAGGAAATCCCCTGCAAGCACAGCAATGCGATTACCAAATAAACTATGTACAGTCGGTACACCACGCCGGACATCTGATTCATCTACTACATCATCATGTACCAAGCTGGCTGTGTGGATCATTTCTGTAATTTCTGCCAGTCGTCGGTGACGCGCTGTAATATCTTCTTCTAACATGGTCGCCCGCGATATAAGTAGCACTATCGCAGGTCTGATTCGCTTCCCTCCAGCACCGAATAAGTGTTCGGCTGCGGCATAGAGAATGGGATGGCGATTTCCAACTAGCTGTTTAAGGTTATCTGCTAGTATTTGCAGGTCTGCTTCCACAGGGGTAAACAGGGAGGTGGCTGGGGTCATGGATGGGCGGACTCTGACTTAGGTTACGAAAGTTTACATATTCTTTAATTTTAAGATAACCCAGTGTCAGCGCAAAGTTTTCCTTCGGGAATCTAATTTTTAATATCTATTAAGATATTCATACATTAGATGATAAATATGTTAAAATGATTATTGTTTTAAGTTTAGTTAATTTTTGTCAAGTTTATCAATCACTAATTGCGTAATAATTAAAGTTTTAGTGTTAATAAAATAACTCACGTTACTAGTAATCTAAAGTTGGCTGTCAGCAACAAAAATTTTGCAAATTTAGTCTAGAAATTTGCTTCAAATTCAAGCTGGCTGTGCTAGGCTAGTACCTAGAGATATTAAATTTTTCAGATTATTCACTTCCGAAGTAAAACCATCTTATGGTGATTTTACACAATAGTGTTGTGGGTCTAAAATAACTCGTCGCCAAGGAGAAAATGGGAATTATTCCTAAATTCTGGGCGACAATCATACCTTTTAAATTGAATTATGCTTTTCCAGTTATGGAACTAACTCAACGTGTTTAGCGCGCGTTAAGTATCAGCGTATGTCTGTTTAACTTGGTGTGAGGTCAATAGAACAGGCTAGGTAAATTGCTGATGAACGCAGTGTAAGTTTGCTATTTAGCAATTTTACTGTTGTCAGATGTATGGCCTGGGAAAGTTGATATTAAAGAGAATAAATTAATTGACCAGAGAAAATTAGTTTTCTACTGGAAAGCTTTGTATAGCTAACTACATTTATCAAGGGTGTGCTTGATTAACTGAAGTTTTGCCAGTTTTGTATGCAATTTTATATTCCTTAGTAAGTAAAGATGGTGGAACAATGATTTACAGAAATATGCCTATGATGATATTCATTTTAGCTGCTGGCTACTTATTTAGTGTGTATTTATTATTAGCATTAGCAAAGCGAGCGGGCAAAAAAAATGTGCCGCAAAGTGATTCTAATGCTGTCCAAAATAAGTATAAGCAGCAGAGAGGATTAACGGCAAATGTAACGGAAGCCGTCAATAGTCAATAAAGGGGTTACTATATCAACGCAATGATCCGACATTATATAATTAATTGTGTTTAAATACTTGTTCAATGATGAGTCAGTATTTGTGTAAAAATTTGGCGATTTTTTGCAAAGTTTGCAAGTTGGAGTGATTTATCCAAATCCTTGCAAAAGACTATCTAGGGTTTGCAAAAAAGAAAGCAAAAGGGTTGATAGATAAAGGTTTGCAGGGTTTTATAACCAAACAAGTGCAAGATTATTGACAATAGATGTTTAAAACCCTGGCATTTTCATCAAAAATAATCGCGTAAATTTGAGGACTAATTGTCCAACCTTCTCTTCCTTCTTCTTCCTCCTCTTTATTCCTCCTGACTCGGTGACTCGGTGACTCCTAGCCTTCACGAGAAGACTTTTTCAGCAAACTCTATCTACCTGCCTAAAATTCTTACTATTAGACTGCTTTAAGTGGACAAGGTTTTCAAACTCGTTGTGGTGAACTACCTACACCGCCTGAGTACAGGTCGGTGTAGGCTTCTGGTACATTCTTAATGTTGCCAGAACTTCCTTAGAGGTACTATTAGTAGTAGAGTTACTTACTACCGGATTCCCTTTACGGCGTTTTATCGTTGGGAACAGTCCAGCAATTCTCATATTAAGGTTTCATGACATTTAAACCCTTACAGTACAAGGAGTTTACAATTCTTAACAAATCTGGAGATTACTGGAATGATGCAAACTCGTTTCAAAATGAGAATTGCTGCACCATGAAGGACTTTTAAAACATCCTCTAAGATACAACAGCATCTGCAAAACATACCTGTTCTACCATTGGGGTATAACCCAACCACTGCAAACCAGATTGAGTAAATTGCTCAGGACAACCGCTGACAGCGAAGCGGGTAGGCATTGGTGGATGAGTATTTTTAATCCCCAGTATATCTAATTCTTGAGAGCAAGCAGCGACGACATGAACTGCTGGGTCAATTAGTTTGACGTGGGAGGGGAGGAGCGATCGCAAAACAGGTGAAAGATGGGGATAATGGGTACAACCATAAACTAAAGTATCAATTTCTTTCTCAAGCAAAGGCTCTAAATAAGTTATTGCTATTTGAGTAGTATAAGGATCATGAATACGATTTTGTTCAATGAGAGGCACAAATTCAGGACAACTGACCTGCCAAACTTGGACATTGGGTTGAATTTCTAAAATAGCTTGACGATAGGCATTGCTTTGAGCCGTAGCGGGAGTAGCAATCACACCAATCCGCTGTCCTTGTTGGACTGCTGCCTTTGCCCCTGGTAGAATCACGCCCAAAATCGGGAAATCAAATTCTTGTCGGACAATATCTAATGCCAGAGCAGAACTGGTGTTACAAGCCATAATAGCCATTTTCACCCGTTGCTGCTGCATCCAATGGAGGATTTCTCGAACAAATTGTAAAATTTCTGTTTGGGAACGAATTCCATAAGGAAGACGGGCTGTATCCCCCACATAAATAATTGATTCATGAGGAAGTTGTTGATAAATCTGTCGTAGCACAGTTAGCCCACCGACACCACTGTCAAATACGCCAATAGGAGCGCGTTGAGGTTCTTGAGGGGAAAAAGTATCAAAAATAGAAGATGAATACACAGCAAATATTAATTTAGATTGTTGTCAGTTGTCAGTTGTCAGTGGTAATCCTTTCCCAGGATAAGATAATCTATCTTCTTCTTTCTTCTTTCCTTCTGCCCTTCTTCCTTCGTGTTCTTCGCTCCTATCCCTAACGGGACGCTGCGCGAACGTGGTTCATTTAATCTATATTCTTCTAGTGGGAAAGAACTAATAACCCATAACTGACGATGATTATCTTTGTTTTAAATAATTCAGAATACCAGTAGCTATCCCCTCAGCCATACGACCTTGGTACTCTGATGATCCTAAACGGGGATTATCTTCTCGACCAGTCATATAACCTGTTTCTACTAAAATAGCCGGCATAGAATTTTTTCTAAGGACATAAAATCTAGCTTTGCGAGTTCCTCGATTATTCAGGGTACTGATATTTTGGAGAATCGTCTGCCGGACAGTTTCGGCTAAACCATAACCACTGTCATAATAATAGACTTCTAACCCATTGACATCAGACCGATTATCCACAGAATTAGCGTGAATACTGACGAATAAAGTAGCATTAACCCGCTTGGCTATATCCACACGTCCTTGGAGTTCTACAAAAAAGTCAGCATCTCGCGTCAGAACTACTTGTATACCATTTTGCTCCAAAATTCTGGCCAATTTTGTACTAATAGGCAGAACTACATCTTTTTCTAGCAAACCACCCAGTCCAGGAGCGCCAGAATCTTTACCGCCATGTCCAGGATCAATAACTACCAAAATTTTGCCATTAGGAACTGGTAGCCGGGGCTGGGGTCTTGTTTGTGGAGGCTCTGTGTTAAAACTTGGAGGATCTAGTCGTGGTATAGGAGGTGTAATCAGAGGACGTTGAGCGCGAAGATTAGTTTGCAATTGTAGCGCTAACAATTGAGAGGTAATTTGATTAAGTCCCCCAAAGTTAACACCAGATGCAGGTTGAACAAGAACAACTACAGTATTGGGGGATTGGGGTTGGAGACGGACTTTAAGAATAGGGCTATTGCTATTAAAAGTGGGGCCTTTGACCTGATTGGCTAACCTAGCATTGGGAATGGTGATGCGAAATAGACCAGAACTTCTATCCCAGCCAGTGGTAGCAGATATGGCTTGGTCGGCTCTAATTAGTAATTGTGTGCCATTTCCACCTATTTCTACAGATTGAATCAGCGCGGGGGAGTCACTAACTGATGGTGTAGAGGATTGATTATTATCAGATAATTTGGCTACACGATCTGGTATGACAACAAAACCGCTGTCACCACTAGGTAATGCCTGCCAATTGCCACCAGGGCTATCTAACAGCAGAGTCATGCGAACAGCAGAGGGACTACTTGATAATTGGCTAAATTGGATGCGACGGACTCCATAGCGATTAATCAATAGATCCCGTTGTCCCATATTTACTGATAGGGCTGCACCAATGATATCAACGTTGACAGAGCGATTATCTTGACTAGGATTAATTTGCAGTTGAGGATTACCACCACTGGTACTAATGAAAAATCCATCACCTGTAACTCGCAATTTATCAATTTGAACTACCCCTGGAGGTGTTTCTCGATTAGATCGGGTGATCTGATTTGTTGTGACTACGTTGTAAATATTTCTGGAGGAAGGTGTTGTTTCCGATGATTGATCTGATACTGGGGGTAGTGATGGTTCTCCAGTTTCCCCAGAAGCAACTTCTGGCTGTGGTAATTCTACTATCCAACGTTTGCCATTAGCGGGAATAAATTTTACTTGCTTAGGGTTGAAGGTGTAACCAGGAGCTAGTTCTAGGACTAGGCGTGTTGTTTGTTCGTCAAACTGGCCGATGCGAATGGTGCGAATTTTGCCACCAATTTGCTGGGTTAACGACGGACGGCCAAATTCGGTTCCTGGTAAATCAATTACTAAGCGAGTGGGGTTAAAAATAAGTTGAGCTTGGGGTTGGACAGCACTAGATGTGTTTATTTCCAGACGATTTTGATTAGTATCAAACCGCCAAGATTCTAATTTCGCGGCAAATGCTGGCGAAGATAGCATGAAAACTGTTCCAAAAGTGCTAGGTATTAACCAATGTAGTTTCACGTAAAGCTCCTGATTCGCATTCATGGGATCTGTCAATATCTCAACTTATGGGCTAATCTTCACATCATCACTGCCTTAAGAGGATGTTTGAAAAGTAATACGTCGTGATTTTTACCCCCCTTAATCCCCTGATAAAGGGGGGAAATCGGAAAATGAAGTTCCCTCCCCTTGGAAAGGTGAGGGTTAGGGTGGGGTAAAAAAATATTTGATACATCAATCATGACTTTTCAAACAACCTCTAAGAGAACTCCACAAAAAAATGAACTGCCTGCAGCAACGCTAGTTCCCTCCGGGACGCTCTCGCGTTCGCTATCCAATCTTGTGGGATGGGCATCCTGCCCGTCTTTGTATTATTAGCAGGCAAGATGCCTGCACCACAAGAGAATTTGGGATATTTTTTTATTTGGAAGTCTCTAAATTTAACTTTGCTCAAGGACAAAATTATGGTGTTGGTAGTAAGACAGGGCTAATGGCGTAGAATCCTAGCATATAAATATATTTAGTGTCGCTATTTTGTGAGCAAATTTATTTTTCTCCCATTGGTGGTTAGACAATAAGTAATAAAAATTACTGTTTATCTGGATCTTAAATATTGAAGAATGCCTTGGGCGATCGCATCTGCCATCTGATTTTGATAAGCTGTAGTTCTTAACTTAGCAACATCGTTCCTGCCGGTTAAATAACCCGTTTCCACTAAAATTGCCGGCATAGAGTTTTTCCGGAGAACATAAAACCGCGCTTTTCGCACACTCCTATCTCTAATATTGAGACTTTGGAGAATTTTACTGTGAACAATCCGAGCTAATGTTAAACCAGTATTGTAATGATATGTCTCTAAACCGTTAACTTCTGGACGATTTTCACCGGCTGAATTAGCGTGGATACTGACAAACGCATCAGCATTAGCCCTTTGGGCAATGGTTACTCGTCCTGGTAGACTGACAAAAAAATCAGAATCTCTAGTCATAATTACTTGAATACCATTTCTCTCCAAAATTTCGGCAATCCTTTTCCCAATTGGTAAAATAATATCTTTTTCCTGGACTCCACCTATACCAAGTGCCCCAGAATCTTTACCACCATGTCCGGGGTCAATTATAACTACTAATTTTCCTTTTTGAACTGAGCGCCGGGGCTTAATTTGTGGTTGTCTGGGATTTAGGTCAGGTAGTTGTTGCTTGGGTGGCAATAAGGGAGGTAAATTTATGGGTGGTCTAATCTGACGATATCGTTGCAGGTTTAGAGCCAGAAGTTTGTCTCCTACTTGTTTGGGTACACCCAGTGTAACACCTGATGCAGGTTGAATCAAGATAACTACAGTATTTGGCGGTTGAGGTTGCAGACGGAGTTTGAGAATGGGACTATTAGCATCAAAAGTCGGTCCTTGTACCTGATTGGCTAATTTAGCATTAGGAATGGTGATTCGGAATAAACCAGAACTTCTATCCCAGCCTGTGGTAGCGGATATAACTTGGTCGGCTCTAATGAGTAATTGCGTGCCATTATCAGCAAGTTCTATAGATTGAATTGTGGCG
Organism: Dolichospermum sp. DET69; assembly: GCA_017355425.1. Classification (NCBI taxonomy): domain Bacteria; kingdom Bacillati; phylum Cyanobacteriota; class Cyanophyceae; order Nostocales; family Aphanizomenonaceae; genus Dolichospermum; species Dolichospermum sp. DET69. The sequence continues at coordinate 893,817 of CP070233.1, forward strand.
GTTGAGCCACTATTAGTTCTAGTTGGTGGTAAATTCTCATTTTCAGGTAAGCTGACAATTCCCCTAGTAGGAAGGATGACTAAACCGCTATTACTGGAAGTTAATCGCCAGTTAGGACTATTTGCGGCGATTTTTAACGTCATGCGGACAGATGTTGGTGTTGTTTGCAATTGAGTAAATCCAATGCTGTCCACACCATGTTTATTAATGGCTAAATTTCCTTGGGTTAAATTTGGCGATAAAGTTGCACCAAAAATATCAATAAATACCGTAGTTTTATCACGGCTGCTCATGATTTTGGTTTGAGGATTACCGCCATTAGTGCGAAGAAAAAAGCCATCACCAGTAATTTGTAAACTCTCCAGTTGAGTTGTACCTCTGTTGCTGTTAGCAATGGGTGAAAATTCAGGTTTAAGCTGGGAGTCTATGCTGGCTAGATTGTAATTATTATTATTAGTGGCAGATGAACCTGATTCAGTTTCTAGTTTTGGCAATTGTACTGTCCAGCGATTAGCACTTTTACCCACAAATTTAATTTGTTTAGGATCTAAGATATAACCGGGACTCAGTTCTAAAACTATCCGTGTTGTTTGTTCATCAAACTGGCCAATGCGAATTTCCCGAATTCCACCACCTATTTGTTGAGTTAGCTGGGAACGTCCGAATTTAACACCCGGTAAATCAATTACTAAGCGAGTGGGGTTAAATACTAATTGTGCTTGAGGTTTTACAGCACCATTGGTATTGATTTCTAGTAAGTTTTGATTGCGGTCAAATCGCCAAGATTCTAATTTTGCAGCTAATGTGGGCGATGATAGCAAAAGTACACTGCCAAAAGTAGCGGGTAATAACCAATGTAATTTCACAATTTTTACTCCTAGCTAAGTTAATAATTAATAATGGCAGATGCAACTATATAGATACATACGAAAAACACCCACCACTGTCAATGAATGACATAAACTGGCGGGTTATCCTTCTGAATAAAAAAAGTTTTCAACCTATAAAAACTGTCCTGAAAAAAAATAGGAATACAAAACATTATCAAGGCTACTAGAATGGGAAACAAAAAAATTTATAACACCAAAGGTAAATTTAATTAAAAAAAAGTGAGATCATGGAAAGTATTGCTATATTAATGAGGTTCTGGAGCATTTAAAGCCAGGAATAATCACCATTTTTACAATTAGAGGGTGTCAATAGCACAGAAGACGGAGATTGGATTCCAGAAGTTTCTGCCAATCTCCTTATATAGTAAATGTAAAAACCCACAGCAGATAATTTTTTTAACTATCTTCTGTGAAGTTTACTGAGAATTTGGGGTGACATTCCAACTACTAATCATCTTTTGTGGTGATAAGAGATTTTGGTGTTTCTACTGCTAATGATTTTCCAGAGTTACTGTCTAAATTTGCGGCGGTATTTGATTCTGGAAATACGAATCTCAAGAGCGGAGGGGCGATAAATGTGGTAATAATAACCATCATAATAATTGCTGCTCCTAATGGTTTTGAGAGAACACCACTAGCTGCACCGACACCAGCAAATACTAAGCCGACTTCACCTCTGGGAATCATCCCCACACCAATAGCCAAGCGGTTAATTCCCGGTTGACCAAATACTGTCAAGCCTGTCACTACTTTACCGATGATGGCGACTGTAATCAGGAAAGTTGCCATGATTAAGGCTTCCCGATTGGTGGGAATGGCTGGATTTAAAACTCCGAAATCCGTTTTTGCACCGACTGTGACGAAGAAAACGGGAACTAGCATATCGGCAATGGGGATAACTTGTTTTTGTAGTTCTTTGCGTTTGTCGGTTTCTTCGAGAACTAACCCGGCGGCAAAAGCCCCCAGAATTGCTTCTAAATGGATGACAGAGGCTAGGTAAGCCATGATAATGGCAAAAATGAAGGCGGGGATGACTAATTCGCCTCTGGTTTGGAGTTGATCGGCGATCGCTACAAATGATTTATTAAAGACATTCCCTAAAACCACCGCCCCAATCAGAAAGGCACTGGCACTAATGATCAGATAAATGACATTACCCACATCCACTACACCATCTTTGGCTAAACTGGCAACTACCGCGAGAACGATAATTCCCAATACGTCATCAATGACGGCTGCACCGAGAATAATTTGTCCTTCTTTGGAGTTCAACCGTCCTAATTCGGAAAGAACTTTGGAGGTAATACCAATACTAGTGGCTGTCAAAGCCGCACCGGCGAAAATTGCAGGTATGGGACTAATACCAAATATGGTCATTAATCCGATTGTTCCGGCTGCAAAGGGGACTACAACACCGACGGTGGCCACAACCAGGGCTTGAATACCAACGGACATCAGGTCTTTTAAGTTGGACTCTAAGCCAATTTCAAACAGCAGGATAATCACACCCAATTCTGATAAAACCGAAATCACCTCAGACTGGGCTGCAAATACCTGTGGTGTGGCTTCTGGGGTTAACCCAGCGGTGAGTTGCAGGAAAGACATGATTAAAGAATTGGAAGCATCTGTACCACCTTCTGGAAATATTAGCAGATGGAGGACGGAAACACCGATGACTACACCACCGACAAGTTCACCTAAAACTGCTGGTAAGCTGACTCTGTTGGCTAATTCTCCACCCAGTTTGCTGGCAAAGTAAATTACCACTAAGCTTAATAGCACTGCGGCTAATACCATGGAACTGTCTGCGGTTTCTGTGGCTGTTGCTAATAAGGGAACTGTAAAATTGATTGCACTGATAAGCTGCATTGGTTATGTGAAGATTATTTTCTTTAGTTTTACCCTTTTATTGAACGAGAACAAGATCCCCTATTTCTTTAAGAAATCGGGGATCTGAATATGCGGATCTAAATATGTTAAAAACCTTGATTTTTCGTTAGTCCACTGCTTTACTCAAAAAACGAACGCAGATAGAGCAACAAATTGAGTTCTCTCATGTCACTGTCTTCTCAATTTGAGACTCCGGAAAATTTTCTGCACCACTAAGTTTTAGAAGATAGAGTTATTCTTAATTACTAATTGTAAATATTCCCCCTGACTCATCCAAAAATAGCACTGCTTTTACTTGGCACTAGACTATAGACATAGTACTAACTAGTCAAAAGGAAGAGGAAAGCTAACTAGTATTTATAAAGAAATTTAAACAATTGGAATACTTTCCAAATATTCAATTAATCTTCAGAGTAGGGACATTTTTATTTTCATTTCATGTTGCAAAAAAAATAAGAATTGAATAAAAAACATATTTTGCATTTGTACTGTCTCTCTTTCGATGTCCTGACCTTCCAAGGGCTAACAAAAATCATTATGCTCAGGTTTGCATAGTAAACCAGAACCAAAACCTTTTAATAAGCAAGTGTTAATGCAATTAAAGTCAAGGTTATTGAGATTGAAGATATTTTATTGACAACTACAGGATTAAAAGGGACTTTGGATGTGCTGCAATTGGTAAAAAACTAGATTTTAGCTGACAAAAATTAAGCAAAAAACTGCAAGCATGGCTAAATTTTATAGATAGTCTACTGCCTGACTAATACTGTTCAACAGAAAGGACATATCTTATGATATTGAAACAGCAATCAGAGGATTATTATCAAGAACTTCTACATGACTCGCACTATCAGCAGAAATTGGCAAAGATTGCTCGTAAATACACTAAAAACACAAACTTATCTTGGGAAGATGGTGTTCAAGCTGCTCATCTGAAAGTTTTCCAAGCTGTTCAATCTGCAAGGTTCCAGCAAGGGGGAATCGAACAGTTTTATCACTGGGCAACTACAGTAGCTAAATGCGAGATGATTGATTTTGTTCGTAAAGAAAGATTGCGAAACTGTCAAAGTTTAGATTGCAACATCCCCCAGACAGATATCCCTCTGTTAGATACGATTCCTGATGAATATAATATTTTAGACGCAGCAGAGCGTGCAGATTTGATTATTAAAGCCATAGAGACTATTCATCAGCTTGATCAAAGTTATCCTCATCAAAAGTATCTGCAACTCTGGCAAAGCAAGATTGATGAGAAAACCCAAACTCAATTTGCTGCTGAATTGGGAATTAGCCAGAGTGAAGTTTGCAAGCGGTGGCAGGAACTTGTAGAGCGTATTGCTGAGGCATTAGGATTACTAGAATTTCCAGGTGTTAAGCACAAACATCAAGTAACTTGCAAGCAGAAAACAATCCGTGAACGCTCAACTAAGCAGTGGTAAGTCAACATTCACAAGTTTACTAATGCCAAAATTTGTAAAGATTAGAATAATTTAGTTATATCTGTAGATACTTATCCGTTAACTAATATATGGATATGGTCTGGGCAAAATTTTCAGTTTTAAGTCGTCCTTGTCAGTAACCCAGCCCTAAAGGGACTGAGCTTGCAAGAGAAATCAAACAAGCTGTACTGACCAGACCACCTAGAAATAGGTAGCCGTTATTTGAGTCACGACACCCCGGAATGCGAAGCTAGTTCCCTGCTCTGTCGCTTGTGATTAAACAGTTCTAAGGTCCCTGGAACAGTGTTGCAAGCAAAACAAGCTCTTATAACTGGTCGAAGCTAACATTACCCCAGAAATGGGAGTTGGTTTTTCAGGTTTCCAATCAAAAAACCTGACTAAAATTTAAGATTCAATGCCTTTATTACCGCCCGTGTCGCTTCCCTCTCAGCCCTAAAGGGACTGAGTTTCCCGCATACCGCGAGGTCTTATGAAGGATTACAAATTTATGCGTGTCAACTTGAGTAACAGACAAGGCTCTAATATGCCAATCCCACAGCCTGGAGAAATCTGGAAGGTGAGTCGTTTGGTGCAAAGTCCTATACAATTCTCAAGTGCAGAACAACAGACTTTGTATTCTTCCTTTGGGCAAAATTTTTTGGCAGGAAATTCTCCGCCACGTTATGTGATGATTGTTAAAGAACCAGAAACTCTAAGAGGGACACAAGAGCAGTGGTTAGTTGTTTCTGTGATGTTGTTATCTGCAAAAACAGAGTCTATAAGTGATGTAGATTTGCTTGTACCCGCAGAGTTGTCTGGAGTAGAGCAAGATTTGCTTGCTGAAACTTGGCATATGGTTTCTGCATTAACTTGTAACTTGCTACAACCAGTAGGGAAAAGGCTCTCCCATGAGATTTATAACCATCTGTTGATGATAGGTGATTATTATCATGGGTTAGTTGAGGAACTACCAGCAGTATCGGAAACTCATCGCTTAGGATTAGTAAGTGGAAGCTTGTATGCTGCAAAAGATTCAACAATTCAAGCTTTTCATGAACAAGAGGAAGCTTGGAGTGATGTGTTAACAGTTCCAGTAGCAGCTTATTACTCTTATTTGAAGAGGATAAAATTTACGAATGCAGTATTAAATGAAGCTTTAGATTTAGAACAAAAATAAACTATATATCGCAGACTTTCACGTAATTAAAGTGTAATGTAGGCTCTGTAATCACCTCAAACCCTTCTGACTTTTGACGGGAAGTCCTCAAGCCCCAAAAAAGCGTGACTTTTTTACAGTAAAGTTACCAATTATAACACAAAGACCACGGCAATTAAAATCGCCCGTGCCGCTTCCCTCTCAGGTCTAAAGACGCTGAGTTTCCCAATTACCGTGAGGTCTTATGAAAATAGCTAATGGAAAAATCAAGGCTTGGGAAAAGCTCATTTTGAGGATTTCCACATCCCGTGAAAAGTCAGGTGCGTAGCAAGGAGATAAAAGATTTATCCTACAAAGCGAAATTTTTTTTGCAAGTTTTGGAATATTTTATGTTTGATCTTCGTTATTAGTTATAGAAACTGCTAATCATTAAGTTCACAGATAGCTTAGTTAGACTTATAAAAAAGTTGCAGCTAGGTAGTTAGCAGCTAAAAAACACATAAATTTACCTGTTTTTGTGGGGTTTAATATGAAAGTTGTAAGCGCTCTTCTTTCTAGTTTGACATTGCTGAGTTTAAATGTTGTGGGTTTATCTGGGGTACAAGCTCAACCACAGGGATTTCAGTTTAAAAAGTTTCCAGTTACTCTTAATGGACCTGGCTGTCCATCGGGATCAGCTGTGGGAATTCTGAATGGAGATACTCTGTCAGTATCATTCTCTAAGTTTGGGGTTCTAGCCTCACCTCCTAAGGTTGTATCGACATCTTGCAATTTGAGGATCGGGCTTGATATACCTTCTGGATTGAATGTTCAACCTATTGACGTTACATATCGTGGCTTTGCCGATGTGCCTACGGGAGGCAGTGCTGACGTGAACGTTAAAATGATTTTTCAAGGCAAAACTGTTCCTACTACTACTGATCCAAACGCAACCTTTAGTCCTGGTTTCTCAGGTGTTTGGGAAAAAAATGTAGGTATTACATTAGGCACAATAAACGCGTGTGCTAACCCAGTGTCATCAGTTTTTGGTATCAATACAAATCTAACTGCACGAGCAAAAGATGTGGCTGAAAAGCAAGAAACCCAAATCCGAGTTGATACGATTGACACGGCAATTGGTCCTGTAATCTACCAAATAAAATTTGCCTTTAATCCTTGTTAGTTTGTCTAATCTGGATAGGTAAGTCTTGCATTTGATCTGTGAGAAAGTCTGAGTCTCCAAAAGCTACTTTAGCAATTTACAGATAAAGAAAGATTTTTTCAAATTGCTCAGAAGAAATCTTTCTTTATTTTCAGAGAATTGAAAGTGCATTACAAAAGCACACTCCCGTTGAGCAACCCCAAGGCAGTAATGGTATCAGAAGATTGACGGCGGTTAAAACTGCCCGTGTCGCTTCCCTCTCAGCACGCTTTGTGACTGAGTTTCCCGCATACCACGAGGTTTTATGAAAATTCTAAGCACTCTTATTTCTAGTTTGACGCTGCTGAGTTTAAATGTTGTGGGTTTATCTGAGGTACAAGCTCAACCACAGGGATTTCAGTTTAAAAATGTTCCAGTTACTTTTTTCGGAAATGGCTGTCCATCGGGATCATCGGAGGGAATTCTGAATGGAGATACTCTCTCAGTAACATTCCCTAAGTTTGGGGTTCTAGCTTTACCTCCTAAGGTTGTATCGAAATCTTGCAATTTGAGGATCGGGCTTGATGTGCCTTCTGGTTACAAAGTTAAGCCCATTAACGTCAAGTATATTGGGTTTGCAGATGTGCCTAAAGGTGGTACGGCTGACCTGAAAGTTAGAATAATATTTCAAGGCAAAAATGTTCCAACTGGTAATGATCCAAACGCAACCTTTAGTCCTGGTTTCTCAGGTGTTTGGGAAAAAAATGTAGCTATTACACCAGACGCAATAAATGCGTGTGCTAAACCAGTGAGTTCGGTTTTCGGTATCAACACGAATTTGATCGCGCGTGCTAGAAATGTAGCTGTCGGGCAGCAAACCCTAATTAGAATCGATAAGGGCTACAAAATTAAGTTTACTTTTAGTCCTTGCTAGTAGCTTCAACCAAAACAAAAGTTTTAAAGTGTTGATTTGTCAGATGCAGTTAAAAATAGCACTAACAGAACCATCCAAAATATTAATTTTATGAAAATTCTAAGCACTCTTATTTCTAGTTTGACGCTGCTGAGTTTAAATGTTGTGGGTTTATCTGAGGTACAAGCTCAACCACAGGGATTTCAGTTTCAAAATGTTCCAGTTACTCTTTTCGGAAATGGCTGTCCATCGGAATCATTTGTGGGAATTCTGAATGGAGATACTCTGTCAGTAAAATTCTCTAAGTTTGAGGCTCTAGCTTCACCTCCTAAGGTTGTATCGAAATCTTGCAATTTGAGGATCGGGCTTGATATACCTTCTGGATTGAATGTTCAACCTATTAACGTTACATATCGTGGCTTTGCTGATGTGCCTAAGGGAGGTAGTGCTGACTTGAACGTTAGAATAATATTTCAAGGCCAAAATGTTCCAACTACTACTGATCCAAACGCAACCTTTAGTCCTGGTTTCTCAGGTGTTTGGGAAAAAAATGTAGGTATTACATTAGGCACAATAAACGCGTGTGCTAACCCAGTGTCATCAGTTTTTGGTATCAATACAAATCTAACTGCACGAGCAAGAGATGTGGCTGAAAATCAAGAAACCCAAACCCTAATTAGAATTGATGAGGGCTACGAAATTAAGTTTACTTTTAGTCCTTGCTAGTAGCTTCAACAAAAACAAAAGTTTTAAAGTGTTGATTTGTCAGATGCAGTTGAAAATAGCACTAACAGAATCGCTTCAGGTAGATTATGTGTGCAAATAAGCTGATTAGTTTGCTCTGGCTGAGTCAAATATCAATAAAACATTGGAGTAAAACATGACTAGACAATACACACTGTTTCTGAAAACTTTTAATAAAGTAGCTGTCTTAGTAATACCGACTATTTCAATAGTTGCTTTAACCGTTCAAGAGACTTTAGCTATCCCTCTTAAACCAATTTTAGATCAAATGGGCAATCGTGCAATCAAAGAGTTGGTTGGGATTGACCCTTGTACTCAAGCAGTACCGCAAGTAAATCAATTATCAATCAATAGAGAACAAGGAACAACTAATTCTTCTCTACCCTCTGCTACTTATTCTGAACCAAACATACAACAGGTAACTAATTCTCCTGCAGTATCTGCTGACCATGCCTCATTAATCAATACATCTAATTACGCACAAGCTTATCCAGGATATACACCGAACTATCCACCAAATAATCCACAAGGGTATCCAGGATATCAACCAAATTCTCCACCTCCTCCAACTGTCTATTTCACACCGAACTATCCACCAAATAATCCACAAGGGTATCCAGGATATCAACCAAATTCTCCACCTCCTCCAACTGGCTATTTCACACCGAACTATCCACCAAATAATCCACAAGGGTATCCAGGATATCAACCAAGTTCTCCACCTCCTCCAACTGGCTATTTCACACCGAACTATCTACCTAATAATCCACAAGGGTATCCAGGATATCAACCAAGTTCTCCACCTCCTCCAACTGGCTATTTCACACCGAACTATCTACCTAATAATCCACAAGGGTATCCAGGATATCAACCAAGTTCTCCACCTCCTCCAACTGGCTATTTCACACCGAACTATCTACCTAATAATCCACAGCCTTATCCAAGATATTAACCAAGTTCTCTGCCCCACTAAGCACTTCTACTTGGTTATTGTGGAATATCGGCGTTTTTTTGCCCTAATTCCATAAAAATCAATGCTCCAGACCGTTCTGGCAGTTGTTCCAGCGTAATTTTATAAAATAATTCCGGTTTAAAAGAGGATTTGGGGGTTGACATTTGATTTTAAATTTGTTATGATGGAATTGATAAGGAAGAACTATCATAAAATAATGTAGGTTGGGTTGACACAAGGAAACCCAACATATTCAGGGTAATTTTTGCCGTTACAAAAAATGTAACCAACTCCGCCATAAATTAAAGCAGTGTGAAACTATAAATATACAAATTGCATCAAGTAATTGTATTCTCGGTGTAAGAATATTTTGGTAGCTGTTGATGATTAACAGTTCATCAATAATGAATAAATTTTTGGAGGAGTGCCAGCATAATGTCTATTACTATTTTATCCAATTCTCAGTTTCCAGCCCAGAAAATGGGGAAATTTGGGCAAATATTAGCTTTGAGTATAGTAATGTGTGCGATTTTTATATTACCTGCATCAGCGCAAGAAAAAGAAAAATTATGGCGGACTTTAACCGTGAGTGGAAGAGGAGTAGAAAGGATTTCTACAACTTTAGCTGAAGTTAGTTTAGGAGTAGAAATTCAAGGAAAAACGGCTGAAGATGTGCAAAAAGAAGCCGCTCGCAGATCATCGGCTGTGGTAGCCTTGCTCAAAAAACGCAATGTAGAAAAATTGACAACTACAGGAATTCGCCTCAGCCCAATTTATAGCTACACTAACAATGTCCAGCGTATTACTGGCTATGCTGCTAGTAATACAGTGAGTTTCCGTATTGCTACAGATAAAGCTGGAACATTATTAGATGAAGCCGTGAAAGTTGGCGCGACACAAATCAACGGTGTAAGTTTTATTGCTAGTGATGACGCAATAGCGATCGCCCAAAAACAAGCTTTGAAGAAAGCTACCCAAGATGCACAAGAGCAAGCAGAAGCCGTTCTCAGCAGCTTGGGATTACAACAAAAAGAAATTGTCAGTATTCAAATTAATGGTGCAACTCCACCTCCACCACCCATGCTTTACCGATCTGAAGCTGCTAAGGTAAACCTAGCCGATGCTTCTACTCCCATAGTCGCTGGTGAACAGGAAGTACAAGCATCAGTAACATTGCAAATTAGTTATTAAAAATGTCATTTTCACCAAAAATACCTGTGTAAATTTGAGGACTCATTGACGAACCCTTCTCTTCTTCCTTCTTCCTTCGTGTCCTTCGCTCCTTCGTGGTTCATTAACTCCTGACTCGGTGACTCCTACTTAGTAATTTTCCCCATATAATTCCCCCAAAGTTGGGCTGCTTGGGCGCTGCTACCAGACGTAGGGGAATTATTATCGTTTCCCAGCCAAATGCCAGTTACAAGTTGACGACTAGGAATAAAACCAATAAACCAGAGGTCAACATTATTATTTGTTGTTCCAGTTTTCCCTGCTTCTCCTAAACCAATGGCTGCACTGCGACCTGTACCACTAGTAATGACTCCGCGCATTAAAGTCGTCATTTGATTCGCAACTGCTTTTTTGATCACTTGTTTATTAGCATCTAAATTTTGATCAAAAGAGTAAATAACACGACAGGTTTGTAGATCTTTTAGATCCTTACAATCACTACTGTCGAGAATTCTACTAATAGCATGAGGAGGATTCCACACCCCACGATTACCAATCGCCCCAAAAGCGCCAGTCATTTCTAAAACATTAACGACACTCTGACCTAATATCAAGCCTGGTACTGCCTCAAGCTCAGATTTAATCCCTAAACGCTGCGCCATATCTACGACTTTATTCAAACCAATTTCCTTAGCCACCCGTAAAGCAATGGGGTTTTCTGAAAGTGCCAAACCAGTTGCTATATCTAAACTACCACCAGCACCACTCCGACAGGGTTTATAGGTAAAACCTTGCCAAGTTAAAGGACTGCAAGAATAACTTTTATATGAGGAAATACCTTTTTCAATGGCCGCAGTATAAGCAAAAATTTTAAAGGTAGAACCCGGTTGTCGTTGGGCTTGAACGGTGCGATTGAACTGGCTTTTTCTATAATCAGCACCCCCCACCATGGCCACAATACTCCCAGTTTTCGAGTCAAGAGTCACCATCCCCCCTTGGGAAAAACCAAAGTTTGAGCCATTTTTAGAAATGGAATTTTTTAACTCTGTTTCGGCTTTAGCTTGGATAGCTGGATCTAGTTTGGTTTCAATAATATAGTTGCCTTCTCTGGCAGCGGCTGGCCCTAGTCTTGATGTCAGTTCCTGAAAGACATAATCATAAAAATAGGGAGCAATGGTTTTAGCTTGCCTTTCGCAGACTTTAGGGCTGACTTGGACCGTAGAACGACGGGCGCGGTTAGCTTCCTCTTGGGTGATTTTGCCCATGTCTAGCAGTCGTTTAATGACTCTATTTCGATAATTGGCTGCTCCCAGTTTCCGAGGTCCACTACCACAAAAATCAAAGGCATTGGGAGCAGGTAAAATTGCTACTAAGGTTGCAGCTTCAGCTAGAGTTAATTCTTTGGCTGATTTGTTGAAATAATATTTAGCCGCATCTTCAAAACCAGAAGTATCTGCACCTAAAAATACCCGATTTAAATAAGTTAGTAAAATATCATCTTTGCTGTAAAAAGTTTCTAACTTCAGGGAGACGACAGCTTCTTTTACTTTTCGTCCTAAAGAGTCTTGACTACCTACATATTCACGGAATAAACTCCGAGCTACTTGTTGGGTAACTGTACTTGCCCCCTGTTGGATATCGCCACTACGATTATTAATGAGGACGGCTCGCAATACGCCCAAAGGATCTACACCAAAGTGCCAATAATAACGACTATCCTCAGATGCAACTACAGCAGATGCCAAATAGGGTCCAAAGTCTGATAACTTTTTCAGGTCTGTGTGGGCGATATTGCGAGGTTCACGGAGTGGGGTTGCGCCATCGCCGGCATAAACAACTATAGGGGCTTTAGTGGCTGTAGGTAAGGGTCTGACGGAAAATTTCATCCACTCTACACCTATGGCTAAGGCAACAAGAGCGGTGATACCACCAACACCATAAGCTGTCCAAGTGGCGGCTTTTACATACCAAGCTGGTGGATCAATATATTCCAGACGCACGGAAGCGGCTAGTTCCGGGGGACCTAAGGTAATAACATCACCATGACGCAGTTCTAAAGCATTTATTCGCCTTTTACCCAGATAAATCCCGTTGGTGGAATTTTCATCTTTGATGGTGAAAACGGAGGTGTTTTGGGTGGAATCCCGGGAGAGTGAGAGGTGGATTTGGCTGACAACTTGGTTACGGACGACGATATCACAGGATTTTGAACTCCGTCCAAGAATATAGCGATCGCCTAATAGCGGATATTCTTCTGATTGATTTGTCCCTGCATCATGCACTAATAACTCTGGTACTTTGGCATTGGGTTTAAGCGCCAGCTTGGAAAAATCAACTCTAGCTTGAATAGTATTTAGTGCTTGAGTCACTTGACCAAGTAAGGTTTGTGGCTTTTGAGGAGGTTGGGGAGAACTCATAAACAATTAACAATTAAAAATTCATAAGGAAGTAGGGGATTAACAAATGCAAAAATTAATAATTTAAAAGGCAGACTCTTCTTTTTTATTTTTTAATTTTGCATTTTTAATTACTTGGTGTGTTTTGCCATGAGGCAATTAACAGGCAAACAATGCCAATACTAATAAAAGAATCAGCCATATTAAATACGGCAAAATTAATTAACCGCAAATCAAGGAAGTCAACAACATACCCTAATGCAAATCTATCAATACCATTACCCATTGCTCCACCTAAAATCAAACCATAACCCAATTGCTCCCAAAAACTTAACAATGGTCCCAATAATGCAATGGTTATCAATACTAAACTTACACCCAAAGATAGCCACCGTAACCATTCTACCTTGCCACTTAACAAACTAAAAGCTGCACCTGTATTAGTAACATAAGTAAAATGAAATATCCCCCGTAGTAATGGCAGTGTTTGTCCTAGTCTAAAAGTATGCACTACCCAGTATTTTGTTACTTGGTCTAATAAAAATGCTATCAAAGCAGCAATCCAGAAAAAGCGGTTTTTTATACCCATGATAAATTTGTCAGTTGTTAGTTGTCAGTTGTTAGTTGTCAGTTGTCAGTTGTTCGTTATTTTTCTTTGCCACTAACCAATGACTAATGACCAATGACTAATAAAACATTATATGTCGTAACACATAAGCTATTATGGTGACAGCACAAACTACTACTAGTTGCCCTGGTAGTGCAAAGCAGGAGTATTTGAGGATAGCTTGAATCAGAGATAAATTTTCTGTTCCTTTCCAGGGCAAAATATAACTGATAATTAAATAAGCAATACCGCAGATGTGAACAGTGAACAAACCACAAATACAACTAAAAGCGAGAGTTTCTAGTCTAGGTCTCGCTTTAAAGGCTAAATAACCACAAATCCAAGCTCCGGGAATAAAACCCAACAAATAGCCAAATTGAGATAGTTTAACATAACCGATACCCCCTCCTTCGGCAAATACAGGTAATAAAGTTAATCCCATGACTAAATAGGCAATTTGCGAGAGCGCACCAGCATTTTGACCTCCTAAACAGCCTACTAGTAGAACTGCACCAATTTGATAGCTGACACCTAATGAAAGGGTTTGAATTCCATGCTGACTCCAATTCCAAGGGGAGGTAATACCATAAGCTTCTAGGAAAGTACCACCCATTGTGAGTAGCAAACCTATCATAGACCATAGCAGTTGATTTGATGCAGCAAACATTTATTAGGCGTAAGGAAAAAAGCAATAGAAATAATAGCAATAAGTATAAGCGGACAAATTTACATCCCAATTTATAACCTTAAATATACAAGAGGCAAGGGGCAAAAGGCAATAGAGACTAACTGAACTCGTTCTTAAGCAAAATAAAAATATTTTTGATTAGGAGTAAAAAACAAATATGGATTTTTCGATTTCTCTGCCTATTGTCTAATTATAAAAGAATCTTTTTAGAGGTATGTTAGAGATGTTTATCTACAATTTAAAAAAAATTAACACTTATGCTATTACGTCTAAGTGCAATCAAAAATAATCGCCTTACAGCTTTAGTAACCGTATTAGCACTGATAATTGGTTTATCTGCCTGTGGGAACACTAACTCCAAGAATCCAACTACTAGCGAATCTCCTGGTAAAAGTACAAATACCTCTACAAAACTAGCTGGTAATGTTGAGTTAGTAGGTGCGGGGGCTTCTTTTCCGGCACCACTTTATCAAACCTGGTTTACAGAGTTAAATAAAAAATATCCCAATTTGAAAGTTAATTATCAGTCTGTGGGTAGTGGCGCTGGAGTTGAGCAGTTTACCAAAGGAACGGTAGATTTTGGTGCTAGTGATGTAGCGATGAAAGATGAAGAAATTCAGAAGGTACCCGCAGATAAAGGGGTGTTATTATTGCCTGTAACGGCTGGTAGTATTGTCCTAGCTTATAATTTGCCAGATGTTCCTGAACTTAAGCTCCCACGAGCAGTTTACATTGATATTTTATTAGGTAAAATAAAATTTTGGGATGATCCGGCGATCGCTCAAGCTAATCCCGGTGCTAAATTGCCAAAAGAAGAAATTAAAGTTATTTATCGCGCTGATGGTAGCGGAACTACAGGCGTTTTCACCAAACACCTCAGCGCCATTAGTCCCGAATGGAAAACTAAAGTAGGTGACGGGAAAAATGTCAAATGGCCTGTAGGAATTGGTGCTAAAGGTAATGAAGGTATTACCGCCCAAATCCAACAAACTCCTGGTTCTATTGGTTATGTTGAATATGCCTACGCTAAAGAAAGTAAGCTCAAATTTGCATCTTTAGAAAATAAAGCCAAAAAGTTTGTTTCAGCTTCCCCAGAATCATCAGCTAAAACCTTAGAATCAGTAACTCTACCAGAAAATCTGCGCGCTTTTATTTCCGATCCTGAAGGTGCGGATTCTTACCCCATCGTCACTTACACTTGGATTCTGGCTTATAAAAAATATGCTGATGCTGCCAAAGCTAAAGCAATGGAAATAACCATTGAATACGGTTTGACAGATGGACAAAAGATGGCTAGTCAATTAGGGTATGTGCCTTTACCAGCTAATGTAATTGCCAAAGTCGCAGCAGCGGCTGATCAAATCAGTCCTGATTATAAAATTTCTGTTGGCACTACTCCTAAAACTGGCAACTAAATTCTTGATATTTCCTTCCTTCTTCCCTCTTCCTTCGTGTCCTTCGCTCCTATATCCCTCCGGTCTCGTAAGAGATACGTGGTTCATTAACTCCTAACTCGGTGACTCCTGATTTATGGCTACAAATTTTCCAGAAACACCATCACTGATGAAAAATCGCTCTGAAATAGATAGAAACTTAGATCGGAGCTTTATTTGGTTAACTCGAATTTTTGCCCTAGCGATCGCTGGTACTTTATTATGGATTGCTGTACAAGTTACTATTGCCGCTTGGCCTGCTATCCAAAAATTCGGGTTTAATTTCCTAATTACCAGCAGTTGGAATCCTGTCAAGAATGAATATGGGGTACTACCTGCGATTTATGGGACTCTCATGAGTTCTTTAATTGGACTAATTTTAGCAATCCCGATTGGTGTAGGAACAGCAATTTTATTGAGTGAGAATTTTCTCCCCTCTCAAGTGCAGTTAGTCCTAGTATTTTTAGTAGAGTTACTGGCTGCTATTCCCAGTGTTGTATATGGAGTCTGGGGAATTTTTGTTTTAATCCCGATTTTAACTAATTTGGGAAAATGGCTGCATAATTACCTGGGTTGGTTGCCAATTTTTAGTTCTGCACCCACAGGACCAGGAATGTTACCAGCAGGAGTGATCTTAGCAATTATGACTTTGCCAATTATCACAGCTATCTCTCGTGATGCTTTGGTTTCTCTACCTTCGAGTTTGCGTCAAGCGGCTTTGGGAGTCGGTGCAACCCGTTGGGAAACAATTTTTCAAGTTCTCATCCCCGCTGCTTTTTCCGGTATTGTCAGTGCAGTAATGTTGGCACTTGGTAGGGCAATGGGTGAAACAATGGCTGTGACAATGTTAATAGGTAATGCCAACAATATTAATATCTCTTTACTAGCGCCAGCAAATACGATTTCTTCTTTATTAGCAAATCAGTTTGCTGAAGCTAATGGTTTACAAGTTGCGGCTTTAATGTATGCAGCTTTAGTTTTATTTGTATTAACGATGATAGTCAATATTCTGGCGGAGTTTATTGTGACGCGAGTGCAGAGACTATAATTTAGTAATAGGTTAAATTTATGACTTCTTCTTTTCCTCAAAGGAGCTTAACTCATTCCCCTTCCTCTGGTCGAACATTGTTTAATACAGCAATGACTGTATTAGCTTTTATCTGTGGAGCATTGGCACTTATTCCTTTATTGGCAGTGCTTTATTATGTAGTTATTAGAGGATTTAGTAGTTTAAATCTCAATGTTTTTACCCAGTTGCCACCATCTCCTTTTGGTAAAAATGGCGGTTTTGGTAATGCCATTTTGGGAACATTATTGATGGTAGGAATTGCTGCTGTAATTAGCGTTCCTTTTGGTGTATTGGCAGCAATTTATTTAACTGAATTTAGTTCCCAAAAAATTGCTAGATGGATACGTTTTGCTACTGATGTTCTCAGTGGTGTACCCTCGATTATTGCTGGGGTGTTTGCCTACGGAATTGTGGTTTTAACCTTAGTCAAGCTGAATTTAGGCTCTTACTCAGCCCTGGGAGGTGGATTTGCCCTAGCAATTTTGATGTTACCCATTATTGTGAAAACCACAGAGGAAGCTTTGCAATTAGTATCTGAAGATTTGCGACAAGCATCTATTGGACTAGGTGCAAGTAATTTGCAAACTGTGACACTGGTGGTATTGCCGGCTGCATTACCCGCAATTGTAACTGGTTCTACTCTAGCGATCGCTCGTGCTGCTGGAGAAACAGCACCATTACTATTTACGGCTCTTTTCTCTTCTTTCTGGCCAGATAGCATTCTCAAACCGACTGCTTCTCTAGCAGTTTTAGTTTACAACTTTGCTACTTCTCCCTATCAAACCTGGCAATCTCTAGCTTGGGCTGCATCTTTAATTCTTGTACTGATGGTGTTAATTACGAGTATTATTGCTCGCTGGGTTACGAAACAAAAGGTTTAGTTAAAAACTGTCCACAAAACTGAAATTCATCCCGACAAACTTCTTCTTTAAGTAGGGTTTGCTAAAAAAATTAGTAGGGGCGTATTGCAATACGCCCCTACAAGAGTTAATGAACCACGTATCTCTTACGAGACCGGAGGGATATAGGGACGAAGGACACGAAGGAAGAAGTAAGAGAAGGGTTGGGTAATTAGTTCTCGAAGTTACGCGGTTATTTTTTGTGAAAGCTCTAAAACCCACATTCCGCACCCCCCAGTGTCACAATCGGTAATTTCGGATTTTTGAAGACCTGTGAGGATAATTTTGATACAAAATGGTCTAAATTTTAGGTAGCGATCGCCAATCTCAAATCCCCAAATGACCATTTTTCGTTGTGTGACAGTTTAGGGTGCGGAAGGTGGGCTAAAATATTTATGAATGCTGCAATTAGCACGAACAATGGGACGGAATCGGTTTTACGCACGGAAAACCTGAATATCTATTATGGCAATTTTCTGGCTCTACAAAATGTTTGGCTAGATATTCCCAAAAATCGGGTTACGGCTTTTATCGGACCTTCTGGTTGCGGTAAAAGTACATTATTGCGATGTTATAACCGTCTGAATGATTTAATTGAATCGTTTAGAGCCGAAGGTAAGGTTTATTTCTGTGACAAGAATCTCTATGCACCTGATATTGATGCTGTAGAGGTGCGAAGACGCATTGGCATGGTGTTTCAAAAGCCAAACCCATTCCCCAAGTCAATTTATGAAAATATTGCTTTTGGTGCCAGAATTAATGGCTATACAGGTGATATGAATGAGTTGGTGGAACGGAGTTTGCGACAAGCGGCTTTGTGGGATGAAGTCAAGGATAAATTAAAACAAAGTGGTTTATCTTTATCCGGTGGACAACAACAGCGTTTATGTATTGCTAGAGCGATCGCTGTCCAACCAGAAGTTATCCTCATGGATGAACCCTGTTCTGCTCTTGATCCTATCTCTACTGCGCGGGTGGAAGAACTAATTCACGAACTCAAACAGCAATATACCATCGTCATAGTTACTCACAATATGCAGCAAGCATCACGAGTATCTGACAAAACGGCATTTTTTAACGTCAAAGCCTCGGAAACAGGTGGCCGGAGTGGGTATTTAGTAGAGTACAACTCAACAGAATTAATTTTTAATCATCCTCAGCAGGAAGATACCAAAGCTTATATTAATGGTAGATTTGGTTGATGTTTTTTAAAGAATAAGTGGCAAAAATCGAACCCGCATTAAGATGGGATAGTGACTTATTGCCAAACATGATTTTAATAAAAGATGAATATAGCTAATTTCCCGTGGCTAACGACGATTATTTTATTCCCGATAGCTGCATCTCTGCTACTTCCCATCATCCCAGATAAAGACGGCAAAACGGTACGCTGGTATTCCCTTATTGTCGGGCTAATAGATTTCGCCCTGATTGTCTACGCTTTTTATACGGGTTACGATTTCTCTAATCCCGATTTGCAATTGGTGGAAAGTTATCCCTGGGTTCCCCAATTGGGTTTAAATTGGTCTTTAGGGGTTGATGGCTTATCTATGCCTCTGGTGCTTTTAACTGGATTTATTAGCACGCTGGCAATTTTAGCAGCTTGGCCTGTCACTCTCAAGCCGAAATTATTTTATTTCCTCATTTTGGCTATGTATGGTGGTCAAATTGCGGTTTTCGCTGTCCAGGATATGCTGTTATTTTTCCTGGTGTGGGAACTGGAACTTGTGCCAATCTACTTCCTGCTGTCAATTTGGGGAGGGAAAAAGCGTCAATATGCAGCGACTAAATTTATTTTATACACCGCTGGTGGTTCGCTGTTTATTTTGCTGTCTTCCTTGACAATGGGGTTCTATGGCGATACGGTAACTTTCGATATGCGATCGCTCGCCTTGAAAGACTACGGACTGAATTTACAACTTTTACTCTACGCTGGCTTCCTAATTGCCTACGCTGTTAAATTACCCATCATTCCCCTCCATACCTGGCTACCAGATGCCCACGGTGAGGCTACAGCGCCCGTGCATATGTTACTAGCAGGGATTTTGTTAAAAATGGGTGGTTATGCCTTAATTCGCATGAATGCCCAAATGCTGCCCGATGCTCACGCTTATGTTGCCCCTGCGTTGGTAGTTTTGGGGGTAGTAAATATCATCTATGCGGCTTTAACATCCTTTGCCCAGAGGAACTTAAAACGGAAAATTGCCTACTCTTCAATTTCTCACATGGGCTTTGTTCTCATTGGTATTGCCTCTTTCACTGATTTGGGGTTAAGTGGGGCAGTTTTACAAATGGTTTCTCATGGATTAATTGGGGCAAGTTTGTTCTTTTTAGTCGGTGCAACTTATGATCGCACACACACCCTGATGTTAGATGAAATGGGTGGTGTTGGTAAGAAGATGCCGAAGATTTTCGCCATGTTTACAACTTGTTCTATGGCTTCTTTAGCATTACCAGGAATGAGTGGTTTTGTGGCGGAGTTAATGGTATTTGTGGGCTTTGCCACTAGCGATGCTTATAACCCGACATTCAAAGTTATTGTCATTTTCTTAATGGCTGTTGGTGTGATTTTAACGCCAATTTATCTACTATCAATGTTGCGCGAGATTTTCTACGGACAAGAAAACGAAGAGTTAGTTTCTCACCAAGCTTTGATAGATGCTGAACCTCGTGAAGTATTTATCATTGCTTGTTTGTTGATACCTATTATTGGTGTTGGTTTTTATCCTAAGTTGCTAACGCAAATGTATGACGCGACGACTGTACAATTAACAGCCAGATTGCGTGATTCTGTAACAACTTTAGCAGCCAACAAAGCACTGCAAGATGTTTCTTTAAGTGCGCCGACAATTGGCAATTAATTCTTGATTAAGGGGTGGGTTTAATGCCTACCCTTTTTTTCGCGCAAAGATGCTAAGTAGCAAAGCCTAATCCACTAAAATAATCGTATGAGTTTTGTATTAATAAAATGTAACGCACCTTGTAGACGAACTGATAAGTCAGTGCTTACCCTATAGAACTATTCAGCATTTAAACTTTAGTAATACTATATTGCGATTAAACTAGTAGTATGCCTGTATATATTCTAACTTTTGTTTTATGTCCAGATAAGTACAATTTATTAATACTGTAGCCAAATTACGAGGGTTCAACGGCTGTAGAAGCATTATGAATAGGACCAAGACAGGTAACAGAGTAGTTTTTTTTATTCAAAAGCGGGTGGCGGGAATCGAACCCGCATGATCAGCTTGGAAGGCTGGAGTTTTACCACTAAACTACACCCGCGCTTTTGTAACTTAATCAAGATAACATAGCTTTTATAAAATTGCAAGTACCTATTGGGAATTTATTGGTTTAATTTTCAGACGTATATATAAATTGCTCAAATCAGGTTTTGAACCGTCTTGATTATATGCAGCGGCAAAACTCTCTTGTGCAAATATCTCATTAAGTGCTTGCTCATAAATATTCGTTTGGCTGTTGAGTGTGTCTGGTTCAATCGTTATGACTATTGCTTGTTGAAACTGTCCATTTTTATCAATGATTAAACTAGCCAGTATATTTGCTGGTTTAAGTACCTCGTCGCTAGGAAGTATACTAGCCTCTAATTCCTTTTCTGTACTTCCTTTGTATTCAGCTAGAACATCTGGTAAAGCATCTGCTATCAGTTGTTTTTGTTGTATTAGTTCACTAACTTCTTCTTTAAGTATAGGACTCACTGTAGCTATAGCACCCCCCCCATTGGCACTTGGAGAAGGTTCTGGGTTAGGATTTGCAGAAGCTTCTGCTGTGGGAGTCGGGGAATCAGTAGGAATATCCTGGGGGAGAAGAGTTCCTTCACCTAGTTTCACTTCTTGACGACGATTCCAGGGAAGTTCATTTTCTGGAATTATTGGTGTTGGTTCTGGTGTTGGGTTCGTGGGATAGAATTGTTGTCTAACTGGTGGTTTTTCAGGTTCAGGTTTTTCAACTTCAGATTTTCTAACTTCAGGTTTTTCAACTTCAGATTTTCTAACTTCAGGTTTTTCAACTTCAGGTTTTTCAACTTCAGGTTTTTCAACTTCAGATTTTCTAACTTCAGATTTTCTAACTTCAGGTTTTTGAGTTTTATCTTGTTCTGGTAAATTAATTCTAGAAGTTATTTCACCATCATCTTGATTGTTGGGTGTAACTGATGATGAGTTTGGTAAAGGTAAAAAAGAGGGTTCTGGTTTAATTTTTGAAGTTGTTGATTGGGGTTTAATTGTAGATTTTGGTTCAGATGGAATTTCGATAAAGTCAATGGGAATAGAACTTTGGTTAGATTGAGGAAACCAAGCCTTAAACTCATTAGATGAACGCATTAACCAAAATACTAACAAATGAAGCGACACTGAACCAATACATACAACAGTCCATAACCAAGGCGGATCAGTATGTCGTCTTAAATTATGAGATGTAATTGAATCATTATTTGAGTTATTACTTATTAGCGTTGGTATCATGTTAATTAAAAACTTAGATCTTA
Organism: Dolichospermum sp. DET69; assembly: GCA_017355425.1. NCBI lineage: Bacteria > Bacillati > Cyanobacteriota > Cyanophyceae > Nostocales > Aphanizomenonaceae > Dolichospermum > Dolichospermum sp. DET69. The sequence goes on from CP070233.1 coordinate 915,690, forward strand.
TTCAAGAAGCAGTTTAGAAGTTTTGGGCGCAGGCCCTGCGCCCCTACGGAACTGCTGTATTCTTCTTTTTTTCCGCACCCTGATACCAAACCAATTATTTTATGGGTTCTGATGTCACCATGAAAGTTAGAACTGTTTCATCTATGCCTTTTAATTCTAAGGGACTACCTTTAGTAATTTCTGCTTCCTGTAAATAATCGGCTACAGCAGCAGAAACTAGAATAGTACCAGGAACAGCCGCGGCTTGTAAACGAGCAGCAATATTAACACTTGGACCAATGGCTGTATAGTCAGCACGCTGGGCGCTACCAAACATCCCGACAACGGCTCTCCAGATTCCCAATTAGAGAAATTTTTTAGCCCTAATCCGCTAAGATATTTTGTTTAGCTAGATTTTACTACCTTGATGATAAGTTACTCTAGCTACTTTCTAGGAATTTAGAATTTAGAATTTAGAATTTAGAATGAATACAGCTATAAATCAAATTAATCCCTAACTAGCTTTGAAATCCTGGTTTTTTAACCCTACCCAACCCCTACCCAACCCAGAAACCGGTACTTTACCTGTTGGAAAACTCCAAATTCGCGTAGCTACACCTGATGATTTTATAGATATTGCCCAAATTGTCGCTGAAAGCTTTCACTCCCAGGAAGGTTTATGGGGTTGGGCTTTCCCTTTGCTTCGTGTGGGTATTTACGAAGATATCAGGCATCGTCTCAAGTTTCCCACACCCCATCACATTTGTTTGGTTGCTGTTGATGCTACCACTGAAGATCAGAAAATTATGGGAACTATCGAAATGGGTGTCAGGGTTACTGATTCTTGGGCTATTGTCAATCCAGGTTTCCCTTATCTGTCTAATTTAGCTGTTCACCCAAGGTACCGCAGATTGGGTGTAGGTTCTAGTTTGTTGATTCGCTGTGAGCAAATCTCCCAGGACTGGGGATTTCAAGACTTGTATCTCCATGTTTTGGAAAATAATCATCATGCCCGTCAGCTTTATTTTAAGTTGGCATATCGAGTATATAAGGTTGAATCTCCTTGGGAAGCATTTTTCCTTAATCGCTCACGTCAGATATTACTACATAAACATATATAGAAGGAGTCACCGAGTCACCGAGTCACCGAGTTAAGAAGAAGGGAGGAAGGAAGGAAGGAAGATAGTGGGAGTTAAGAGTTTCTGGGTGTATGGCTTTTGACCTAATGTTTGTGCCTCATTTCAGTAGCTATCGCTATATACCAGGGAATAGGTGCTTTTTCTGGGTCAACTGCTTCATATTTTCTAGTTTATCTGCATAAAAACTTTATATAAAGATTACTCTGGGTTGAGTTAAATCCAGGCTTAATCCCATAGAATAATAGGTGTTTATTTCCTAAAATAAATTACGAAGAGTATATATTACTAAAAGCGTAAAAATTCTCACACAATATGGATAGCGCAAAGTGTAGACGCTATCAAACTACTATGGGGTCAAATTGTTACGCTTACAACAGTGTTATTAATCAAATTACCATACCAGATGGAACTGAGCAATACAATGGAGCGAAGATCCTCAAGCTGATTCATGGTGGCAAGATTTTCATGGTTAATAGTCGGAGAAAGAATGGGTTAATACTCTTTAAAGAATACTATGCGGAGTTTGCTGGACTTGGAGCAGCAATTGGTGGAGATTATGATAGTGATTGCCAAGGGGTTTTACCCATAGGCAATCTATCTTTGTTGACTCCTGAATCTCATGAAGATCGTCAAAAAGCTTACTTGATTCGAAGACAATGGATTCGCTTAATTAAGCAGATTACAGAGAGTCCAGTTGCTAAACAACGAGTACAAAAGATTCTTGATCAGTTTGACGTGTTTTTTCCTGCTGAAATAGTGGGTTATATCCCAGATGAAGCTTTTGCTATGTTGGTGGGGGTGCTAACACAAACTGTAACGATAGTTCGTCGTGCAGGTATTGAAGCAGGTGCTGATGAGTGGTAATTGCTCTCTATTCTTATAAAACTGATTGTATTCGTTCTAGAGTGCGCGTGTTTTCTGCTGGTGTACCGATAGTGATTCGTAAACCATTGGGCAGAAGTCTAATCAAAGTCCCCTGATTTCTAAGTTTTTGGTTGAGACTTGTTAAAAATGTAGCTGGTGTGTTAGAGACATCAGTTTTAATCCGCAAGTAAATAAAGTTGGTGGCACTGGGTGTGATTTCTAAGGTTGAGTGTGCTGATAAAGCTGTGATCATTTTGGTTCTTTCACTCAGGGTTTGGGCTATTGACTGGAGTAAAAGTTGCCGATTTTCTAAAGCCATGAGGGCAGCGGCAATGGAAAAGCTGGGAAGGTTATAAGGAAGACGGACTTTTTCTAAAATAGCGATCGCATCTGGATGTGCGATACAATAACCTACACGCATGGCAGCCAGACGGAAGGCTTTGGAAAAAGTCCGTAATATTATCCAGTTAGGACGTTGTAATAATTCTCCTGCTAGGGTAGTTTGACTAAATTCAAAGTAAGCTTCATCAATAACTACTAACATCTCTTCTGGTAAATTTTTTAACCATGTTAATTCTGCTGCTGTTAAACAATTGGCAGTGGGGGAATTGGGATGAACTACAAAAACAACCCGAATAGGAGGATTTTGTGTTTGTGTAATGGCAGATTTGGCTGCTTCTAAATCGGTTTCAAAGTTATTTTGATTTCTGCCTACTGTGACTACTGGAATCCCTAAAGTCTGCGCTAAAATTCCATACATGGAAAAGGTGGGATTGGCGACTAAAATAGAGCCTTCTCCTCCTAGACAGGTGGCAATTAATAGCGAACGAATTAGTTCATCTGAACCGTTACCGACGGAAATATTAGCAGCGGTGAAGGGGGAATTTGCCAGGTTTGCAGATTCATTGACATATTGGGCGATCGCATTTTTAAGACTTTCATGTCCACCATCAGGATAACGATTAGTTTCAATAACTTGTTGATATGTCCAAGCTAATTTTTCTTTAATTTCTGGTGGTAAATCTAAGGGACTTTCATTAGTATCTAATCGGTCAAATTGCATAGCTACAGGTTCGGCACTATCACTACCAGGATGAGCTTTATAAGCGTTAAGTTGAGATAAATCGGAACGAATAAATTTAAGCATTTGTTGTTAGTGGTCAGTGGTCAGTGGTCAGTGGTTAGTTGTTGGTTAAGGTAATTGACAGAATGAGGAAATTGCTTGCCAAATTTCGGGGGTGACATTGCCTAAGCTATGATCACTATTGAGTTCTATTAATTCTACCCAAGGACGGGAAATAGCGAAATGGCGACTAGCTTGGATAGGAATGACTTCATCATGTTTACCATGTAAAATTAAGGTAGGAAGGGGACGTTGTAATAAGTTTTCTGAATATTGGTGAGCATCGGTAACAAAATTATAATGTAATGGTAGTAATTGTTGATAGCCATAATGGTAAATCATCATATATTTTGTTAATTGCCATACTTTTAATCCTCTTCCTAATTTTGGCAACCAGTGGGATAAAAAACCAAAAGCGGGCGCTAGTAAGATTAAATTTTGGACTTGTAAATATTGTTGGGCTATGTGGGCTGCGGTTAGACCTCCTAAACTAGAACCAATGAGAGTAACGGGTTGAGAATCTGGAGGAAATTGAGTGGCAATTTGTTGGATTTGGCGCGTTATGGTTAAGTGAGAAAATCCGCCATTATTTAAATCAGGGACAGAAATGGGTATTTGTAATTGTGTTAATCTTTGTTGAATATCTTGGGATTTTGTTGATTTGGGACCAGAAGCGAAACCATGAAGGTAAAGGTAATTCATGATATGATTGAAAAATATAAATTATTACAGCATACTATATCTATTATTTATTGACATCAACTATATTGAAAATTGGAATTACCATCCTTCTCTAACTAATATTTCTGATAACTTTTTCCCCGATATTGCTTTCATATACTTAATTCTACTACTCTGTCAGAGGGGCTAATATTTAGGGGTTCATCATCTGCATATAAACTGATTACCTCTTTAAGGTTCTCCAATACTTCTTCAATAGTTTCTCCTTGAGTGTAACAGCCATGAAAAATTGGAACTTCAGCCCAATAACCACCTTCTTCGGCTGTATGAATTATTGCTTTTATTTTCATAAGGGTTTTCTTGAAAATATGAGTGTGATTAATATAATTATATACAAAAAATCATTTTATGTCGATAATAATTTTTATAATGTTACATGAACGCCGTTGATATAAATATTTGATTTAATTTAGGTTTTCATGGGCATTTCACACCCTAGTAGAAGCAAAACCATGAAGATAGAGATAATTCATAGTTAGAGAGTTTTATATTGCATTAATAACAGAATCAATAACAGTAGCTACACAAGGAATAGCGATCGCATTACCAGCTAATTTCCGCATGGTTTGATAACTTCCCACTATTTTATAAGATTCAGGGAAACCTTGCAATCTTAACATTTCTCTTTCAGTTAATCTTCTTTCTCCATTTACTAATAAATAATTATAAGATGCTCCTGCTCTCAATGCACAGGAATAAGGATATACACTAATATTACCAGATTTGTTTTCATGCCATATTGTTGGTTCCTCATATTTTTGCTCAGGTTTGACTTTTTGTAACCGATTCTGGCGAATTTTCTCAGACGCATAATAAAAGTCAGAAACAGACTTTTCTAATATTTCTGATAAAGGCTGCATGGGCATTTTGATTACTGGCCAATTAAAATTATGATGATGATTTTGATTTCTTAAGCCAACTATCAAAATTCTTTCTCGCTTTTGCGGTAAACCAAAATTAAGGGCATTCAGGATTTTATACTCTGTATAATATCCCAATTCTTTTAATGTATTAATAATTATTTTTAACGTTTTTCCTTCTTGATGCCCTTTTAATTGTTTGACATTTTCTAATATAAAAGCTGAAGGCTGTTTATTTTTAATAATTCTGGCAATATCAAAAAATAATGTTCCTCTTGTATCTTCAAAACCTTTAAGTTCCCCACAAATACTGAAAGGTTGACAAGGAAAACCACCTAATAATATATCATGGTCAGGAATATCATTTTCATCAATTTTCGTAATATCTCCTATGGGTGTTTCTCCAAAGTTTTCTGAATAGATTTTCTGGGCATTTATATCAATATCACTAGAAAAAACACATTGAGCCTGAATTTTATAATTATGACAAATCCTTTCAATTGCTAATCTAAATCCACCTGTACCGCTAAATAAGTCTATAAATTTTATGCTGTTATTTATCATGCTATTATTCTATTCAGGAAAATCTCATAGTATATTTTATCATTAAAGATTACTAATTTTGGAAATATTGAATATTATAAACAAACTTTACATATTGAGATAAACTTAGCCTATAAAAGTTAAAAATTACTTAATGGTATCTCCAGATTTAAAAACAAGTTTAATCAACTTTTAGTGGTGAGTTAATATCGAGACAGAACAAGATTTGAGAGTAAGCCTTATGCAAAACTAGATATTAATTGTGTTATAATAAAATAGTTTCAATTTTACTTAAATAACAGGTAAAATACCATGTTAAAAATACAACCACCAACCGTAATTGATTTTTATCCGGCAATTGTTGCTAAAGATAAAGATGATCACCCTATTTTAATGATAGATGTGAGATTTTCCGGTGTGTATTCTTCCCCGGATCTTGATATCTTAAAAATGGAAGCATATCAATATATTCCTTTCTTAATGTTTGTTAATTCTAATGTTATGAGAATCTTTAAAAGTCCAACTTTTACAGAAATAGGAAGATTTGATACCAAGCAAGTGTTATCATTCTATGATCCAGAGAGTATTGAAGCAATCATATATCAATCTACTTTAATCACTTTAATTCAAGCATGGTTACATGATTTATCATATCATTGGAAAAGTCAAAATCCTCCTTATATTGAGCAAATGAAAGAAATTGGCTTATTTGCTCTTTTGGTTGATGGAACTACAGAGGAGTTAGACTTATTATGATTATTATTTACTTAGAAACTAATTCAATTATGGCAATTGCCAAAGGAAGAAACAAAGAATTAGAAGATTTTGTTTATCATTCTTCAGACAATCTGAAATTCATTATTCCTAGTATTTGTTTAATGGAAACCTTAGTAGCAATAGAAAGAGAAGAAAAACGTAGTCAATCTTTTTCTCAAACTATTCAGATAGAAATGAATGAAGGTAAACGCAATAAAGAATTAACTAGCTCTCAATCTTTTGTTAATTATTTAGACCGCTCTTTAGTTGATCATCAAAAAATATTACGAGACTTTAGGAAACGTTTTTTGCATATTATCGAATATTTAAAAAATCATGGACAGTTAATTGAATCAAGCATTGAAATGTTAGAAACTACTTTAAATATTCCTTTACTTCCTGGGAAAAATCAAAGGAGAGATGATTTTATTTTACAGGTTATTCTAGCTCATGCTCAAAATAATTTATCACTTACCAAAGCTTTTTTTAGTGAGAATACCAAGGAATTTTGTAATACTAATATTCAACAGGTATTAGCTAGTTATCAAATTACTTATTTTAGTAAAATTTCTAATTTATCAGGATGGTTAAATGAAATATGACTACTTATTATTGATTCAGATATTCAGATCTCCGACTTCTTGAAGAAGTCGGGGATCTTGTTATTATTATCTCATCGTTACAAATTCCTCTGCTGCTGAGGGATGAATACCTACGGTTGCATCAAAGTCAGCTTTAGTTGCGCCCATTTTCACTGCAATAGCCACACCTTGAATTATCTCTGCGGCGCTATCTCCCACCATGTGAGCGCCTAAAATCTTATCAGTGTTAATATCTACTATTAACTTCATCATGGTTTTTTCTTGCTTACCTGGCAAAGTGTAGTACATGGGACGGAAGCTAGTCCGATAAATTTTGATACTATCATCACCGAATGTTGCTCTAGCTTGGGCTTCTGTCAAGCCGACTGTAGCTGCTTCTGGGGTAGTAAATACGGCTGTAGCTACGGTTTCGTGACTAAATTCGCGGCGATTGTTACCAAATTCAGTATCAGCAAAAGCCCGTCCTTCACCAATGGCGACAGGGGTTAAATTTAACCTGTCTGTGACATCACCAACGGCATAAATATGGGGTTGGCAAGTTTGACTATATTCATTGACAGATATAGCATCTGAGGTACTGTATCCTGGTTCTTCTTCAGAACTGGGAACACAATTAAGTTGGGCATTTTCTAAGCCTAATCCTTCAACATTGGGACTGCGACCGGTGGCTACTAAAAATACATCAGCAATAATTGGTTCTTGATTATCTCCAGATAAAGTTAATTTCAGTCCTTCTTCCACTTTTTCTATGGCTGTCACTTCAGTATTTTGGATAATGCGAATCCCATGATTAGTCATTCCTTCTTGGATACTGGTGCAGATATCTTGGTCAAAACCACTGAGAATTTGCTCTTTGCGGATAATTTGCGTAACTTCACAACCCAAACCGCGCATGATACAGGCAAACTCACTACCAATATAACCAGAACCAATAATAGCGATATGTTTGGGTTGGGTTTTTAGATGGAAGATTTCATTGGAGGTAATACCGTGTTCTATCCCTGGTATGTCTGGTTTAACGGGACGGCCGCCCACAGCAATTAAAATTTTCTCGGCTGTATATTTTTTGCCATCAACTTCTACGGTATGAGGGTCTATAAAAGTGGCCCGACCAGAAATTAGTGCGACTCCGGCTTTCTCTAAAAAGCTGATATGAAGTGCTGAGAGTCTGCGGACTTCGTTATCTATGGATGTAATAAAATGTTCCCAATCAAATTTTACATCGCCCACAGTCCAACCATAACCTGCGGCTTCTTGGAATTGGGCAGGAAAGTGAGAACCATAAACCATGAGTTTTTTAGGTACACAACCGCGAATTACGCAAGTACCACCTACTAAATCATATTCGGCGATCGCCACTTTTGCACCATAACTAGCCGCCCGTTTAGAAGCAGCCAAACCCCCAGAACCAGCACCAATCACAAACAGGTCGTAATCAAAAGTCATAATTTTCTACTTTTTAACTAAAAATAGGCTGTTGAACTATATATAGTCAGATTGCCCAGATTTAATCTAGCGTAACTGATTAATAACTAATCCAATCACTCCAACTACCAGCATAAAGTTTAGCGGGGGGAATTCCAGCTATGGCTAAAGAAAGTAAATTTACACAAGCTGTCACACCAGAACCACAATAAACTAAAATTTCTTTACTGGTATCTATGTTTTGCCAACGTTGAGATTGTTCTGACTGTGGAAGTACAGAACCAGAAGTATCAGTTACTTCTTGCCAAGGATAATTAACAGCACCGGGAATATGGCCAGCAATTTTATCAATTGGTTCTTTTTCGCCCCGATAGCGTTCCCCTTCCCTAGAGTCTATCAAAACTACATTTGGATTATCTTTGTGATTTTTTACATAAGTAAAATCTACAACTTGATCCTTTTGTAATTGGGGAATAAATATTCCTCTTGCAGCAGTAGGTATTACATCTGTCACAGAATAACCTGCTTTTTGCCAACCTGAAAAACCACCATTTAAAACAGCTACTTGCTTATGTCCTAAATACCGCAATAACCACCATAAACGAGATGCAAAAGCAAAGCGAGAATCATCATAAGCTACTACTAAAGTTTTTTGGGAGTTCACCCCAATGGCTGATAACTTTTCTACTAATTTTGTGGTATTTGGTAAGGGGTGTCTGCCCCCATGTTCTTCTACAGGACTAGATAAATCTTGATTTAAGTCTAAATAGTAAGCACCTGGGATATGATTAGTTTGATACTGTTGTTTTCCTAATTGAACATCAGCTAAAGAAAACCGACAATCAACAATCACAACTTGAGGATGATGAAGATTTTCAAATAGCCATTCTGAAGAAACAATAAATTGATTACTCATGGGTAATTGATAATTGGGGAAGATATTTTTCTTTCAACTGACAACTGACTACCGACAACTGACAAAATGTTTACACCTCAACAAACACAAGATGGTTCTTTTACTTTATTTTCCACAGAATTTAATGAAGCGTTTCATAGTCACTATGGAGCAAAACAGGAGAGTTTACTGAAGTTTGCTGTTCCGACTCGACTACCAATATTAGCAGAGACGGGATTTGTGCGGCTGCTAGATGTTTGTTATGGTCTAGGATACAATACAGCAGCAGCTTTACAGACAATTTGGCAAGTAAATCCTCGTTGTCATGTGGAGGTGATAGGTTTAGAACTAAATCCCGCAGTACCCATAGCAGCAATCAGTTATCATTTATTTGATAGTTGGGACGACAAGTATATAAAAATATTAACTCAAATAGCTTTTGAACATCAAATCCAAATAGATCATCTGCAAGCTACTTTACTAATTGGTGATGCTAGAAGCTTAATTTTACAAGTACATGAATCAGGCTTTCAAGCAGATGCAATTTTTCTTGATCCCTTTTCACCCCCACATTGTCCGCAATTATGGACTGTGGAATTTATCCAAAAAGTATCAGAATGTTTGCATTTAAATGGGTTGCTGGCTACTTATTCCTGTGCTGCGGCTGTACGAACTGCATTGTTAGCTGCTGGTTTGGTGGTCAGTTCAACTCCACCGATAGGAAGACGGACTTCGGGAACTATCGCTGGACATCCCCAATATACTGAAGAATCAAATATATTCTATTTGCCGCCTCTTTCCCAAGTTGAAGCAGAACATTTATTGACTCGTGCGGCTATTCCTTATCGAGATCCCAACTTAAGTGATACTGCTGAAGTGATACTCAACCGACGACAACAGGAAGCACAAGCATCTACTCTGGAATCAAGTTCACAATGGCATAAAAGATGGCATAAAAGATGGTTAAAATAGGGATTGAAGGCACATTATGTATATTTACTGAAAATTTAACGGATTGTTAAAGATAAGCTCTTTACTGAAATTAATATTGATGTAATAATTTTTAATATATTCAATATAATATGTAATCAAGATATAACAGCACAAGTCAACGAACTATTAAGTAGGTAGGCACAATTAAATATAACATGGGCAGGCAGGATGCCCACCCCACGAGAATATTATTGGGTATTTATTTCCGTCTATCTATTTATAAAGTTGACAAACTTCTTATAAAATCCGTTCTTTTAATTTTTAATTTCGCCCTGCGGTAAATTATCAAATAACTAGGAAGTAATTTCGTGACACAAGAAGTAAATTTAATGTTGGAAGTAGCAGCACTGTTATCTGCTGAAATTAAATATAATATGACTACAAATACTTACGATTCTATAAGTTCTAAAACATCAGATATTTTAGAAAAGTATCCAAATTTAGAATGTACTGATCAACTATTACTTTTCTTTGCTGTAGCTATTGGTAGTCGTGATCCTAATACAGGTAATCACTGTGAAAGGCTGGTGAAAATTGGTTCTGAATTTGGTGCATATTTGCAACTTTCACCTTTAGAAATTAGAAATTTGAATTGGGGTGCCTATCTTCATGATATTGGTAAGATAGCTACTCCTGATGCAGTTTTATTAAAAAATAGAAAACTTACTCCAGATGAATGGGAAATTATGAAGCAGCACGTTGTAATTGGGGAAAGAATTTGTCAGCCCCTGGTTAGCATAAAAGGTGTACTTCCTATTATCCGCCATCACCATGAACGCTGGGACGGTTCAGGTTATCCAGATGGAATCAAAGAACATGAAATACCCTATATAGTACAAGTATTTCAAATTATTGATATTTACGATGCTTTGATTAGTGAAAGACCTTATAAAAAAGGTTTGACTTCAGAAGTAGCAATTTCACTAATGAGGAAAGAAGCTGATGCTGGTTGGCGTAATCCTGAACTAACAGAAAAATTTGCCGCATTTATTCTTTCCAGCCAAACAATCTAATACAACATGGGAGATTTTGCCTTGACGACCAACAGTTAACGATAATTAACTGATATGATTTGACCTGGAAGGGAGTAAATCAAAAAAGTATTTATCGCAAATTTACTGATACATAATTATGGTTGTTGTAGCAATTCTCGCGGCAGGAAAAGGAACAAGAATGAAGTCTAATCTACCCAAAGTTTTACATTCTTTGGGTGGAAAATCTTTAGTTGAGCGTGTTATTGAAAGTGTCGAACCTCTTTCACCATTACGCAAATTAGTGATTGTTGGTTATCAGTCTCAGGAAGTAAAAAGGGCTATGGATTCAATTCAGGGCGTGGAGTTTGTAGAACAGACTGTACAATTAGGCACAGGTCATGCTATCCAACAATTACTTCCCCATTTAGAAGGTTACACTGGGGATTTATTGATTTTAAATGGTGATGCTCCCTTATTGCGGACAAAAACTTTAGAAAATCTCTTACAAATTCATCAAGAAAATCAAAATTCCTGTACTATTCTCACTGCACAATTAGCAAATCCTCAAGGTTACGGACGGGTTTTTCGGAACAGTGAAGGTATTGTTCAAAAAATAGTTGAGGAAAAAGATTGCACTCCTAACCAAAGAGAAAATGACCGGGTAAATGCTGGTATTTACTGTTTCCGTTGGCCAGATTTAGCGGAGTTTTTGCCTCAATTACAAGCTAATAATGCCCAAAAAGAATATTATCTGACTGACGCTGTAACTCAAGTTGGTAAAGTTATGGCTGTAGACGTGAAAGATAATCAAGAAATTTTGGGAATTAATGATAGATTGCAATTAGCGACAGCTAACGATATTTTACAAAGACGGATTAAGGAAAAATGGTTGTTAGCAGGTGTGACTTTAATTGATCCTGCTAGTATTACTATTGATGAAACGGTGGAATTGCAAGCAGATGTAATTATTGAACCGCAAACTCATTTGCGAGGAAAAACGGTGATCAAATCTGGTAGTCGGATTGGTCCGGGTAGTTTAATTGAAAATAGTGAATTAGCTGAAAATGTCACTGTTCAATATTCTGTAATTACAGATAGTTTGGTGCAAGCAGGAACTCGCATTGGTCCTTATGCACATTTGCGAGGTCATGCGAAAGTGGGTGCTAATTGTCGAATTGGTAATTTTGTGGAGTTGAAAAATACCCAATTAGGCGATCGCACTAATGTAGCACACTTATCATATTTGGGTGATACAACAACAGGAACTCAGGTCAATGTCGGTGCGGGGACAATTACCGCTAATTATGACGGTGTGAAGAAGCATAAAACAATTATAGGCGATCGCACTAAAACTGGTTCTAATAGTGTTTTAGTTGCACCTATAACGGTGGGAAATGATGTCTACATAGCCGCAGGTTCAACGGTGACGGAAGATGTCCCTGATGATTCTTTAGTAATTGCAAGAAGTCGTCAAGTAGTTAAACCTGGTTGGAAGATTAAAACTGAAAGTTAATGTTTTATGGGGTGCGTTTTTAACGCACCTTTTTACTACAGCTATTTAGTTGTTTAGAGATATTCAATTCTACCTTTCATCTCCTCAAGAGTAGCGACTTCATAAAGCAAGATCAGCATCCGAATAATGTAACCAATTGATTTTATATCTTTACGACAATAAACAATACCACTATGATCAATTCCTTGATGATTGAGAATCAGAAAATCATCATCGTGGGTAACTAGCACGCGAAACTGTTCCTTAGCAAAATTTAACTGCACTATATCACTCTTTGCTAAAAGATTTACACTCTGTGTAGTTGTCACATCAATACCAGCCTGTCTCAAAGATAAAGCAATATCAGGATCAACATTTTCATCAAGGTGAAATTGAATGCGTTTAGGCATATTTTTTCATCGCATTGAGTTTTTCCTGTAACAGCGAATGACTATTGAGACGTTCGGCTTCAGCATAAGCTTCTGCATCAGCAATTTGCTGGTCAATTTCTTGGCGATGTTCATAGTAAAATGCCATTGCTATATGAACTGATCCTAATGAAAGCTGATATTTACCAGCAATTTCTTCTAAGGAATGTCCCATGCGAAGATACATAATAGCCACATCTGCAACTGTAATTCTAGTACCAGTAATACATGGCTTACCACTACGAATCCCAGGAGTGACTTCAATATATTTATCCAAGTTGTTTTCCATAAATATCCTTATTTAGCAACTAGCTTTAGTTTAAACCAATCTTATACTTATTGCTACATTGGTTAATTTTTCGCCATTGAAAGTTTCGTGGATTAGGTTCTTAACGCACCTTTTTATAGCTATTTTCAGGTAAATGAACTACAGTTTTTGTTTCGCGCAATCTCTCTTAGAGATCCCGCAGGGTAGATGCAAAGGAGCAAAGACGCAAAGGAAGAAATACATTTTTATGCGGAAATTTGATTAATTCCTATTTGATAAAATATCTGTTCTTGTACTGAATTTGCAGCAGATACAGCTATTTCTTCCCAATCACTAGCTAATAATAAAATGCTCAAAAGTGACTTTAATAAATCCCGATTAGATATAAATTTTTCAACATTATATAATTCATCTTGCTTTAAAATATCTTGCAGTGCTGATAAAGCCACAGGTTGGGGTAATTGTAGTCTTTGAATCAAGCGTTTTTGTGCTACTTCTAAAGCCGTTTTTTCCCCTATACCCAAATTCCATTCTTTTATGAGTAACCGCAGTTCTCGGTTGAGTGATACGCGCAACTGTGTCATTCTTCCAAACATTCCAGGATTTTGTAATAAAGCGGGAATTGCTAAACCCCAATCTAATCCTGCTGTCACGTCGCAGTCGGTTTCATCTTCAATTTGAATTGCTTCTTGAAGGGATACTGGGTTAAAAAGTAAATTAATAGCTTCAGCTACATTTTGGTTATTATTCATAATTACTCCGTGGATCATTTTTGTAGTCGTAACATACCATATTCAAAATAGGTAAGATTCTCGTATTCTTCATCAATACCAAGATTGAGCATATTTTGGTTTTCATAAAATCGTTCCGCAGTTGGAAGTGAATGCAGTCCAATTCTTCCACCATAACCTAACTCTACACTTCTGAGTCGTGCATATCTCAATAATGCAGTACCTACACCTTTGTATCCTGGTGGACGTTGTATTTCTTTACGATTCCAAGGTGCAGAGGTAATGTACTGGATATATACTAAAAAATTATCTAAATTTTACAAAAGTTATTTACACAACTAAGTAAAGTATGGTAATAATCATATTTCTACTGGATTAAATTTTTATGAACAAAGATTTAGTGTAAAATCCAGTAAACATAATTTTTGAATTAAAGGTATAATTAATGCACCCCTTTGAAGAAGTTTTATCAGTATCGAAAGAAAATATTGAACTTGAATTAAAATGTATAAACGAAATTAGTTGGGCTGACTTTTGGTTAAATCCAAGACGTTTAAGGGGCAGTGATTTTTTGATGCGTTGGTCTCAAGGTGTTTGGAGTGAAAAACGCTTAACTGATGCCATTAATCAGACTAATGAGTTTTATGCAATTCCTTATGGACCAAGCGGAACAGCCCCTACAGATGACGTAAGGGCATTTGAACTTTACTTTGAAAGACTAGAAGCTGCTGGACTGGGGAAAATAAAACGTCCTGATTTATTGATTTTTAAAATAGAAGAAAAATCCTATGTTGATGATTTCTTAAAAGATATTGGTGGTAGTGAAGAATTACCTTTTATAGTTGAAAATGAACTACAACCTCTGATTAAAAAATCACTTATAGCTGTTGAATGTGAAAATTCACTTTGGGTTGCCGAAAAAATGCCTGATTATAATAAAGAAATGAAACCTCAAAAAAGACTTGGAGGTAAAATAGGATTGTCTAAAAGTGCTGTTTTACCAACAGTAATTATTAAAGAAGAAGATCGGATTCCATTACATAAATGGCAAATAGAAAATAAAATTCCTATCCACATTTGGCACGTTTTTTTTGATAAAGCTTATGGGTTATCTCTTGATCAGGCTGAACACCTTGTCAAAGAAGGTTTAATTGAGCCAACAATTCAAACCTTTCAAGCTCCAGGTGGAGCAACAACTAAAAAAGCCATTTACAAATTTTATTATCATTATGCTTATCCTCTAGGAATTTCAACAGAGCGACCCACTTTAGTACCTAATTATATCGAAGACAAAAATGGACATATTTTACCTTATGTAAAATTTGTAGGAGGATCACTTCAGATTAACGAAGATGCTTTAAAAATTCTCAATAACCTTTAATAAATTATGATTCATCAAAAACTACCTAATAACTGGCAAGAAAGAGAAAAATTACGTGATAAAGGTCAATTTTGGACACCAGAATGGGTGACAAAAGCAATGGTTTCCTATATAGTAAAAGATACAAATTTAGTGTTTGATCCCGCTGCTGGAAAAGGAGCTTTTTTAAATGCTTTATTACAAACAAATCCCTCTATTAATTATTATGGAATTGATATAGATGAATATGTTTTAGAAGATGAAATTTATCACAAAAATAATTGCTTTGTAGAAATACGTGATTTTATTAAAAATCCTCCACAGAAAAAGTTTAACGCAATTATAGCTAATCCACCTTACATCAGACATCACCGCATTGATGAAAAGATGAAACAATTTCTAAAAGAGCTTTTTATAAAAATTACAGGTTTTACAATTGATGGTAGAGCAGGTTATCATATTTACTTTTTTATCCAGGCATTAAATTTACTTGATAAAAATGGAAGATTAGCTTTTATCATGCCTGCTGATACTTGTGAAGGAATTTTTTCTCAAAAACTGTGGCAATGGATTACTAAAAATTATTGTCTTGAATGCGTTGTTACATTTCATGAAAATGCGACACCTTTTCCAAAGGTTGATACTAATGCGATTATTTTTTTTATTAAGAAATCTGAACCTGTCCAGACGATTAAATGGATAAAGGCTAATGAAGCTAATGAAGAACTTTTCAATTTTGTTAAATCGGATTTTACAGATACAAATTATATAACCCTAGAAATTGATAATCGAGATTTAAAAGAAGCATTAGCAACAGGTTTATCAAGACCTGAACACAATAATTCTAATTGTAAATATCACCTCAATGATTTTGCAAAAGTGATCCGTGGTATTGCTACAGGAGCGAATGATTTCTTTTTTTTAACAACACAACAGGTAGAAGAACTGGCAATTCCCAAAGAATTTCTTAAACTCGCAATTGGACGAACAAAAGATGTAACAGGAGATAAATTAACTATTGAAGATATCAAAAAACTACAAGAAAATAACCGTCCAACAATTTTACTTTC
The DNA here is from genome assembly GCA_017355425.1 of Dolichospermum sp. DET69. NCBI lineage: Bacteria > Bacillati > Cyanobacteriota > Cyanophyceae > Nostocales > Aphanizomenonaceae > Dolichospermum > Dolichospermum sp. DET69. The sequence continues at coordinate 931,933 of CP070233.1, forward strand.
AATAAATAGTAATGATGATATCCCTGAATCAGTTGCTAAATATCTTCAAGAAGGTGAAAAATTAGGTCTTCCTAACCGTCCCCTGATTAAACAACGTAAATTGTGGTATAAAATGGAATATAGAGAAGTGCCACCGATATTATTTGCTTATCTTGGTAGGAGAAATTCCAGGTTTATTAAAAATGAGGCTGGTGTTGTACCATTAACAAGTTTTCTATGTATTTATCCTATTTATGATGATGAACTATATATCACTAATCTTTGTGAAGCTTTGAATGATCCTGAAACAATTCAAAATCTCAGACTTGTAGGCAAAAGCTATGGTTCTGGAGCAATTAAAGTTGAGCCTCGTAATCTTGATAAAGTTCCCATTCCAGAACACATAGTAGATAAATATAATTTAAACAGACAAAAATATAAAACTAAAAGTCAGCAACTTGAACTATTTTAATAATCGGTAAATAATGTATAATTAGAGAAATTAAATTTTGTATAAATCAAAGTTCTATAGGGTGTTTTAGGCTAGATAGATAAATCTCAATAAACCCAAAATTATCAAATTTAACATGGAAGAACTACTAGAAATTAAACAACTCCTAGAACAAGGAAAAATCAATGAAGCTTTACTGTTAGTGGATGAATTAGAAGAAATGAGCCTCAGTGATAAAATCAATAAAATTGATAGTTATGGCGTAATTCTCCTCATTCATTTAATCAAACAAAAAGCTGAAAAACGTTCCACCCGTTCTTGGGAACTTTCCATAGAAAATGCAATGCGGGAAATCAATAAAATTAACAAGCGCCGCAAATCTGGAGGTGTTTACTTGAATCAAACAGAATTAATGGAAATTCTCCAACAAGGATATCAAGTAGCACTAAAAAGAGCGGCGCTAGAAGCTTTTGAAGGACGTTATGAAACCGAAGAATTAGCAGCTATGGTTAATGAACAAGAAATTTTATCTCAGTCGCTGGAATTGATTCAAAAATAGAGACGTTTCATGAAACGTCTCTACATCCTCTATGCTGTTACTTTTTCTTTAACTTCCTTGTGCAAAGCTGCATACAATCTATTCAGTGCATTCACATAAGCCTGAGCCGATGCGACAATAATATCTGTATTGGCTGCATGACCTGAAAATACACGGGATTCATGACGTAAACGAATTGTCACTTCTCCCAAAGCATCAATTCCCCCGGTGACAGATTGCACAGAAAACTCAATCAACTCATTCGGTACATTAACTACTCGATTGATAGCTTTGTAAACTGCATCTACAGGACCTGTACCAATAGCTGCATCAGTTAATTCTTCCCCGTCGGGAGTGCGGAGTGTCACAGTAGCGGTAGGTTGGGTATTACTACCACAGGAAACCTGTACCAACTCAACTCGAAATAACTCTGGTGCTTGTTGGATTTCATCATTGACAATGGCTTCCAAATCCCAATCAGAGATTTCTTTCTTTTTATCGGCTACGTCTTTGAATTTGACAAAGGCTTTATTCAGTTCGGTTTCTGATAGTTCAAAACCCAATTCTTTCAAACGGGTACGAAAAGCATTTCTGCCAGAATGTTTACCCAATACTATTTGATTGTCTGATAAACCAATTATTTGGGCATCCATAATCTCATAAGTGAGTTTATTTTTCAAAACTCCATCTTGATGAATACCAGATTCATGTGCGAACGCATTTGCACCCACAATAGCCTTATTTGGTTGCACCAACATTCCTGTTAAATTGGAAACCAAACGGGAGGTTTTATAGATTTGTTTGGTGTCAATATTGGTGAGTGGTGCTTCCGAATTTTCAGCGCGTCCCAAGAAAGGATTGAAATATTGTCTGCGGACGTGCAAAGCCATGACTAATTCTTCTAAAGCTGCATTTCCGGCTCTTTCTCCAATCCCATTGATGGTGCATTCTAGTTGACGAGCGCCATTTTTCACAGCTTCTAAAAAGTTAGCAACTGCTAAACCCAAATCATTATGGCCGTGAACCGAAATAATGGCTTTATCAATGTTGGGGACATTGGCAATAATGCCTTTAATGATGGCCCCAAATTCGCTGGGAGTAGTGTAACCTACGGTATCAGGAATATTCACAGTTGTTGCCCCAGCCGCGATCGCTCTTTCCAAAACTTGATACAAAAATTCAGGATCAGATCGTCCGGCATCTTCAGGAGAAAATTCTACATCATCGGTGAAGGTTTTGGCATAAGCGACCATTTCTTCAGCGATCGCAATTACTTCTGGTCTGGTCTTTTTTAACTTATATTGCAGGTGAATATCAGAAGTAGCAATAAAAGTATGAATTCTGCCTTTAGCAGCAGGTTTAATGGCTGCTGCTGCGGCTTTAATATCATCATGTCTGGCTCTGGCCAAACTACAAATCACGGGACCATTTTCTGTTCCCACAGTTTGGGCAATTTTGCTAACTGCTTCAAAATCCCCAGGACTAGCGAAAGCAAATCCAGCCTCAATAATATCTACTCCTAAACGTGCTAGTTGTTTAGCAATAACTAGTTTTTCGTCTATGTTGAGAGTTGCTCCTGGACACTGTTCTCCATCACGCAATGTTGTGTCAAAGATGATAATTCTATCGGCTTGTTTGCTCATTAGCTTAACCTCGTTTAGTTTTGAGAGTGGGCTGAATAAAAGAAAATAACGGAATTAGAATTAATCAAATCTGGTTTGATTTGTCAGTCATATAAAACTTATGATCATGACTGACTGCTAATTCCTAAATTCTTTCTTGATAAAATAGTTAGAACTGTGAAGCTTATATTTTAACTTGGAGATTTGTAAATAAATACTCAGGTAATTAACCGTCAGTTTTTTCTATTCTCTCTCTAATATCGTTCAAATCTATATATCTATCAGTAGCATTACGTAATTCTCTAGCAATCATGCCTTCAGTTGATACTACCGTAATATGGGTATTTTTTGAGCGTAATAGTTCGATAGCTCTTTCAAAATCACCATCTCCGCTGAATAATACAACTCGGTCATATTGATCTACCGTATTAAACATATCAACGACAATTTCAATATCTAAATTCGCTTTTTGGGAGTAACGACCGGAAGCATCATCATAATACTCTTTGAGGATTTTGGTGCGGACTGTATATCCCAAACTGATGAGTGCATCTCGAAAACCCCTTTGGTCTTGTGGGTCTTTTAGTCCAGTGTACCAGAAAGCATTGATTAATGTAGTGTCTGACTGTTCGTATTTGAAGTATTCTAAAACGCGCCGGGGGTCAAAAAACCAACCATTTTTTTGTTGAGCATAGAACATATTGTTTCCGTCTACAAAAATAGACAGACGATTCATTGGAGAACCCATAAAAATTTACACCTAATAATAGATAAGAATGTTAGAGGGAATAATAGATTATAGCAATTATCAAGTAGTAATTTCGCTAATATCTTGAAAGTACATAATGATGTATAAACATTATCTTACCTCTTTTAAAGCCAAAATTTGGACAAAATATCCAAGTTAAGATCCGAATTATTTAACTTGTTTCACCTCCGGGACTTGTAAATATGTTGTCTGATCAAAATCTACCAATAAAATTGACCTAGTAACAGGATTCTGAAGTAGATGATATCCAATTTTACTCCTAAAGAGGTATGTATAGGATTTTGGTTAGGGAATAGGATAATCTCATCAATAGATTTTTTCATCAACTATAGGGATGATTTAAGAGAATTATCAATGCTTCAGGAGAGAGAAGACTATTGAGGATACGCATCTAGGATAGTCAAAACGAATACAGAATAGGCTTTTGGTGAGATTTGGAATGGTTAGTTTATTTACGCCGCAGTCTACTATTATTTGAATAATACTCTATTACACTAGTCTGAATAAGTTAATGACTCCAAATATAAATTTTTATGACAACTAACCTGATCTGCTATCACAGAGGCGGGTTCAGCTACATAAATATGGGGTTGTATCTGTATATAATTTTTGTCCGGCGAATATACCAGTATGAGTTGGATGGAAATTAAAAAATAGGCAAAAAACGGATAAGATGCTCATTTAAGTCATAAATTTGAAGTTTTTAGCAATCGAATAGGGTTCTGAATCAATAAAAGTATTGTACTTAAACTAATCAGTAACATAATCTTGAACAAGAGATAGTAGGGGCGTATTGCTATACGCCCCTACTTAAGTGACGGACTCCACAAACTCCCTCTCAAGTGAGTGTGGGTTTCTGGGCGACTCTTTTTTGAAGACATTTACTGAGTAGGGGCATATTGCTATACGCCCCTACTCCGTGCGCCCCAAGGTTCTTTGGTTTTAATATTTGTTTTTTCGTAGGCTGCATTTGGAGCATTTAATTGGGTTACACCTACCCTGTAATAATGACATAGAAATCAATATTTTGCACTCGCAGGGCGGGAAGCAAGCTATGCTTCGTGGTAACAGAGCTTGTCGAAGTATCGAAGTGTCGCTGTAGCCTTGATTGTTTTCGCTACAGCTTAAATACAATTCAATTCTAACTCCATTATTTAGACACAGTTGGAGTTTCTAAATCTTGTTTCTCTGGTTGAGGATAAACAGTTACCCAATCTAAATACCGAATTGGCGGAAATAACTCTATTTTCGCTATTGATGCGGGAAGTTTCTTTAAATCCAACGACTTAATTTTGCCTATGGCTAAACCAGCCGGGAACTTCTGACTATAAGTAGATGTAGATACCAAATCGCCTACTTTAACATTAGGAACTTTTTCATAAAACTCTAACACCCCTTCAGCAGAAGCATCACCTTGCAAAATTCCTTTAGCTGAGGTACGGCTGATAGTTACGCCCACTTGACTTTTTAAATCACTAATTAACAACACACTGCTAGTATTAGTGGTAACACTTTCTACTAAACCGACTAATCCACCATCAGCTTTAACAATAGAACCTTCTTGAATACCTGATGCAGTCCCCCGATTCAAAATCACCTGTTGCCACCAATGATCAGCACTACGTCCCACTACCCGGGCTATAATTGGCTTTTGTGGCAAGGTTTCTTTTTCTACGTAACTCAGTAAACTTTTTAATTTTTGGTTTTGACTTTCTAGATCGACGATGCGAGTCTGTAACTCCAAAAATCTTGCATCTCTAATACTTTGCTCAGGAATCGCTCCTGACTGTAGCATCTGTAATGGGCTGGTAATTCCTTGATAAATCTCGCGTAACAATGCCCCTTTAGTTTCTCTGAGTGTCCAAGCACTACCTAGGACTAGAGCTAATAAGCCTACTTGTAATCCTTTGTATTCCCACCAACGTTTAATAGCAAACATAATATACCTGTATATATTTTTATAAATTATTCAAGAGTTATAGAAATATAGCCTAGTACCGCAAGGCGAAAGTCAAAAGTCAAAAGTCAAAAGTCAAAAATAATATGGCGTAAGCTTTTTGGCGATTGAGAATGGTTGTTTTATTTACGCCGTGCTGTACTAGTTCCATTTTTTGCGACCTGACAAGTCAGCACTTACGCGATCTCTATCCGCAAATTTTCGACTCAACTTCCTTGTACTTCTGCTGAAAATAAAATAATGGATTCTATAGTTATCAATAAATAAAGAACCCACATATTTCTAACTTATAGCAAGGGACAAAGTGGTTAGAACAATTACTACTACATATTGCGAGAACGCCCGCTGAATACTCTCTCCAACTGCTTGAAGTTTTCTAATACACGACCTGTTCCTAACACTACACAGCTTAAAGGATCCGCCGCGATATGGGTAACAAGACCTGTCTCGTGACTAATTAATGTATCCATACCTTTAAGCAATGCACCACCCCCTGCCAACATAATACCCCGATCAATAATATCTGCTGCCAGTTCTGGTGGTGTCCGTTCTAGTGTCCGCCTCACTGCTTCGATGATTATGGCTAGAGGCTCTACCATACTTTCCCGAATTTCCGGGCCTTTGATAGTTACAGTCCTGGGTAAACCAGAAAGTAGATGCAAGCCGCGGACTTCCATTACACTATCATTATCATCTGCAGTGGGATAGGCAGAACCAATTTTAATTTTAATATCTTCGGCAGTCCGTTCACCAATGACCAGATTATGAACTTTCTTCATATACTGAGTAATCGCTTCGGTTAATTCATCTCCCGCAATGCGAACTGATTCGCTGATTACTGTACCTTGAAGACTTAATACCGCTACCTCTGTTGTTCCCCCACCGATATCAATAATCATGTTACCAGTAGGTTCGGCAACGGGCAATCCCGCACCAATTGCCGCTGCAACTGGTTCATCAATCAAAAATACTTCCCTAGCTCCGGCTTGGGTAGCTGCGTCCATGACAGCCCGTCTTTCTACTCCGGTGACACCACTGGGGATACCAATGACAATTCGGGGCGACATTAGGGATCTACCTTCGTTTACCCGGAGAATAAAGCTTTTTAGCATCAACTCAGCCGTATCAAAGTCAGCGATCACACCGTCCCGCAAGGGACGCAGGGCAACAACATTCCCTGGTGTGCGACCGAGCATTTTTTTTGCTTCTTCTCCTACTGCGATCGCCACTTTGAGATTTTGATCAATGGCCACGACGGAAGGTTCTTGCAGGACAATTCCTTTACCAGACACATAAACTAGGGTATTAGCTGTACCGAGGTCGATACCCATATCCCATGATGGACGAAAATTTAAATTGAAAAGACCCACGCTTCTCTATGCCCCTTATTTACGCTACTTATGACTAGAAAGATAAGATTTAATATTGATAGATTCTATGATGTTTGCTTGCCTGATTCGGTGTAAACTAGACTATTTTTTTAGCTAGTTTTTGTCAATCTTAATTTTAGGTTCAAGAATCTTAAGTTCTATCTTCTCAAGACAACTCAGTATAACTGTATATTTTTTTTAAATACCAAGTATTTTTTGAATTTTCGCGCGAGTTATTTGTGAGGATCATAACATATTTTTAATGCTTTCACAATTAGTTATTATAGAATTACTGAATAATACAATACAAAAATACTAAAAAATAAAAGCCATGAGCATTAATGTTGTCACTCTTGTTGGCCGTGTAGGCGGCGACCCAGATATGAAGTATTTCGAGTCTGGTACAGTTAAGTGTAGATTGACTCTAGCCGTAAATAGAAGATCAAAGAATAGGGATCAGCCCGACTGGTTTAATCTGGAACTCTGGGGCAAAACGGCCGAAGTTGCGGGTAATTATGTCCGTAAAGGCAGCTTGATTGGGGTTAAAGGTGCTTTGAAGTTTGATTCCTGGAGCGATCGCCAAAGCGGAGTAACCCGTTCTAGTCCAGTTATTCACGTAGATCAACTTGATTTACTAGGTTCTAAGCGTGATGGTGAAGGTGGGATGTCTGATATGTCTCCAGATAATTTTTAATTTAGTCAGTGGTCAGTAGTCAGTGGTCAGTGGTCAGTGGTCAGTAGTCAGTAGTCAGTGGTCAATTGTCAGTGGTCAGTAGTCAGTGGTCAGTGGTCAGTGGTCAGAAAAAAACAACGAACAACTAACAACGAACAACTAACAACTGACAACTGACAATTGACAACGAACAACTGACAACTGACAACTGACACTATTTATATCCTTTCCAAGGTGTGACTTCTAATTCACCTTTAGGGGTGAATATTACTTGAAAGTGAGCTAGAGCTTCTTTATTATCTGGTGCAGCTATATTTGAGCCATAAACTGATTGGAACATCTGGGGTAAAGGTGTTTCTCGAAAATAGTCAAAAGCAACTTGATTGAGTGGTTCATAGTCAGCAATCACACCTTCTTTATTCACAGCTACTCGATATTTCAAGTTTTTGGAAAAAGTAGGAGTAACACTCCAATTTTGACGAATTGTACTATACAGCTTTTGATTTAAATCCTTGATTTTACTGGTATCAGTAATTTTTTCGCCGGTTACTTCTGGTGTTTTAGCGTATCCTAGCCAGGGACTAATTTCTAGAACCCCTTTTTGGGTAAATACGACTTTAAATTGAGCAATAGGTTCATTCTGGACACGATTCGCCGGATTATAAAGGAGTTTAGGCAGTGGTGTTTTATCTATTGCGTCACTAGCTTTCTGATTTACCGCTTTATAACCAACGATGCTACCATCGGCAGCGATACCTAAACGATAGACTAAATCATCAGGCATTTCGGAGCGATTTGTCCAAGCTGGATGAATTTGATTATAAACTTGGCGACTTAATGCCCGTAACTTAGATGGATCTGTTATTTCTGGAACTGTCTTTAAAAGTGCCTCTAAATCACTGGTAACGGGGGTTGCTGATACTGTAGGTGTAGGTGTGCTTGTGGGAGTTACTGGGGCTGCGGGTGTAATGGAGGGTGATGCTGTGGGTGTAATTAAGGGTAGGTCAGTGCTGGACTGTGTTTCTGGTTTGACTTGAGGTGGACGAACTTGGGGTGCAGGAATTAAGCTAAAAGCTAATGCAGCTACAGCTAGGCTAGATACACCTACGGTAGCTGGTATTGCTTGTTTGAGTAAGGTTTGACTTGAACCACCATAACTGCGATTAACTGGGTGTAGTTCTAGGCATAATTCTGGTAAGGTCTGGCTATCAGCAAAAAACTGATCTACGGCTTCAACTAAATCAAATAATTGGACTGTGTTGAGGACGATTTGAATGGTTGATTGTGCTGCTTGGTTGGCGTTTCCTCCCAGGTTATCTCCTGTCATTTCGGAGCGCACTGTTAATCTGTGTTTGTTAGTATCAATTTTTTGTAATTCAACTAACTCTGAATTATGATTTTGGCTTTGGGGGTTGGGTATATTGCTTAAAACTTCTTGAGCATAGGCGCTGACTGCTCTAACTAGGCTTTCAAAAAATTCCCTTCCCCCAGCTATAGGTTGGTAACTGGATAAATAACATTCTGCATTCACTAATATAGACAGTTCGGGACGCAGTTCTTGAAAGTTAGCTGTCCTTGTCATGTCACTTAACCCTTCTAGGAGCAGGGTACAATTAGGCAAACTATATTTACGTTGGATATTCATTTTATTTTTTTAATCTACTCCACTTCACCGTCAAAAAGAGAAATCCAGTACCGCTGCATTCCTGCTGTACCTGTGCAGAATAGTAATTTTCCTAATAAGTCTATAGCTAATTCATCTAATTTTTCATCAGAAGTTAATGCTAGTACACCGGAGCGACGGGAATTCATCCGACTTTTAAAGTGCGTTCTAAACCTTTCTAGGTAATTAGCTAATCTTAAATTTTGTTCTGGGGGAATCTGCTTTTCGGCTAATTGTTGATATATGGTTAGTAGTTGCCGAATCACAACTGTTAACCGCCGAGCAATATAGCAAGCAATCACTACTAAGGCTTTGGCTTCTAAAATGTCTAAAGGTCGGCGACTATGCGCTCTCCGCATGGGGTTAGAGGCTCGCATCCGCCATAAGTTTACCCGATTTTTGATAATTCTTTGCAGGTCTAATTCTTCAGCAAAGGATAAAATGGCTTCAGAACCACCTAGTTCTAAGGCTTCAATGGCTAGTAACATTAAATCTATTTGCAATCTAGTTCTGGCTGGACATACCTGGCCAGCGATCGCTGGATCTGGTAAAGTATCCAAAATCATCGGCGTTCCCTGATCGTTGGGGATGTTTAAAGATGGGACACTAGCGGAGACATTCATTCTATAAAGTACCTTATGCGTTTCCAATAAAGTGATTGATATTAACCTCCCACTGCTAATTGCTGGGGCGACATAGCAGTTCAATTATATACATTACTTAGTTTTTCTACCCAAATGTTCCCATATACATTAAATTTTTAAATTTTTGGTAATCGTCAGCCAATTTTGGATTTGCGATTTTGGATTTTGGATTGACTCCACCCTCAAGTGTGGAGCTTGAGAATTTTAGATTGGCGTTAGCGAAGCGTACGCAGCGCAGCGAGTATTTTGGATTAATTCCGCCCTGAAGAGGCGGGGGAACCTGTACCGAAAATTCTAGGGTCCAAAATCTAAAATCCAAAATCTAAAATTTTTCGGTCAATTGATGATTCCTAGGTCGCGCTTTGCTATCAACTCAATACCCTAGTACCGCAGGGCGGAAGTCAAAAGTCAAAAGTCAAAAGTCAAAAGTAACATGGAGTAAGCTTTTTGGCGATTGAAAATGGTTCATTTACTTACGCCGCACTGTACTAGTACAGTAAGGCGTAAGTTAATTAACCATTCAGAATCTGTGAAAAGCTGATGCTGTATTCATTCTAAATTCTAAATTCTAAATTCTAAATTCATAAGAAAGCCGTACTAGTCTCCAGGGTATGACATTATAGGGTAGGATTTGGCAGGGATTGGAGAAAATTTTTGTCTCTTGTCCTTTGTTTCTTGGTTGAACACTAACTACTCACAAATATGGATTTAAAATCTCTAATTCGTGATATCCCCGATTTTCCTAAGCCGGGAATTTTATTTCGAGATGTCACTACTCTATTAAGCGACCCAGCCGGATTACGTTATACTATTGACCTTTTAGCACAAAAATGTTCGGAAATTGAACTTCAGGTGGATTATATTATCGGCATGGAGTCGCGGGGGTTTATTTTTGGTGCGCCGGTGGCTTATAAATTAGGTGCGGGTTTTATTCCTGTTCGCAAAAAAGGGAAATTACCGGCAGCAGTTCACTCAATTGAATATCAATTAGAGTATGGTACAGATACATTAGAAGTACATCAGGATGCTTTACAACCAGGTTGCAAGGTTTTAATTGTGGATGATTTGATTGCTACTGGTGGGACGGCAAGTGCTACAGCAAAGTTGGTACAAAGGATTGACTGCGAACTTGTGGGATTTGGGTTTATCATCGAACTACGGGATTTGCAAGGACGGAAAAATTTACCTGATGTCCCCATTATTTCATTGGTTGAATATTAAGTCGGAACTATGATTTGTTTGATTAATGTGATTGCCATGGGTGATAACTGATTAATTAAGTCGGAACTATGATTTATTTGATTAATGTGATTGCCATGAACGACCAATGACCAATGACCAATGACCAATGACCAATGACTAATGACTAATGACTAATGACTAATACAAAAATTTCCTTGGAGACAAGTCGAAACTGGCTGATCAGCCTAGTTACGAATGAAACTTTTATTTATGTGATGAAACGGCTATTGCAAGCGCTATTGACGATTTTTTTAGCGTCGGCTTTGTCTTTTTTTATTATGAAGTTTTCTCCGGGGGATTATGTAGATACCCTGCGGCAAAATCCGAAAATTTCCCCGGAACGAATTGAGGAAATTAGGCGACAATTTGGTTTGGATAAATCTTGGCCAAAACAGTTTGTCTTTTGGGTGCAGCAAATTGTCACCAGGGGAGATTTTGGGACAAGCTTTGTTTATCAACGTTCTGTATCATCGTTGTTGTGGGAACGAGTCCCAGCGACGTTATTGTTAGCGATCGCTTCTTTAATTATCACATGGGCGATCGCTATTCCTTTGGGTATTCTCGCTGCTGTGAAACAAAATCGCCGCACTGACCAGGTTTTACAAATAGTCAGTTATGCGGGTCAAGGTGTTCCCAGTTTTATCACCGTCTTATTTTTGCTCTTTTTTGCTCAACTGACTACTCCACTTTTTCCGGTGGGGAATATGACCAGTATTGATCATGCAGACCTGACATGGTTAGGTAAAATTCTGGATATCGCTTGGCATTCAGTTTTACCATTAATTGCTTTGAGTATTACCAGTTTTGCTGGTTTGCAACGCATTATGCGAGGTCAATTATTAGATGTCTTGCGCCAAGATTATATTCAAACTGCTCGCGCTAAAGGACTTCCAGAAAACCGGGTTATTTATGTTCATGCTTTGCGAAATGCTATTAACCCGTTAATTACTTTATTGGGTTTTGAATTAGCAGGTTTGTTAAGTGGGGCATTTATTACGGAAAATTTCTTTAATTGGCCGGGTTTAGGGAAATTAACCTTACAAGCTGTGTTAGCAAAAGACCAATATTTGGTAATGGCGAGTTTGGTAATGAGTGCAGTATTATTAATTGTTGGTAATTTAATTGCTGACTTGATTTTAAAAGCAGCCGATCCCCGAATTAAGTTGGAAGATTTGAATTAGTCAGTAGGGGCGCAGGGCCTGCGCCCAGTCATTATTCAATAAGGGCGCAAGTCCTGCACCCAGTCAGTAGGGGCGCAGGGCCTGCGCCCAGTCATTATTCAGTAGGGGCGCAGGGCCTGCGCCCAGTCATTATTCATTATTCATTAGTTATCCAATGGTTTATTATATTATTCGTTCTAGGACAGACGGTAAATATCTCACAGCCCGTGTTGATGATGATGCCACATCAGGATATCTATTATTGTTTAAAGAAGATTTTGAGGCTCTGAGTTATCTAAATACTCATGCTGCTGATTTAGCAAGCCGCTTGACTGTTGAATCTCTTGCTAGTACACAAATCGGCGGTTTGCTCAAACGTTGGGGTTTTGCTGGTGTGGGAATTGTTAATGATCCCTTATTACCGGAAATTGAATTTTTACAGCATATTTAAATAATAAACAAAAGTGCAAAAATATGAATATGAGATTTGCAATTTCTGCCACATTGTTAACTACAACTTTACTATTAATACCAATTAACTCTAAACTAACATTAGCAGGAACTTGTGCTTCCCGGTGTGGAACTGCTCCACTTCATTTTACCCCAGGACAATATATCCGGGTGAAAATTGTCAACCACAGTCATGGTGATGTGAAATTAGAACAGTTACCAGAATTGAGAAAAAAGACTTTAAGACCTGGAGAAAAATTACAATTTGACTTGCGAGGAGGAGAATTAGACGAATTTTCTCTGCTGTTTTGGGATGATGGGGGAAGATATCTCAAAGGTGTTGTGTCTAAACCTAATTTTGGGACTTTGGTTTTAGAAATTCGTCCTAATAGTCGGGATTATCCAGGAGATCGCTCTCTTTATATTCGCAATAATGGACAAGTCCATATATTTTAGTTTAAATATTGGATGATAGTTATGTCAGTGCATGAACCAAATACTGAAGTAAACACAGATATGATTATTGATGTTAATCCTCAACCAAATAATAGAGAGCAAAAAAGTTCTCCTAATGTGGTTTCTTTAACTACACAAAAAGGAACGATTTCTCAATTTCTTGCTCCCTTGACCAAAGACACTTTTAAACAAGTAGTTCAAGAAGTTGAGCAAAAATTACAGGTTGTTAACCAAACCTTATCCATGTTGGATTATCAAGGTTTTGAGACAATCCTTCAGGAAATGCTCCATTCGATTACTCTCAAAACTGCGGAATTATTGGGAGCAGATCGGACAACGATATTTTTATTAGATGAAGAGAAACAAGAACTTTGGTCTATTCTAGCTGAAGGAAAAAGTAAGCGCCCTTTAGAAATTAGGATTCCAGCCAATAAAGGTATTGCTGGTGAAGTTGCTACTTTCAAACAGGTGGTTAATATTCCCTTTGATTTTTATGATGATCCCCGATCAATATTTGCTCAAGAACAAGATAAAAGAAATGGCTACCACACTTATACAATGTTGGCATTGCCACTGTTAAATACAGAGGATAAATTGGTGGCCGTAGTACAATTACTAAATAAATTAAAACCTATTCATGATATTAATGATCCCCTCAACGAACGCATTGATACTAGAGGTTTTACTGAAGTTGATGAAAATGTATTTCTAGAATTTGCTCCTTCAATTCGCCTGATTTTAGAATCATCTCGCTCCTTCTATATTGCCACTCAAAAACAACGAGCTGCCGCTGCATTAATGAAGGCAATTAAATCCCTTAGTCAAAGTGGACTGGATTTAGAAGAAACTCTGAAAAGGGTAATGAATGAAGCGAAAAAATTGATGAATGCTGACCGGAGTACACTGTGGTTGATAGATAGAGATCGCCATGATTTATGGACAAAAATTTATCAAGATAATGGTGTTGCTAAAGAGTTGCGCGTACCTATGGGTCAAGGTTTTGTCGGTATTGTTGCCGCGTCTGGCAAAAAACTAAATATTCCCTTTGATTTATATGAGCATTCTGACTCGGGAACGGCTCAAAAAATGGATCAAAGTAATGGCTATCGCACCTGTAGTTTGCTGTGTATGCCAATATTTAATAGTGATCAAAAATTGATTGGTGTTACCCAATTAGTAAATAAAAAGAAAGTTGGGGATTACTCACCTGATAATCCAGCCTTTTGGCCTAATGCTCCTGATTGCTTCCAAGCTAGTTTTGATAGAAATGATGAAGAATTTATGGAAGCATTTAACATTCAAGCGGGTGTAGCTCTGCAAAATGCTCAGTTGTTTGCCAAACTTAAACAACAAGAAAAAATGCAGCGGGATATCTTGCGAAGTCTTTCCAATGGGGTGATTTCTACAGATAAAACTGGGATAATTATCACAGCTAATGAAAGTGCTAAACAATTATTAGGCTTTGGGGTAGAAGCAGCCTTGGAAGGTAAAATGGTGAGTGATATTGTCACTATTAAAGAGGGAGATTTTAGCAAATGGTTTCAAGATACTCTCCAGTCTAATAATGCTAAAAACAGTCAGCAATATTATCCTGATCAGACTCTATTAACTACAGGCACAGAACAACATAGCGTTAATTTATCATTAAATAGTATTTCTGATGTCGAAGACGAAAATAAAGTCTGTGGCGCATTGGTGGTCATGGAAGATATTAGTGATGAAAAGCGTCTCAAGAGTACAATGTACCGTTATATGACCCAGGAATTAGCAGAAGAATTACTGAAATTAGATGATGCTAAATTAGGGGGCGATCGCAAGGAAGTTACCATTTTATTCTCTGATATTCGCGGCTATACCACCCTCACAGAAAATATGGAAGCGGAAGAAGTGGTAAGAATGTTGAATGAATATTTTGAATCAATGGTGGAAGCAGTCTTTAAACATAAAGGCACTCTTGATAAATATATCGGTGATGCCATCATGGCTGTGTTTGGTTCTCCCTTACCTTTGGCAGAACACGCCGTTATGGCAGTACAAACAGCTTTAGAAATGCGCGATCGCTTGCTAGAATTAAATATCCTGCGTCAATCAACTAATCTTTGTGCCATTAAAATTGGGATTGGGATTAATTCTGATACCGTAATTAGTGGCAATATTGGTTCTAGTAAACGGATGGAATTTACCGCTATTGGTGATGGTGTCAATCTGGGTTCTCGATTAGAAAGCGTCAGTAAACAATATGGTTGCGATATTATTATCAGCGATAATACATATAAAATTTGCCAAGATAGTGTTTGGGCAAGAGAACTAGATTATATCCGCGTTAAAGGACGGAATGAACCAGTCGCTATTTATGAGTTAATTGGAACGCGGACGGATCACATTAATAGCGCCAAACTAGAACTAATTGAGCATTATCACAAAGGGCGTGAATATTATCTAAAACGTCAATTTACCCCAGCCCTTTCGGAGTTTGTGAAAGCTTTATCTGCTGACAATAATGATAAAGCCTCTATGTTATATATGAGTCGTTGTCAGCACTGGTTACAATCACCTCCATCTGATGCTACTTGGGATGAGGGTGTTTGGACATTTAAGGAAAAATAAGTAAGTATTTTTGGGTAATGTGGAGTTGTTTTACTGACGCTGTGTTGTCCTAGAAAGTTTCTGGATATTATTCTCTACAGGGGGAAATATACAGGAACTTTGAACTTTTTGTCCCGGAGAATTGGATAGAGAGAAAATGACGATATAATAAATAGTGAGGTTTTTCAATTTAATAGTCTAAGAGGATGTTTTAAAAGTATTAGATGAAACCGATAATCTCCAAAAACCTAACCCCCCTGCCCCCCTTCCCTCCTAGGGAAGGGGGGTTTCAAAGCCTCTCCCCGCTTCGGGGAGAGGTTTACAAGAGGGGTTTGTTTATACATTAAAAACTTTTCAAACACCCTCTAATAATTTCCCACTCAAAAATAATTTAGTTTCTATTGGTATTTTATATGCTGACACAAGAATTTTATAACGTAATTGATAGCAACCTTAATACACTTTTGGAGAAATATAAAGATGATGAATTCATAAAAAAACATAGCAAAAAAATAGAGAATCAAAAATCTTATGCCCTCTTAATTTGGTTTCTCGAATTTTACGGAAGAAAATCTAACTATAAAGATTTTATTACGGATGGTCATCAAGATCGTTCTTGTGACATTGTTTTTGATAATACAAATAATCAGGGAGAGAAAATTTTTTATGTCGTTCAGTCAAAATGGAATAATCCTAATAAATCAGGCAACGAACCTGATAAAAAGGAAATACTACAAGCACTTAATGATTTTGACACAATTTTGCGGGGAGAAAAACAAAATGTGAATGAAAAAGTAAAAGCGAAATTAGATGATCTAGATAATCACCTTAAAGCTAATGGAGAGGTTAGATTTCTATTTTTGACACTTTCTCAATATAAAGGAGGGGCGGATGAAAATATTAGTGCTTTTAAAAAAGGTGATGAAAAAATTAAATTTGAACTAATTGATATAAATCGGATAAAATTAGATTATATTGACAGAACATATAAAAAAATAGACCCTTTAAATCCTTTAGAAATTTATCATAACCCAGAAGAAAATCCTGTCACTATAGAAATAGTTCAAAAGAATGGAGTTGTTAAAATAGATAAGCCTTTTGAGGCATATATGTTTTTACTTCGCCCCAAAAGTATATATAATTTATTTGAAAAATATGGATTTGCTCTTTTTTATAAAAATGTGAGAAATCCTCTACTGCAATCACAATTTAATGAAGATATAGAAAGAACAGCACTGGACAATCCAGCCTATTTTTGGTATTACAATAATGGCATTACAGCAATTACTTATTTGTTGCCTACTATTGGAAAAAAAGCTGAACAAATAGAATTAACGGGATTGCAAATTATTAATGGCGCACAAACTGTTTATTCTATTTACCGAGCTTACAAAGATGCTACAGTAACGAAGCGCAGACAGATGGATAGTGAATCTTTGGTAACTTTACGCTTATTAAAATCAGGTGGAAAAGATTTTGATTTAAATGTTACGAGGTATACTAATTCCCAAAATCCCGTAGAGGATAGAGATTTTTGTGCTAATGATGATATACAGATAATGCTTCAAAACGCATCATATCAAACTAATATTTGGTATGAAAAAAGGCGTGATGAATTTAGAGAAACTCCAGAGAATGTAAAAAAAGTTCCAAATTATATTTTTGCAAACGTCTATTTAGCTTATCATTTGCAAGACCCTGTTAATGTTATCAAAAATTATGATCAAAGAAAAATGAATAAAAACTTGAATTTTATTTCTCATAAAGAACATAAAGATGGTCTTTATGAGAAAATATTCAATGATAAAACAACATTTGAAAATATGTTGTGTGCCTTTTATGTTTTTAACGTAATTTATAATGCTGCACCTTTTTCATATCAAGCTACTTTCAGAAGCTATTTATATCATTTATTAGCTTTATTTAAAGTAGCTTTTACAAAGTATTTAAAGGCAAAATTTAATAATGATATAAATGTAAATAAACATATCATCGAAATTTATGAAAAAAATGAAAAAGAAATTATTATCAAAACTTTCAAGTTTATTAATCAGTTTGTTAAAAACCAACTTAAAGTAAGCGACAATGAAGAAAAAACAACAGAAAAAATATTAAACTTCTTATTCAAACCTTTTCACTATGAGAAAATAAAAGAAGCCTTAGAAGATTTAGAACTTTTCGTTGAGGATATTGAAAATGTAATCATTAAAGATAATGAACAACTGATTGAGGGAGAAACCGATGAAGAAAATAATATCGAAAACAATGACTGATACACAATAGATTTGATAATTTTTAATTAACCAATACTTAATACAGTATTGGTTGGTTTGTGAAGATTTGTTAATTGAACTTCAAAGTTCTTTACAAAACCATCTGAAACCCCTTTAATAACTATATTTTCTTGTTTGTAACAGTTAGTTGATATTTGTTGTCAAAATTATTGTTTTAGTTAGACACTAGGAAGACAACAAAGCAATTATTTTTATGAACACTATTTCCAATCTGGAATTTAAACGGTCAACTTGGCAAACAGCTATTATGTTGACTTTGGGCTTCTGGCTCAGTGCTAGTCTATGTTTAGATTGGGTAATTATGCCTAGTCTTTACTTTGCTGGCATGATGAACGAAGCTAATTTTTCTACAGCAGGTTATGCTGTTTTTTGGACTTTTAATCGCTTAGAATTATTGTCTGCTGCTGTGGTTTTAACTGCTGTACTGGCCATTAGCAAGACTAAATCTAATTGGCGTTTGGGTAGTATTGCTTTATCTGGATTACTGTTAACAGTAGCATTACTAGATACTTATTTTTTAACTCCCCAAATGTGCGCTATAGGAAGTAATTTCAGCTTACTCGCTAGTCATCCAGTATCAGCAACAATGAATTTATTACACAGCGGTTATTTTTTGTTAGAAGCCTTAAAAGTATTAGCAGGAGGTATTCTTTTAAACTGGTACTGGCGAGAAGCTTAATTTTTAGAACCTAAGAGACTTCCAAATAAAAAAATATCCCAAAATTTCTTGTGGAGCAGGCATCTTGCCTGCTAATAATATCAGGAGGGAACCGGATGCCCATCCCACAAGATTGGATGACTAAAGCCATGCTCCGCGTTCACGAAGTTGACCGAATAGATACATCATGACAAGACAGGATAATTTATTTTATGACTTACTCATAGTAAAATATTATACCTGATGATTTCAATAAAATTGACAAAAAAAAGGTTACAATATTAAACATAAACATTAATATTCTTTAAGCTTTTGGCAATTCCTACAGCGTTCACGGAGGGTCTCGAAGAGAGCGTGGCGATCACTATGCAGTTAGAGACTTCCATAATGGTTAAAAAGTCAGATTTTGTCTTAGCTCCCTACATGAAGAGCAACGACTTACGTGCCACGTATCAAATCCTAAATACAGTTATTCCTTATATTCTGTTATGGATTTTAGCAGTAAAAGCAGCAAAAGTTTCCTTTTATTTGCTGCCACCGATCATGGTGATGATCACACTGTTTTCACTACGTTGTTTTTCTTTAATGCACGATTGTGGGCATTATTCACTCTTTAGATCGAAACGGGTAAATAGAGTCGTAGGATTTATTTTGGGAGTAATGAATGGAATTCCTCAATATCCTTGGTCAAGAGGTCATGCCTATCATCATAAAACAAATGGTGATTGGGAAAAATATCGAGGGCCAGTTGCATTAGTCTCCACGGAGGAATTTAGTAAACTTAGTCCTGCTGCCCAAAAGCGGTATGAATTGCTAAGGCATCCACTTATGCTTTTTCCGGGCGGTTTTTTCTACCTAGCAATTAAGCCAAGACTAGCACTAATCGCCGGATTATATGGTTTTATAGGTCATTTACTGAATTGCATACAAGAAGATCCAAGTATGGATATCAAGAAAATCATTTACTCTTATAAATCTAAAAATTGGTACACAACGGGGGAATTTTTTGATCTCCTTTTCAACAATATTTGTGTAGTTAGTAGTTGGATTTATCTGGGTTATTTACTAGGATTTGGATTCTTCTTGAGCATTTACTCAATTACCCTCACCTTTGCAGCAGCAATTTTCATCTGTGTTTTCTTTGTCCAACACAACTTTGAGGGATCTTACGCCCATAAAACCGAAGGCTGGGATTATACGCTAGGAGCATTAAAAGGCAGTAGTTACTTAGAATTACCCACTGTTTTGAAATGGTTTTCAGCAGATATAGGCTACCACAATATCCACCATCTTTCTGAAAGAATACCTAATTACAATCTGGAAGCTTGCCACAATCAAAATATTCATTTACTGACGGATTCAAAAAAGTTGAAAATGGCAGATATTCCTGATTGTTTCCAATTTATTTTGTGGGATCCCTCCACGAGTTGTCCTGTATCAATTGCCTCATTTCATCAATCAATCTCTTGTGAAATTAGTCTTATATCATCATAGATAATTGATCTAATTTTCGGTTGTTTGCTGTCTCTTATTCTTCGTCACTGTTGGGTAATAAGAGACGAATAGCCAGGATGGCAAAACCCACAGCAGCGATCGCTTTTAAAATTCTTGTAGGTAAAAATTGCGATACTGCACCACCAGCTAATGCTCCCAGGAGACTAGTTAATAATAATGCTCCGGCTGTACCAAAAAATACTGCCTTTCGAGATTGTCCCCTCCCAGAAAGAGCGATCGCTGCTAATTGACTTTTATCACCCAATTCTGATAAAAATACGGTGACAAAACTTAGTCCTAAAAGATGCCAGTCCATAATTCCCCAGTTCCAAATATTTAAAAGTATTAACCTTGGATTACATCCCATACCAACATCAGCGAAATTAGCAGCAACATGACCCCGGCTGATTTCTCGACAGTTTTAGGGCTGAGTTTTGTAGATATCCAACCACCTAATAATACTCCCAGTAAACTAGTAGTAATTAATGCTGCCCCTGAACCAGCAAAAACCACCCAAGGGGCATGGGATTCTGCACTCATTAACAGGGTAGAAAGTTGGGTTTTATCACCAATTTCTGCCAGAAAGATCGTAATAAAAGTTGTCCCAAAGACCATAAATACGGATTCTTGGGGTTTATCCTTAACTATAGGCTGATTTAAATTGGTTTCAGTTACAGACAAGTCAGAAACGCTGACAGGTGGGGTATCAAGTTTCACAGGTATTAGTTTTGTCTCTAAGTTGTTTTCATATTCTTTTCATTTTCTCATATTGTTGTCATAAATTGCAACTTTAGTGAATTAAAAACCGACAGCTTGATCAAAGCGGATAATTTCCAAACTGCGATCGCTCTGCTTGTACTCGTTAATAAACAATATCACGCAACTAGTAGTATTTATTTTTCATATAAAGATTGTTGATGAGAATATGCGCTTAATTAATGATATTAAAAAGTAATCTAAAACAAAATCTCTGATCACAACTTTGAATGCTAAAATAACCCGATATAGAGTGAATGGAAGATATTCATGTCAGAAGTTCTTTTAGATTCTCTATATAATTGCTTGTTAAGAAAAGTAAGAAATATGAAAATACAGAGTTTTAAATTCAGTAACAATAAGCAAAATTGGCATATTGAGGAAGTTAAATTTGAGAATCTAAATTTACTTGTCGGTGGTTCTGGCGTTGGAAAGACAAGAATTTTAAAGGCACTTGACTTAATTTGTGATGTTGCAAAAGGTAGAAATCGCAATTTAGATGATTTGGAATGGAGTATTAATTTCTCTCATTTAGGACAAAATTATAGGTGGGAGTTAAAAAGTTCCTCACTCAAAGACGAAGAAATTATTCTAAATGTAAATGAGTCAGAACAGACCGAGATTGTTTATGAAAAATTAGTTCGATATGATGATGATTATGAACTGGAGATAGTTCTCCGCAATGATTCAGATTCAAAATTCAATAACAAAGATTTGCCTAAATTTAAAAGAACTGAAAGTGCAATTACTCTTCTTTCAGAAGAAGATTTGATTATTCCAGTAGTTGAAGCATTTGGGCGATTAATATTTAACTTTGAAACTGCTCAGAGCCAGAAATATATATTTACAGTTGACGCTGATCATAGACTTACTACAGTGTTTAATAAACTGGAAGAACTTTATAATAAAAATATTTTAAAGCGTTTCAATAAAAAACTTTTTGTACAATATTATACTGGTACTCCATCAGTTATAAAGGCTTTTTATTTGCAGAAATTTTTTCCTGAAATTTTTAATGAAATTAAAGAGCTTTACATTGATGTTTTTCCAGAAGTGAAAGATGTGAGAGTTAGTAGAGAGAGAAATCCAGATGTTGATTTTTTGCTAGTCTTTGAAATTCAAGAGAATGGTTTAGAAAACTGGATTCCTCAACAGCAAATTTCATCGGGGATGTTTCGTACTTTAATTTTTTTGGTTGAAGTAACTGCTGCTCCTGAAGAATCCGTGATTTTAATTGATGAATTTGAGAACAGTTTAGGAATTAACTGTATGTCTGAACTAACAGACTTTATCCTTGATAAATCCCCAGATGTACAGTTTATACTTACTAGCCATCATCCATATATTATCAATAATATTCCTTGGGAAACTTGGCAGATAGTGAGTAAATATGGAAACAAAGTCAGAGTTAGAAAATCTTTAAATATTCCAGAACTTAACACAGCTTCTAGTTTGGATAAGTTTACTCAATTAGTTAATTTACTTGATAGTGAGGAAGTGTCTGAGTGAATCTTTTATTTTTAGTAGAGGGGGGAAAGACTGAACCAAAGGTATATAAAGCATGGTTAAAACATTTATTTCCTAGCTTAACTTTTGTTGTCCGTCCTGAAGATATGATAATCAATACTTGTCGTATTATCGCAGGTGACGGTTATCCAAATATGGTTAGTAAACCTAAGCAATATCCAGGAGTTTCTCGACTTGAGGCTTGTCTAATGGATATAGAAAAATTTGGCAATGTAAATCATTTTTTTATATGTATTGACTCAGAGGAAAATTCTTATATTGATCGTTTTAATGAAGTTAAAAATAAACTTGATGTTTTAAAATCAGGCTACAATATAGATAGTTCAAAAACAGAAATTCATTTAATAATTCAGCATTGCTGTTTTGAAACATGGGCATTAGGTAATGCCGAAATTCCTCACGAATATAGTTCAATTGTAAGTTCTCCAGTTTTATCGGCGTTTCAGGCATATTACGATATTTTGGTAAATGATCCTGAAGAAATGTCCTCCTTTCCACCTGGACATATTTTTAGAACAAAAGCGAAATTTCATGAACGTTATCTAAAAGAATATCTCCAACAATTTGGTTTGTCCTACAGTAAAAAAGATCCAAAGGTTGTAGAGGGTAAAAAGTATCTAGATGCGTTAAAAAAGCGATGCGAATCAATGAATCATTTATCTAGCTTGAAATTATTGTTAGATATATGGGATCGCATAGAAACTTTGTAAGCAGTAGCAAAATTTAGGTACATGAAGATGAATCTCCCATTGATTACTGCGCTCAAAAACACAATGAGAGAATACCTGTTTGAATTAAATCAAAAACCCACAGCTTGATCAAAGCGAATTTGTTCCAAACTGCGATCGCCATAAACCCCCTCAATTTGCTGACGACAGCAATCAATAGCAAAATCGTTTACGTCCTCCGCTTCAATTCCATACATCTCCTCAAAAGTCTCTGTTTCCACACGACAGAAACGGGGACGGGTAGAGTAAATTTTACATTCCCGCGTGGTTTGGTCATAATTCACACACCATCCCCCCTCGCCTACCATACTGAGATAGAGTTCTAATTCAGGTGGTGAAAGATACTCTTCTAAATCGGGACGATCTGCTGGTGTCAGGTTACAGCACGCCCCACAATTAGAGATACATTGCCAAGTAGCCATATTTTTTACCCTCTAGTCTTTCTGCTATTCTACTTTTTTATGACTTTTTCTATAATTTTGTGAACTAAATTAAATTTTAGATCCCCCGAACAGATATGATAAGTTGCAGGTTTTGCCATTGAATTATTAAATCTTTATTAAACCATTAAAATCATTAGGAGGAAAAAATGGACATTTTAGCTAACATCAATTGGGAAGTTGTCTTACAGTTGACTTGTGTGGGACTAATTGTGGTTTCAGGCCCTATAGTAATCTTCGTTCTAGCATTTCGCAACGGCAACCTGTAAATTGGGTAGTAGTAGTGGGCGAATATAATTCACACCTACACAGGCAAAACCCACCTGCGTGGGTTAAAATTTATACTAGTCCACGCAGGTGGACTTTGTTTGTGTAGTAGTGACTTCTAGTCGCCCTGTATCTAACTTGATAAGGCTTGAATTGCAGTTTGCACAATTCCCTCATATATGGGTTGAGATAAGTTTATCTGTTCAGCATTTTCACGGTTGAAACCTAACAGACCAAATTTATCTTCTGGCCGCATCACTAAAACTTTACCTTCAGAATTTTTAACTCTTAATTCCGTACTGACACCATTTTCATAGATTCCGCAAGTATATTGACGCTGTTTGTATTCAAAACTAGCGCGTGGTGTCTTTAATGAATTACTGAAAAGTTCAATAACGTGATTTGGTAATTTTGCACCGACTAACTCCATTTCAATGGTAGTTTTGCCATTAAAGTTATTTTCCCGCAATTTATACGCAATATCTAATCTTGATGGTAAGGGAAAATAATCACCCCAACGCCATGCTATCCCTTTAATTTCCTGACGCTGATTGTCTATAGTTTGGGATACAGTTAATTTAATGTGACCTTTACCAACAATTTTCTGTTCAATCACTTGAATATTAGGAGTCCAAAAAATGGGATCTGAATTATCAATACCGCAGGGGTGAAGAATATTTAACTGTTGGAAAAGATCCTGATTAATGTCATGAATATTAATTTGAGTATCAATTTTTAAAAGAGGTTTAAGGTGTTGCAGTTCTAAACACTGATTTGCAAATTCAGATAACCGCAACCGCAACGCTGGTAAGTTTTTTGATGGGAAAGAGAATCCCCCCGCAGCTTTGTGTCCTCCAAATTTACCTAATAAATCCCGACAAGCATCTAAAGCCGCAAATATATTAAATTCAGGAATTCCCCGCGCTGAACCCCGAATTATCGTTTCGTCTTCATAAGTACCAATAAAAACAGGCACACCGTAACGTTCTAATAAACGGGAAGCAACAATACCAATTACACCATGATGCCAATTATCTTTGATAACAACTAATACCCGGTCTTTTTGTAAAGAATTTACATATAAATCTTCAACAAGATCAATTGCTTCTTTTTCAATTTCCTCACACATTTGTTGACGTTGAGTATTAGTTTGTTCGCATTGGATAGCTTTAGCCAAAGCAATGCTAAAATCATCAGTTGTGAGCAAATCTATCACAATTTGTGGATCACCAATTCTACCTATGGCATTAATTCGCGGTCCTAAGCGAAAACCAATATCTTCCGGTTTTAAAGATTTGGAACTTTGAGTTTTTTCTCCTTCACTAGCTTGAACTCCAGCAATTTGAATTAATGCTTGAACACCTGGTAAAGTAGATTTTGGTAATATATTTAAACCCCGTTTTACCCACCGACGATTCACACCAGTTAAAGGTGCTAAATCGGCAATAGTTCCTAAAGTAAATAAAGCTAACAGCGGCTGAACTAAACCTTTAAGTTCCCCTAACTGTTGTGCTAAACAAACCGCTAAGATATAAGCCACACCCACACCAGCTACACCCCGATAGGGAGAAGATTCAGCTATTAGTTTGGGGTTGAGAATTGCGTTAGCTGGGGGTAATATTTGGGGAATATCATGATGATCTGTGATGATAACTTTTAAACCCAATTCTCTAGCTTTGGTAATTGGTTCAACAGCAGAAATTCCGTTATCTACAGTGAGAATCAGTTTCACCCCTTCATTGTGAAATTCTTCAACAATGCGGTTATTGATGCCATAACCATCGTGCATTCGACTAGGAATAGCATAATCAACATCAGCACCTAAAGCGCGAAGACTGCGAAGTAGTAATGCGGTGCTAGTCATACCATCTGCATCATAATCTCCACAGATAGCAATTTTATCTTTATTAGCGATCGCAATTTCTAATAATTCCACACTAGCAGCTAAATCAGGAAATTCTTCTAGGGGAGAAGGTAAATTCAGAGATTCAGGATCTAAAAATATCTTGGCATCTTCTGGGGTTTTCATGCCCCGATTAATTAACAATTGGCTGATAATGGGGGAAATCTTGATTAAATTTGCTAATGTTAAACAGGCATCTGGATTTGTTGCTGCAATTTGCCAACGTTGATTGGGTAAGCGTCTAATAGATTGGTGATTGGTCATTGCTAATTTCCTGCTTTTTCCTTCTTTCTACTTTCAAAAATCAAATATGATTCCTATATTTATAATACTTAATTAAGTATTGGTAGGGTGCGTTAGGCATAGCCGTAACGCACATTAAGTTCGATTAATGGTGCGTTAGTGCCAGCGTAACGCACCCTACGTTCTACTATATAATATTTTGTTAACAATTCTTACTAAAAAATAGATAGTATTTTCATGTAGAATCAGCTTTGGTATAAATTTCAAACTACCAAGTGATTAACCATGAAGAATTGGCAGCATAAACTATTTTTAGGCTTACTTTGTTGTGCTTTTTTAGTTTTTGGATGGCAAAATAGGGTATTAGCTGAAGGAATAATTGGTCATAATGACCCCATAGCAAAAACCCAATTAGCACAATTGGATGTAACTCCAAACGTCTATGATTATCTTTTGCAATATCAACCCGAAGTTTATAATTCTCTGACAAAGACATTAGCAGATAGTATTGAAGATGCTAAACAACCACTTGCAGATGAAGTTGTTAATAATCTTCAGGCTTTATCTCCAAATAATCCACAAGTTAAATTGAGAGAAAATAATGGCAAAATAGAATATTTGATGTCAACTTGGAAATATACAAGTAATCCAAGTGCAGATTGGCCAATAGGTGCAAAAAAACTTTTACCTTATCAAACTTGGTTTACAGCAGTTCCACAAGTTCAACAATTTTGTCAGAAATATCAAGCTGTTGATGCTAATATTCCTGATAATGTTGAACTATCTTTGCGGTTACAACAGTATTTGGGTTTAATACTAAACAAGTATTCTACTAAAACCCATTTTGTCGAAATGTGGGTAAAAGCAGAGGATTTAATGCGACCATGTATTGATGGAGAAATTAACGATTCTAGTTGTAATCTTTTACCTATTCCTGTTCCTGATAGTAGTCCTGTGGTCAAGGCAATATACACCAATTCCTACACCAATGCTAAAAAGGAATATTATCCTTGGTCTGGTTTAGGCTATACCTATGATTGGGGAAATCCTCAAAGACCTCATGTCGGACCGAGTGAGTTTATTATTAACCCGACTCCAGAAAAGCCTGTAGAAGTGGAAGTTGTTTCGGTGACACCGACGCAAGAATACTGTAAGAATCAGGTTGTCCAGTAAGGTTTTTTTGTTAATAGCAAATATGTCTTTTGTAGGTTGGGTTAAGAGGTTGTTTGATAGCGAAGCGTGGCGTTAGCCATAAAGTATTAGATGAAACCAGTAATTTCCAAGAACCTAACCCCCCTACCCCCCTTCCCTACAAGGGAATGGGGATTTTAAAGCCTCTCTCCTTATAGGGGAGAGGTTTACAAGAGGGGTTAATTTATACCTTGAAAACTTTTAAAACACCCTCTAAGCGACAGCGTAATCCGAAAAAAGGATTTATAATTTTGGTTAACATGAGCGTCAACCCAACCTACGAAATTAGTGTATTGACATATAAAACTCACTTTTCCAAGATATTTAATGTAGAATCTGCACTACGTCCGAACTCTTCCGGTGCATATTGTAGATGTACTTCTGCACCTGGCCAAATGAATGTTCCTGGAGTCACAGAACGGACTAAATAATGTAAACTATAAACTCCCGCTTCGAGATGATTTGCATAGGAAATAATCCGATCTTTATGGATAGTTTTATATCCTAATTGCCAATTATCGGCTTTTGCTTGTAATGCTGGTGTTGCAGTTTGAAAACTATCATCTACAGCTTCAAAACCTGCGGGTAAGGGGTCTTTAATGACTACATGATCTACAGGATGATCTGTAATTACTTCTAAACCAATATCAAAAACTTGTCCAGGTTGTAAAGTCAATGGTTTATCTAAAGCATACATTCCAGTTTTTTGGATAACTTTCTCTTCATTAACTTTGCTAATTTCTCGTGTTACTCGTAAACCGTTGAATCTTCCTGGTTGATTTCCTTGCAAACGATATTTGTAAGCAACTAAATAATGTAATCTGTCTCTTCCAGATTTTTGTAAGAATAAATTATGATTACCTTGAGGTAATTTATTCATCGGTATATTTATTTGAAAACTGGGATTTTGATAATCATTAAAACGAGTTTCTCCTAATTTATTATTATCTAGCTTGACTGTAGCTAGAAAATTAGGTGGTGTGGGTTGGATTTGGCTATATTCAACCAATGCTGTGAGGGCTTGGGCGTTATTATAACTAGATTCCCATGTGCCATTTTTGCGAAGATTGAGAAGACTTTGCAGTAATTTATCAATGATTTCTGGGTTAGTTTTTTGGTCAATAAATAACCGTAAAGCTAGAGCCTGATTGCTAGTATTGGAACTCATCCAACTCCAACTTTTTGGTAAGCTTACAACTGCATTACGTCCGGTTTCATAAATATTCTTTTGCAACTGCACGCGCATGATTTGTGCCTCATTTCGCCATTCAGGAAACTGATATAAATATCTGGCTAATTTGATTTGAGTAACGAGATCAAAATCATTGCGTTGTTGATAAATATCTGATAGAAAACTATTGCGTTTATCTCCTAATTGTGCTAAGGACATTAAAGCATTTAGTTGCAGTTGAGATTTGCAGAGTTTTTGTTTACAAAAGTCGTATTGTCCAGGGTTCGCAAGCACATTTTGTAAATAAGTTTTCAGATTAGAGATGATTTTACTATCCACTAAACCAGGAAAACTTTGATTAGCTGTAACTAAAGATTCCACCGCGTCACTAGAAACCCAAGGATCTGATTTTTCTTGTCCGGGAAATGCTGCAAAACCACCGTCTGCTATTTGCAGTTTTTGTAATTGTGCTATTGCTAGTTTTGCTTGTGCTTGAGGATTGAATTCTGCGAATGTCTGATTATATTTTTGGGTAAGAGTTTGCAGATTTGCAGCAATTAATAATTGACTTGCGGCTGGTTCTGCAAATGGTAAATCATGATCTTCTAAAACTTGTTTTACAGGGGCTTTAATTGCGGGAATTAAGGTACTCGCTAATTGAATATCTAAACCTCCGGCTTCACGGAAGGTATTTTTAGCAATATTCAGCGGAATTTTTACCTGTCTTTCACTCACACCAGTTTCTACAACTTGTTCTGTAATTTCTAAAGGTTTGATTTCCAAAGGTACAGTAAACGCGTCAGCGATATTATTTAACTGTGTGGTAAATGTCATTTTTCCTTCTCCCACATTTCCCGCTACCATTGGGAAGCGATAAGCTTGGGTTGCTGACTCAGCTTTTGGTTGTAATGTTGTGATTTTAGGGTTATTTTCCGCGAAGTTAAGAGAACCGCTAACTTCACCATTAATACTGAGATTTCCGGTGTTTGTGGTGGTGTTAGTAACGGATAAACCTGCCAAAATGCGATCGCCTACTCTAGCAAATTGTGGCAGAATAGCATTAGTTATTAATGGCTTTGTCGTGATAAATGTCGCGTCACTATTACCAAACCGCAAATTTCCATCTGTAGCCACCACCATTATCCGCCATGTTGTTAAATTATCGGGTAATTTAAAGGTGATTTTCGCCTTACCATTTTCATCACTAATTATAGAGCCATTGTAATAAGCTAAAGCTTGAAAATCTTCACGAATCCGAGTATTTGCTAAAGCATTTGATAAACCACCACCATAACCCCAACCCTTGGGTAAACTTGTCGGTAATGGTGCTAATCTAACGTTAGCACGATTATCAATAAACCGAGTAGAAATGGGTTGTTCTGCATAAACAGTATCTACTAAATTTGGCGGACGATAACCAGTTAGTTGTAACACCGCTTCATTTACCACCATAACAGTAAATTGTCCTGTGGTGGGATTTCCTTGATCATCTTTTAATTCTAGTTCTACAGTTTCTTCCTTTCCCGGTTCTAAAGATTTTTCAACTGGATTAACTTGTACTTTCAGATATTTATCTTCTGTATTAATTTTAAAACTTGCAAAACCAATTTTGGCTAAATTTTCTAAACTTCCTGGTTCGACTTGATTAAGTGGTTTACCTTGTCTGACTAATACTGCTTCTACTGCTGCATTAGGTAACATTTCTGGCGTAATTGTAAACTGAATTTGGGGCGCACCACCTTTAATTTTGATCACTTTTTGATAGAGAGGTTTATCTTTAATGACTGCAAAATATAATTCTCCTTCTGGGTAGGGAGATTGAATTAAAGCTGTAGCGGTTTCCCCTGGTTTAAACTCTTTTTTATTTAATTTAACTTCTAACTTATCTTTTTCCTCTCCACCCCAAAATACTTGATTTTCTCCTGTTACCCACATTTGTAAATCTGTAGCTGTAATCTCATCTCTACTATCACTAAAATTCGCCCGAATCCGATATGAACCGGATACCCTAGGTTTCAAATTCACTATTTTAGGACTATTCGCAGATGTAATTTCTGTTTGAGAAACTGTCTGATATTCAACTTGATTTTTGGGAGTTTTACTACCTTCAACAATTTTGGTGACACTACTATATTTCATCTGTTGTAATTCCAGATTTACCCGTTGATTTTCGAGAATTTTTCCAGTTGCGTCAGTGACAATCAATTCTAGAGGAAAATCCTGACCAGCGTCAGCCACAAAATTACTTTTTAAACCAATTAATCGGTTACTGGGTAAAGCGGTAAAAGTTTGGGAATTAGCAACAGATAAATTAGAAACATCACTAATTTGCACATCTACCCGGTAAGTCATAGGGTAAGGTAAATCTTTAGCAACGGTTAAAGTTTGACTACTTTTACCATTAGTATCTAATTTAGTGTTAGTTTGTAAGACATCATTAGGAACATTGGGACTTTCTTCTGGCCAAAACCATTGTCTCCCAAAATTAAATGCTTTCCAACCTTTAGGAATAAAATTAGCTTGTTGACGAGTGACAAAATATTTAGCTTCTCCCCCTTCTACAGGAGAACCAAATAAATAATTACTTCCTACTTGGGCATCAATTTTATCATCAATCAAGGCAAATTCTTTATTTAGTTTTAAATCAACTTTAAAATTAGGTGGTTTAAATTCGGCTACCCGAAACTCTCCAGAAATTTCCTGTCCATTTTTACCTTTAGCTTTGATAGTATAAAATCCTAAAGGCTGATTTTTAGAAATTGGCAACTCTAAAGAAAATGTACTAAATTCATTAGTTGTCTTTGTTCCTAAATCTGTATTTTGTTCATTAGGATTGACTAAGGTTATTTGATAAATTGAATTTTTATCCTCTTGAATTTTACCTTTATCTAAATAATCTGCAAAAGCAGTAAAAGCGGCTTTTTCTCCTGGTTGATATAACTTCCTGTCAGAAAAGATTATGCCTCTTGATTCTGGTTTATCAGTTACCCAACCTGCGTCAATTCCATAACCATAAGTGCCACTATATTCTTCCGTTCTTGCAAATGCCCAATCTTGATTTTCACTAGCAATTACTAATAATTGTGGTAGGCTGGAATTAGATTGAGGATAACATTGTTTTAATTGATTATTTTGAATTATCAAAGTTC
This sequence comes from Dolichospermum sp. DET69, assembly GCA_017355425.1. Classification (NCBI taxonomy): domain Bacteria; kingdom Bacillati; phylum Cyanobacteriota; class Cyanophyceae; order Nostocales; family Aphanizomenonaceae; genus Dolichospermum; species Dolichospermum sp. DET69. Next base: position 963,314 of record CP070233.1, read on the forward strand.
CCTGTTCATCAGTTTTTCCGGTTGCACAAGGTACAGATTGAGGACGAGATTTTTCAGATAATTTTGATTGATAAATTTCAATATTTGCCGCTTTAACTGGGGAACCATTACTCAAATGATGAACCCGAATTAAACCTAACTCTGGAAACCATTGAGAAAAAACACCTAAATTGGTTAATTGTACCATGCCATAAGTTGTTGGTTCTCTCCATAATTGTTTACCGTCTTCTTGATATTTATGAGTCCGTGCTTGCACTCCATAAGCTAACATTCCCTGACTATTACCTAACTTTTCTTTCAGGGGAACATTGATATTGATTGACTGATTTTGCTTACCTCTAATTTGGAAATCTTGCCATTTAGCAGGTTGGGGTAATAAATCACTAGCATTATTTATATAAACTAAATCTGTAGGCTTAATAATCTGATAAGCTGCTTGGTATTTTGAATCTGGTAAATTAATTGCATCAATATTAATTTGCAAATCTTTATCCGTCGGAAAAATATTAAAATCTGATGGTGCAGAAATATTCCCAGCAATATCACCAGTATCATATTTAATTGTTATTGGTTTACCTAAAGTTTGTCCAAATTTATCTTGAAGATTTCTCTCAATATTAATTGTATAAGTAGTAGCTGGTTCTAAAGCATAAGGATTAATGCTAATAATTCTATCTGCTTCCGAAATTTGCAGGACATTATCAATATTTTTCGGTGTTGGCTTAATTTTAATATTTTCCTTAACCGAATCTGCTAATAAAATATTATTAAATTCTAATTGGGGACTACCTTTAATAAATCTGCCATAAGTACCTCCTGAATCTGGTTCTCCATAAGCTTTAATTCCCACAAATCCCAAGGGGGAATAGGTTGCTAATTTACTGATAAATTCTTTTTCACTGGGTAAATTGCCATTAGCAGGAAGAAGACCAGGAGAAAAAGTTAAACGGTAAGATGTGGCTTTTTCTAGATTTTGCCCAGGAGTAAGATTATAAACCCAATTTCGGACAGAAGCATCAAATTTTTTTAAAGGATCTAAACTTTCTGGTGTTTCTTCCTTCGCTAATTCCACCTTGAAACTTACACCTTGCTTTTTACCTTCAGGAATTAACTGTAAATGCTTTTGTACAGAATCTAAATCTAATTCTAAATTAGAGGTAAATTGTAACTTAGGTTGTAAATCAATCGGTTCAACTTCCGCTTTTTCAATCGGGTTAACACCTGGTAAATTAGTAATTTGAATAGCTTCAGTATTAAAAGTCCAAGCAAAATCTTGATTTAACCGATGATTTTTTAAATCAGCTAAACCCTTTTTAAGAGTAATCTTAACTCGCGTCGCTTTAGGTATAGCCTTATCAGCTTGAAACCCCACCATACGCGGAGTTAAAAACCGAAATTGTCCAGGCAAAGGAGGCCAAATGACAAATTTAGTTAATAAATTTTGCTGTTGGGGACTATCAAGACTTTCAACAGGAATTAAAGCCTCCTTAAAGCGAATACGAATTTGATTATTAGTTTTTGCATCTCCCAAAGGGCTAATCTGTTCTATCCAGTCTGGTAATTTTGGCGTTATTAGCGACTCCACAACTGGTAACTTTTCCTTACCTGATTGAATACCAATAAAATTACAACCTGATATTCCTAATATGAGAGTGGCAATAACAAGGAACTTAAAAACTTTTTTGATCTTCATAATATTAAATAAATGCAAAAAATATCAGCAGTAATTAGCTACTGTGTATATAGATAACCAATCTAATTTGACAATTTCCAAAAAAGTATACAATTCTTAACATTACATTGTTATGAAATTACCAACACGTCTCCTAAAATCTCTCACTCTCTGTGTCTTAGCTTCTCTGCGTCAGATAAAAGCATCTAAAATAAATAAAATTATTTTTTCTTTTATCTTGATCTCTTTCTTAGTGCGATTATGCCCTTATTTTGCACCTATTCATAGTATAGATATTGCCCAGCATCAATTAGCAATAGAGTTTACAGATCGTAATAATTTACCATTAGGAACTGTACTAACAAGTGATCAAGAAAGTACATCAGTTGTGAAATTAAATCAAGTTTCACCTCAATTTATCAAAGCAATATTAGCGGCTGAAGATGGTAGCTTTTATCAACATGGCGCATTAGATTTTAAAGCGATTTTCCGGGCTATAAAAACAGCTATTGAAACCAAAAAAATTGTTTCCGGTGCTTCCACAATTACGATGCAATTGGCGAGAATGTTAGATAATTCTCCGCGTACCGTAAATGCAAAATTAAAAGAAATTTGGTTATCTTGGCGATTAGCTGCGGGAATGACTAAAGATGAAATTCTCGCTGCTTATATTAATCGTCTCCCCATGGGGGGAAATATTTATGGAGTGGAAGCTGCGGCGCGAATTTACTTTTCTATTCCTGCAAGTGATTTAAACTTAGCTCAAGCTTCTATTTTAGCAGCAATTCCGAATAATCCCACTTATTTTAATCCTTATCAATATCAAGAAAGATTACAACAAAGACAGAAATATGTTTTAAACAGAATGGTACAAGAAAAATATATTTTTGAGGCAGACGCACAACTTATATTCAACGAGAAAATTATATTTAAACCCCGTCAACAGGGAATTATTGCTGCACCACATTTTTTATTTTGGTTAGCAACAAAAAACAATCCATTTAGCAAAGAATCATCACCTATTCGCACAACAATAAATCGCCCTTTACAGCAATTTGTGGAAGCACAAGTAAAACAAGTAATTGCTTCTTTAAAAGCTAATAATGTCCATGATGCAGCAGCGGTGATAATTGACAACTCCTCTGGGGAGGTTTTAAGTTATGTCGGTTCGCCTGATTATTTTAATGATGTGCAATTAGGAAGAAATGATGGAGTCCAAGCTTTGCGTCAACCAGGTTCTACTTTAAAGCCATTTGTTTATGAATTAGCTTTAGAAAAAGGAGTAATTAGTCCTCATAGTATTTTGCCAGATGTGCCTACTCATTATGCAATTCCAGGAGCAAAATTATATAGTCCCACAGATTATACTAACAGCTTTCTTGGTCCTGTTAGAGTCAGAGTTGCCTTAGCAAATTCTTTAAATGTACCTGCTGTAAAAGTATTAGAAAAAGTGGGTGTAGAAACTTTTCTGAATCGGTTGCATGAGTTAGGATTTGCACATCTCAATCAAGGTGCTGAATATTACGGTTTAGGTTTGATTTTGGGAAGTGGTGAAGTGAATTTATGGGAACTCGCTAGGGCTTATTTAACTATGGCTAATGTGGGAAAAAATATACCATTAGTAACTGTCTTGAATAGTTCTCAAATTTCCGGTTCTCAAATTTCAGTTTCCAGTCATTGGCAATTAATTATTGATATGTTAAGCGATCGCTATGCCAGATCAACAGCTTTTGGTGTAGACTCAGTGTTAAATTTGCCCTTTCCCGTCGCTGTTAAAACTGGCACTTCTTCAAATTATCGTGATACCTGGACAGTTGGCTTTAGCAGTGATTATACAGTAGCTACTTGGGTAGGTAATTTCAATGGTGAAGCCATGCGTCAGGTTTCCGGTGTCACAGGGGCTGCACCCTTGTGGAACAGAATCATGTTACATTTGCATGAACATCAAACACCCGCTGATTTTTTACTTCCAGAGGGCATGGTAAAATTACCAATCTGTGCGACTACAGGGTTAAAACCTACACCTAATTGTACTTCAGTAGTCCAGGAATACTTCTCTTTAAAAGATAAAAATGCTTATGGAAAATCTACGGATTTCCATTTATCACCTGTGTATGATGAATGGTTAGCAAAACAACCACAATTGCATTTTAATCCTGATAAGTTCCAAATTATATCTCCTCATGATGGGGATTTATTCCTGTTGTATCCCGGTGAAAAAGAACAGCAAAAACTAGAATTTAAAACTAGTGGAACATTAAATCAGCCTGTGGACTGGTGGCTAAATGGTCAGCATTTATCTACAAAATCAACTAATGGAATATTTTGGCATTTACGCCCTGGTAATTGGAAGTTAGAAGCTAGAAGTGGTAAGCTACACAACCAAATAAACTTTCAAGTCAAGTTAGGAAAAATTCAACCTAAAAAAACAGGCTTTTCTGTAGCAAATCCCACCAAAGAATAGAATATTATGGGTTGATGAATTTTCAATAATAACTTCAATTTTTTGTCCGGAATTTTAGAAATCAACTTCGATAATGTAAATAGGATTGAAAGTTTCAAGAAAGTGAAAATGGACATGAAGAATACACAAGAAACCAAGTCTGCTAAAAAGAAACAGTCGTTTCCTCTTGTTGATATTGGGACTGCTAAAGTACCAGTCCGCAAATCCAAAGTTAAAAATAAACAGTCTGAATCACTCAGCGACTGGGAACACGCGAGTTAATTAAATAGTAAATTGCTGTGCAATTTAACTTGAATTTTTACTAGATCTTTAATGCCTTCGTTATGGTTACTGAATTAAACCCGCAATGATATTAATACTCATGGCAACAATTACAGTATTAAAGAAAAAGGAGAGGATACTATGGAGTAAAGCTAATCTTCTCAGCGATTGCGAGGTAATTTGGACATCGGAAACTTGACTAGTCATCCCAATCACAAAAGAAAAATATAAAAAATCCCAGTAGTCAGGTTCAATATCTTCAGGAAAATCTAGTCCTCCAGCGTGAGAATTAATTTGGGTTTTGTGATCCTGATAATATTGGTAAGCATAGTGTAGGGCAAAAATAGTGTGAACTAGTAACCATGATCCAATAATCGTTATTACTACTAGAATCAGATGGGGAATTACTATATTTGCATCCTTGCCTTTTGTGTCTTTTAAGATAAAAATAATCGCTAATATGCTGGCACAAGCAGCAGCAGTAATTAAACTCAAAATTACTAAACGTCCTTGGTCTTGACTTTGAGCGTGACGGCGCATTTTTTTGGGGTTTGCTTGCACCATAAGCACCCAAGTTGAGCCTAAAAAACAGATCATTCCCGCATTCCAGATGCAAAGAATCCGAGTGAATAAATTAAGCCAAGATGGCAGCAAAAACGATAATATTAAAGCAAATATGCCAGATAAAATTAGTCGGAAGTGAACTCTCCATCGGTGAGGAAGTTTACTTTTAACCGGAGTTTGTGTAGACTTTTGAGGTGAAGTCATTATCGCTAGATTTGACAAAATGCCAGTGAAGAGTGGATATTAATCTCACACTGGTTATATAGCTATTTTCGATTTCTATTTTGAGTTTATTTATGCTTATCTACTTATTGAATTTTCCACGCCATTAGACCAAAAAGCACAAGCAGACCTAATCCTCTCCGAAAGTAATTAACGCCTTGAAATAATTCTTCCCAAGCCCAAGTGAACAAAGAACCAAAAGCTATTAGATCTAATCCTAGATTAATTCTACCTGTTGTCACAACTATCTTTAATAAACTAGCCACAATCCAGACAATGAGGGGTAGATTGGGCATCTGAGCTAGAACAATGTTGCCTTCACTATCCCGAAATGCTTGATCAAACAATGTATTTTCCATGAAATTCATCTCATCTAAAATGTGGCTAGAGACTAAGTTTATCTCTAATTTTATGATAGTTGTCTCCTAAGAGGGTTTGCAGATCACTAATTTAAGCTAAACATCGTGGCTTGTTTATGAGTTAAAGTTTTTCTGCTGACTAACTAATGCACAATCGTGATTATACGATACGTCGTCCTATAAGTAAGTTGTAGACAATGCCAATTAGTGCCAAAACCAGAAGTAGGTGAATTAAGCTACCACCAATGTGAATCGAGAATCCTAACAACCAGAGAACGAAAAGTACAACAACAGCAGTCCAAATAAGATTCAACATATTTTCCTTTTCTATTTAGATAAAATAGACTTTTTTGAAAAAGCCATTTGATTTTTAGGCTCCTCTATCAGAATAAGATAGAGGTATTAAAATATCATCTATAATTGGACATATATAAATAAATTGTAAATAATGACAAGTATGAAGATTAACCTACTTAAAGCTAATTATTTTGGCTACGCTTTACTTGTAATCACAAATTTTAATACTAGTATACATTACGAAGTAAAATTCAGTATTTTTCCAGCTATGCGTTACCCAGGTAACATTGAATAAATTATTGTCTGAACTATGATTTTAGGTGATTTTTTTGATTTTGATGATTTAATTGTAGTAAACATTTAATTAAATCAAGTAAGGTGAACAAAAGATGATAAATGAGAAGTATAAATACTCGGAACTTACCTCTAAAATTATTGGATGTGCTATGATTGTGCATAAAACATTGGGTAATGGTTTTCAAGAAGTAATTTATCAAAGAGCATTAGCAATTGAAATGCAGTTATCAGGTATTTCCTTTGCAAGAGAATTTGAAATGCCTATTTTTTACAAAAAAGAACAAATAGGAACAAGACGAGTAGATTTTTTAGTAGAAAGTATTATTTCGGTTGAATTAAAAGCAATAACTAAATTAGAAGACGTTCATTTTGCACAAGCAATTAACTATTTAGAGACATACAACCTTGAAATTGGGTTATTAATTAATTTTGGTGAAACCAGTTTGAACTTTAAAAGACTAACTCACAAGAAATATCAGTCTGAACTATGATTCTTGTGATAAAGATGATTTTGATGATTTATTTTAAAACACAATCTAATCATCTTTATCACCAAAATCAAACAAATCACAGTTCAGACAATTTCATCATCTCACTCACAAGAAATATCAGTCTGAACTATGATTCTTGTGATAAAGATGATTTTGATGATTTATTTTAAAACAAAATCTAATCATCTTTATCACCAAAATCAAACAAATCACAGTTCAGACAATTTCATCATCTCACTCACAAGAAATATCAGTCTGAACTATGATTCTTGTGATAAAGATGATTTTGATGATTTATTTTAAAACAAAATCTAATCATCTTTATCACCAAAATCAAACAAATCACAGTTCAGACAATTTCATCATCTCACTCACAAGAAATATCAGTCTGAACTATGATTCTTGTGATAAAGATGATTTTGATGATTTATTTTAAAACACAATCTAATCATCTTTATCACCAAAATCAAACAAATCACAGTTCAGACAATTTCATCATCTCACTCACAAGAAATATCAGTCTGAACTATGATTCTTGTGATAAAGATGATTTTGATGATTTATTTTAAAACAGAATCTAATCATCTTTATCACCAAAATCAAACAAATCACAGTTCAGACAATTTCATCATCTCACTCACAAGAAATATCAGTCTGAACTATGATTCTTGTGATAAAGATGATTTTGATGATTTATTTTAAAACACAATCTAATCATCTTTATCACCAAAATCAAACAAATCACAGTTCAGACAATTTCATCATCTCACTCACAAGAAATATCAGTCTGAACTATGATTCTTGTGATAAAGATGATTTTGATGATTTATTTTAAAACAAAATCTAATCATCTTTATCACCAAAATCAAACAAATCACAGTTCAGACAATTTCATCATCTCACTAATAAGAAATATCAGTCTGAACTATGATTCTTGTGATAAAGATGATTTTGATGATTTATTTTAAAACACAATCTAATCATCTTTATCACCAAAATCAAACAAATCACAGTTCAGACAATTTCATCATCTCACTCACAAGAAATATCAGTCTGAACTATGATTCTTGTGATAAAGATGATTTTGATGATTTATTTTAAAACACAATCTAATCATCTTTATCACCAAAATCAAACAAATCACAGTTCAGACAATTTCATCATCTCACTCACAAGAAATATCAGTCTGAACTATGATTCTTGTGATAAAGATGATTTTGATGATTTATTTTAAAACAGAATCTAATCATCTTTATCACCAAAATCAAACAAATCACAGTTCAGACAATTTCATCATCTCACTCACAAGAAATATCAGTCTGAACTATGATTCTTGTGATAAAGATGATTTTGATGATTTATTTTAAAACACAATCTAATCATCTTTATCACCAAAATCAAACAAATCACAGTTCAGACAATTTCATCATCTCACTCACAAGAAATATCAGTCTGAACTATGATTCTTGTGATAAAGATGATTTTGATGATTTATTTTAAAACAGAATCTAATCATCTTTATCACCAAAATCAAACAAATCACAGTTCAGACAATTTCATCATCTCACTAATAAGAAATATCAGTCTGAACTATGATTCTTGTGATAAAGATGATTTTGATGATTTATTTTAAAACAAAATCTAATCATCTTTATCACCAAAATCAAACAAATCACAGTTCAGATGTTATAATTGGCGAGTGGGTAGAAAATCAGGGTTATAAAAATGCAAAATGGCGACCAAAATCTGATTATTTTGATGATTTATATACTTGTTGTCTATTGGACAATCAATCGGATGATTGAATCTATAGACGATATAGTAAAAGTTGATTTCCAAAAAGGTGCTATTGATGATCAATTGAAAGAACAAAATCTGCAAGATACAGTAGGTATTTCTTTTAAAACAAATACTTATGGTTTGGATAAAGTGGAAGATGATCTGAAAGAATTATCAATGAGTATTGAAAATAAATCAGAGAGTATTGCTATATATGTTGACTGGGATAATAGTTCCTTCGTCGTTGAACATACCCAGCAGTCGCGTCGAGTGATTCGCAAATCTCCAGATTTAACCCGCGATTTAGCCATATCCCAAGTTCCAACAATTATTGCTCCTAAAAAGACAATTTCTGAAAATGTCACCGCAGAAGATGTTTTTCAAAGAGATAAAGATTCAGGTATTTATAAACCAGCTTCACCTTTAATTAATATTGCTGCTGTTAAAAAGGATGATAAGAAAAAGAAGTTATACAAAGACTTTATAGATGGTAAAAAAGATTTGGAATTTTCATTACAACTGGTGCTGCGAATTTCCGAAATGAGAGTCGGTATTGCGCCGGGGATAAATGTTCCCCCAGTATCAATTATTAATTGTCCTTTTACTATTAAAAAGCTCCCTTGGACCTATGCTCTACCTTGGAATAAGAAAAAGTGATTTGCACGTAACACTACACAGAATCCAATTAAAGGTAAACTAGGAAAGGAGAGAGTAGGCGTAGGCAGTTGCAGATTAGTCATTAAGACTAGTTTGAGGAAAGTCCGGGCCCCCGAAAGACCAGACTTGCTGGATAACGTCCAGTGCGAGTGATCGTGAGGATAGTGCCACAGAAAGATACCGCCAATCAATTCAGCATATTGAATGGTTTGGTAAGGGTGCAAAGGTGCGGTAAGAGCGCACCAGCAACGTCGAGAGGCGTTGGCTCGGTAAACCCCGGTTGGGAGCAAGGCCGGAGGAACTATGGTTGGTCTTTTACCAGTTCCGCTGAAAAAGAGCCGCTAGAGGTGTTTGGTAACAAGCATCCCAGATAGATAACTGCCCTCGTAAGAGAACAGAACCCGGCTTACTACCAACTCTCTCTTTTTAAACGGATTATGGATTTTTTATGTTCCATAGTTCGTTTTTTCAGTAAATATAAAACAATAGAAATTGAACCTGAAAGTCTGACTTGCATTCTACCTGCACACCCAAGACATCAAATTATTAGGGAATTACAAGAAATTCAAGATAAAATTATTTTCCACAAATATCAAGAAGCTAAAAATCAAGTTTTGACACTCCTGGGAAAAGACTTGTACAATTTTAGATCGTTAGATTTGTATTGTGAAATTATTGCTAAACTAAAACTTTCTAATGAACTTTATCATTTTCTGGAAACAAAAAAACTAGATTTTTATCTAGTTAATCCCAGCACACTCATAAATATTGCTGATATCCTAGCTTTTGATAAAGATAATATTCAATATCAAAATATAGCAAATAGAGCCTTGTCTGTGGCTATGTCAGGTAAAATTGAAGAAGGTCAAATTGCCAAAGCTGTTGTTAATCTTAACAAAATAGGCGAACCAGAAGATATGATCAAATTTGTGAGTGAATCTATAGTGAAATATCCTAATCTTGCTCAAAATTCCCCACTTTTGGAAAAACGGGCAACAGCTAAGATGGATATGGCAAAAAAGTCTATAAAGACAGCAAGAGACTACAAAAGCAAGCCAAAAACAAAAGCAAGGGCATGGGAAATGTGTCGAGAATTGTTGGTAGAAGCAGAAAGAGATTTAAATTTGGCGTTAGAAAATGCAGAAAATACTAATAAAAAATTTTTTATTGAAAAAGATATTAATTTCTGGAACGAATTATAAAATACTTCCAGAAAACCATCAAATAAATAGTTTGCCTGGTATTTATACACTATAATTTAATGCTAAGTTAAGAGTTATTAGCCCTTTTTTCCCTACTTATCCTAATGTCCAGCGTTTATCCCCGCCGTCAACGGCAGCTTGAAAGTTTAGTCCAAAAGTTCGGTTTGCCACTAGATGCACCTATAAAGTGGGAATTGTTAGATTTGGCACTGACTCATCCTACCGTCTCTGATTCTGCAAATTATGAACAACTAGAGTTTGTTGGCGATGCGGTGGTACGTCTAGTAGCGGCTGTGATATTATGGGAACATTATGCCGATTGCTCAGTTGGCGATTTCGCCGCTATTCGTTCAGTTTTAGTCAGCGATCGCATTCTTGCCCAATTAGCAAGAGAATATGGTTTAGAATTATACTTATTAGTGGCTGGTAGTGCCACCGCTGATCATGTTGGCCAAGAGTCACGATTAGCAGACTCTTTTGAAGCAGTTCTAGGGGCGCTTTACCTTAGCACTAACAACCTCAACCTAATTCGTCCTTGGTTAGATTCCCATTTTCAACAGCTAACCACAGAAATTCGGCTTGATCCTGCCAGACTAAACTATAAAGCAGCTTTACAAGAGTGGACTCAAGCGCAATTCAAAGTTCTCCCAGAATATCGAGTTTTGGAAGTCAGTCAACCCCACCGCACGCATGAACGCTTCTTTGCTGAAGTTTGGCTACATGAAAAAATGTTAGGACAAGGCAAGGGACGCTCCATTAAAGCTGCTGAACAAGCCGCTGCGAAAGTTGCCTATTTAGCAATTAACGCCCAGGTGACAGATGAGTCATAATAAACACTTAGATTGTTGTTATTAAGACATTAATAGATAACCTGTTACGCAGCTAAATTTTATAATTATAATTTAGTTTAACTCTGTGGTGCGGGCAAAATGCCCGCAACCATTATACAAACTAAATGCACAACAGCTTAAGGAAACTTTCTCCACAATAAGATTTTATTCCGCTCGGACGTTCACATCAGAAGCCTGACTAGTCACAAAATTGGCGGATACCCTGAACAGCTTATGTCAGCTTTCGCTGCTGACTCTTGAGTGCAGACTGTGGGTTATAAGGGATTGTTCAATTTATACTAGACTTTATGATTACTATTTCTTAGTGATCATAGTCACTGTTGTTTCTTCATTAAAAGTTTAAGATTACACAGTAAAGATTTATGTTCACTTCATATTTGGCTCTCCGTAAAGTCCTATCTAGTGTGGTAAAATATTTATAACAGTATTTGACTAACTCGTCCAAACTAGACAATATTCCTCAAATCGGGTTTGTATGGTTAATCATTTTCAAAAAACATATAAAAAATTACATTTACTCCAGGTTGTAGGTAATGAAAAGTGAGAAACATAATTGATCCTAACCCAGAGAAAGCAATTCTCCAAAAACATTCGACGAACATAATCGGGCGGAAATTGGACTATGATCATTGTTATCATGACTGTTATCATCAAGAACAGTTAATCTATCAGCACTTATTACACTTGGTGCAAAAAGAATCTGCTGACCAAATGCTTAATAGATTTCGGTCGCTATTTATTGAAAGAGCGAATTATCCCGAACCAGAAATTCTGTCAATTTTAGATAAAATTACCGCATCTAAGAGCGCACCTGAAGAATTTAAATTTTTCCTCAATCGCTGTTGTCATATTCTCATCAACTACTGGCACATGAACTCCCTACTTCATAGTGCAATTGCTGATTTAATCAGTTTATTTTCTGCTATACCTACTACTTATAAAGTTAATAATTTACGTTCCCGCGAAATTAACCGTCTACGTGAATTGGTTAAACAGTTTGTTGACAGTGAACAGTATTTAATTTTATTACGATTTACTCAGGTAGTAAATGAAAATCAACCTGTAGCAAAGAGGCAAGATAATCAGCCACTGATGACCTTAATTCGCCGTTATCCTTATCTATATGAACATTGTTTAATGAGCGACGACTCTACTCAGGAGCAAAAAGAAACTGTTAGACATTTTCAATCACAGGTACAGAAAAAATTTGAAATTGACTTATCACAATATGTAACTTATAAAATGCGGCGAATTCAGATGTTGAAAAACACTTCAATTGCTGAAGCCAATCGAATTTTGCGCCCTATAAATAATCCTACATTGTTAACTGATGGTGAATTATACACCACCTTAAAGCATTTTGTTGGTAAAGTCGAACATGGCAATACATATCATGAATCAGCCCAACAGTTCATAAAATATGGCGGACAAGCTGCGAATTTCCGCAATTTTAAAGATGATTTATATAAATATTTGATATCTTCTGTAGATGCACAATACGGGAAAAAACAATTTAATCAAAAACTATATAAATATTTACAAAATATTTTGCCTCAAGCCGATGAGCAAAAAGTTAATGATCTATTATTAGTGAGAACTTGTAGTAATTTATTAAACTTTCTAGTTGTTAATAATCAATCATCACCACAGCACTTTGTTTTCTTAGATTTAATTAGTAATCAAGGAACAGTACCCACAATGGGCTTATTATTAAAAATTGTCCTGATTTGTGGAAAAGTTAAACCATATCTAGAAAGAAAATTTGCAATTTTATTTAATCACTATGAAGCTTCCAATACTAATACTGTTGGCTGGTTAGTAGGAACTTTGGAACAATTGAATATTGCTTTTAGTATTAATTTTGGTGGTATTGATTTATCATTCTTTAAGAGATTTTGTTAAAAATAAACGTCAGGAGTCAGGAGAAAGAAAGGAGTCAGGAGTCAGGAGTCAGGAGAAAGAAAGAAAGAAGAAAGAAGAAAGAAGAAGGAAGGAAGGAAGAAGGAAGAAGGAAGAAGGAAGAAGGAAAGTTCGTCAATGATTACTCAAATTTACCCGGTTATTGAAGAGTAAAAATGCAAGGGTTTTCAACATTTATTGTCAATAATCTTGTACTTGTTTGTGTTTGCTGATAAAACTCTGTAAGCCTGTATCTATCAACGCTTTTGCTTTCTTTTATGCAATAGCGTAGCACTTCAACCATGGGGTCAGCTCTGTTACCAGTCAGGAATCTTCTGGAAAATTTGAGAGTCAGCACAATTTCATGAATTAAAGCGGTAATATATCCATTAAAAAAGACAGAGATTTCCTCTGTCCTAAAAATATGATAATTGGAGTCTTAATGGTAAAACTTAGTAACGGTCGCGTCCACCGCCACCACCACCATATCCACCTCGTCCACCACCACCACCACCACCACGATCTTCTTTGGGTTTAGCTTTGTTAACTTTTAAGTTACGTCCCATCCATTCAGCGCCGTCAAGGGCTTCAATTGCTACTGCCTCTTCTGCGTCTGAACCCATTTCTACAAAGGCAAAACCTCTTTTACGACCAGTTTCCCGGTCAGTAGGTAGTTGGACTCTTTTAACATTCCCATATTCTGCGAAAACCCCAGTAAGGTCGTTTTCAGCAACGTCATAGGACAAATTACCAACGTAAATTGACATTAAATAGCTCCAGAAATTAAAAAGTGAATTTTTGCAATACGAACATGAGGAACGCCTCAAGTATATAATACCCGTAATTAAGCTTTATTTTTTAATTTAGGATAAAATTTTTTTCCCAGCAGCGTAACCGCAGCCTAGATCACCAAATACGACTCACGAAGATGTTGGGGAAGGGTGAGATTTTGTAATGGGCATTGCATAAGACTTTGGTTGTTTTAACTGGGCGAATTCACAGATAGAACTAAAAGCACAAAACCGACAATGATTACCGGGATTCGGGGGAAATATTTGACTGAAGTTGCTATTTTTAGCTTCATATTGTTGCAGATCTTCTTGATGTTGATGGGCAATATTAGCCAATTGAGATTCTAAAGATTTAAACTCACTATTAGTAATAGTAATTAATTCCGATTTTTTGCAAATTTCCAAATTATAAAAAGATGCAACTGCGGTTTTCCCAGGATAAAGATAACGGGCTGCAAGTAAGTAAACAAAGGCTTGTCTGTGATCAAAGGCAGATCTACCAGTTTTAAAATCTAAAATATGTAAGGTGCTATCAGACTCGATAAATATACAGTCCATAGCTGCATATAACCGAAAGCAATAATCTTGTTTTTCAATCAAAATCGGCTTGGGAAAACCTTCATCACCCGCCGTCAATTCCAGAATCCGCTTCCCTAATAATAAAGGGGCATTTTGATATTTTCGTAAAATTTGTAATACCCGATATTTAACTGTTTCATGAGTCTGACTCAATCCCAATAACCGGGCAACTTTTTCCACACCATCAACCTGAGTTAACCATTGCAGGTGATGATGAAACTCATATACACCCTTTTGGGCAAGAATGCCAATGCGCTGCGGTGGGGTAGCGGTTGCCAACAAAGCTTTGACTTGTGGTTCATGTTGTCGCGCTTTAATAAATCCTCTTCTCATTTGGCAATGCCAATGTTCCTGTCCCCGGCTGGGGGCAAATAAAGACCAAAGGTGGTAACTAACAAAGGGTCTATCGGGGGTTGACATTGCTCATGTAGAGTGAGAGAAATTACCTTGGGGATACTTGCGGCTTAGTGGCTATTCCACGGCCTTGCGGGATGCTTCCTAATCGTAAATAGCAATAATCATGCACGGGAGAGAGTGGCAATATGAGTAACCCTAGCAATTCCGGTGAGATCAAGTTTGGTACTGATGGATGGCGCGGAATTATTGCTGATGATTTTACTTTCCCAAATGTGCGGAAAGTAACCAGGGCGATCGCTAGTTATCTGGAAACTGCCTATAGTAAAGACAAACCTGTTTTAATTGCCTACGATACGCGGTTTTTAGCTGACGAGTTTGCCCGGACATCTGCCGCTGTTTTGGCGGATTTGGGCTGGAATGTAAAAATTACTGATCGGGATTGTCCCACTCCAGTAATTGCCTACAATGCCCGGCTCCTGAATTCCGCAGGGGCTTTGATGTTTACTGCTAGTCATAATCCTGCACCTTATTGTGGGATTAAATATATTCCTGATTATGCGGGACCCGCGACTCCAGAAATTACTGATACTATTGTGGCCAATATCGAAACGTCATCGGACGAGTTACCTGGAAGTAACCCATCTGGGACAATTTCTACTTTTGATCCTAAGCCCGATTATCTGAATTTTATCTACACCTTATTGGATGTGGAAAAAATTAAAAGTGCAAATTTAAAGGTCAAGTACGATGCCCTTTATTCTACCTCGCGTGGCTATTTAGATGAAGTCTTGCAACACTGTGGTTGTCAATTAGAAAGTTTCCACGATTGGCGGGATGTGCTTTTTGGCGGTGGTATGCCTGAACCCAAAGGGGAACAGTTAGTTGAGTTGGTGGCAGCGGTGAAGGCTGATCAGGCGGATTTGGGTTTGGCTACCGATGGTGATAGCGATCGCTTTGGTATTGTTGATGAACAAGGTAATGTCCTGACTCCCAATACAGTGCTGTTAGTTCTAGCACGGCATTTGATTAAAAACAAGGGTAAGAGCGGTGCAATTGTTAGGACTGTGGCAACTACGCATTTATTAGATAATTTTGCTGCTAAGTATGGCTTGCAAATTTATGAAACTGCGGTAGGTTTTAAATACATTGGTGAGAAAATGCGGGAAACCGCTGTTTTGATTGGTGGAGAAGAATCCGGTGGTTTAAGTATCATTGGCCATATTCCTGAAAAAGATGGGGTTTTAGCAGATATGCTAGTAGCTGAGGCGATCGCTTATGAAGGTAAGCCTTTAAGTCAGTTGGTACAGGAAGCGATCACCGAAGCTGATGGGCCTTTGTATAACAATCGCTTAGATTTACACCTAACTGAAGCTCACAAGGTGGCTGTGATTAATTCCTACACCCAAAATCCACCTTCTG
Source organism: Dolichospermum sp. DET69 (assembly GCA_017355425.1). NCBI lineage: Bacteria > Bacillati > Cyanobacteriota > Cyanophyceae > Nostocales > Aphanizomenonaceae > Dolichospermum > Dolichospermum sp. DET69. Next base: position 979,475 of record CP070233.1, read on the forward strand.
TCGTGGCAGGAATCAAGGTGAAAGAGGTGGGCAGGAAAGATGGTATTAAACTGTATTTAGAAGAGGGTAGCTGGGTGTTGCTGCGCCCTTCTGGAACAGAACCTTTGGTGAGAGTGTATATGGAAACTAACTCACCAGAAAAACTTAGTCAGATTGCTAAATTCATGGAAGGTGAAATTGCTAAGTTAGGATAGAACCCCACCCCTAACCCCCTGACAGGTGTAGGTTTTTTACAATTGGGTGAGGACAGGACTTGGAAGACAAGGCAGACAAGGTGACAAGGGAGGAAAACCGGACAAGAAATGGATGATTGGTCATAAAACAAACCATAAATTGGGTATTTTATGGATAAAATCTTCCTTGTCTACTATCCCTCCTTGTCTTCCTGGTCTTGCCTTTACAGAGAATATTAAAAACCTACACCTGTCAGCCCCTAACCCCTCCCCGCAAGCGAGGAGGGGAACTAAATTTTAAAATTTTAAAGTTATGGTTTTCAAAATATTGGTAAATTTCTTGATATCGCTAATTTTAGCTGTTTGGGTAGTGGCGATCGCTCTAATTTCTGTCCAAAATGCCACTCCTGTATCTTTGCGGTTTTTGGGTTTTCAATCAATCCAAATTCCCTTTGGATTAATGTTAGCTTTTAGTGTGGCTGTGGGTTTGTTAGGTACAGCAGTTTTGCAGCCGCTTTGGGGATTAGGAGAATCGCAATTTAAGGGAGATGAAGATGCAGAATTTTTTATTGATGATGAAGATTTTTAAACAAAGACGCAAAAACGCAAATTTATGACTAGTCGGTTTTAACCGACTTTTGCTATTAGACAGGGAATTTATTCCCTGGCTATTCTTTATCTCGCATTATATTATAGCGGTTATCGTTCGGATGCAATACAATTTAGGGCGGGGAAACCCCTACAGGTTTTGAAATTTAATCACTGTATCTCATTCAAGAGAATTTATTCCCTGAATACTTTTCTAAAATAATGGCGGTGCTAGGGTCTATTTTGCCTTCACTACTTAAAACTGGAGTCTCAATAATTTCTCTCAATACTTTGATTAGAAGATTACCTTGCTCCCAAATATTACTATCTAATGGCTGTGATTCAAGTTGGTTAAGTGTTGTAGTTGCACAATTATTTAATTCATTGATTAGATAAGTTAAATCTCTTATTATTTGACGCAATTGTTTCAGAAAATCCATAACTTGTTTAATTTCGTGAACTGCTTTGCTTACCTGTTCCTTATACTTTTTAGCTTGTTTTAAAGCCTTTTTTCCTTCCCCAACCAACATCAAACTACCAACTGTCAAAGCTGCGGTAATACTAATACCTCCCAGTAGTAAAGTTCCCAGTGCCATACCACCCCCTCCAGAAGCAAGAGAACCACCCCCTAGCCATGCTAAAGTTGCACTCCAACCTGCTGCACCACTGAGTTCAGAAATTGCTGTTCCTGTACTCGCTACTCCTACTGATGAAATTAAACCTGTAAGAATTTGACTAGTTGTTACTCCGGCAATTACTATTGTTAAGCTGCTAGTTACTAATTTTTCTGATTTAATATCTTGAGATTTATAATTTTTTAATGTCCCAGCCGAAATATTCACAGGTTCTAAAAAATCCATATTTTCCTGAGAAGATAGCTTAATTAAATTATTTGTTAACTTGATAAACTTACTAATTGTGTGGTTTTGGATAACAGTTTGGATTTGAGCATAGGATTCTGCTACTTTCTCAGTTTTTTCCCAATCCCTTTTTAATTCTTTGCAATAATGTTTATATCGTTGTTCAGCTTTATTCCCAATATCTTTTGCTTTATTTAAGTTAACAATATCGTCAACAATTGAAAACATAAAATACTCCTGATCTTGATTAGCTGTAGCTTGTTAAGTATTTAAATATAGGGCTACTATTTGATTTTTGAACAAGCTGTAAACCGTAAACCCCATCGAATCAACGATTGAGTCTCAGTATAATGAACAACAATCAAACCGGATTCATATATTAAATTAACATAGCCTAGCCAAAAGTCGTAACCGTAAAAATACTGTTTTGTCGCAATATTAAACTACATATAAACACGAATTTAAAGGTAACATACATCAATAGTATTGATTAAAATAGAAAAACCAACCAACCTTTAACTACAGTAAAATAATTACAAAGCCCTATTTACACCAGCTTAACATTTATCACTATGACAAACCAAGAATTAGAAACCCAACTCCTAGCATTAACCCCAACAGAAAAAGCCCAAGCCATACAAATATTAACTCAAACCTTAAATCAAAGCTCATATCGCATTACTAAAACCCCTGGTGTTTGTGGTGGTGAAGCCTGTATTGCTAATACTCGCATTCCTATTTGGTTGTTAGTAGAATCTCGGCGTTTAGGAATTAGTGAAGCACAAATTTTAGATGATTATCCTCATTTAACTGCTGCTGATTTAGTGAATGCTTGGGCTTATGCAAATGCACATCCAGAAGAAATTGAAACAGCAATTCAAAAAAATGAGGCGGCTTAAATTGTGGTACGTCTTTATGCAGATGAACAATTTCCTCGCATATTCAGCGAATTATTACGCAATTTTGGTCATGATGTGTTGACAGTGCAAGAAGCAGGAAAAGGAAATCAAGGTATTCCTGATGAAGAAGTATTAAATTTTGCTATTCAAGAATAACGAGCAATTTTAACACTAAATCGCTATGATTTTATTCAATTACACCGCTTACAACCAAATCATTCAGGTATTATTGTTTGTACAAATGATAGTAATAGAAATAGAATGTCAGAACGCCTTCATGAAGCTATTTGTAAAGAAGGAAATTTAGTAGGAAAACTCATTAGAGTGGTTCGTCCTTCTATGTAAATCCTTACTTTCCTTTTTTGTGTCTTTGCACCTTTGCGTGAAACAAAAAAAAGAGCGATTACTAGGTTGTACTTCATAACACCGGGAAGTTCTGTATCCCTATTCCTGAATATCATAAAGCCCACCTGAGTGGGCTAATGAGGATGATTTGTGCAGAGAAATGGTATTAATAAGGATCTGAATCAAATTTTCCGCGCTTCACACTCCTGAAATAATAACCTCGTGACGGTGGTTTATTTAAGTCGAATGTGTCACCTTTGGGAACTCTCCAAATTTTGTAGTCGTGATAGGTGAGAGGAATTCCCTTTTGGCAAATTTCTGGGGAATGATCTCCTAAAACAAAATAGGCTGAACCTTTACCCATAACCTTGGCAATACCGTATTTATCAACTAGTAAAGATGTCTGTTCACTAATTGCTATACCTAAGGCTTTTGTAGAGACACCATCTTGAATTTGTCGGGCAATAAAAACCATAATTCTTCCCATTCTTTTGCGTTCATCAAAGTGGGTATCAATGATAGTTCCGCGCAAATGTTTCCACTGGAAAAAGTTATAGGTAAAGGTAATATTACCGTAGGGATCATCAAGGGCTTCATGAGTTTCAATGCTATCTTCACAAGCACAAGAATCATAAACATATTCACTTTGAATCATTGCCCCAGCACTTGTACCCCCAATAGCGCCGCCCCGATCATAAACTGACTTGATAGCAACTTCTAATTTAGTGTTTTTCCAGTGGCGAATATATTCACATTGATCACCACCAGCAAAGAAAATTACGCCAGCATTTCTGACTTTATCAAAAATATCTGTTCTGTTGGCTTCTTGACGGTTACGAATAATGAGAGTTTCTACATATTTAACACCTCTCATGCGATAGATTAGCTGATTATAATCATCGTTACCAGCAGCCCGAATGACTAAAACATTAACTTTATTGTCACTGTTACTACTGCCTCTAACTTGATTAATCATCCATTGAATAGCGTCATCAACATCAGGACCACCACCACCTAAGTTATGAACAGGACCAGCTAATTTAGGTAATTGATAAGCTGGTTTAGAGGTGGGAGTCTGGCTATCGGCGATGATATCCTGAAAGAACCGCCTTAACTTGGCTGTTATCCGGTCTATGATTCGGTTTACCATCTTCAACAAGCTGTTTTTTGCATTCTGCAAACGCCTGGATGTATTTAGGAATGCCTTTGTCATATTAAAATCTTGTCAAGCAAACAGCAATCATTTCTAACTTTCGCATTTCCCAGGGCTAAATTCCCAGCGTACAGGGTTTGTACTGTTTTTTTACGGCAATCATCGGAGTATTCTTTAATTCTCATTATTACTCTAGGAAAATCTCCTGTTTATGCCGTTTTTTACTACCAAACAATTTCTACTCGCTCGTTAACTACTCTTTCATAAACCATTTCTGTTTGCTTACTTAATTTTGGCCAGCTAAATCTTTTTTCTAAATCTGCATAAGCGTTATCTACCAACCATTGACAGTAATTTGGGTTTTGCAAAACTTCTAAAATTCCCCAAGCTACAGAGTCAGCGTTGTTTACTAAAGTGGTAATTCCCGTTCTTGTATGTTGAACTACTTCAGGAAAACCACCAGTATCGGAAACTATCACTGGCACGCGAGAGGCAAAACTCTCTAAGGCAACAATACCAAAGGGTTCATAAAAACTGGGGAAAACTGCACAGTCCGCGATGGTTTGAAATTTATCCAAGTATTCATCAGCAAGGAAACCAGTAAAGTAACACTTGTCCCAAATTCCTAAATCCCAAGCTTGACGTTGGAGATGGTCAGTATTACCACCACCGACTATGACAAACTTAACATTACCCCCCATTTCCGAAAGCACCTTGGGAGCAGCATTAAGTAATACTGGTACGCCTTTTTCATAGGTCATACGACCAAGATAATAAACAATTTTTTCATAATCTGCGGCAAATTGACGGCGAAAATCTTGAGCATGAAAATTCCCATGATGGATTTTCTTTTCTGGGCGAATACCATTATAAATTACGTCAATTTTATCACCAGGAAGATTTAGCGATCGCTGCAATTCTTGACGCATATATTCACTGCAAACAATCACCCGCCAAGCATTTTCGGCTAGTGTATATTCTTTATCATGAATATAGCGTTGGGTATCATTGTGAATACCGTTATAACGTCCATGTTCTGTGGCGTGAATTGTGGTAATTAAGGGAATTTTAAAGGTATGCTTGAGAGCGATCGCCGCATCACCAACTAACCAATCATGGGCATGAATCAGATCAAATGGCCCCTTTTCTGCTAATAACTTACCGCCATACTCTCCCATCTTCTCATTTAAGTTCACCACCCAATGAAAAAAATCGTTACTGGCAGGTACTTCTACACGGTGGATATGAATTCCTTCCACCACTTCATACAAGGATGCTGGCCCAAATTCTGGTGTAATCAGATGGATATCATGGCCTAACTTAATTAATTCCGGGTACAACTCAGCAACGTGACGAGCAATTCCGCCAACTATCCTCGGTGGAAATTCCCAACTCAGCACTAATATCTTCATTGACTTGACTCCCCGATGATTGACAAAAAGTTAAAATATATAAAAACTATATTTATAGCAGGTAACAGGGAATTAAAAATTAAAAATTCCAGAAAACTCTTAGCAATACTACTCGCGGCTTATTTGCGAGAGAGTAAAACATAGCATCAACTTTTGGTGGCTAAACTTTTTCAGGAAACCCTAAGTATATAAGTAATCAGACAAAATTAATGTCCAGGTACTTACTTACTTTCAGGAATAATCTGAATTAGCCCCGTCTGAAAGGCTTTATCATAAGTAATCAGAGGTAATATTTCCAACTCAGCTTGAGCCATAATCATCCGATCAAAGGGATCTCTATGGGCAATTGGTAGATTTCCTGCTCTGAGTGCATGGGCTGAAGTAATATTAAGTTCGATAAATCTTGCTTGATGTAATATCTGTGAATATTGCTCCACAATTTCTTTTGCTTCTGGTAGTTTTCTGATGCGGTATTTAGTGGCAATTTCCCAAGCAGAAACACTACTAACAAAAATACGATGATCTGGGTTACTAATAATTTTTCGACAGGTGTTGTCAAGTTTTGGATCATCAAAAAGCCACCATAATAGTATATGAGTGTCAATTAGGTAGCTTATTCCCATTGCTGGAGTTCCTCTTCCGGTAATGGTTCAAAAAAAGCTTCGCTGAGTTTTCCTTTTAATAACCCAGGGGTTCGGGGTTGCCTACGTTCTTGATTTAAACCGAGTCGAAAGTAGTGAATAATATTGTATAGTTCTGTTAATTTTTCTTCGGGTATATCTTGCAGTTCTTCAACGATTTTCTGAATCAGCATAAGTCAAACTTTTTGGTAGTTGGTAGTTCATAGAGTTTTGGCTTCATTCATTATGGCTCATCTTGGGAGTATAGTGGTTAGCGGCTGACTGTAGCGATAGCGAAGCGCGACCTAGCGATCGCTCTCTTGACATTCTGTTAGTAATATTTGTGTGAAATCAATATATAAGTTAAATCTATTACCATGCCATTACTGTTTAAGCATATCTGGATTAGAATTGGTAAAGATTTGGTAGGGGTAAAGCATGAGCTTATTGGTGTCAACTTATATTAGAAATGGCTTATCTGTTTGCTTCCACACCCGCCCGGAACTCAAGTTCCGGTCTAAAAGCTTAAGTGCGTTAAAACGCACTCTGGTTAACTCAAAATCAAAAATTATCCTATTTATGCTGAAATCAGCAATTCTCATTTTGAAACGAGTTTGCATCATTCCAGTAATCTCCAGATTTGTTAAGAATTGTAAACTCCTTGTACTGTAAGGGTTTAAATGTCATGAAACCTTAAAATGAGAATTGCTGTGCTGAAATAGTCGGTTTTAACCGACTTTAGCTTTTAGACAGGGAATAAATTCCCTGGCTGGCTGGCTTGAAGGGACATCAATTTACGTTAAGTTGACTTTCTTGTTCAGTTAATCAGCAATAACAATATCATAAGACCTAAGATCCCCGACTTCTTAAAGAAGTCGGGGATCTTAGGTCTTAGGTGTTGACAACAAGTTTTAAATATGTTATGCTAAAGTTGACAAGGAAGAACTATCTTGCAATAATTAAATATTGATAATTAGGGATAAAACAATCATCTTCATCCTGGAAATCCTTAAATCCTGGAAATCCTGATTCAGACAAAATATTGATTTATCTATCTAGATTAGATTTGGTAGAGGTTTTGATGGCGGGGAATTAGTTCTTTGAGTGTTTCTGCCATAGCTCATCCATCACCCGGAAATAAACAATTATACCTCGGTAACTATCATAGTAACTATCAAAAATTAATATCCATTACCCACAAATTTCTTAACATAAACATTGACAAAAGCCAGAAATTGTGATTATATATACTAATATCCAAAAATAGAATGATAGTACGTTCGCTCATTTTTAATTGGAAAGCTCAGACTTCAGCCCCAAGCAAGTCTAAGTAGTTTACACAATAGTTGTGAATAATTTATAAAATTTATGTCAATAAATCCTAAATATGAACTGCATAAAAAATTGTATTTCTGGGAATAATTTATCACAGTTAAACCCATCCTCACAATTCATTTAGTTTATTATCATCAACCAACACTAACAAGTTATAATGGAAGCTATAAAAATTAAAGGGTACCTGAATATTGATGCTTTAGAACAAGCCTTAACCACAATTATAGAACGGCATGAGTCTCTGCGTACCCAGTTTATTGTTAATAACGAAGTTCCAATTCAGGTAATTACTCAAGAATGGGTTTTTAAAATGCCCTTGATCAACCTGAGTAATTTATCAAATCAAGAACAGTCTGTCGCTTTACAATCTATTTTACAAGAAGAATCAAAACACACCTTTAAACTAACATTAGATTTGATGTTACGGGCTAGTTTGATTAAGTTAAATGAATCTGAGCATATTTTGCTGATAGTGATACACCATACTACCTTTGATGGTTGGTCAATGGGAGTATTTTACAGTGAATTATCTACTCTTTATCAAGACTTTAATAATGGTAAATCTTCTTCATTACCACCTTTAGCAATTCAATATGCAGACTTTGCCCAATGGCAACGGAATTGGTTACAGGGTGCAGTTTTAGAATCTCAACTATCTTATTGGCAAGAACAATTAGGCGGTATTCTTCCCGTTTTACAACTAGCTACAGATTATCCCCGTCCACCAATTCAAACTTATAATGGTGCGTCTGTATCTGTAGAAATTTCCCCGGTTCTAACCACTCAACTTAACGCTTTGAGTCAGCAAGAAGGGGTGACATTATTTATGACTCTACTGGCGGCATTTCAAATATTATTATATCGCTACAGTGGGCAGGAAGATATTATTGTGGGAACAGCGATCGCTAATCGTAATCGCCAAGAAATCGAGTCTTTAATTGGTTTCTTTGTCAATACCTTAGCACTGAGAATCAATTTTTCTAATCATCCCAGTTTTCAAGAATTATTAGTAAAAGTGAAAGAAATATGTTTGGATGCCTATAGTCATCAAGATATACCATTTGAAAAATTAGTGGAGGAACTACAACCAGAAAGAAATTTCAGTCATAATCCAATATTTCAAGTGATGTTTGTCTTGCAAAATACACCGCAAGAAACCATAAAAATTCCAAATTTAACCATTGAACAAATTAATTTAAAAAGTCAAACTACTAAGGTTGATCTAACTCTATCACTAACAGAAACCACCAATGGATTAATTGGAACGTGGAAATATAATACAGATTTATTTGCAGATGCCACGATTAACAGAATGAGTGGACATTTTCAACAATTATTAACAGAAATTGTAGCTAATCTTCAAATTCCGGTAACAAAGTTATCAATTCTCACAGCTAGAGAGAGACATCAATTATTAATAGAATGGAATCAAACTCAAACAAATTATCAAAATGATAAATGTATTCATCAGTTATTTGAAGAACAGGCAGAAAGAACACCGAATCAGGTTGCTGTTGTTTTTGAAGAGCAAGAACTAACTTATTTAGAACTTAATCAACGTGCTAATCAACTAGCCCACTATTTGCAAAAACTGGGAGTAAAACCAGACGTATTGGTGGGAATTTGTGTAGAGCGATCGCTGGAAATGATTATTGGGTTATTAGGAATATTAAAAGCCGGAGGTGCTTATGTTCCTTTAGATCCTAACTATCCTCAAGAGCGTCTTGCCTTCATGTTAGATGACTCTCAAATATCCATCTTATTAACTCAAACATCACTAATTGAGAAACTACCATCAAATAAAGCTCATGTAATTTTCCTTAATACTGATTGGAAAAAAATTAATTGTGAGAGCAAGAAAAACCTCAATAGCGAGGCAAAGCCAAACAACTTAGCATACCTGATATACACATCCGGTTCTACAGGCAAACCCAAGGGAATCCTCTTGAATCACAAACCCCTGGTAAATCTTTTGGAATGGCAATTGCAAAACTCCAGTATAGGTTTAGGAGGCAAAACACTGCAATTTACACCAATTAGTTTTGATGTGTCGTTTCAAGAAATATTTTCAACCTGTTTAGCTGGTGGCACTCTCATATTGATTTCTGACGAAACGCGCAAAGACGCAGTTGCATTATTACAGTTCTTGCATGATCAAGAGATAGAACGACTATTTTTACCTTTCATTGCACTACAAAACCTTGCAGAAATTGCTAAAAGTCAGGAGCAATCATGCCCATCTCTAAGAGAAATAATTACCGCAGGAGAGCAATTGCAGATTACACCATCCATTGCTAATTGGTTTACCCAACATCCCAAATGTATATTGCATAATCACTATGGACCATCGGAAAGTCATGTGGTTACAGCTTATACATTGATTGGCAATCCTCAAACTTGGAAAACCTTACCTCCCATTGGTCATGCTATTCAAAATGTTCAGATTTTTATCCTAGATATCCATCTTCAGCCCTTACCTATTGGGGTTATCGGCGAATTATTTATTGGTGTTGATGATCCAATTCGAGGATATATAAATCGTCCAGATTTGACGAGTACCCGATTTATTTCTAATCCATTCAGTTCTGATCCTAATGCACGCCTTTATAAAACAGGAGACTTGGCTCGCTACCTAGCAGATGGCAATATTGAATATATTGGACGTATTGATCATCAAGTCAAAATTCGGGGTTTTCGCATTGAGTTAGGAGAAATTGAAGCTATTTTAAATCAACATCCCGATATTTCAAATGCAGTAGCTATAGTTCGTGAAGACAATCCGGGAGACAAAAGAATAATTGCCTACATTACTTCTGAAAACCAAGCAAAATTAACTCAATCAGAATTACGTCAATTTGTTAAACAGAAATTACCAGATTACATGATTCCATCGGTATTTGTCACACTGGAAATTTTTCCCATCACACCCAATGGAAAAGTAGATCGTCGCGCTCTGCCAAAACCAGAATTATTGAGAGAAACAAAATTTATTCCTCCCAGTAGTCTCACCGAAGAAATCATCATCTTAATTTGGAGTAATATACTCAGAATTTCCGCAATCAGTCGAGAAGATAATTTCTTTGAAATAGGAGGACATTCAATTTTAGCTACCCAAGTTATTTCCCGTTTACAAGAAGCCTTTAAACAAGAAATTCCCATAAAAACTTTATTGAAATATCCTACTCCTGCTGAATTAGCTAAAGTAATTGAGCAAAAATATTATCCAGAAAAAAATTTAACAATTATAGAAACTCTCAAAAAAAGAGAAAATCTGCCGTTATCTTTTGCCCAACTGAGGATGTGGTTTCTCTATCAATTAGAAGGAAAAAGTGCCACATATAATGTAGCATTCGCTTTGCAACTAGAAGGTAAACTAAACCAAAGTTCTCTCGAAAAAGCTTTCCAGAAGATTATAGAAAGGCACGAAATTTTACGAACAAGTTTTATTGCAATTGATGGTTCACCTGTACAAGTTATTACTCCAGCTTTAAATTTTGCTCTATCTGTAGTTGATTTAGAGGCACAAAAACAAATAGAAGAGTTAGTCAAAACAGAAGTAAATTTGCCATTTGATTTAACCGTTAGTCCGTTGTTTAGAGCTAAAATATTACGGCTGACAAAAACCAGTCATATTTTATTAATAACCTTTCATCATATCATTATTGATGGTTGGTCAATGGGAGTATTTCACAGTGAATTATCTACTCTTTATCAAGACTTTAATAATGGTAAATCGTCTTCATTACCACCTTTAGCAATTCAATATGCAGACTTTGCTCAATGGCAACGGAATTGGTTACAGGGTGCAGTTTTAGAATCTCAACTATCTTATTGGCAAGAACAATTAGGCGGTATTCTTCCCGTTTTACAACTAGCTACAGATTATCCCCGTCCACCAATTCAAACTTATAGTGGTGCGTCTGTATCTGTAGAAATTTCCCCGGTTCTCACCAATCAACTAAAAGCCTTGAGTCAGCAAGAAGGGGTGACATTGTTTATGACTCTACTGGCGGCATTTCAAATATTATTATATCGCTACACTGGGCAGGAAGATATTATTGTAGGAACAGCTATTGCTAATCGTAATCGCCAAGAAATCGAGTCTTTAATTGGTTTCTTTGTCAATACCTTAGCACTGAGAATCAATTTTTCTAATCATCCCAGTTTTCAGGAATTATTAATAAAAGTGAAAGAAATATGTTTGGATGCCTATAGTCATCAAGATATACCATTTGAAAAATTAGTGGAGGAACTACAACCAGAAAGAAATTTCAGTCATAATCCAATATTTCAAGTGATGTTTGTCTTGCAAAATACACCGCAAGAAACCATAAAAATTCCAGATTTAACCATTGAATCAATTAATTTAAACAACCAAACAAGCAAATTTGATCTAACTCTATCATTAACAGAAACCACTAATGGATTAATTGGAACGTGGGAATATAATACAGATTTATTTGCAGATGCCACGATTAACAGAATAAGTGGACATTTTCAACAATTATTAACAGGAATTGTAGCTAATCCTGAAATTTCGATAACAAATTTATCAATTCTCACAACTAGAGAGAGGCATCAATTATTAATAGAATGGAATCAAACTCAAGCAAATTATCCAAATGATAAATGTATTCATCAGTTATTTGAAGAACAGGTAGAAAGAACACCGAATCAGGTTGCTGTTGTTTTTGAAGAGCAAGAATTAACTTATTTAGAACTTAATCAACGTGCTAATCAACTAGCCCATTATTTGCAAAAACTGGGAGTAAAACCAGAAGTATTGGTAGGAATTTGTGTAGAGCGATCTCTGGAAATGATCATTGGATTATTAGGAATATTAAAAGCCGGAGGTGCTTATGTTCCTTTAGATCCTAACTATCCTCAAGAGCGTCTTGCTTTTATGTTAGATGACTCTCAAATATCCATCTTATTAACTCAAACATCACTAATTGAGAAACTACCATCAAATAAAGCTCATATCCTTTGTTTAAAATCTAATACCCAAATCATTAGCTGTGAGAGTAATGATAACCCCATTTGTCATGGCAATGCTGATAATCTTGCTTACATCACCTATACCTCTGGTTCAACAGGTCAGCCTAAAGGGGTTTGCATCATCCATCAGGGAGTTGTGCGGTTAGTAAAAAACAATAATTACGCCAACTTAAATTCAGAACAAACTTTTCTCCAATTAGCTCCTATTTCCTTTGATGCCTCAACTTTTGAAATTTGGGGTAGTTTACTCAACGGAGCAAAATTAGTTATTTTTTCGGCATATACTCCCTCATTAATAGAACTAGGACAAGCTATCCGACGTTACCAAATTACGACTCTGTGGCTGACGGCCGGACTATTCCATCTGATGGTAGATGAGCGAGTAGACGATTTAAAGTCTTTACATCAACTGTTAGCAGGTGGTGATGTTTTATCTATTTCTCATGTGCAGAAGCTTCATCAAATTGCCGAGAATTGCCAAATTATTAACGGTTATGGTCCAACGGAAAATACCACTTTTACCTGTTGTTACCCGATCCCAGAATTAGCACAACTGGATAACTCTGTCCCTATCGGTAGACCAATTAATAACACCCAAGTTTACATTCTTGATCAACATCTTAATCCCGTTCCCATTGCTGTACCAGGTGAACTTTATATTAGCGGTGATGGATTGGCAAGAGGTTATCTTAACCAACCAGAATTAACCAAAGAAAAATTTATTACTAATCCATTTAGAGAAGGAAAATTATATAAAACAGGGGACTTGGCTCGCTACTTACCCGATGGCAATATTGAATATATTGGACGCATTGATCATCAAGTCAAAATTCGGGGCTTTCGCATTGAGTTAGGGGAAATTGAAGCTATTTTAAATCAACATCCTGATATCTCAAATGCAGTAGCTATAGTTCGTGAAGACAATCCGGGAGACAAAAGAATAATTGCCTACATTACTTCTGAAAACCAAGCAAAATTAACTCAATCAGAATTACGTCAATTTGTTAAACCGAAATTACCAGAGTACATGATTCCATCGGTATTTGTCACACTGGAAACATTACCCCTTACACCCAATGGCAAAGTAGATCGTCGCGCTCTGCCCATTCCTGAGCAAATTCGGCATGAAACAGAGGAAACCTTTGTTACCCCGCGCAATGAATTAGAACAGCAACTGACAAAAATTTGGGAAGTAATTTTGGGGATTCAACCAATTAGCATCAAAGATAATTTCTTTGACCTGGGGGGACACTCACTCTTAGCTGTCAGGTTACTTGCCCAAATTGAAAAAACATTCAGCATAAATTTACCCCTAGCTGCGATCTTCCAGTCACCAACGATTGAGGAACTAGCCAATATTCTTGATTCCCAAGGATGGTCATCACCCTGGTATTCTCTTGTGCCTCTGCAACCAAAAGGTTCTCGTCCCCTTTTATTTGGCATCCATCATTTTTATTCCCAAGACTTAATCCGTCATTTGGGAGAAGAACAGCCCATTTATTCGCTCCATTATGGTATGGCAGCACCAGTAAATCAGCCACTGACTTTACCTAAAATGGAAGACTTGGCAGCCCATTATATTCAAGAAATGCGATCGCTTCAACCACAAGGTCCTTACTTTTTAATGGGTTCTTCTTTCGGTGGTGTACTTGCTTACGAAATGGCTCAACAGCTTTTCGCTCAAGGTCAACAGGTATCCCTACTAGCGTTGTTTGACAGTTCTATACAGAAGAGTAATCTCAAACTCTTATCCTTCTCCCATTGGCTAACTTTACTATGGAATCTAGGATTTTCAGAATTTTGGAAAAAAGCCAAATTTCGCATGAAAAGTAAATTCAGTCAACTTATTTCTCGATATCTTTCCCCGATGAACAGGACAAACCCCTTTGATTCTCAGTATTTTCCTCATATTTTTAATGAGGATCTAATAAAGGCGACTTGGAATGATTACACCCCCAAATCTTATTCAGGTCGAGTGGTTTTGTTTAAGGCAATTAATATTGTTGATGTTAGTACTTCTATTATCTATAGCGTTGAGCCACCGGAAGTGGTATGGAGAAAATTTGTCAATGGAGAGTTAGTAGTTCATGAAGTTCCTGGTAATCACACTACTATTTTAGAAGATCCTAATGTTCAGATAATAGCTGAAACATTAACCCAGTATATTGATGAAGCCAAGGTTTCATCATGAGCTATATAATCGCCAAAGGACAGGTTTAGCTTAAACAGTAGAAGCCTCTCACCTACCCGATAGGGAGGTGATGAGATGAATACGCCTGAGTGAAGAATTGACCAACGAGCAAAATTGAGCATAGCGAAATCAGCAATGTTGGTCAATGTGTGGACTTTGTTTATGTAAATGTGTATCGCTAAAGCGAAAACTCTGCTAAGGCGGAGCGTGCCGGAGGCATCTTTCTAATCGTCACAGCTTGTTTCTCAAAATATGGTAATTAGTCTTTATCTAACCGCAACACAGCCATAAAAGCCTCCTGGGGTACATCTACAGTACCTATAGACTTCATCCGTTTTTTACCTTTGGCTTGCTTTTTCAACAGTTTCTTCTTCCGGCTGATGTCGCCCCCGTAGCATTTAGCCAGGACATCTTTCCGCATCGCCGATATACTTTCACTGGCAATAACTTTTGAGCCAATAGAAGCTTGAATGGGGACTTTAAATTGATGGCGGGGAATTAGTTCTTTGAGTTTTTCCGCCATAGCTCTACCGACATTGTAAGCCTTATCCCTATGGACAATCATGGCTAGGGAATCCACTGGATCACCGTTAATCAGAATATCCAATTTCACCAAAGGATTTTCTCGGTAGCCAATCAGATGATATTCCATACTGGCGTAACCACGAGAACGAGATTTCATTTGATCAAAAAAGTCGGTGACAACTTCAGCCAAAGGTAACTCATAAGTTAGTGTAGTCCGTCCTTGGGTGAGATATTTCATATCTTTGAAGACTCCCCGGCGATTTTGCGACAACTCCATTAAAGAACCGACGTAGGTTTCTGGAGTAATCATTTCGACTTTGACATAGGGTTCTTCGATTCTGTCGCGCTCATTCGGTTCAGGTAAGCGGCTAGGATTATCAATGTATAGTTCTTCACCCTTATTGGTGACAACTTTGTAAACTACGGATGGTGCGGTAATGATTAAATCTAGGTTATACTCGCGCTCCAAGCGTTCCTGAACAATTTCCATGTGCAGTAACCCCAAAAACCCGCACCGGAAACCAAAACCCATAGCACTAGAGGTTTCTGGTTCATAATGTAATGCGGCATCATTGAGTTCCAGTTTTTCTAAAGCTTCCCGCAAGTCTTCAAACTGATCTGCATCTATGGGGAACATCCCACAAAATACCATGGGATTTGCTTCTGCGTAGCCAGGTAAGGCTTCGGTAGCTTTGTTTTTACACAGTGTAAGGGTATCACCTACCCGGGCATCAGCCACAGCCCTAATTGATGCTCCTAAATAACCTACTTCTCCAGCATGAAGTTCTTCAACTTGCTTTTGACTAGGAGAGAGAACGCCTAATTCTTCAATGACATATTCTTTACCGGATGCCATCAAGTAAATGCGATCGCCTTTTTTAACAGTGCCATCCATCACTCGGAAATAAACAATTACACCTCGGTAACTATCATAGTAACTATCAAAAATTAACGCCCTAAGCTTCTCATTTACAGTATCAGCAGGTGGTGGAACTCGTTCGACAATTGTTTCTAAAATTTCAGCAATGCCAATTCCCTCTTTAGCTGAAGCCAAAATTGCCCGACTGCAATCTAAACCAATAATTTCTTCAATTTCGCCAATTACTCGTTCTGGTTCTGCCCCTGGTAAATCAATTTTATTTAAAACAGGGATAATTTCTAGATTACTCTCTAGGGCTAAATAGACATTTGCTAATGTTTGCGCTTCTACACCTTGGGACGCATCCACAACCAATAATGCCCCTTCACAAGCAACAAGAGAACGTGAAACTTCATAGGAAAAATCCACGTGTCCAGGAGTATCAATTAAATTGAGAACGTACTGCTGACCATCCTTAGCAGTATAATTCATCCGGGCAGCTTGCAGCTTAATTGTAATGCCGCGCTCCCGTTCCAAATCCATGTTATCAAGAAACTGCTCTTTCATCTGTCTATTTTCTACAGTTCCAGTAGCCTGTAGTAAACGATCAGCGAGAGTAGATTTTCCGTGATCAATGTGAGCAATAATACAAAAATTGCGAATGCGAGATGCGGGAACGTCAGTCATATACTATTTTTGCTTAAAGCAAACCAAAGTGAAAGCTATTTACTTCATGTATTTTAATGCTTTCTGAGGTAATAAGGCAAAAGGTAAAAGGCAAGAAGCCAGATGTACGGAACATGAAAAAAATTTTCTTCTTTCTTCTGACTCCTGTATAGCATCGCTTCTAGGACGACTTTATCTTGTGTTTTAACCCCCTCAGAGAACTCCACAAAAAAAATGAACTGCTTGCAGCAGCGCTAGTTCCCTCCGGGACGCTCTCGCGTTCGCTATCCAATGGTATCTGGTCCCTCCTTGTATTATTAGGGGACTTTTCGGCCCGCACTACAAGAAATTTTGGGATATTTTTTAAATTGGAAGTCTCTAATCAGTTCTCTTAGCACGTCCGACTTAGTTCTGCCGACTTTCTGCAATCCCTGCTTGATTCCAGAATCCCCACGCCTTTAGGCTGGGAAGTATGTCAAAATTAAATAGACAAAAATTATAAATAACAGCTTGACAACGGTTTCATATAAACAACTTCAGAGTATTTAAAACCATGATTATGCAAGAACAACCTAACGGTGCAGATGATAAACGCGCTGAAAAAACAGAAATCGCGCTCAATCTAGATTCTGAATTAATCGAGCAAATTCAACATCTCACTAATGACCCGAGTAAAGTGATTGAGGTGGCTATTCGTCAATGGTTGCGTGGTGATTTTACCAGAGATGATGACTTAACACGTTCCCCTCTCCGTACACCTGTTCCACCTCGTGGTGAATGGAATGATTAGTATCAGCTAATGATAAGAAATGTAAAATTTAATGCTTTGAATGTCAGTAAACTCAAAAATCCACAATAGAAAAAGGTGAAAGTTATAAAAGTTTATGCAAGAATTTAATTAGCTTTAGCTTGAGTATAAGCACGGTAGAAAGCTCTTTGTCTATCCAACTCGATTAATGCGTATTACTGCCAATACCCAATTTCCCAATATAATTGCTCAAAATCTGGAATTTCTTACCCTCATGAGGGATAGTTCATCAGCAACTCTGGGGGCGGAGTTAGTATATACACAAGATGGTTCCGGGCGCTATCTGACTTTTTATTGGCAGCACAGCGAATACTTAGGTTGTGATCCTGAGAAAATAGTTGATGTCCTCAATGAAAATGATAGCTTTGCTCCTGTAGATAAGGTTGTTTATCTAGAACATTTACACCGGATTTTGAGCAGTTCTGTGCCAGAAAGGGTGAAATGTTGGTTTAAATGCCCCAATATTGAGTTATTAGAGTTGGAATTGACAATTACGCCGATTCTGCCGCGATTTGGTTACCCGACAACTACAGTTTTGGTAATAGGTAGGCTGTTACCATCAAAAATTAATCCTCAAGAAGGTGACATACTCCACACACTCCCCTTCGGGTGAGTGTGGGCTTCTCAGCGACTCTTCTATGAAGACATTGACTGAGCTTTAAGACCGTGTGTCCCACGGTTCTTGATATTAATTGAAGCATTTAGATCACGGCACAAACTGACCTTACAGTTAGGGCAATTGTGCGTTCTTTCTGATAGCGGCTTTTTAACTTTGTGACCACAACTAGAACATTCTTGGCTTGTCCCGCTGGGATTTACAGCGATTACTTTGAGTCCAGCATTTTCGGCTTTGACTGTTAGTATCGAAATAAATTGTCCCCAGCCGGCATCATGAATACTTTTTGCCAACCATGTTCTAGCGAGTCCTTTTATGTTCAACTTTTCAACAGCAATTACATCATACTTTTTGAGTAGATTGTTTGCTGTTTTAAAGTGAAAATCTTTGCGGGTATCCGATACTTTTTTATGTTGAATACCCAGTTTTTTAATAGCTTTTTTACGACGATTAGATCCTTTCTTCCTACGAGATACGCGACGCTGTGCAGATTTTAATTTGCGTTCAGCCTTGCGTAAAAACTTAGGGGCTGCAATTCTTTCATCGTCTGAGGTGACAATAAAATCAATTAAACCTACATCAATACCAACGATATTATTAGCATTAAAATCAGGTTTAACCGTTGGAACTGTTTTGTCGTCAAGGCTTAGGGTTACATAGTAGCCATCGGCTTTCTTGGTGACAGACACAGTTTTAATCTCAAATCCATCGGGTATTTGACGATGAACAATTACCTTAATATCACCTATTTTTGATAACGTAATTCTGTTATTAGTAAAGTGATGTTGCTTGAATTGGGGGAAAGTAAATGTTTTATATTGCCCCGCACCTTTAAATCTAGGCTTACCTGATTTTTTACCATTAACATCACCTTTTAGCCATCGGTCAAAGGCTAATTCAACTTTTTTTGGGACTTCTTGTAGCACCTGAGAGTGTATATCTTTGTACCAAGGGCGGTCTTTTTTAAGTTGGGTTAATGATGCTTTCTGGCTGTAATAATTCGGTTTATCCTTGAGTTCTGGTAAATGACAAACGAAAATGGAACATCTATCAATAGGAGAACGGCACTGTTCGTACCAATTAAACCGTTGAGCAAGCAAATAATTGTATTGATAACGCAATTTTTCTAGCGTTTCATCAATCTTTTCAGCTTGCTCTTTCGTCGGTTTCAATTTGTATTGGTAGGATGTCCGCACCTGATTATTGCCTTTTTCTGGTGTTGGTGTTACTATTTTAGTATACACCAATTACTAGAGATATGGCAAGAGGCTTATGAAAAATGATTTTGTGTCTAAGGGAAGGTCGGTCAGTGACTTAAAAGTACATCTAGTTTTAACGACAAAATATAGACGCAAAGCCTTTACTGGAGAGATGTTACAGCGGCTGCACGTCATTTGAGAAGAACTATTGGTTAAATGGGATTGCAAACTTGTGGAGTTCAACTCCAGAAGAAGATCATATCCATTGCCTGTTCCAGTACCACCCGGACTTAGAATTAAGCAAACTGATAAATAATCTTAAATCAGTTTCTTCTAGGAAATTACGCCAAGAATTTTCAGAACATTTAGCCAAAATTTACTGGAAAGATGTTTTTTGGAACGGGTCTTATTTTGTTGCTAGTTGTGGCGGGGTAACTATCTCAACGTTACGAAAATATATTGAAAATCAAAATTCACCGGAAGAATAAGAAAGTGTTCGTTTCCGACCTGTTCCCTTCTTTCGTGCTACGCACATTAGTCAGGGAACTGTCGTCAACTCACGCGCCATTCATCCCACGCTCCGGTATAGTGAGACGTGGGGCTTCTGTCGGTTAAGCTAAAACCGCCGACAGCACTTGAGTTAGCTTTGCGGTTGCAGCGACACCAGAAATTATTAAACAGAATCACCAGAAATATTCGCCGAACCCTAGACTTAGATATTATTTGGCAGCAAACAGTTGATAGTTTGGGAAAAAAACTCAACCTAGAACGCTGTATTATCTGCCCTTATCAACCGTCTAGTAACAAGGTTTGGGTAATTGCTGAGTATCGTCGGCCAGAACAAAGTTCTATCCTTGGCTCAGAAATAGATATATCTTCTGAGCCAAGTTTTGCTGAGGCATTAGCTACTTTAGAGCCTGTCATCATGACAGTTTCATCTAATCAGCAATCTTCTGGATCCAAGGTTCTGGTTGTTGCTACTTGTTATAAAGATCAAGCTAATAGTTTAGTTGCTCTTAGTTTTGTTAATCCATGTCATCCATTAACTCAAGCAGAATTAGAATTAGCTAAGGAAGTAGCAGATCAGTTAGGAACAGTAACAATATCCCAAAAGCTGATAGAAGCAATGGGTGGTGAGGTACATTTCTATAGTCTTGGTGAAGGACTGGGTTCAACGGTGACTTTTACTGTGCCACTATATCAACAACCATTGATGGTTATTGGTCATTAGTTAGTTGTCAGTTGTCAGATTATTTGTTTTCGATAGCATTTATTTCTTGTAAAGTTTGCCACCCAGCGTACCATTGAGAATTATCTTGTAATAATTTAGCATTTAACCAAAAGCGGACTTGGGGATCACAGGCTGCTACCATTTCCGCATATACCCATTTACCCTGATTTTTTCGGTTCACAACCTGAAAATGTCGCCAACCATCAACTTTCTGCTGTGCTGTCCATTTAGAACCCAGTAAGTAAGGAAATTTTTGTTTTTTAGTCATTTGTTTCTTAGTCAGTTGTCAGTTGTCAGTGGGTAAGAACTTTTTTCCTCATACCAATTACTAATTACCCATGACTTATTAAGTTTTATATCAGATATTTTCTAATTTAATAAATATTTACTAATCCATTATTGATGCTAATTATCAGAGAAGCGATCGCTGATAAAATTTCTGCATTGTCAATTTTACTCCTGAATCAGAACTCCTGATGAATCTCATCTCAACATCTCGCCTTTATTTACAACGTAGTGCTGACAATGCTTTTCTGGTTGCACACACCGTAAATACTTGCAATATAGTCAATAGCAACAAGAATAAGCAGATATTATGGAATTCATAGATTTTTATCTATTATATTTTTTTTGTTTTTTGAAACTATTTTTATAAAAATAATTAATAAAAATATTAAAAATATTCTTTTTAGAGTTTTTTAGAGCAATTAAAGTCTTAATAGTTCAAAAATAATATATTTATTTCCTTAAATGGCTGATATCAGTATTTTTCAGACTCCAGACCCCCTTTCCTTTTCAGAGGATTTGCATAATAATGGCATTCACATCCCTCAAACATCCCCGAATCAATGTAGATACAGGCAAATGTTTGAGCTAAGAGTTGATTAAAAAACTATAAGAGAGGCAAAAAAATGAAACTAGCAGTTTATGGAAAAGGTGGAATCGGCAAATCTACAACCAGTTGTAATATCTCTGTCGCTCTAGCTAAACGGGGTAAGAAGGTACTACAAATTGGCTGTGATCCTAAACATGACAGCACCTTTACCCTGACTGGGTTTTTGATTCCTACCATTATTGACACCTTGAAAGAAAAAAATTATCACTATGAAGATGTTTGGTCAGAGGATGTAATTTACAAAGGATATGGCGGTGTTGATTGCGTTGAAGCAGGTGGACCTCCAGCTGGTGCTGGTTGTGGTGGCTATGTAGTTGGGGAAACAGTTAAATTATTAAAAGAACTTAATGCTTTTGATGAGTACGACATAATTTTATTTGATGTCCTGGGTGACGTTGTTTGTGGTGGTTTTGCCGCACCGTTAAATTATGCAGATTATTGTCTAATTGTTACAGATAATGGCTTTGATGCCTTATTTGCTGCTAACCGGATTGCAGCTTCCGTCCGTGAAAAAGCCCGGACTCATCCCTTACGTCTAGCGGGGTTAATTGGTAATCGAACTTCTAAGCGTGACTTAATTGAGAAATATATAGAAGCCGTACCCATGCCTGTTTTAGAGGTATTACCTTTAATTGAAGATATCCGCGTTTCTCGCGTCAAAGGCAAAACTCTGTTTGAAATGGCAGAGTCAGATCCTTCTCTGCTCTATGTTTGCGACTATTACCTAAGTATTGCCGATCAAATTCTCGCTCAACCTGAAGGTGTCGTTCCTAACGATGTTCCTGATCGTGAACTTTTTTCTCTATTGTCAGATTTTTATCTCAATCCAGTAAAAGTACAACCCAGAAATGCAGAAGAGGAATTAGACTTGATGATTGTATAAAACTTTGTACCTCTGGGGATAGACTTATGGCTTTCTTTGATAGTTTTACCGATTCGATCAAACAAAAGTGGTTGCAATTCTTTCAAGCAAATCGTGAATGGATTACGCTCCAGATGACAGTTGAATCAGTTTATACTCCTGATGGCGGCAAGCGTCCGTCTTCTTACCTTATCCTGGGAGTCATCAATGCTCTAGAACCGAAATTAGCCCAGCTAATGTTTCCCTTTGCCAAGCTGAATCCAGATGCGGATGCTTTAATTGAAGTTCTGGATTTACATTTTGACCCCGATATTGCCCTTGGTAATCGTCTTAGTCCCACAGTAGAACCAGAAATGTACTTCCGTCAACCGGCTGTGGTCATGGCAGATATTTCTGAACCAGAAACACAGTCTTTCCCTGTCTCTGGTATCGGTTTTAATGACTTGGGAAACGAGACACAAGCAACTTGGGCTAGAGAGAGAGATGATGATGGCTTTGGTGATATTTCCTTATCTGATGAAGATATTGCCCAGGATTCAGAAAGATTATCCAGTTTAGAAGCAATGGATAATTTCGGTCATGCCTCCTTTGCTCCCATTTCTTTGACTGATGAAAGCGATGATCAGAAATTTAATCTCCTCGCTTCAGTTGATGAAAATGCCTTTGGGGAAATACCTGATGATGCTTTTACTGGGCTAGATCTATCGGAAGAAAGTTCATTTAATGAACTGAATACATCTGAAGAAAATGGATTTAATGATGTAGTTTCGGACATCTGGGGTGATGAAACTTCGTTGCTCAATGGTGACGACAATTTGGAAGAACTGCCATCTGAGGTTTTTAATGAATCAGAAATGGCTCGTCTCTTCCCTAACAATTAATTGTTGAAAGCGTGTGAGAGGGGGCAGGAGGAGCCTGACAGGTGTAGGTTTTTAATATTCTCTGTAAAGGCCAGACCGGGAAGACAAGGAAGGATAGTAGACAAGGAGGATTTTATCCACAAAATACTCAATTCATGGGTTGTTTTGTTACTAATCATCCATTCATTTGTCCGGTTTTCCTCCCTTGTCACCTTGTCCACCTTGTCCACCAAGTCTTGTCCTCAAGACAATGTAAAAAACCTACACTTGTCAGGCAGGAGGGGCAGGGAGCAGGGAAAGAAATGTATATAATTCTTACCCATTACCTATTACCTATCCCCAATCATCTATTTTCCAATTTAAAAAATTAACGGGAGAATATGAATATGACTGTTGCTCAACAGCCCGAAGCTTTAAATTTTGAATGTGAAACCGGAAATTATCATACTTTTTGCCCGATTAGCTGCGTTGCGTGGTTATATCAAAAAATTGAAGATAGTTTCTTTTTGGTAATTGGCACAAAAACCTGCGGTTACTTCCTGCAAAATGCTATGGGGGTGATGATTTTTGCTGAACCCCGCTATGCCATGGCTGAGTTGGAAGAAGGGGATATTTCCGCACAGTTGAATGATTATGAAGAATTAAAACGGTTATGTGAACAAATTAAACGCGATCGCAATCCTAGTGTAATTGTCTGGATTGGTACTTGCACCACGGAAATTATTAAAACCGATTTGGAAGGTTTAGCACCTAAATTAGAAGCTGAGTTGGGTATTCCCATTGTCGTCGCTCGTGCTAACGGACTCGACTACGCATTTACCCAAGGAGAGGATACTGTATTGGCTGCTATGGCTCATCGTTGTCCTGAAAAGTCTCCGGTATCGGAAACTGAAAAAGGCGAGCGTAATGCCATTCAGAAGCTGATGAATTTCGGGAAGAAAAAAGAAGACATCGCTCAAGATGAATCTGAGTATGTAGAACATACACCTTTAGTTCTATTTGGTTCTTTACCTGACCCTGTAGTTACCCAATTAACCTTGGAATTGAAAAAGCAAGGTGTTAAAGTTTCGGGTTGGCTACCTGCAAAACGGTTTACAGAATTACCTGTGATTGAAGAAGGGTATTATGTCGCTGGTGTGAATCCTTTCCTCAGCCGCACTGCTTCAACTTTAATGCGTCGCCGTAAGTGTAAACTGATTGGCGCACCTTTCCCCATTGGTCCCGACGGAACTCGCGCTTGGGTGGAAAAAATCTGTTCTGTCTTGGGAATTACCCCCCAAGGTTTGAATGAAAGAGAAGCGCAGATATGGGAAAATTTAGAAGAATACGTGCAGTTAATTCGCGGTAAATCTGTGTTTTTCATGGGTGATAATTTGTTAGAAATCTCCCTAGCGCGGTTCTTAGTTCGTTGCGGAATGACTGTGCAGGAAATCGGGATTCCTTACATGGATAAACGCTATCAAGCTGCTGAGTTGGCTTTGTTAGAAAAAACTTGTCGGGAAATGAATTCTCCTCTACCAACGATTGTGGAGAAGCCAGATAATTACAATCAAGTTCAACGGATTTATGAGTTGAAACCTGATTTGGTTATTACTGGTATGGCTCATGCTAATCCTCTGGAAGCAAGGGGTATTAATACTAAGTGGTCTGTGGAGTTTACTTTTGCTCAAATTCACGGTTTTGGTAATGCGCGTGATGTTTTGGAGTTGGTAACTCGTCCTTTAAGAAGGAATAATAATTTGCAGGATTTGGGTTGGGATAAGTTGGTAAGAGAAGAAGCGAAGATTTAGGTTTTTTCGTAGTTTTAAGGACGGGCTTTCGGGTTCGTCCTTTTTTTTGGACGCAGAGACGCAAAGAGAAGAGGAATGTTATAATTGGTAAGTTATGCTTTTGATTTAGTGGATAGAGCTATGTCAGTAACTCAGCCCTAAAGGGACTGAGCTTGTAAGAAATTGCCAGCTGTACTGACCAGTCTAAGTCTTCACTGACTACGTTTTTTGAGTCACGACACCCCGGAATGCGTAGCTAGTTCCCTGCTCTGTCATTTGCAATTAAACAGTTTTAAAGTCACTGAAACAGTGTTGCAAGTTTAAAAAGCTCTTAAAACATTGACGAAGCTAACATCACCCCGAAAGGGAGGCACATCGCGTGCAACACATTATGCGTACAGAGTTGGGAATTTTGAATCGGTAATTGTCCCGTTGAAAGTACATTACAAAAGTACACCGAATTTACCAACTCCAAGGCGGTAATGAAAAAATATTCAAGGCGGTTAAAACCGCACGAGTCGTTTCCCTCTCAGCACGCTTTGTGTCTGAGTTTCCCACTTACCGGGTATTTTTATGAATCATCAACTATATGAACAAGATTTTAATCTTTGGCGAGAAACAATCATTACACAAATCAAAGAAAAACATTTTAATGATATTGATTGGGAACATTTACTATTAGAACTGGATGATATGGGTAAATCGGAAAAACGGTCTTTCTTGAGTAATTTAACAATTTTAATTGCTCACTTACTCAAGTTAACTGTTCAAGCTGATGCTCCTGAAATGATGAAAGGAAGTTGGTACAGTTCTATTACTGAACATCGTTTTAGAATTAAAAAAGATTTACAAGAAAATCCTTCTTTTAGAAATTATTTTTATGAAGTAATTTTCATAGCTTATGCTGATGCTAGAAAACTGGCAATTAAAGAAAGCAAAAATGCTAAGTTAGGAGTGAGAAAACCAGATGAATCAGAATATCCTCTTGATTTACCTTTTACTTTAGAGCAGTTATTAGATGAAGATTTTTATGGAGATATAGTTGAATAGTTGGTTGGTTTGAGGAAATGTGGCATGATTGCAATTGATACAAATATATTTTTATTTTTTTGTCATATCAATGTACATTTGACGTATAAACCAATTGACTGCTTCTAATATTCCATCATAATTATTTTCTACATTATTCTCTTTTATATATCGGTTGTTTCGCAGTTTTTTAAGTTCGTTTTGTTGTCTTTCTTTATTAGTCTTGTTATGTACAATAATATTACGAAATTTTTGAGCAGCATCTATAAGAAAATAAAAATCCTTTCTCAAAGGTTCAACGGAAGAAGCTATTCTAGGACTTGGTTTCTTTAATGCTTTAGAAGATGTTAGAGAATTAACATTATGAGATATGTGATAACGGTTATTATGACAACAAATTTGTGCTAAAACTGTTGAAACTTCAGGGTTTAAAGCATACGGTAATGCCATGAACATTCCTCTTACTCTGCCAAAATTAATAGAAACAAAAAAATCTTTTAGATCAAAATTCAGTACATAACGCTTACCAACATGAGCTTTTGCATTAGTTACAATATTTTTACCTTTTACAAATCCATGAACTGAAGGCTTGACTTGATAGACACACTGTAAAACTTGATTAAGTTTTTTTTGAATTAATTTCAAAGATGTTGCAGGAGTTGATATGATACGTTCTCCTCCCAATTTTTTCTTTATAGCGAAAGTTATATATCTAAATTTATAAGGAATTACATACAAATAATAGACTAAATCTCCATAGGGAATTTCCAGAAGTCTTGCTACATCTCTTCCACTTCTTAAAGAGTAAAATTTTTTAATTAATTCATCACAATTTTTATCCAAACTGGGACTAAGAGCCTTTTTTATAAATAGACTCGTTGTTTCGCCATTTTCAGACATTGTTCAAACCCTTATATTTAATAATAAATAATGTATATTATTATGGTTATTTACGACCTAATTTAATTAGGAATAAACTACTCTGAAAAAAATTGTGGAGATATTTAGGGCATTATTCCCACTTTCTCGAAAAAACACGTCTAATACGTCTAATATGTGTAAAGCTGACTTTACGGCTGACCGTCGCAGGATCAACAACGGCAATCAATAAGGCTCGCTAAATATCTCCTTGTATAAAAATATATGTTTTAGGCTTTACTGTCAAGCTAGTTATAAAAACTTCAGTAGCTTCATAGCTAACTATAAATTTTTACATTGAAACACATAACAATGCTTAGTTAATTATCCTGATTGTGTTGTATCTTGACAACATGGTGAAATATTTTGTAACGTTTGCGTAGCGTGTTGGATAAATATCGAAAAGGACATAAAAGAGCGATCGCTCTTTACTTATCTATTAATATTTTATAGTTACAATAGAAGATAAAACTCTCATTTTTGCAAAATGTCTCAAATGATCACCCTCCAATTACCTGATACACTGGCACAAAAAGCCAAAGCAATCGCTGCTTTTAGCGATCGCCGCCTAGAAGATGTATTATTAGAATGGATTGACCGCGCTAGTAGTGAAATACCTGTAGAATCGCTACCAAATGAGCAAGTTTTGACCTTGTGTGATTTGCAAATGGAAACTCAACAGCAAGAAGTTTTTAGTGACTTGTTAGCACGTCAGCGAGAAGGACAGCTAAACGATACAGAAAATAGCCAACTAGATGAACTCATGCAAGTTTACCGACGTGGTTTAGTCCGTAAAGCCAAAGCCTTAAAAGTGGCTGTTGAACGTGGTTTAAAACCAGCACTAAATTAACAGTCATGGCTCGTTTTTACATTCCTGTTGAAATAGAACGTCGTGTTCGGAAAGATGCTCAAAATCGTTGTGGCTATTGTTTAAGTCCTCAACGGTTAGTAATGGCACGTTTGGAAATTGAACATATTATTCCTATAGCCAATGAAAAAATTCCAGTTAACCCAGAATTTTTTCAAGAAACCGAAAATTTATTAACTCTTAAAAACCCTTTTCCAGCAACTAAATTAAAAGAAATAACTACTACTAACAACTCACAACTGCCGCACTTCTTAACCCTTGAACAGTAGAAATTACCTGTTTGGCAACTTGATCAATTTCTTCAACTGTATTAAATCTGCCAATGCCAAACCGGACCGAAGCATAAGCTAATTTATCTGAATGTCCCAAAGCTTTCAACACATAAGAAGGGGCAACATTATTAGAAGAACAAGCAGAACCAGAAGATACAGCTACTACTGATTGTAAACCTAAAGAAAGTGCCGCACCATCAACACCTTCAACACTAATATTTAAGTTTCCTGCTAATCGGTTTTGAGGATGTCCATTTAAATAAATTCCTCCTAAACTAGATAACTGTTGCCACAATCTTGCTCTTAATTCTATTAATCGTTGATTTTCTGTTTCTTGTTCGGCTATTGCAATTTCTACAGCTTTCCCAAAACCAACAATTTGCGGTGTATATAACGTCCCCGAACGCATTCCTCTTTCATGTCCTCCCCCATGTTGTTGGCAAGCCAGTTTGACTCTAGGGTTACGTCTGCGGACATATAAAGCCCCAATTCCTTTTGGCCCATAGACTTTATGTGCGGTTAAAGACATTAAATCAATATTCATCTCTTCCACATCTAAAGGTATTTTACCAATAGCTTGGGCTGCGTCTGTATGCAAAATAATTTGTCTTTGCCGGCACATTTCCCCAATTTTGGCTATTGGTTGTAAAACCCCAATTTCGTTATTTGCAGTCATGATTGATACTAAAATTGTATCATGACGCAAAGCTTTTTCTAACTGATCTAAATCAATTAATCCATCTTTTTGCACAGGTAAAACTGTGATTTCAAAACCGAGACTTTTTAAATATTCACAAGGATCTAAAACTGCTTTATGTTCCGTAGTAATAGTAACAATATGTTGACCTTTTTGGAAATAAGCTTCGGCAATACCTTTAATAGCTAAATTATTGGCTTCCGTTGCCCCACTGGTAAAAACAATTTCTTCGGGTGTAGCATTGATTGCGTCTGCTAAAATTTCCCGTGTTTGTTTAACAGCAGCTTCAGATTCCCAGCCGTAAACGTGACTAATACTAGCTGCATTACCAAACTTTTCTGTAAAGTAGGGAATCATTGCAGCCATTACCCTTTCATCAACGGGGGTGGTAGAATGACAATCGAGGTAGATAGGACGAATGGACATAATTAATTCAGAGTTAATTTAAAATTTGACCTAGTTTTTTTAAGATGCGGAAAACTTGATAAAGTTCGTTTTCTCGCTTCCAAAGTGTAAATTGATTAGATAAACTATATTGGGGTTGATTGATTTGTGATATTTTTAGAAAAATAAAATCACTTCCATTCATTACCAATCCAAACACAGGTTTTGTAGGATGAGGATTACTCAGCATATAAGTAAGTGCTTGAGGTATGGCTTCTGAAAGCGAAAAAGCACTTCGTTTAGATTCAATTACTAATAACCATAATTGTTGCTGAATTACTAAAACATCAATTCTGCCTCTGATAATTGTTTCTTTATCTTCTACGGTAATTTCTGTTGATGATTCACTTCTAATAAAGAAAGGTTCATCATAAAATCCAGCTAAACTGAGTAAGGGAGATAAAACTACTAATTTTACTGTTTCTTCCGATAAAGGAGGATATTTAACTAACCGGAGAAAATGAGATTTCACTTTATCTAGATACTGTTTTTCTAAATCAGAGATTTCTGGTAAATTTTCCCACCATTCAGTAAAGAACGCTTCATTATCAGTTTGTTCTAAACTGAATCTTTCTTCTAAATAGGCAATACCTACATTTTGCGCTTGGATGACTTGAACCATAATACAAATAATAGAATTGATATTTCTATTGTATAAGAGGATGAATGAACAATTCACTTATATTGTATCAAATATTGTTTTACCCCTCCCTAACCCTCTGACAGGTGTAGGTTTTTAATATTCTCTGTAAAGGCAAGACCAACTGATGACAAGGAAGGAAAGTAGACAAGGAGGATTTTATCCACAAAATACTCAATTCATGGGTTGTTTTGTTACTAATTATACATTCATTTGTCCGGTTTTCCTCCCTTGTCACCTTGTCTACCTTGTCCACCAAGTCTTGTCCTCAAGACAATGTAAAAAACCTACACTTGTCAGTCCCTAACCCTCCCCTTAGAAAGGGGAGGGGACTTGATTTTCTGTTATCCCCCCTTTCTAAGCTATCCATTACCGGGATCTTTCTTAACATTCGATAAGAGCGATCGCTCTCAAACCCCAAACCTTAATCCTCCGTTGATGATTCTCAGTAAAATAAGGGTTTTATCAAGAAGAATAAGGTACATTTTGTCAAGATTAGGGAAATTTTCAAGCGTTGAAACCGTTGCCACATAAATGTTTCAAGATTGTTAAGAAAGATGTGGGTAATGGATAGCTTAAAAAGGGGGGGTAAACAATCATACCTGATATTACTTTATGGCTTCGCTTCGCTATCAAACATCCTCTAAGGTTTGAATGGTAATACTATTTCATTAACAGAATTCGGTAAAGGAAACTTTAAATTAATTAACATTTAGAAAATTGCAGTTATATCCAGATAGTCCGATTATCGGACTATCAAAGGTTAAATAGCGGCTAATTCCTGGATTTTCTTATATACAGATTCAGCATGACCTTTAGTTTTGACATTAGGCCAAACGTGAGCGATGATTTTATCAGGTGAAATCAGAAAAGTTGAACGAGCAACTCCCATATATTCCTTACCCATAAACTTCTTTAAACGCCATGCACCATAGGCTGCTATTAATTGATGTTCAGGATCTGTTAATAGAGTAATTGATAAATTATATTTGTCTATAAATTTGCAATGAGATGTGGCAGAATCAGGACTAACACCGATGATATTTGCTCCCAATGTGATAAATTCCGAGGACAATTCTGTAAAGTCTTGAGCTTCAGTGGTGCAACCAGGTGTATTATCTTTAGGATAAAAATAGAGAACTATCCACTGATTTAGATCAGTAAGGTTGACTAAATTATTATTTTGGTCTGGGGTGGAAAAACCCGGTGCAGGTTGTCCAATTTGGGGAATATTGCTCATAATTTAGATTGGCAGAAATTAGGAATAAGTCAAAATTATAGCAAATTTAAGCGCTCACACTTAACTCAATTTCCCGTCTCCTAGGGACATCATAAACCATAAAATCATGAGCCATAATTGTTTTCGGAAAAATCGCTCGTGCTTCTTTGAGTAAATCTTTTAATTCGATAGTATTACCTGGAGCATAACGAGGACTGAAATGGGTCATAATCAGCTTGCGAACTCCTGCCCTGTAAGCTGTTTGCGCGGCCATTGTGGTTGTGGAATGTAGCCGCTGAAAAGCCATTTCTGAATCTTGATGAGCAAAAGTTGCTTCATGAATTAATACATCTGCATCTTCTGCTAATTGCACCGCACCATCACAATAAACCGTATCTGTGCAATAGGCAATTTTGCGCCCAATTTCTATTGGTCCACATAATTCACTCCCATTAATTACTCTTCCGTCTTCGAGGGTGACAGTTTCACCCCGCTTGAGTTGTCCATAAACTGGACCTGAAGGAATTTCTAAGGTTTTAGCTTTGTCTATATCAAAACGTCCGGTTCTATCTTTTTCGGCTATTCGGTAGCCAAAAGCCGGAATTCGGTGATGTAAAAGACCACAACTAACAGTAAATTCATCATTTTCATAAATTACCCCCGGTTGAACAGTATGCACTTTTATGGGGTAAGAAAAATGGGTATGAGAGTAACGGGAAGCGGCTTGTAAGTATTCGTTTAATCCTGATGGACCATAAATATCAATTTTGTCTACATTACCTGCTAAACCGCAACTAGCAAGCAATCCCATTAAGCCAAAAATATGATCACCGTGCATATGGGTGACAAAAATTCGGGATAGTTGGCTAACTTTTAAGTCACTCCGTAAAATTTGATGCTGAGTTCCCTCACCACAGTCAAACAACCACAATTCCGCCCGTTGTGGCAACCTCAGTGCCACGCTGGAAACATTGCGTGATCTTGTCGGTACACCGGAACTCGTCCCTAAAAATGTAATCTGCACGGCGTTTTTTAGCTTTCCTTTTGCTCAATATAATCCTTGATTCTCTATCTTGGCACAGTATTGGTACTGTCAGCTATTTGAGCATAATATGGGCAGGCTAGAAGCCCAGCCCACAATCAGTATAATATTCTTGTGGGGTGGGCGTTTGGACCCCCAAGAGTCAATAATATTATTTTGATATTATTTTAGTTTATCTAGTTATTGCCACCAGAAAGAATTTGACAAAGGCCAGGATAACTCACAAAGAGTACCTTGGGGATAAAGGGAAACTCGCCGAAATTTACCTTTAATTTGTTGTGCTACATTTTTAAATTGTTTTGTTCCCCAACCTTCTCTTAATGAATGAATTCCTAAACCATTATCTATAATACTCAGAGTGTAAATTCTTTCACCTTCAGACAAAGAATAAGTAACTTGTAGACAAGTTATGCCGGTGGCGTGTTTACCAATATTGCATAAAGCTTCTTCTAAAAATCGGCATAATCCTCGCTTATTTTCAATACTTAAACTATTTTCATTTATAGGTTCAAAATTATGGATTTTCAGTTTAAGGCTTTTAAAGCAGGGAAAATCCCGTTCTAAGGTGTGGCTATAAACTTGATAAAGAATTTCATGCAAAGGGTTTCGCAAATCTATAACTACGTTATTTCCTAGGTAAAGGCTAGTATCTTGAGCCAGAGTTTCTTGTTGCCAAAAATCACACATTCCCCGTAGATCTTGATTCAACTCTTCAAGTTCTTGTTCAATTAAAGGGAGTAATTTATGACTTGGTAGATCTTGCCCTTTAATTAAACGTAAAACTTTTGCCAAACTTTGCAAAGGACCATTATGAATTGTTTCAAAAGTAGTTTCAATCATGATTTTACGAATTTCAATTCTAGATTCAATAGTTTGGTTATATTGATACAAGCCTATAAGAAAGATGCAATTAATCGCTACCAGGATAATTGTTGGTATGACAATTATTGGCAAATTCCCAATTAATAAGAAATGACTAGCTAAGACTATTCCTAATAAAGTAATGATGATTTCTAATAACTTTTCAACAGAAACAAAATAAATTTCTCTTGGCAGTTTTTTCCAAAATTTAGTTTGCATAAGCTTTGATTTTAGTCTCAACATCTTAATTATGGAAAACACATTATTGATTTTAAGTTTATTAATCAATTAATCCTTCGGCTCTAGCTTTGATTTCTGTTTTAATACGAATGTTTTTACCTTCTTCCGGGTAAACATTTAAAACGTCTTGTAATTTACTCCAATAATGACGCACCATGCGTTCAGATATGCACATATTTTCAGCAATTGCTTTATCTTGTAATCCTTCTTCAAAGGCTAAGTTCAGGACTTTCAACCACTTTGGTTTCACATCTAAACCTGAATGAATTCCTTTGATATCTTTTGTGTGAGTTAATCCCTGTAATGCCCAATCAACTCTAGTTAACATTTCTTGGGTAGAAAGACTTTTATCAGCGATAGTAAAGCCTCCTTGATGATTATCAATATAAGGACGAATCCGTACTAATGTTTTCACGTGGACACTTTGAATAACAAGATTTAAATGGGAATAATTTTCCATCAAAGCCTTAAGAAGTTGAATACCTGTATCAACTCGTGCTGTCATTTCTGATTTTTCTGGTATGGAAAGATCCATCACTAATAAATTAGGTTGATAACTAATAATTTGCTCAAAAGCATAACTAGCATTTGTAGCAATATTAAAATCAGCACTAGGATAGGTTTTCCTTAATATTTCCACTGTTCCGTTTAAAACTGATTCGTGATCATCAATAATCATGAATTTTAAAATTGATTTTTCTGATGAAACTTGTTGCATATCTAATAACTGTCCTAATAGTTATACACCTGATAAATTTTGTATAGAACTCCGGTTTCATTCCTAATAGCTTATTTAGAGTAAATGCGCGTATGGCTACACTTACTGTAGTAGTGTACTGGAGGCATCAGGAATAACTTAGAGCATTAAGATGTAAATTTTTAAGCACAAACTACGCTCACAAAAATCAAATAAGCGTCCTATATATACTGCTATTAATTAGTTTTTCTAGATGCTATTAGTTATAACTTATTTACCATGAAAGATATCACCCTCATTCC
Organism: Dolichospermum sp. DET69; assembly: GCA_017355425.1. Lineage (NCBI taxonomy): Bacteria > Bacillati > Cyanobacteriota > Cyanophyceae > Nostocales > Aphanizomenonaceae > Dolichospermum > Dolichospermum sp. DET69. Next base: position 1,013,568 of record CP070233.1, read on the forward strand.
CTGAAGTTTATTAGAAAATACTGATATTATGAAGTTTGTATATAACAATAATAAATATGTTTATTTCCCAATAATTTAGGATTAATCGGAGTTTTAACAGATATAGTGCTTGGTACTATAGGAGATATTAAGTAATAGAAAATACTCACCAATAAAAGTGCCAGATTGACATAAGGTTTTTGTTAAAGTAGGAGCATTTACCTGAGATTAAGAACTTAAAGCTATTGTAAAGATGCTCTAATTCTGGCAAATGAGAATAAAAAATCAGAGTAGATATATCAGGATAAGAAATTTTTACGGACAATAGCCCGATACTGTGTATTTGTTTGAGAGTAATATGAATATAAATAGGGAGTAAAATTTCTGTTTCTGGCAAGGTTAGTATCAGTAATTCTTCTAAAATTCTGATAATTATCCAACTCTGTTCAGGTGGTTCAATTCGCCAATAAATTGGCATATTAATCTGAAAATCTAAATGGGGATGGGAATTAGACCAAGGTTCTAATAAACACTCAATAGATAAAGGTAAGCTGTCTTGAATAGATATCGGACACAAGCGATCGCTTAATTGTCCCAAGGAGTGATGAAATCTATCAATTTTTTGGATATATGCCTGAATTTTCGTCACCGATAAACTCAGATTATCTCTAGTTAATAAATCTAAATTACGCCGGATTGTAAAAGATTCTTGTAATAGATCATCACGGATTTTTTCGGACTCCAGAAATAATTTCCAGAATTCTCTATAAAACCACCACTGCAATGCTTGCTGAATTCTTTGGTCAGATGTCATAAACGGTATTATAGTTATGACGTTAATAAATTAGATATAGCAGAGAATATTATATTCAATGACTATTCATAAATCACTAATTAGTCTAGCTTTTCTTAACATAAATTGCAATGCTGTTTCTTCCCTGGAAATAATTTCGGCTGTAGCGTTCATTCCTACTTGTAATAGACATTGATGATGATTATTTCCAAATGAATTGTTTTCGGGTTGAATCGTGACTTCAAAGTAGCCAACACCAGAAGAATTTGTAGCAGCATCTTTACTTTGAGATGTAATCGCATCTGGAGCGATGGTTTTAACAATGCCTTTTGCAATTCCATAATCAGGATAGGGACAAGCATCAATACGAAGTTGGACTTTTTGTCCAATGGCAATTTTATTAATTTCCGCACTGGGAATCATGGCTTTAGTTACTAGAGAAGCACCATTAGGTACAACCTCAGCAACAGATTCACCAGCCCGTAAAAATTGACCAGAATTTCGTAAATTGAGTTTAAAGATAATGCCATTACTAGTGGCAAGAATTATACTAATTTTTCGTTGATTTTCGACTTGTTGAAGTTCTTTTTGTGATTGTTTGATTTGGGTTCGTATTTCCACTAATCGCTGAATTAAGCCTTGTCTTTCTTTATTTAGAGCCGCTATAGTGGCTTCACCTTTAGCAATTTCTTGAGCAATACGTTCTTCTGCCATTTTCACTATTGCGGTAGTGGGATTAACCGCAGCTTGATTAGATTTAATTTTTATTCTAGCGATATCAACTGCTTTTTTTGCAGATTTTAGTGTTAAGGTTGTCTGCTGAACAACTAGCTTTTTTTGCTCAAATTCTCGATTGCTAATTGCGCCAATTTTAGATAACTGTTCATAACGATCTCTATCTACTTTGGCAAATTCTAAATCAGCTTGAGCTTTTTCTAAATCTACTAATTCTTTTTGGATATTTATTTCTGCTGTCATTAATTCACTTTCAGTATTGATTTTTCGCTCTTCATATTCCCTTTTGGTTTTTAATAAGTCTTCTTTAGCAGCAATAACAATCCTTTCTAGAACTCTTTTTTCCGCCATAATTTGATTATTTAAAGTCTGGTTTTGAGCATAGATTTGGAATATTTGTAATTTACTTTGTTGAATATTTTCTTCTAGTTGGCTTTTTCTAATTAGCAATGCTTCAGTATCTAAAAGAGCGATTATATCTCCTTGTTTAACAACTTGATTTTCTTTCACTTCGATAGTTTTAACAGTCCCTTCTATCTTTGATTGAACTATACGAGTTTCACCTATGGGACGAATAATAGCAGCAGCTTTTACAGTGACATTATATTTCACCCATGAGGATAAAGAAATACTAGCAATCACAGTTCCAATCAGAAATACACCTACTAAAGATGTCCAAATACTTATAGGTGGAAGTGAATTATCATTTTCAATTATAGAATTCAATTCTTGATTATGAATGTAAAACATAATTTTCTTAACAATGAATATAGGACAAATATTTAATTTTTAAAATATACTTTTGGTGGGCATTGTCCACCCTACTAAGGAATTATAAAATCTAAATGATCTCCTGATTTAGTGCGTAAATCTTCTAAAGATCCTGCTAATTTCAACCTACCTTGATCTATCAAAACAATCCAGTCAGCACGATTAATTACTTTAGGTCTATGACTAATAAAAATAGTTGTTTTCCCTTGACGATGTTGAAATAATTGGTCTAAAACTTGGGTTTCACTAACTGGATCAAGTCCACTGGTGGATTCATCTAAAATCAGGATTGCTGGATCCATAATAAGCGCTCTAGCTATGGCTAATCTTTGTCTTTGTCCACCGGAAATATTCGCTCCAAATTCACCTAAGATAGTTTGATATGTTTCTGGAAATTTACTGATAAATTCATCAGCACCAGCAATTTGACAAGCTTGCACAATCTGCTCAAAGGTAGCATAAGGTGATCCTAAGCGGAAGTTTTCCACAATAGAACGATTCCAAAAATGAGCATCTTGAGGAACAAGAACAATCTGTTGCCGGAGAGATTCTAAAGAAAGGTCTTGAAGATTATAAAGCCCAATTCTAATATTACCAGATTGGAGTTGATATAAACCAGAAATTAATTTAGCTAAGGTGCTTTTACCACATCCAGATTTACCAATAAGAGCAATATTTTTACTTCCAGGAATTGTTAAAGAAAAATCTTCTAATAAGTCAACACGACCAGGATAATGAAAGGTTAAATTTGTACAAATAATATCGGCATGATCGGAAATTGTGGCAAAAGGCTTTTTACCATCATCTTCCTCTTCAGGAGTGGCATCAATAACTTCTGTTAAGCGTCTGGTAGCAGTTTTAGCACGGGTAAATTCATCAACAAAATGAATAACTGTACTAATTAAAGATATAAAGTTACCATTCATGGAATTAAAAGCTAGTAATTGCCCAATACTCAAGTTTTCAGCCGGATTAATTACTAAATAGCCACCAAACCAGAGCAAAGTTACACTACCAATTCCAGAAATAAAGCCAGAAAATGTATTATTAATAATTCCGATTTGTATTGTCCGAAATGTTAACGCAGCTAGACGATTAAACCGACTGTCTAATTCATCTTTAAATTGTCTACCTGATGCTGTTGTTTTGAGGGTTAATGCACCTTTGAATGTTTCGACTAAAACCCCTTGTGTTTCCGCTTCTGTAATTAATAATTCATTGGTTTTTTGTTGTAATGTGGGTTGAAAAATAAATGTAGATATGGTCATTACCATAGAAATTAATAAAGCAGTTAAGCTGAGTTTCCAGCTATAAAAAAACATGAAGCCTAAAGAAATAATCGCAATAAAAAATTGACTGGGTAAACCGACAACAACTTGAGCAACTAATTGATTAATTTGGTCAATATCTCGCAGCCGACTCACAATTTCACCACTGCGACGAGTTTCATAATAGGTTAATGGTAAACGCAGAATTTGTCTCCCGAATTCTAGAACTAGACCTAATTGCAGTCGTTGAGCAAAATGAGCAATTAAGTTAGACTGAACAAATGAAAGACTATTAGAAATAATATTCATGACTACTACAGAAATAACTACTGTAGTCAGTAATTTTGTATCACCTCTGAGCAATACATCATCAGTGAGAATTTGCAACAGGAATGGAGAAGTTAAGGACAATAAACCCAAGACTAAATTAAGTGGTAAAGCTTGGAATAAAATGCCACGATAAATCCAAACCCGTTTAAAAAAACGCCAAAAACCACCTTCTTTATCTTGCTTTTGAGCAAAAAACCGGATAGGGTCTGGTTCTACTAATAATAATAACCAATCTGTCCAAGCTGCTTCTACATCTTTTTGAGAAAGATAACGCATTCCAATTGCGGGGTCTGCAATCAGAAAGTTTTTCCCTTTTTTACCATATAAAACTACCCAATGATTTCCCTGCCAATGAATGATTGCTGGTAAGGGGGCTTCATTGATTTTTTCAAATATTTGTGGAGAAGTCTTGACTGGATTGGCTTTAAAACCCAGAATTTCTGCTCCTCGTTTTAATCCTAATAATGTAGTTCCAAATTGTCCGGTTCCGACGGCTTCCCGAATTCGACTAATAGTAAAGGTCTGACCGTAATGTTTGGCAATTGCAGCTAAACAAGCTGCACCACAATCTTCTTCACTATGTTGTTTAACGAATTGGTATTTCATAGGTAAAACCCGGTAGAAAAGAAGAGAAATAAAAATTATCTGTCAATAGATTAATATGTTTTTTTATTTTTTTGATTGCTGTTAAACACTGGAAATATCATCCAAATAGTGATATAAAAAATGATGTGATACTTATTCTGATTTAGTGCTAGAAGAAACTAAATAATCTCCCTAAGAAGCTATTACTTCGTCTTCGTTTATTGCGACTGCTACCACCACCACCACCGAACATTGAAGCTAGAATAAAGGTGGTTTGAGAAAAACGATATTCAGTTTCATTTCTCACAGAGCCGCTAGAATTTCCTTGAGAAATATTCATTTCACTCATTCCCCTAGTGTATATATCTGTAGTTTGGAAGAACATATAAGACATTCCAAAGGGTAAAGATAATCCGCCCCCAGATACAGACTCTTGTTCCTTTTCTGGTATACCTATAAATAGGTCAGAGTTTTTGATTTTTATTTTTTCAGACATGGTAAAACTTCTTTTTTCTAAAAAATAAGATTTATGTATCATTTTTTGTGATACATAAATCTTTTCCTAACTTGTTACTAAAAGTGGTAAGTCTAAAACATTGATAATCATCTCATAATGTTTGATGGCTTGATGTTTTTATTCTCTTTGACCACTTCTATTCAACAGGTAGAATATTTTAACTACCTACTTAATTAAATGGGTTTATAATACCCCTACGAATGGTAATGGGGTGAATGTAATTGCTGGAGCATTATTGAAATTCACTTGCTGACCAGCAGTATTAACTCTCAGAGAACCTTGCCTACCTGTAGTAGTGCTACCTGGGAAGCCTGAGGTGGAAGTCCCTGTTTGCCCAAGTTGTTGACCACTAAAGAAAGTATTATTTAATGTACCATCAACTCCACCAGTTACGATTTCTTGTTGCTCAACAGATACTGCGGTAAATAAGTTAGACATGACTGAATTCTCCTTGATTTGTGTTAGGGCTGGGAGTTGTGGGCTGCTTGTGTGCCGCTTTCCCCCTCCCTTGTTAATAGAATATCGAGAAGTCATTAGATAATTCATTCTCATTTTCTGCAAACTTAATTACCAGATTTAGAACTAGCTATTTCCGAAAAATACACGCCAATTTGGCTCAATTATTTTTACGAAATCGAAAATATCTGCTATCTTTATTCATTACATATTCTTAATACCTCAATGTATGTTATTCAGAAATATTGTAGAGACGTTCTATGGAACATCCCTACATTTTTACAAGTAAGTCGAGATTATGCAGCACTTCCTGCTGTTATGAGGTACGTCATAGCCCCCTCCTTGCTTGCTACAGTGTACACACAAGTCTTCTAGAGTTGCCCCACAACGTTTAGATCCCCCCAACCCCCCTTAAAAAGGGGGGCTAAATTCTTCAAAGTCCCCCTTTTTAAGGGGGATTTAGGGGGATCGGATCACGTTTAGCATTCTGTCTAGAGATGTGTGTACACCGTAGCCTTAAAAAGGGGGGCTAAATTCTTCAAAGTCCCCCTTTTTAAGGGAGATTTAGGGGGATCGGATCACGTTTAGCATCCTGTCTAGAGATGTGTGTACACCGTAGGCTTGCGGGGAGGGGGTTGGGGGTGGGGTTCATGTACCTCATTCAATCAAGAACCGCTGTATCCACCGATTAAAGGATGAACAGGATAAAAACATGGATTTCATCACCAATTACCAACCTCAATTAGAGGATGTTTGATAGTGAAGCGTGGCGTAGCCATAAAGTAATACGTTGTGATTTTTTACCCCTCTTAATCCCCCTTATGAATTCTATGGTCTTGAGGGGAGGGGAGATTTTGCTCCTTCAAAAGCGGGGTGGGATTCTTCTAAATTGATGGGTACATGAGAAAGTTTGATTTAATATCATTAAAAGGCCTTTATATTAGACATTGCCAATTTGACACTGGAGGTCTTTCAAACTTCCCGTGATTGCCTGTAAACTAAAAAGAATATGCTATGGTGCAAATACTGATAAGAAATATGTCGTTAAAAATAGATGGTGGATTATTTACCTATGATTTCATAGATCATCACGCAATCTTATGTGTGCCAGTTGATGCTGACTTTAAAGAAATCCGTAAACGTTATTTGCAAATTGCTCGAAGATTGCACCCAGATAGTTCTAATCTAGGGGACGAATCGGACAAACAAAAAGCTAATAAATTGTTATCAAGGCTAGTTAATCCAGCTTATGAGAAATTTTCTGCAGAACAGAATCGGGCTGAATATGCGTTTATTTTGTTGCAAATGGGCAAGCGATTTGCACAAGAGCCAGGAGAAGTCAGACTCAAGACAGAAATGGCCAGACAACTGTTATCTGCACCTAATTTTAGTCTATTCTACAGGGAAGCGATCGCTAAAATCGCCGAAACTCAATATGCAGATTTGCAACAAGCACAAATAATCATTGCTGAAGTTAGTGAGCTAAATCTAGTTTACCTGATGCGGATGGCAGGACAGTCAATAAATCAGCCCCCATCTCATCAACCTCAAAATTCCCCCCCCAATTCACCAACCACCCCACCTCCAGTGCCGAAAGAAGAATCGGTAGTAGAGCAATACCTACATCGCGCTCAAAATTTACTGGAAAAAAACCAATTGTCCCTAGCCAAAGTAGAATTACAGGATGCCTTAAAGTTAGAACCTAGAAATAGTCATTGCCATAGTTTGATTGCAATGGTATATTTACGGCAAAATCAACTGAAAATGGCAAAAGTTCACTTTGATAACGCCCTCAAGTTAAATCCCGATGAAAAAATCGCTTTGGAATGGAAATCCAAGGTAGACAAAGCTTTAGGAATTACGAGTAGTGCTTCTCAAGTGAGTTCCTCTTCTAAAACGGAAGAGAATCTTCCAGATAAGTCTGGAAAAAGTGGTTTGTTTGGCGGTTTGTTTGGTGGGAAGAAAAAATAATGGTGTATCAACCAGCAGCGGGAGCAAGGGATCTATTACCTTTAGATGTGGCGCAAAAACGCTGGATTGAAGATAGATTAGAGCAGGTATTTCACCGTTGGGGATATCACAGGATTATCACCTCAACTCTGGAAAGAATGGATACCTTAATGGCGGGTGAAGCAATTCAGCGTCACATGGTGATTCAACTCCAAAATGGTCAAAATGAAGAATTGGGTTTGCGTCCAGAATTGACGGCTTCTATCGCCCGGACAGTGGTAACTCGCATGGCAGATGCGACCTATCCCCAGCGACTATATTACAATGCTAATGTTTTTCGCCGCAATTGGGAAGGTCGCCATAATCGCCAACAAGAGTATTATCAAGCTGGAGTCGAGTTATTGGGTGCGGGGGGATTATTAGCCAATGCGGAAGTATTGCTGTTGGTAGCAGATTGTTTAGCAGCATTGGGTTTACAAGGTTGGCGGTTAATTTTAGGAGAAGCGGGAATTACTCGTTCTCTACTGAATGCTTTTCCCCCAGACATCAGAAATCAAGTCAGAACAGCGATCGCTCACTTAGATTATATCACTCTTGATACCTTACCCTTGAGCGAAGAACTACGCCAACGCGCTAAAATCATGTTGGATTTGCGGGGTGATAGTCAAGAAGTTCTCCAAAAAGTCAGCAGTTTACATCTAGAACCAGACCAGGATGAGGCAATAAATAACCTCAAATCCCTAGTAGAATTATTAGATGGTAAATTCCCTCTCATCCTTGATCTGAGCTTAATTCAAACCATTGACTATTACACAGGTCTTGTTTTTGAAGTAGTCAGTGAGACAAACTCCCAAGCACAGATTTTAGGAAGTGGTGGTCGTTATGACCAATTACTCGGTTTATATCATCCCCAAAAGGAAAATATTCCCGGTATCGGCTTTGAATTGAATATTGATGGTTTATACGAAATTCTCCTATTAAATCAGCAATTACCCCAGGATATCCCCGCCAGTAATTGGTTAGTAGTCCCAGAAACCCCCGGTGCTGAAGCTGCGGCTTTTGCCTATGCTGAGAAATTACGTCATTCTCCTAATTTAGTGAGAGTAGAAATAGACCTGGGAGGTAGGGACATAGACGCGATTCGTCAATATGCAAGCGATCGCTCAATAACCCAAATTGCTTGGATTAAATCTGATGGTACACACACCATCGAAGCGGGATGTTAAAAAGGAGTAGTAGAGGTTTAGCAATGCTAAACCCCTACAGGAGTGGAACAAGTGATACCGTGCGATTCGTTGTGAGTGAATCACGGTATACAAGTCCGTAAATAACCTCACCAACTTAACCCGACAACGGGGAAAGTTGAACTCTCGGTCTGATATGGGTGTAAGTCCCATCTACCAGACTCAGGTATGACTCCCTATCTGCCTACGATGACCCGACTCGGTTTCGGGAGGTCGAAGCTAGGAACAGGGCGCAATCAGACATCCGTTGTGGGGTGACACTGGTGCTAACGGGGAGTTCCTATGGTGAAACAGAGCCTAGAAAAGCAACCTACTTGTAAGCAGGACACAACATCAAAAACTTGACTTCATTGGAGTTAATTCCCGCCGCATATTGGTCTCAATAGCGGCAAGAGTCCAGGGAATCCAGTAGTTGAATTGGCTACACCTAACGGAACTAACAATCAACCGAGGGAACGAATAAAAACGGACTGAGGGTCTGAGGGCGGTCGAACCCTAAGTAGGCTGGACGAGCAGCGGAATCCCTTCAATCCGGGTAGGACAGACCGTAATTGGTCTGAGGTGTTCAGAATACACAAACGGTCGCAGAGCATGATTAGACACAGAGACAACTCTAGTGAATCCTGGAAGAAGTTACCTTGGAAGAAATTCCGCCGTAACCTATTTCGCCTACAAAAGCGCGTGTACAAAGCGGTTCAAGTTGGCGACAAGCGCAAAGCTAAGTCCCTGCAAAAGCTGATTCTGAAATCTACCGCAGCGAGATTACTGGCAATCCGTCAAGTATCACAGCTAAATGCTGGGAAAAAGACTGCAGGAATTGATGGCAAAAAGTCTCTTACCTTTAAGGAACGCTTCGAGCTTAATGAACTGCTAAAAGCATCCGTTAGCAACTGGAAACACCAGGAACTAAGAGAAATACCAATCCCCAAAAAGGACGGTACTATGAGGATGCTGAAAATCCCCACTATTGCTGATAGGGCTTACCAATGCCTTATCAAATACGCATTAGAACCAGCGCACGAGGCAACCTTCCACGCCAGGAGCTACGGGTTTAGGACGGGGCGTTCAGCGCATGACGCGCAGAAAATGCTGTTCCTGAATCTAAACTCTCAAGCCAACGGAATAGATAAAAGAGTTATAGAACTCGATATCGAAAAATGCTTTGACAGGATAAACCACACCGCCATCATGGATAAACTCATTGCTCCTTATAGCATAAGACAGGGAATATTCCGATGTCTCAAAGCCGGAGTTAATCCAGAATTTCCAGAACAAGGAACACCGCAAGGCGGGGTGGTAAGTCCACTACTAGCTAACATCGCCTTAAATGGGATTGAAAGTATTCATAGATATCATGTGATACCTAGCTACAGAATTACAGACAAAACCCCAAGGAAAAATATTGTTGAACCATCTATCCGTTACGCGGATGATATGGTAATAATACTCCGTCCTCAAGACGATGCCACAGATATACTTGACAAAATCAGTCAGTTCCTAGCAGAGCGGGGAATGAAAGTCAGTGAGAAAAAGACAAAGCTAACCGCCACGACAGATGGATTTGACTTCCTGGGCTGGAATTTCAAAGTCCAGAATAACGGAAAATTTAAAAGCGTTCCATCAGTGGACAACTTTAAATCTTTTCGCAAGAAAGTAAAACACATCGTCAACAACTCGAATTATGGTGCTACCACAAAGGCTGAGAAATTAGCCCCTGTAGTTAGAGGTTGGAGGAACTACCACCGCTTCTGCAAGATGGACGGGTCAAGAAACTCGTTATTCCACATCGAAACAAGAGCTTTCAGGGTATTCAATAAGGAAACAAAACAGAATCGCCATACCAGTAAACAATTACTAGATAAAGCGTTTCCATCAGTTCCTTACTCCGAAAACAAACATATCAATGTTAAAGGTGAGAAATCACCCTATGACGGAGATTTGAGTTATTGGAGCGAGCGTAACAGCAAGCTCTATAACAACGATACCTCTAAAGCCCTCAAACGGCAAAACCATAAATGTGGTCATTGTGGACTGAAATTGGTTAGTGATGAGAAGGTACACTTACATCATATAGATGGAAACCACCAAAACTGGAAACCTAAAAACCTTCTAGCCATTCATGAAAGCTGCCACGATTATATCCATAAGAGCAAAAGCGAAAGCTAAGAACGTCGGAAGCTGGGTGCAGTGAAAGCTGCACGCCCAGATTTAACAGAGAGGGGCGGGAAATAATATTCCCCCTCGACTCTACCAACAAAAGAGGGGAAATCGGAAAATGCCACATACCATAGTTACAGACGTTTGTGAAGGTGTTGCTGACTGCGTAAATGCTTGTCCTGTAGCTTGCATTCATGAAGGTCCAGGAAAAAATGTCAAAGGTACAGATTGGTACTGGATTGATTTTGCTACCTGTATTGATTGTGGCATCTGTCTCCAAGTTTGCCCCGTAGAAAATGCGATTTTGGCAGAAGAAAGACCAGAATTGCAGAAAATAAGAGTTTAGTCATTGGTCATTAGTCCTTGGTCATTAGACAACGGACTAATAACTAATAACTAATAACTAATAACTAATAACTAATAACTAATGACTAATAATTATTTATTAAAAGTAGAAAATGTCCACGCTGGATATATTAAAGATGTAGATATTTTGCAAGGTGTCAACTTTCACATTGCACCAGGGGAATTAGTCACAGTAATTGGTCCTAATGGTGCGGGTAAATCCACCTTAGTAAAAACTATTTTTGGACTTTTAACACCCCATACCGGAATAATTACATTTAAAGATAAAAATCTGATTGGTTTAAAATCAAATCAAATTGTGGAAAAAGGAATGTCCTATGTTCCCCAAATTGCCAATGTTTTTCCATCTTTAACCATAGATGAAAACTTAGAAATGGGAGCTTTTGTGAGGAATATCCCCTTAAAACCGCTTAAAGATAAAATATATACTATGTTTCCCAGATTGAGCGAGCGTCGTCGTCAACGTGCGGGGACACTTTCCGGTGGAGAAAGGCAAATGTTAGCAATGGGGAAAGCATTAATGTTAGAACCCAGTTTACTGCTTTTAGATGAACCTTCAGCCGCATTATCTCCCATTTTAGTAACTCAAGTATTTGAACAAATTAAACAAATTAAAGAATCAGGAACTGCGATAGTTTTAGTCGAACAAAATGCCCGGAAAGCTTTAGAAATGGCAGATCGTGGTTATGTGTTAGAATCAGGAAAAGATGCTATATCTGGACCCGGTAGAGAACTATTAAATGATCCAAAGGTGGGAGAATTATATTTAGGCGCTGGGAAAGGACATTAATCAAAAATCAGATCCCCGACTTCTTTAAAAAGTCGGGGATCTAAAACATACTAGGAATATAATATTTATGACTACACAAACGATATCATCACCGGAAGTATATCAAGGTCAATTTGGAAAGTTTTCAATTACCCAAAGCGATCGCCAAAGTGTGATAATTTATCGCACAGGATTAATGATAGCAGCCCTATGTTTTGCCATAGGTAGCGGTTTAGTCCTATTTTATCCCCAAACTACTACAATTCAAGCTATTACTCCTCTCTACACCTGTTTTAGTCTTGCACTTGGTGTCAGTTTATTAACTATTCACATTTATATGGCATCTTTGCACCAAATTCTCCAACTTTTTTGGATAATTGGTAGTATTTCCGCCTTTATTTTTGGACATGGTGATAGTCAAGCTTTTGCAATTACTGTTTATGATCAACCATTGACTATATTAGGAATTGGTTTCACATTTGCAGCATTGACAGGAATTTTTTTCAAAGAAGGTTTTTGTTTCCATCGTTTAGAAACTAAAATCTTAACTCCTCTCGTTCCTTTATTATTATTAGGACATTTAACAGGAATTTTATCAACCCAAGCAGAACGGGTTTTATTAGGACTTTGGGCAATTTTGTTTCTAGTCTTTGCTATTCGCAAAGTCATTCAAGCTATTCCTCCTGACATTGGAGATAAATCTGTATTTGATTATTTGAAAAATCAACATTTAGCAAAAGGTTAAATCTTTTGTAAGGGTTTAGGTTACTCGCTTATATAATTCAGCGCGGTTAACGTGCGTAAGGCTGCGCCATCCTAAGGTTGGGAACAACTCGATAATGTTTCACGTTAAATGTACATAGTGTTAGACCCCGCCCTACAGCACAAGCAGCAATCAAAGCATCCATTAATCCTAGACTATTAGACAAATGATAAGCTGTGAAATCCGACAGAGCGCGGATACAGTCAGCTTCAGTTGCCCACACTACAGGTAATGGAGCAACCAGTTGTAGTGCTTTACGAACTTGTTGCGTATTCTGAGAGTCTTGGACTAGTTCCATGACAACAAAGCCGGGAACGCTGGGTAAATCGGTCAGGCTAGAAAACCAAGTGATCGCAGGTGAATGCCCCCGTTGAATATCAATCAAAACATCAGTATCTAACAAATACATAAACGTTTCTTATGTCCGTGTTCGTGTTTCAGCCTCATGGCGCAGATGTCGAGCATGGACTTGACTATCCGTGATTTCAGGTCTTGAATTGATAATACCTTCGCTTTGCCAGTAAGCAACAAGTTCTGCTCCAGTTTTGGGTGGGTTGCTCAAAACTTGTCTGATTGATAGAACCCGTAGAATGTACTCAGATAAAGGCAGATTTAGCTGCAAGGCTTCGGTGGACAGTTCATTCTCTAACTCCGGTGGTAAGTCTAGGCGAATGTTCATTTCTGCTGTTCCTCATTAATTGAGATTCTAGATCGATAGTAACTAACATTAAGTAGGTGAACACAATAAAACCAATCTGTGTAAAGAAAAGTAAAATCGCCCAAACCCTCTTCACTCTTGCCTCTTGCCTCTTGCCTTGCCATAACGACAATTTTTAATGCTAACCTACTTATTTTGAGGGTATTGGTTTTTCTTCCGTCAACCCAACCTACCAGATTAGCGATCAGCTTGCAGCAGTGCTTCGCTATCGCACTGATTAGAATATGACATTATTAAATCAGAAAATTATCCACAAAATCAGCCGATAATAAATCCGTTAACGAATAGGGACAAGTCTCTGGCAATTCAAGCTCATAATCTAACAAAAGCTGGCGTTTAGCTCGAAAATAAAGTTCATCTAAATCAATTTTATTTTTAAGAGAAGCTGTCAAAGTATCCGACAATTGATCTTGAAAATTGAAAATTTCCTTGCACCAATGTTTACGCGGTTCTCGATCAGGCAGATAATTCAATTTTAAACGGTGCATAATAATTTGCTTAATTAAACTGTTAACTGTTCTCAGGTCGGTTCTTCCCAAGCTTGTTAACTCCTCAATTAAATTTTGACAGTCTATTGTTGATAGATCATAAGCTCGAAGTGCCTCAATTGTTTGCTCTAACCAAAGATGATAATCAGCTTCATAAAGGGTTGCTTTAGATTTTAGGGTTATCATCGCTACTACTCCTGGGTGTTTTTCTTTTATTATATTCCTAATAATCTGGCACTTCTACCTATTTTTGGTTTACTACCTTGCTCTGCCATGCCACGATATATGAACGATACCGACTGATTTGGCATACATTCAAAAAGTCTCCTTGATGTCTCAAATCTCAGGTACAATACAAATAGTTTTCCTTGTTGCAAATTTCTGATTCCAGCACCAGACAAGAGCCGTAAAATTTTCAATCGCATAAAATTAAAGACAAAGCTACTAGATCCATAATGATATGCAAATTAAAGAATTGACAGTAGAGCAATTTCGGACCTTAATGCGCGAGGTGGTAATTGAGGTTTTGGAAGAATATATTGACTTAGATGAAGGAAAAAAGCTCAAATCTTCTGTTGTAGAGCGGTTACTCAATCAACCAGTTAATAGTATTCCTGCACATCAAGCCATGCAGTCAATCGGAATTAACTGGGATGAGCTATAGTATCGAATTTACCTCAGAAGCGATCGCTGATATTGCTAAACTCGATCCCACTAATCAAATACGGATAGCCCGCAAAATCAAGTGGTTAGGAGAAAACTTGGAGCAGATCACACCTTTACCTCTTACTGGCAATTTATCAGGATTCTTTAAATTAAGAATAGGAGACTATAGGGTGATCTATACGATTGATCAAGCCCAACAAACTACTATCATTCATCAAATTGGGCATCGTAGAGAAATCTATGATTAGAGGATGTTTGAAAAGTCATATAGCCTTTCTTATTGCAAATTATTCTCCTAAACCCTGATAAAATGTCATCTACAGAAGAACGAAAATATTGGTTAGCTTGGTCGCAAATTTACGGTATTGGACCAATATTATTACAACGATTACAACAGCATTTTGGTAACTTAGAAACAGCTTGGAAAGCCAGTCCAGGAGAATTACGAAAAGTTGAAGGTTTCGGATTTCAAACCTTAGAAAAAGTTGTTCAACAAAAAACCCGTTTAAACCCAGAACAACTACTTCAGCAACACCAACAAATAAACCCCCATTTCTGGACACCAGCAGACCCAGAATATCCCCAATTATTGCGAGAAATCCCCAGTCCACCCCCATTATTATATTATCGGGGAGAAGTTGACTTACAGGAAAATTCAGGACAAAAACCCCTAGTAGGAATTGTGGGAACTCGTCAACCCACAGAATATGGAATTAAATGGACTCGACAAATTAGTACCGCATTAGCCAAAAATGGTTTTACCATTGTTTCTGGTATGGCCCAAGGAATAGACACCGAAAGTCATGCAGCAGCAATGAAAGCTGGAGGTAGAACAATCGCAGTTGTGGGAACAGGAGTAGATGTTATTTATCCCCATAAAAACCGAGATTTATATAAAGAGATATTGACATCGGGCATAGTAATCAGTGAATATCCTGCCAAAACCACACCCAATCGCACCCATTTTCCCCGTCGAAATCGCATCATTGCCGGTTTAAGTCGTGCAGTATTAGTAATAGAAGCAGGAATAAAATCTGGTGCTTTAATTACAGCTACTTATGCTAATGAATTTTGTCGAGATGTTTACGCATTACCGGGAAGAGTTGATGATCAACCATCACAAGGTTGTTTAAAATTAATTAGTCAAGGTGCAGGTTTAATTAATCAAGAACTCAGTCAATTATTAACTCTATTGGGAGCAATTCCCCAAATAGATATAGAAATACCTATAGTTAAATCTCCTCCTCTACCTGATTTATCACCAGAATTACAACAGGTAATAGACACCTTAACTATTGATGCTTTATCTTTTGATTCTATTATTCAAAAAACAGGGATGAATGCGGCTTTAGTTTCCAGTTCTTTATTACATTTGGAACTCATGGGTTTAGTTACCCAACTCCCAGGAATGCGATATCAAAAATGTTAAGGGAATATTTATAACCTTATAAAATTTACTCAAATAGTGACTCTAAATCTCGATAACCACTAGCAATACGAGTAATATTAATTCCTATTTCCTCTTCTTGAGGATAGTAAAATATAATGTAGTCATCTATAATAAAACCACGAAGATTTTTTGCTAGTCTTCCATAACTTTTACCCATACTTGGAAAACTAGCAACTAATTTACACTTACTTCTAATTTTATCAAAAAGTTGACTAGCGGCTTTTGGATTACTTTCAGAGGGAACAGGGAACGGGCAACTTTCTAACAGGAAAAACTCATGTTTAAAAACATGAGATTGAAATAATGACACTGTTTTTTTCGGGCTACGCATCTTGTAAAAACATCTTTTTTTTGACTGAAGCTCTAAACTGGTGCAAATGAGTGTTTCTTATCTGTTCCCTGTTCCCTGTTCCCAGTTAAGAGTTCCCTTCTTCTGTTACCAAGATATTCACAAATTTCTTCTAAATCTTGAATAGCTTCATCAGAAAATGAGTATTTACCCATTGTGTAATTCCTCTTCTATTTGTTTAATTTTCGCTTGTAGTCTAGCAAAAACCACCTCACCATCTGTTACTTGTCCATTATTAATCTGTTCAGTCCCCACCGCTATTTTTTCCTTTAGTTCCTCCAGTCTTCTTTCTCTACCTAACAGTAAATTAAAAGCCTCATTCACTGCATCTTCTATATTTTCAAATCGCCCAGTGGCAATATAAGCTTGTATTAACTCCTCTGTTTCCGGTTTCAGTTGAATATTCATAAAACCTCGCGGTATGCGGGAAACTCAGTGGCTTTAGCCGGTGAGAGGGAAGCGACACGAGTGAATTTATTCACTGTGGTATTTAAATGCTGATTTTTGAATGGATATAATCCCGGGAACCAGCAAACCCGTTCAAGTCCCCTCGCCCAACTAATCCAAAATGTCTTGTCTTTAACCAACGACTTAACAAACAGTCTTGCAGATAATCCAAACTGGGGAAGTATTCGGAAGTGCGGATCAGGATTAGTCTCAATGGGCTAGTCGCTGCTTGCGTTGTAAAGTTTGTTCTTTACAAGCTCAATCCCTTTAGGGTTGAGTCAGTGACGATATATTTGACCTCTGATTGATAGCCTTAATGCTGTTTTAACAACAAATTCACCTTTTCTGCAACAGAGTTAAATTTTGAATTGTTTATTGTTGTGGATAATATGGTTGAGTGATCACAGGAGGTGGATAACTACCTACAGGCATATTATTAACCATCCCATTAGGCATATTTGGATTGATCATTGGTGGTTGAATCGGTTGCTGAATAAAGGGTTGAACAGGTGGTTGATAATTAGGAATTGGTTGAGTAACTGGTTGAGTAACTGGTTGATTATTTGTCGGATTACTGGGTGTAACTGTAGTTTGGCTAAAGTGTTGGTAAGCAGCACTAGAAATAGAACTGATTAATTTTGCCGCCCGAGGATCATTATTAGGACGTTTTACCATAATAGCGATGATGTAACGCTTACCCGTAGGAACTTCTATTAAACCCGCATCTGCTAACATTGTGCTAATATCACCTGTTTTGTGATAAGCATTTGCGCCCTTTCCTAAGCCCGCAGGGAGGAGATTATCTCTTTCGGTGCGACCCATAATATTAAGCATTAAATCACGCGATCGCATACTCACAATATTACCTTGATTCACCATTGAGATTAAATTTCCCAATTCTCTGGGACTAGTAGTATTATTTCCTTCTAAATCCGGGAGAGGATTACGAATCATCGTCGTTGTCATTCCCCAACTGCGAAAACGTCCATTTAATGCCTCTTGTCCACCCAATTTAGCAATAAGTATATTTGTAGCTGTGTTGTCGCTAATTGTAATCATCTTCGTAGCCAGATCAAGAGCCGTATATTTGCTGCCCGGGGTTTGATACTGCATATTTCCAGAACCCCCGACAATCATCTCTTTTTGCAAAGTCAACATTTCATCCAGGCGGATTTTACCCGCATCTACATCCTGGAAAAAAGCAATCAAAATTGGGATCTTAATCGTACTAGCCGCAGCAAAACTTGTATTACTATTAATATCTACATAACCACCATTATCTAAATCTAATAAAAACACCCCTGGTATTAGATCAGAATTAGCTGTGGTGAGAGTTTGCAAAGAATTTTTTAAAGATATAATTTCCTGGGACAGATATAGGCTCGGATTAGAATTTTGAGGTGATTTTTGAGGTGCTGTAATTTGAGATACCGACACAACTGAACCAATGCGATTAGCAGGGTCTAGAACTGACAACAATGTACCGACAATCGCACCGACACCGACACCGACAATCAACAACCGCAAGGCATATAACATGGTTCTGGCCATGGGTTTTAACCTTGTCTTGCGAGATCCTTTTCTTTCTATCTTCGGTTTATCCATGCGTACAGTCTTTAACCTCACATTTCCCTGTGGAGAAATTTGAGTATTTTTCTTGACTGTAGTGACAGGTTTAACACCAGGGGGCATCATTATCCGTGATGCTGGTCTTCGCCCCCCAGCCGAGATCGGAGCAGGACTGATATGATGATTGAGACGAGCTAATGTGGCAGTTTCTCTTGGGCTAGAAACTGGCTGCTGATTGATAACTTTTTTCTGTCCTGTCTTGGGGATTGGACGTTTGCGCCGGCGACGCTGTACAGGTTGCCTTTGTAATATAGGTATGAGTTTGTCACTTGTTTCTGACATAGCTACTCCTGGTCACCTTCGACCCAGATTATGAATTTATGCACCTTGATACTTAGTTGACCTTGTGGGACTAAGTAGTATTTTTGTCTCTAGTTTACTTTATATTTATGTTTTTGGGTAATTATTTAGATATATAATAACCCAAATTAGCGTTTTTAATATTGCGGTTAATCAACGGTGAGAAGGTTTATCTGACATTGTGTAACTTAAAATTGCTGTGGAGACAGTTGGCATAATCAAAGTTCCCTTCAAGCCTGACCACAGATATATTTAGTCATTTTTAATTTTTAATTGCTGATATATAATTCCCATAAGTAGGTAGGTGAACAGAAAAATTTAAATGTATGTGAAGAAAAGTAAAATCGCCCAAAACTCTCTTCCTGTTCCCAGTTAAGAGTTCCCTGTTCCCTTGCCCCAACGACAATTTTTAACGCCAACCTACTTATTTGATTTTCGAGATATTACGTAGGGTGGGCATTGCCCACGCACTCACACTACTTAAAATTTTACAAATATTATTGATAATTTCTGTATATCCAAAATTAATATTATCCGGACTCATAGGCAATAGGCAGAAGTAATTAAATATTCCTGGTACGTGATTATGATGTAAAAATGATTTGTCCCCTGTAGTCATTATTAATGATGCATCAAAGTTCTGGTCATTGGCGTTTGGGTCTAGGTTTATCATTGGTAACTGTCTTTTTGTGGGGAGTTTTACCTCTAGCTTTAACGATAACGCTACAAGAGTTAGATGTTTTTACCGTTGTTTGGTTTCGCTTTTCAACCGCATTTATTTGTCTAGCAACTTATTTGTTGTTTCAGAAAAAATTACCAACATTAGCAGAATTACGTGCTACTTCTTGGCAATTATTAGTAGTTGCTACCTTATGTTTGGCTGCTAACTATTTTCTGTTTACACAAGGTTTAGGATTAACATCCCCAGGCAATGCTGAAGTTATAATTCAATTATCTGGTGTATTATTAGGTTGCGGAGGATTAGTAATTTTTCATGAACGTTATACATTAAATCAATGGCTGGGTGTAGCTGTTCTCACTGTGGGTTTTACATTATTTTTTCATAGTCAATTAGCTAATCTAATGACATCGAAAGGTGAATATTTATTAGGTAGTGGCTTGATTGTTTTTGCTTCAATAGCCTGGGCTATCTATGCCTTATCACAAAAACAGTTATTACAATCTTTGTCTTCAGCAAAAATCATGTTGATTATTTACGGTGGCTGTGCTTTATTATTTACACCATTTGCAAAAATCAATACTATTTTTACTTTGGATAGGTTTCATTTTTCAATTTTGGTATTCTGTGCTTTAAATACCTTTATTGCCTATGGTGCTTTTGCAGAATCTTTAGAACATTGGCAAGCATCACGGGTGAGTTCTGTATTAGCTTTAGCTCCGATTATTACTTTAATTTCCGGTTGGCTTATGTCAGTAATTGCTCCTAATATTATCTCTCCAGAAAATATTTCTCTCATGGGAATTATTGGAGCATTTCTAGTTGTTGCTGGTTCAATATCTATTGCTTTGGGTAAATCTAATTAATAGGAATTATTAGCATTATTTAGATTTCATTCATGAGGAAGAATACATAATAAATACTGATGTAGATCATTAATATATTTATTATCATCTTAAAAGAACTCCTAGTAATTAACAGCAAACTCATCGGAAACAGCCTTCAATTTCGTTTCCTTGGCTTGTTGTAGGAAATATTTTGAATTTTTGAATTTTTCAACAGGGTGTTTAAATAACTACCAAAATTTGAGCCTCGCTCAACAACATCACCACACAAGTTAAGCGATGAATATTTTTGGTAATTGGGGCAGCACCCTGAGAAAAAATTCTCTATTACTGGTTTTATCAATATTGCTGCCAACATTTGGGATAACTAACTCTGTTATGGCAGCAGAACAAGTTCATGCTTCTTATTCAGCACTAGAAATTTCCATCCCTATTAGTGCCTTAGAAAGCTATGCTAAATATGGAATAATTAATGCAGATTTAGCAGGGTATTATCAATATATTCCTACAAGTAAACTGCAAGAATTAAAGAAAATTTTAATTCAACCGCTGAAAATTAGTCCGGCTGTAGCTGCTCAATTTCTTGACACCCAACAAGGAGAATTTATATTACAAAGGTTAGCAGAATTAATTAAAACTAAATCTGATTATCCAAAATTTGTATCTGGGTCTTTACGCACAGCTTTAATTGCCGCAGCGGCTGAACCAGAAGGGTTAAATCTATTAAATTTATTACGTAAATATCCTCAAAATAATATTCATATTGATGTGGCTTCTAGTATGAAAATTGCTGATGAGTTAGAGAAAATGATCAGCGACACTGAAACAACTATTTCCACATTAATCCAAACATCAAAATTAGAAGCTGCTAAAATCTCTCAAACTAATTTTTCTCAATTACCAAAATTGCCAAATCCAGCAAATTTATCAATTCAAAAACAAACAATAAACTTCTTTGATTCCATTCGTAATCGGCATTTATTTACAGATATATATATTCCTAATACCCAAAGTCCTGCACCTGTTATTGTTATTTCTCATGGATTAGGTTTAGACAGTAGTAACTTTCGTTATTTAGCAAATCATTTAGCTAAATATGGTTTTGCTGTAATTATTCCCAATCATCCAGGTAGTGATGTTCAACAATTACAATCTTTAATTCAGGGTAGTAGTAATCAAGTTGCACATCCCAATGAATTTAAAGATAGACCTTTAGATATAAAATATATTTTAGATCAATTAGAGTCAGATTCACAATTTCAGCATCGGTTGAACTTAGAACAAGTAGGAATATTTGGTCAGTCTTTAGGGGGTTATACTGCCTTAGCTTTAGCGGGGGCAAAAATTAACTTTCAGCAATTACAAAAAGACTGTCATGGCGACAAATTGCGAAATACTTGGAATATGTCTTTAATGTTGCAATGTCGAGCGTTAGAATTGCCAAACCAGTCACGAGAAGAATATAATTTACAAGATCCTAGGATCAAAGCTGCGATCGCTGTTAATCCTATCACCAGTTCTATTTTCGGACAAGTTGGTTTAAGCCAAATTCACACCCCAATCATGATGATTGGTAGCAGTGAAGATACTGTTGCCCCAGCCTTATATGAGCAAATTGTCCCTTTTTCGTGGATTACTCATCCTCAAAAATATTTAGTTATGCTACTTGGTGGTACTCATTTTTCCACCATTGGTAATAGCAATCCTGATAGTACACAAATGGCACTATCAACAGATATGGTAGGTGATGCTGAACAGGCATACAATTACATGAATGCTTTGAGTTTACCTTTCTTTCAAACTTATATAGCCGGAAAATCAGAATATCTTTCCTATCTTAATGCCGCCTATGCTCAAAGTATTTCTAGTCAGTCTCTCGGTTTAAATCTTGTCCAGTCCCTTAATCATCTCAAATTAGCACCAGTTTTAGGTGATAATCTCCAAGAAACCAACCCCGTCAAAAAAGAATTTTCTCATACCATCATCCGCTTTGGATTTTGGATGCTGGGTATCGGTATTTCTCTCCTAGATTTGTTGGCGTTTTCCTAGTTTTAACAATTTGTGTAAAAATACAAAAATCTCAACTATAAAATCTAAAATTGTGCAAGGCTTTCTTAATTTAAACAAACCATTTGACTGGACTTCTCATGACTGCGTAGCCAAAGTCCGAAAACTACTGAACATGAAACGAGTCGGACACGCAGGAACTTTAGATCCCAAAGCTACTGGAGTATTACCGATGGCTCTGGGTAGAGCCACCAGATTATTACAATATTTACCGGGAGAAAAGGCTTATCAAGCCACTATTCGGCTAGGGGTACAAACTACTACTGATGATTTAGAAGGGGAAATTATTGCCTCCGCACCTTGTCCAGGGTTGGATTTGGAACATATAAAAACTGCACTTGACCAGTTTATCGGTAAAATTGAGCAAATTCCCCCCAGTTACAGCGCCATTCAAGTTGATGGCAAACGCCTGTATGATTTAGCGCGGAAAGGGGAAATAGTCGAAGTTCCCGTGCGAACAGTAGAAATTTCCCAAATTCAGGTATTAGATTGGCGAGACGGAGATTTTCCAGAATTAGATGTAGCCATAGCTTGTGGTACGGGAACATATATTCGCGCCATCGCCCGTGATTTAGGTACAATATTAAATACAGGTGGCACTCTGTCCGCCCTAATCCGCACAGAAAGCAGCAGTTTTCAGATTCCCACCAGTCTCACCTTCACAGATTTAGCAACCCAAATCGAAAACGGCACATTTCAACCCATATCCCCAGACACCCCATTACAACATCTCAAATCTCTAAATTTGCCAGCAGAATCTGCAAAAAAATGGTGTCAAGGTCAAAAAATTCCCCTCAATCTTGCTATTGGCGAGTTTGTCCGAGTTTATGAAACAGAAACTAATTTTTTAGGAATCGGGAAATTACAAGATGATTTATTAATTCCCCAGATGGTATTTTATGAATATACAAAATGAACTACCCCATCTTTCTTCGTTGAAGATGGGGTTTCTACATCCCCTTAAAAAATAAAGCTGATTTTAGGCAGAGATTTAGACCGAGACTACAGTAATATCACCTCAAGCAATTGGAGTAAAATGCAAACATAGAAATCCTAGATTATTTAATCTACAATCTAGGATTCAATTACAGCGGTTCTTGATTGAGTGAGGTACACGAACCCCACCCCCAACCCCAACCCGCTCTTCGAGAGGGGGCTATGATGTACCTCATAACAGCAGGAAATGCTGTATCGTTAATACCACGTCCATAAACTTCTGTATTTTTGTTAAGTTAATTAACTATTGAGAAAAATACATTTTGTATCTAGACATTTTTATTATAACTGGTATAATTTTGATAGTTTCACAAAAGTAAAATTATTTAGAGATTTCCAATTAAAAAAATATCCCAAAATTTCTTGTGGTGCGGGCATCTTGCCCGCTAATAATACAAGGACGGGCAAGATGCCCATCCCACAAAATTGGATAATCTTTTTTGTGGAGTTCTCTTATCTTGTGAGTGTGATGGGTAGCTTAGTTACAGTTTGTGAAAACGTTAGCTTATCATCAAGCTATTAGCACACTGCTAACTTATTTTTTACAAAAAGCTGTGTAAAAGTTGCACTCAAAATGATATTGGATGATTTTTTTTGTGAAATTAACTTTGGACACGTTTTTAATCGCATATCAACTTTGTGGGGAGTAGAACTTTGAAAAAAGCAAAATTTTTATGTATGTTGTTACGGCCCAATTGGGTGCAATTTATAGGCACAACCTGTTTGAGTTATATGTGGTTGACTACTGCTCTTTCAGTTACTCCTGCTTCTGCGGCTGGTGAAGTAGCTTCTAGAAACCATAGCAGTGAAGACTTAATCACTAATCAAACCGCTTTAGAGACTAACTTACCGGATCTCAAACAAGTACTAGCGGAAAAAATAAAATTGGGAAAAAAGGCAGCATCTATTGTTGCTCAAAAACAACCACAGTTAATTGCCCAAACAAACTCTCCTGGAACTAGTGATAACAGTCCAATTGATGTTGACAACTTACGCCAGCAATTATTAATTGAACCCCTCGTTAAACCACCACTGCCAGCATCGGCAGCCAAGCGTACATATGCACCTGGACTTAGCTTTGGCGGACCCAGTGCTTTCGGCGCTGGTTGGGGTGATGTATTCGTAGGAGCATCAGGGGCAACCAGGAGCTCTAAGAGCGGCGATAATCCTCTTGATGGGAGTACCAGCTTAGGTTTTGGTTTAGGAAATTCCCAAAAACTCGTTGGTCTAGAATTTGCCTATACTAACGGTAGTATCAAAAAGTTCGGAGCAAATGGAACTTTTGACCTCAAAGTTCACCGGATTGCTTATGCTAAAGGAACAAATCAAGTTGGTGTAGCTGCTGGCTGGAAGACCTTTGCTCAGTATGGTAATGAAGGTGTTAGAGATTCCAGTGCTTATGGTGTAGTTACAACTTACTCTCTCTTACGGCCTAACGATTCTGTTAATCCAATGCCCATCTCCTTTTCCGCAGGAGCAGGTGGTGGAGACTTCCGACAAGGTAATGCCAGCACTGGTGTATTTGGTGGAGTAGGTGTGCAAGTTCATCCCCAGGTTGGTGTAGGTTTTGGTTGGAGTGGAGTTGGTTTAAACATCGGGGCTTCCTTTGTTCCCGTGCCTACTATACCCTTAACAATTACAGCCCAGGGTGCGGATCTCACAGATAACAGCAGCGGTGGCAGAGTATTTGTGTTGAGCGTAGGTTATGGTTTCAACTTCTTACCTAAGTAAATACTTTTTTATCTAGATAATCATCATGTTAAAAATCAGAAATCTCATTTTGGCTCTCAGTCTTAGTCCCTTAATGTCCGTTGCTTGGCAATTACCAAACCAAGCGCAAATTATCGGTCCAAGTAAGGGTACCGCTGGCACTCCAAGTGGTGCTGCAACTAGTGGGTCAACAACTACCATTTTTTCCGCACCGGCTGATGGAGGTGGCGCGGCTGCTGGAGGTGGCGGTGGAGGTGGCGGTGCTGCTCCAGTAGCAGCATCACCTAATGTCAGTGTGGGACCAGGTGGTACTATTACCGTTTCACCTGCCGCAGCCGCAGAAGTTACTGCTGCTGCGGCTGCTGCTATACAGAGTGCAGCGGCTGATGGAGGTGGCACGACTGGTGGAGGTGGCACGACTGATGGAGGTGGCACTGCTGGTGGAGGTGGCACGACTGATGGAGGTGGCGCTCCTGGTGTCGCGGTTGTTGGACGTGGTGATGCTACTGCTGCTGCTATTCTTGGCGGTGGTGCAGTCGGGCAGGCAACAGAAGCAGCAGTAACCGCAAATTTGGGTGGCGCAGGTGTTAGTTTAGCATTAGCAGGTGCGCTGACAGAAGCTCTTGGTGGTATTGTGGAATCGCCCAACGGTTCTATTCCATCAAGTTTTCCTTCAGCTCAGTTACCACAAGAGCAGCTAGTAGCTAGTAATAAAGCACTAAAAGGTTTAATCATCGCTCAGGGTGCAGCACCAACTGTAAACATTAATAAACTGAGTGATGCTATCAATGCATATAACCAAATTGTTGTAACAAGCAGTCCGGTAACTTTGCAAAAAATTTCACAAGACAAAGATTTCGTAGCCATTGGTACATTGCTCAAAAAATTAAGAGCGGCTATTGGTTAAGAACAAACTTGATCAAACGCTTTGAAAAAATAACGGGGAGACACAAGAGCTTCTCCGTTATTTTTTGTAAAGAAAGACACAAAAGTTAAGTTACAGCAAATTGTCATCAAACCCGGAACAAGAACCCCACCCCCAACCCCCCTGACAGGTGTAGGTTTTTTACAATTGGGTGAGGACAGGACTTGGAAGACAAGGCAGACAAGGTGACAAGGGAGGAAAACCGGACAAGAAATGGATGATTGGTCATAAAACAAACCATAAATTGGGTATTTTATGGATAAAATCTTCCTTGTCTACTATCCCTCCTTGTCTTCCTGGTCTTGCCTTTACAGAGAATATTAAAAACCTACACCTGTCAGCCCCCAACCCCCTCCCCGCAAGCGATGAGGGGGCTAAGATGTACCTTATATGATTGGAAATCGCTGTAAGAGTTAGTCAAAAGGGTTTTATAAGCAAACAAGTGCAAGATTATTGACAATAAATGTTTAAAACTCTTGCATTTTCACCTCTTCCTTCTGCCTTTTTCCTTCGTGTCCTTGGTCTCTATATCCCTCCGGTCTCGTCAGAGATACGTGGTTCATTAACTCCTGTACCGGCGAATGGCCATTCGCCCCTACCTACTAACTTGATTCGGCAAGCCCTACTTGTGTTGACAAAAGCCCTGATGTTTTAGTTGAGAAAATCAAATACTTGAGATATAATTGCCAAGATATCAAGTATTGAATAAGACTATTGCTGATGCAAAAACCAAGCAATGATAGTGATAGTCTTTTTGAACTCTGAAGTATTAGAAAGATTGCGTTGGGCTACAGCGTGTAAGTCTACACCAGGGATAACCGCTCCCATGCTCCTGTTGAAGTAGAAAATAAAGTCTAGCTTTGTCTAGGTTTTATATAGTAGAAAATAGGTGAAGACAACGGGGAAATAAAAGTGAGTCCTGGATTTGATTACGATTTAGTGATTATCGGCGCTGGTGTAGGTGGACATGGTGCTGCCTTACACGCTATCAGTTGCGGTCAGAAAACAGCGATTATTGAAGCTGGGGATATGGGAGGAACCTGTGTAAACAGGGGCTGTATTCCTTCTAAGGCATTGCTGGCAGCTTCCGGAAAAGTTAGAGAATTACGCAATGCCCATCACCTCAAGTCTTTGGGAATACAAATTGGTAATGTCGAATTTGAACGGCAAGCGATCGCTGATCATGCTAACAATCTCGTCTCCAAAATTCAAGGAGACTTAACCAACAGTCTCAAACGCTTGGGAGTTGATATTATTCGGGGTTGGGGTAAGGTATCTGGCATACAAAAAGTTACCATCGTTACAGAAAGTGGTGAAAAAACCATTACTGCCCAAAATATCATCCTTTCCCCCGGTTCTGTCCCCTTCGTTCCCCCCGGAATTGAAGTAGATGGCAAAACTGTATTTACCAGTGATCAAGGCGTTAAATTAGAAACTCTACCCAAGTGGGTAGCGATTATTGGTAGTGGTTACATAGGGTTAGAATTTTCTGATGTTTACTCGGCTTTGGGTTGTGAAATTACCTTGATTGAAGCTTTGAGTGAGTTAATGCCAGGGTTTGACCGCGATATCGCTAAATTGGCAGAACGGGTCTTAATTAACCCCCGTGATATTGAAACCAAAGTTGGTATTTATGCCAAAAAAGTCATCCCTGGTTCACCAGTAGTGATTGAGTTGGCTGACTTTGAAACAAAAGAAGATTTAGAAGTTCTGGAAGTTGATGCTTGCTTAGTCGCTACAGGTCGTGTTCCCGCTACTCAAAATCTCGGTTTAGAATCTGTTGGCGTGGAACTTGACCGCCGCAATTTTATCCCTGTAAATGATAATATGGCGGTATTATTAGCCGGGGAAGTTGTCCCCTATCTCTGGGCTATTGGTGATGCTACCGGAAAAATGATGTTAGCTCATACGGCATCGGCTCAAGGTATCATTGCTGTAGAAAATATGATGGGTCGTCACAAAACAGTTGACTATCGCAGCATTCCTGCGGCCGCTTTTACCCATCCAGAAGTTAGTTATGTGGGCTTGACAGAAACAGCCGCCCATGCTTTAGGTTTAACTGAAGGTTTTGAAATTGCCACCAGTAAGAGTTACTTTAAAGGTAATTCCAAAGCTTTGGCTGAAAATGATACTGATGGCATGACGAAGGTAATTTATCGTAAAGATACTGGCGAGGTCTTAGGTGTACACATCTTTGGTCCCCACGCCTCGGATCTAATTCACGAAGCCGCAGCCGCTATTGCTAATCGTCAATCTATCCAAACTCTCGCTTACCTGGTTCATGCTCACCCAACGCTTTCAGAAGTTCTGGATGAAGCTTATAAACGGGCGTTAGTTAGTTAATTGAAAATTATTCAGTTCTCAATTAGACATTTCCTGTGAAAGATGTAGAGACGTTCCATGGAACGTCTCTACAAAGATTCTAGAAAATACGCGTTTCTGAAGATGTCTATTATTAATTCCCAATCCAAAATCTAAAATTAAAAAATATGCAAATCCGTCGTCGTTCACCCGGCACAGTTATTAATATTTCTATACTTCAATATCGATCCGCTATAGAAGGGGCTGCACCGAATAACATTTTAGAAGAAATTGTTTGGCAAAAAGAAACAGAAGTTGAAAAAATGCGGGAAAGGCTACCTTTGCGGGAATTGCAAACACAAGCCCTATCTGCACCACCAACTTGTGATTTTGTAGCCGCTTTACGTCAAGGCAAAACTAATCCGGCTTTAATTGCAGAAGTAAAAAAAGCTTCTCCCAGTAAAGGGGTATTTAGGGCAGATTTTGACCCAGTAGCGATCGCTCAATCTTATCAAGCAGGTGGTGCTAGTTGTCTCTCTGTGCTGACAGATGTGAAATTTTTTCAAGGTAGTTTTGAAAATCTATTGCGTGTCCGTGCTGCGGTAGATTTACCATTGCTATGTAAAGATTTTATCATCTATCCCTACCAAATGTATTGGGCGCGAATTCATGGAGCAGATGCAGTTTTATTAATAGCAGCAATTCTCAATGATCAAGATTTGCAATACTTTATCAAAATTGCCAATAACCTAAAAATGGCAGCTTTAATAGAAGTCCATAATTTAGAAGAATTAGATCGGGTTTTAGCTTTAGATGGTGTTTCTTTAATTGGGATTAATAATCGCAATTTAGAAGATTTTTCTGTTGACTTGCAAACTACTTGTCAGTTAATGACAGCTAGAGGTGAACAATTACAAGCCAAGAACATTCTTGTAGTCAGTGAATCAGGATTACATCACCCAGAGGATTTAAGTGTAGTTAAAAAAGCAGGTGCATCTGCTGTACTGATTGGTGAATCCTTGGTCAAACAGCCAGATCCTCAGTTAGCAATCACCAATCTGTTTGGTTATACTGCAAACGGTTCATAGTTTAACCAAGTATGAAACCCCTCTTGTAAACCTCTCCCCGCACCCCTCCCTGACCCTCCCCTACAAGCTACGGTGTACACACAAGTCTTCTAGAGTTGCCCCACAACGTTTAGATCCCCCCAACCCCCCTTAAAAAGGGGGGCTAAATTCTTCAAAGTCCCCCTTTTTAAGGGGGATTTAGGGGGATCGGATCACGTTTAGCATCCTGTCTAGAGATGTGTATACACCGTAGCCTTTATAAGGGGGGCTAAATTCTTCAAAGTCCCCCTTTTTAAGGGGGATTTAGGGGGATCGGATCACGTTTAGCATCCTGTCTAGAGATGTGTATACACCGTAGCCTTTATAAGGGGGGCTAAATTCTTCAAAGTCCCCCTTTTTAAGGGGGATTTAGGGGGATCGGATCACGTTTAGCATCCTGTCTAGAGATGTGTGTACACCGTAGCCTTAAAAAGGGGGGCTAAATTCTTCAAAGTCCCCCTTTTTAAGGGGGATTTAGGGGGATCGGATCACGTTTAGCATCCTGTCTAGAGATGTGTGTACACCGTAGCCCCTACAAGGGAGGGAAAAGGAGCAGCTTTTATGATTGGAGAAGCTTTGAACTTGGTTCTTTGGATGATAAAAAAGTCCAGCTTCTAGCCGTTTTGAGTATAAGAGACTTCCAATTTAAAAAATATCCCAAAACTTCTTGTAGTGCGGGCCGAAAAGTCCCCTAATAATACAAGGAGGGACCAGATACCATTGGATAGCGAAGCGCTGCTGCAAGCAGTTCATTTTTTTGTGGAGTTCTCTAATCATAATCTTTTGCCCCTTGCCTAAAGGCAATTAGTTATTTCCTGTGTAACAATTAACTGAGGGTTAGTTAAAACTTAACTAATTGAAAATTAAAAATCCCTAAGTTGTAATTTTACAATAAATTCCATGAAGCCAATTCCTTTACCCTCTCCTATCCATTACGAACTTATACTTCAACTTTTAGAAAAGCAAACAATGACTTCTATCGGTCTGGACAAAGAACTCCGAAATCAAGTCAATCAACTAATTATTACCCTGCGAAAAGCTGCATCCCAACAAAAGCGACTCGAAGAAACTTTTCAATCTTCCTCTTTACTAATTGATCACCGTTGGTCTATTAATCATTTCGGTGATAAAGTAGATTGCTGATAAAGTGTCAACAGGCAGACAGTGGCAAAAAATATGGTGTAGCAAAACCCACAATAGATTTTAGTGGGTTGTTTTTTGGATTTTTATCCCCTAGAGGGGTTAATTTATATTGTATTGAAATTTTCAACTAGGACACAAACATGGACGATAAATTGATGCTGATGATTCCTGGTCCTACCCCAGTCCCAGAAGCGGCTTTACTAGCATTAGCCAAACACCCCATTGGCCACCGCAGCAGTGAATTTAGTAGCATGATGGCAGAGGTGACAGAAAACCTCAAATGGCTACATCAAACGGACAGTGATGTATTAATGCTAAATGTTAGCGGTACTGGTGCTGTAGAAGCGGGAATGATTAATTTCCTTTCTGCAGGCGATCGCATTTTAGTTGGTTCTAATGGTAAATTTGGTGAACGTTGGGTAGAAGTTGGTCAAGCCTTTGGACTAAGTGTAGAAACTGTCACCGCAGAATGGGGACAACCCTTGGATCCAGCCGAATTTGCTGCCAAACTGCAAGCTGATACCAACAAAGAAATCAAAGCTGTGATTATCACCCACAGCGAAACCTCAACAGGCGTTATTAACGACCTAGAAGCTATCAACCGCCACGTTAAAGAACATGGAGAGGCTTTAATCATTGTTGATGCTGTCACCAGTTTAGGGGCTTATAACGTCCCTGTAGACGCTTGGGGTTTGGATGTAGTCGCTTCCGGTTCTCAAAAAGGCTATATGATTCCTCCCGGTTTAGGATTTGTCTCCGTCAGTCCTAAAGCTTGGGAAGCTTACAAAACTGCAAAATTGCCTAAGTATTATTTAGATTTAGGTAAATATCGTAAAGCTACCGCTAAAAATACCACTCCCTTTACTCCTCCTGTCAACTTAATGGTGGCGCTACATACCACCTTGGGAATGATGAAAAAGGAAGGATTGGAAGCCATTTTTACCCGTCATGACCGCCAAAAAAATGCTACTCGTGCGGCTATGAAGGCGTTAAATTTATCGTTGTTTGCTGCTGATGAATGTGCAAGTCCTGCTATTACCGCTGTAGCTACCCCAGGCATCGAAACAGATAAAATTCGTTCTTTGATGAAAAAACGGTTTGATATTGCTTTAGCCGGTGGTCAAGACCATCTGAGTAATAAAATTTTCCGCATAGGTCACTTGGGTTTTGTCAGCGATAGAGATATCCTTAGCTGTATTGCTTCTTTAGAAGTTGTCCTGCCCCAAGTTGGTCATGAAAACTTCACCCCCGGTGCTGGTATAGCAGCAGCAGCAAAAGTTTTTGCATAATTGGTAATTGGTAATGGGTAATTGGTAATGGGTAATTGGTAATTGATCTTCCCTTTTGCCTCTTCCCTCTTAACTGTTACCTGTCACCTCTTTCCTATGCCGTTTCTAGCCAATCATAAATTTGTTCTAACTGTTCTAGGGTAATTAACCCATATTGCCAAAGTGTCATGGTTAAAGAACCAGGATCTTGATCACGATTACGTAATGCTACAGCTAGGGAAGCGGCGGAAATTGCCAAATCTTCCTGGAGAAAATTAATTAGCCGAGAATATCTTGATGGTGCCATTTGTATCTTAGATTCTTGGGTAGAATTGATGATTTTAGATTGGTTATCTAATTTTGTGGGTACTCTATAGCCAGTATTTTATGTGTCACTTTGTGGGAGGTAGATTGAAAATTACAGGTTGTATAAAAAAATATTATATTCTTCTAAATAACCCTTTTTTAAAGCATTAATCTCACAGGATGTACTACCAGCCCAAGGTACTTATAATCACGGTGTAAATCCCTAGTACGGTGACTTATGTATCCCATCAGGATAATATTTAGGTAATATTTTAACCATGATGTTAGTGTTACCATTAACATCCTCCAGTTCTTTTGTCCTGGTTTAAGTAACAAAGAGTTTATAGAATATAATCCTCTATTGGCGACCATTTACACTTGCGTCAAAAGGGAGATTTTTGTTACCAAACTCTGAAGTTATAATTTTACAGTGGTAAACAAGGAGGTTATAACATTATTAAAAGCTCAAACTCAGTGACGATGAAGCTTTGACTTTTGCCTCTTGCCTTCTGCTATAACTAGGAAAACTTAGAATTTGATGTTATTCAGGCTACTGCTAAATATTAACCTTTTTACCACTATTTATGCCAGGTTAGGTAATATTTTTGCAAAAAAATCTGTATCATATCCGAATTTAGAATCAAAACCCATGCTATTTTTGCATAGGCTCATGATGAATAAATGTTGATACTGTCTACTGAATAGCTTTAGGAGTTAAAAAATCAATTTTCACCTGATTTCCTGGCTGTAAACCTAGTTCTTTGGCTCGTCCTGACCTCAGTTCAATTACTTGATCTATAAGTACATCAGGACCATAAGTAGCACAAGGTTCTCTACTGCAACCAGGAGCAGATACTTGTATATATTTAACTATACCTTTCTGGAGAAATACCATATCTAAAGCAACAGGTACATTCTTCATCCAAAATTTTACTGGTTGTGGGTTCGGAAAAATAAACAGCATTCCTCGGTTATCTGGTAAAGCCGGTCTATACATTAAACCCATCTGTTGCTGTTTTTGTGTTCGTGCTACTTCTAACTGAATTTTTGTACCTTTAGGAAGAGTAGCAAAAGCCGAAATTGGCAAATTTTGACCAGCATTTACTGATGTTTGGGTTGATGATTCTGGTGTCACTGCTGGAGATTTAGCTGTGGTTGGGGATGAACAGCCCATCAATAAGATACTAAGTAATATTGAACATAAACTAAGCCAAGAAATCATAAGTGATAAAGGGAATAGGGAATAGGGAAAAAGTGATAATTTTACCAATTACCTCTTACCAAATTAGCAATTGAATTATTTACTGCAATTTAGATTCCGACTATCTTACTTAATTTATGCAAAATTGCCCACAATTTTCGATTGTATTCGTGATTATTTCTTATTTTATGGATTTTCACGAATCTCTGAGGACGTAACCTACACCGCGTACAGTTTGAATCAGGCGTTTTTGACCTTCTTCTTCGATTTTGAGACGGAGATAACGAATATACACTTCAATGACATTAGACTCACCCATAAAGTCGTAACCCCAAACATTTTCTAAAATTTTGTCGCGGGTTAATACTTCACGGGGATGTTCCATTAAGAATTTTAATAGTTCAAATTCTTTCATGGTTAAGTCAATGGCTTTACTGTTATAAATAGCCCGACGTGTTCCTAGATCCAAAACCAAGTCCCCAAAGCGTAATTGCTCTGTGGTATCAATATCAGGTTTGAGATAGAGACGAATCAGCCTTAAAAAATCTTCCGAACGGTAAGGTTTCAGGATGTAATCATCAGCGCCAGCATCTAAACAGGCTATGCGATCATCTACTGTATCTCTAGCCATTAAAATCAGTACAGGGGAACGATTACCAATATTTCTGAGATGTTTACAGAAAGATAGTCCTGATTCGCCGACAAGCATTCGATCTACAACAATTAAAGCAGGTTGGCGATGGCTTTGTTCGGCGGACCCATCACGACAGTATTGTAATCCATTAGCTGCATCATGAGTCACAATTGCATCATAGCCAGCTTCTTGTAAATCAGAAGCTAACTGATTAGCTAAAGTTTCATCTGGTTCAATTACCAAAACAAAAACAGCGGGATTGTGGGTAGCTATCATAGCAGTTGGGGATTGGTAATTGGTAATTGGTAATATGAGTTATAACCTGTTACCGTGTTACTGATATTTCACACAATACTAACTCAAATTACTAATTTTCCGGTTGTACCTCTAGACAAAGTGCTGTAACTCAATTATAAAAATAATAATTTACGCTTAAGTGCTATCATACATAGTGCAACACGAGAATTAATGTCTTTTTGCTCAAATTCATCAATACCTAATTTGACTTTCAGATGTTGGACATGATTCTGTACAACCCTTAGTGATATATGAAGACGTTCCGCTATTGCTTGATCTGTTAAGGATTCATGACATAATAGCCTGAGAATTTCCAATTCTTTCTTGTTCAAATTTAATTCTTGACGTAATTCTCTAGGCAGTTTCAATTCTCCATTCAGCGCATTTTCAACTCCTGCTAAAAAATATTTGCGTCGTTCCATTTTATTCACAACCACAAACCCACCGCAGTGATGATTAATGAATTTGACAAGTTTTATCATCCAACTGGGTTCGCTGCTATAGATGAGGATATTTAAAGAGGAATAAGTATCAAAAATTAATTCTAACAGTTCTAAAGAAGATTTAGCTGACTGAGAGCCAGAAGGTAAAGCAAATTGTAAATCAAGGACTATTAAATTTGGTGTTTCTATTTTTAGACGTTGTAGTGCTTCTTGAGGAGTAGAAGCGATGACACAAATAGCAGAAGAATCGAACTTTCTCAAAAAATCACAATTATTTTGCGCTACTTCTGGATGATCTTCTACAACGAGAAACCGCAGTGGCTTGACATTCATATTCTGGGTGATGATTAGATACGTATAGTTTACATCAAGTACGTATATTTAATCAAGACCTAGATCCCCGACTTCTTAAAGAAGTCGGGGATCTGAATAATGAATAATAATTATCAGACTACAATTATCTGAGCAAACTTGCGATTTTCAGGTTTAGGTTTAACTGTAATCTCTACATCACTACCTAACTTATTTAGATAGTCCATCAATCTATCAGTTGAAAAACCACTTAATCTACCTCTAATTAGTAGAGAAACTTTTGGTTGATCTATGCCTAGAATTTCGGCTGCTTGAACTTGTGTTAAATTTAGATTAGTAATGATTTCACTGATTTTACGGACTAACTCGGCTTTCAATAATCTTTCTTCAGGATTAGATAAACATAAGTCAGCAAATACATTTCCGCTACTAACCTCAACTTGATTTTCTTCTGACATTTTTTTACTCCATTTTTTCGGTAGTTTGCTGTAAATAATTTTCTTGAGCGATTTTCAATCTTTTTTTAACTAATTCTATATCTTGTTTTGGTGTAGCAATACCATGTTTTGATTTCTTTTGAAATGAATGTAGTAAGTAGATAACACCCTCGAATTTAACAGTATAAATTGCCCTATACGTATCCCCATCAAAATCATCTACAATTTCTAAAACACCTGCTCCAGAGAACCCGCATAAAGGTTTTGCATCAGGGTGTTTTTGGCCATGTTGTGCCAAATCAAGAGCGTAACCCATGACATCCTGTACATCTTCAGGAAACTTCTTTAAATCATTAAGGGCGCTTGCAATCCATCTGAGAGGCTTTTCTTGTTTTTCATTCATGTAATGTTAAGTATGCTAAAACTAGCATATTATGTCAATAAGTAATTATATGGTATTAAATATCATCTTGGTAAACTAGATCCCCGACTTCTTAGAGAAGTCAGGGATCTGAATGAATACTAGGATCGCACAAAATCATCCTTTTCTCAAAAAAGCGATAGCGAAGCGCGACCCAGGAATTGCTCTGAAGGAATCGTATATCTAACTAAAATTGAGATTGGAAGTTAATAAAAGAATATCTATCTCTAAAATAGTAGCAGATTGAGCTAATTTATCATCTGCTGTCACCAGAGAAAAATTATTAATGCTACACACTGCTAAATGTAAAGCATCCAAAGTTCTTAAAGGCAGATCAAACCTGGATATCCAATCTCTAGCTAAACGATAATGTTGATTTTCCAATAAAACAAGACGATATAAACTTTCATTAAGGTGATTCTCAAACAATTCTGTAATCCGTCTAGCGTCATTTTGGGAAACTTCACCCATTCTTACCCTACGAGATAAAGCAGAAAATAATTCTACCTCAACTAATTGACTAATGATTGGTTTATCTTCTTGTTTTTGTAATAGTTGTTCAACAACATTACTTAATTTTTCAGGCACATAATAAGGAACAATGGCGCTAGTATCTAAATAAATCAATATCTTTCGTTCTCTCTTGCTTCTAATATCGTGGTACTCATTGCACTTCCTTTTAAAACTATTGATTTTCTAAAAGAGTTTAAACTAGGAAATACTTTTTTTTCCTGTTGAGGAGGAAGAAGACGAGCAATTTCTTTTCCTTCTTTCATTAAAACAAATTGCTCACCTTTAGCGACTTGTTCTAGAAGTTTATATAAATTTTGAGTAGCTTCTTCAATTGTAATCTGAGTCATAAGTTTCTCAATATTTTACAAATGTATTACAATTATATAACAGAGATAGATGTTTTGTAAATAGGGAAACTAGATCCCCGACTTCTTGGAGAAGTCGAGGATCTGAAATATCAGAATCATCCTGTTATCAAAAAAAGCGATAGCGAAGCGCGACCTAGGAATCGCCTAAAATTATCCTTCTATTGGAAGAGCGACTGTAAATTAGGGTATAATGTGGAGGGATATTGCAGACTAAAGCAATTGTGGGTCACTATTAATGACTATTAACTCAGGAGGGTTCAACAATGCAGGTTGATACAATACTAGTTGACACTCTCAGGTCTAAAGACACTGAGATTCTGCGGACAGAGTAAGCTTAGGGCTTAATACCCAAAGTCTAATTCTCGCTGCGTTCGTCAAACAACGCCTACCCAGTAAGCCCAAGTCTAAGCTTAGATTGCTGGCTACTTTTCTTAGAATGTTCGCTGCACCATTTAAATCAGCGTTAACAATTGAACCATTAGCTGACTGATACAATCCACGTTTAACGCGCTTACCCGATGCTTTCCACCCTTCTGGTTTTTGACCATAAACGGGTAGGGAGTCTCCATCCAAGAAAGATGCTTTTGACGTATAAGATTCTTCAGTTTCTTGAAATCTAATTCCGTGTAAATCACATAATTGTTTTAGTCGGTCTTTGAGTTTACCTAACGGCATTTGGACAAACTTTTGATTATTAATTCGCCCCATGTTAGCGTTAGATTTAAATCCGTCATTCCAGCCGATTACTAATGTACCAATGCCGTATTTTAAGCAATGATCAATAATTAGTTTTGCAGCTTTATTAACCCCATCTTTCATTTGATGGTTGCGTTTACGGGTCACACGGTCTAGCCAATTATCCCAATAAGCCTCCGGTTTTCCTTCTTTTCGTGTTGATACTTTTTTGTTCCAAATCTGGTTCATCGCCTTCATTGCACGGGCATCAATCAATAAAGAATTGCCCAAAGTATCAACACAAGCCGCTAAATTTTCAGCCGTTCCCAGGTCAATAGACAATGCCTGATGGATGTCTAAAACGTGGTTTTGTCTTTCAACTTCATAAGACATTTCCAGATAAAAAACACCGTTTTTAGGTAAGATGGTGAACTCTTTAACCTTTGATATATCTATGTTTGACGGCATTGGTAGGAAAAATTCAGAAATTCCAAACCATCTTTTAACTGTTAGTCCCAACGAAAATCTGATCTGTCCATTGACTAGAGTTAGCTTTTGTGTCCCACTATTAGGATAAGTAACTTTAAAAAGTTTAGAGCCTGTTAGATAGCCGGGAGCTTTGGGCTTAAAGTGTAATTGACCTTTGATGAATAAAGAACGTAATTCTTTAAAAGATTTAAAAGCCTCAGCTACAGACAATAAAGTTTGTTGTGCGGGGACGGATGGCATTGATTGAGCGACCATAGTTTTAGAAACTGAAGGCTCATAAATCAAATCAAACTTACCCGTTAAAAGTTTTCCAGTTTTAAAAAATGTTTGTCTAGCAAAATAAACACCACTGTTATAGAGCCTACCCGACTGTTGACAAAGATATTCTAAAATTGCCTTTATCTCATTGTCGGGAGACAACAAAACCTGTTGTACTCCCATTGATTTACTAACTTTAGACATTGTTCGGGTTGCAATGTTATGATATTATTATCATAGCATACTAATATTCAATTGTCATCATGTCTAGAAAAAAAGGTACTGTTATTTATTTGTCGGAAGAAGACAAAGCAAAGTTAGAACAGATTGCTGCAAGCTGGGGGGTGTCTCAGTCATCGGCCACACAAAGACTAATTAGAGAATACAAGTTAGCTTAGGAAGGCACACGGCGGTTAAAACCGCCCGTGTCACTTATATCTCAGGTCTAAAGACGCTGAGTTTTACGTTTACCGGATGCTCTTATAAAAGGTTACTTGAAAAAATCCGTCAGCTAGTTCCTGAACAAATTGTACTAGTTGAAAACTTTATTGATTCTCTATACCAACATAACAGAGAAAATAGTCTGACTCTAGCTGCGGTCAAGCTTTCTGAGCCAACTCTACAAAAAATCTGGGATAACCCTGATGATGCTGAGTATGACAAATTATAAATTTGGGGATGTTATTTTAGTACCCTTTCCTTTCACTAATCAGACTACTACTAAAAAACGTCCAGCAGTGATTGTTAGTTCCAAATCCTAACAGAGTGCTGAAAGTAGTCAAAACAGCAGCACGGGCAATCTTAAGCATTTGAATGAATCCTTCTTTGATGGCTAACTTGTTGCTTTCACCGATAGTATTTTTCCCCACAAAAAAAATCAATGTGTATCCCCGCAGAAAAATGTGCGAACTCCCGCAAATAAAATTGCGAACTTACGAACCCATCTAAAAACCCAAATCTGATTTTCCAAACAGGGAAAGAATTAGGAATCAGCTTGTCTCAAAATAATCCCTGATGATCAGGAGTTGATTATGAAATTATCAGAAATGTATCAACAACAATTAGCAGAAATTAAAAAACAAGAACGAGAAGAAGGTGTATTAAGAGAACGTCGAGCTATGATTGAAAGTATCCTACAAGTACGTTTTGGAGAACTTGATTCAGAATTAGCCACAATTATTGATCAAGTAATTGCTATGACTAGGGAAGAATTTACTCCTTTGCTTTTACAATTATCTCGTGAAGAGTTATTAGCAAGATTTACAAATTAAACTAGAACCCCGACTTTTCTAAGAAGTCGGGGTTCTGAATGAATACAGAGGTAATGGACAGAATTGAATTAGAATCTGATTTAGATATAGATTTAATTTTAGATAAATTGACAGCTTTAGGACAGGAAATTAGAAATAAATTAAGCAATATTCGAGATTTAACTGAGAAAATGGCAGTAACTCCCATACTTCAAAAAGGATTAGATATAGGCATAAAAACCACAATACAAGAATTAGTAAATTCTGGAAAATTAACTCTACAAGTAATTACAGAAATTCAGCCTCTTCAAGAACCACAATTCAACAGTATTTGGATTGAACAAAGAGAGGAAATTTACCGCTTTTTCCGTGAAGCATTGAATAATGTCATCCAACACGCTCAACCACCTCACGGTACGGCTACCCAAGTATTTGTTAGTTTAGAGCAACAGGGAGATAAATGTACTTTAGTAATAGCAAATGATGCAGCTATTTTATCATCTACTTATACACCCAAAAAAGGCGGCTATGGTACTAAAATCATGGATACTATAGCCAATGAACTTTTGACACTCCCCGGTCTAAAGACGCGGGGATTCTATAGAGAGTTTCAGTCTATATCTCTCAGTTATCCCAGCTTCAGGCATTGCCTTAAATATTTGGGTTCTTGCCCTGATCCTGTTTGCCATTACTGGCAGAATCATCTCTGACAAGCGTAACTTTCCGAGAGTCCCCCGGTAGGTTTTTAATGTCTTTGCTGACAATTTAATTGTCTCACGAATATGGATTAAAATTTGAAATAATTTCAAATTTTTAAATTAATGTCAATGCAGGATAAAGGAAAGCCTCTAGCCTTCATCCCTTGTCTAAAGCACAGATGTAGCTTCCTAAGTCAGCTACATCTTCAAGGGTTTTCGGCATTTCCCTTATAAATGGTGTATGGGAAATATCAGTTTTACCCAATGGAGAAGTGCAAGTTACGCTAAGTTGGCGTTTACCGCCCAAAATTGCACTAAGCATTGATTACTAACTACCAATAATTAAGGTAATTCCACAGAATTGGGTTTAGCAATATGTGGTAAACCCCAACCGAGTTTTTCCCGCAGAACACGGAAAAATTCCGGTGACTGGAGACGAATAAATCGGGCGCTATAGGGCGATCGCTCTAAATATACCCGATCTTCTGACATTACATAACATCCACCATTGCCATCTACCACCATCACCAATCGCTGAATGTTGACAGGATAGATATTAACTGGTTCACTATCAGGGAATACCAAAGCCCTAGAAGCTAGGGAATGGGGACAAATGGGGACTAACTGCAATACAGGAACACCAGGAGTAATCACTGGACCACCTGCGCTTAATGAATAAGCTGTAGAACCCGTTGGGGTAGAAACAATAATCCCGTCAGCCGCAATATCCACAGGTGAATGTCGTCCTACCGCAATTTCAAAATGGCACATACAAGTTAAAGGTTCTCGATGTAGCACCATTTCATTTAAGCAGAGGGCTTCCCACATCACAGTATCTCCTCGGAGAACTTTGACGGTGAGCATGGCTCTATCTTCAACTTCATATTCACCAGCCATTGCTTGTTCTATGGCTTGGGGCAATTGGTTGAGATAAGTTTCTGTCAAAAATCCCATGTGACCAGTATTAACTGTCAGCATGGGGATACCAGAGGGGGCGACTAGGCGTGATGCTGCTAACACAGTTCCATCTCCCCCTAACACCACGGCAAATTTCATGTCTGAGTCAAAGCCAGGGGGCGTAAGACCTTCAATGGGGGTGTGAAAGACAGGACTATCTGGTTGAGAATAGCCCAATATACCACCGATGCTCGCTGTGATGTACACATCCCAACCAGCAGCAGTAAGTTTGTCTTTTAGTTCAATAGCGACACTACTCGCTATTGGTTTAATATCGTTGTAGATAATGCCTACTTTCGGCACACTCAAATATCCAAGTTTAAGGGATGATTTTTCTGTATCTAATAGTTGCACATTTTTGATTCATGTCACCATTAGTCTTACATTTATTGACTATTGGCTTTGGAAGATGGTTTAAAAGGAGTTTTTTTACTTTTCAGCTTTTTATTTTTGGCTTTCTCATAATCTAACTGTTTCAGCTTGTTCATAATTCGGCTGAAATATTCTTGTAGATATGCTTCCAGGGTGGTAGTTTCTTGTTTATCTAACCCAAAAACAGTATATACTTCGTCCATATTTTCGGCATTTAGAGCTTTACCACCTGCTAAAACTTCTGTAAAGGCTAATCTATCAGCAACATTCCATCCCCATTGAAAGCAGCGCAGTAAACTTTGTACAGTTCGTAGTAAAGCAATGGGCATTCTGGTAACTTTTGCGTCTCTATCAGATAAGCGTTCACAAAGATTAATAATTTCCTCAGCACTCCAAGCGCGAGTTCCCACTAGAGGAAAGGCTTGTTTTTCTGTTGCTGGCACAGTCAAAGCCCGAACAGCAAATTTAGCAATATCCTGAGTGTCCATGTAGCCAATAGGTGAAGATGTCCCTGTCACCCATACTGGTTGTTTTTCTAAAATAGGTACGCCATACTGACCAATTAACCCTTGCATAAATCCAGCTAAACGTAAAATTGTATAGTTTAAACCAGATTCTGCTAAAAATGCTTCTGTACATCGCTTAATTTCCATTAGCGGTACATTGGGGTATTTGTCAGCATCGAGAATTGAAAAGAAGATAAACCTTTCTACACCAGCGGCTTTGGCTGCTTGAATTAATGCTACTTTACCATCCCAATCTACCTCTTTAATAGTCAGGGAATCTGTAGCCCGGGATGTAGAAGCATCAATAACTGCGGTTACATCTGTTAACGCGTCCGTTAGGGTTTGTGGATTACACAAGTTTCCCCGGACCAGTTCTGCACCCCATTCTTTGAGAAAAGCAGCTTTTTTAGGACTGCGAACTAAACAGCGAACTTTGTAACCTTCATCAATTGCCCGACGAGCTACTTGTCTTCCCAAAGTGCCAGTTGCACCAACTATTAATAATGTCATGGGGTTGGTTATATATCTTAATGTTTATGAGAAGAATCTTAACAGAATTAGTTATCTAAATAAAACTTTACATTTTTTTCATAAAATTTGGTAATGGGTAATGGGTAATGGGTAATGGGTAATGGGTAATGGGTAATGGGTAATGGGTAATGGGTAATGGGTAATGGGTAATGGGTAATGGGTAATGGGTAATGGGTAATGGGTAATGGGTAATGGGTAATGGGTAATGGGTAATGGGTAATGGGTAAGAAATAATATATAGTCTTCCCCCATTTCTCCCATCTCCCGTACCCCTAGTATCCTTCTATTCTTCTGCGCCTTGAATTTTGAGTAACAAAGCACCGATTGCCCAACCTACGAAGATTAGACCGAAAGATAGCATCGCTGCATTTAAGATTTCGCCACCCATTTGCTGTAATTCTCCTTATTCTTTGTACACTAGGTCTATAAGAACTCTTGATTAGACCTTTATGAATAATTTTAAACTAATTTAGCCAGGCCAGGCAGATCCCCGAAAGAAGTCGGTGATCTAGTTCCATCCATTCTATCAGGTATAAATTTTATGTATCAAATAAATAAACGTCCCCGTTTGGCACTGACCCTAGGAGATCCTGCCGGTATTGGTTCTGAGGTGATTTTGAAGGCTTTAGCAGATCCAGAAGTTACTCAAAACTGCGATCTGGTGGTGGTAGGTAATAGAAATTTACTCACTAGCAGTTATGAAAATATTAGTAAAAATATTGATAATTCCCTAGCTTTGGTAAATCCTGCTGAGTTGTCTATTGTTGATGTGCCGAATGTTGGTGAAATTATTATTGGTGTAGGTAATGCAGCTAGTGGTGCGGCGAGTTTTGCTTATATGGAATATGCGATCGCTCAAACTTTGGCAGGTGAGTTTGATGGAATTGTTACCGGACCCATTGCTAAATCGGCTTGGAAGGCGGCAGGTTACAATTATCCAGGACAAACGGAACTTTTAGCCGCAAGGGCTGGTGTAGACCGTTTTGGGATGTTGTTTGTAGGGCGATCGCCTTTTACTGGTTGGACACTGCGAGCAATACTAGCCACCACACATATTCCTTTATGTCAAGTAGCTGCTACGTTAACACCGCAGTTATTAACTCAGAAATTAGATTTGTTGATGGAATGTTTAGAGGATGATT
This sequence comes from Dolichospermum sp. DET69, assembly GCA_017355425.1. Taxonomy (NCBI): domain Bacteria; kingdom Bacillati; phylum Cyanobacteriota; class Cyanophyceae; order Nostocales; family Aphanizomenonaceae; genus Dolichospermum; species Dolichospermum sp. DET69. Next base: position 1,057,148 of record CP070233.1, read on the forward strand.
TTGGGATTAAAAATGGGAGAATTGCGATCTCCGGTTTAAATCCCCATAGCGGTGAAATGGGACAACTAGGAACAGAAGAAATAGATTGGTTAATTCCCTGGTTGGAGTTAGAACGCCAAAAACGTCCGCATTTCCAGCTAGAAGGACCTATACCCCCAGATACAATGTGGGTTAAACCGGGAATGGCTTGGTATGGTAATTCTCCCATTCAAAATCCGGCTGATGCTTACTTGGCACTTTATCATGATCAAGGTTTAATTCCGGTGAAGTTGATGGCTTTTGATCGGGCTGTCAATACTACTATTGGTTTACCGTTTGTGCGAACTTCTCCAGATCATGGAACAGCTTTTGATATTGCGGGAAAAGGGATTGCTGATGCTACAAGTATGAAAGCAGCAATACAGTTAGCGATGGAGTTGGTGAAGCAGAGATGAAGCTAATATCTATATTAGTTACTTACGAAACATTATTGATAATTTCCTTGACTAATTCTGTCCGATTTGCTCATTGTTGTAATACTTGAATAAATTCATGATCAAAGTAATTTCGATATTTAGCAATGACTAAACATACTTCTTGAGGATCATCATTATGGTTATATTCTACTTGGATTAGTGCTGGTAAAATCTATTTGGTTATCGCGTTGGGGTGGGGGAATTATGCAATTTTGTCAGAATCATGATATCCAGGATTTAAGGATGTACAAAATGGCTTATTAGTGGGTATGAGGATTTTTGGGATTTGAGGAAGGATGTGGGTTGATAGAAGGAAATGATAATGATTTATGACATTTTGGTAATATAATAGAGAGAGTGAACAGGAAAATCTTGAATTTCATTAAGATTGAATAATTCATCAATAACAATCCTGAAAATCCTCAAATCCTGAAAATCCTGATTCTGACAATTAAAACCTGTAACTCACAGATAATTCATCAATAACAATCCTGAAAATCCTCAAATCCTGAAAATCCTGATTCTGACAAAAGGAGAAAAATAAATTATGGGAATTGAAGAATTATTATTACCATTTCGTGAAGAAATATTAAAACTTGCCACTAAATATGGTGCTTATAATTTGCGGGTGTTTGGTTCAGTTGCTAGAGGTGAAGCAACACCAGATAGTGATGTAGATTTTTTAGTAGAATTAAACCCCCAAACCAGTTTATTTGACTATATCAGCTTACAGCAAGATTTAGCATCATTATTAGGAAGAAAAATTGATATTGCTGAACCTGATAATTTACATGAATTAATTAAAGATCAAATATTAAAAGAGGCTGTAATTTTATGAAAAATGAGCGTTTATATCTAAGTAACATTCAGGAATGTATTGAACGTATAGAGGAATATACAAAAGGTGGTAAAGAAGAATTTATGCAAACTAAGATGATTCAAGATGCTGTAATTCGCAATTTTGAAATCATCGGCGAAGCAACAAAAAGATTATCACCTGAGTTAAGAAATAATTATGTTAACGTTCCTTGGCAGCAAATGGCAGGTTTAAGAGATGTTTTAATTCATGACTATTTAAAAGTAAATGTTAATTTAGTTTGGCAAATTATTGAGCAGAATTTATCTGATTTAAAAATCCAAATTATAGCTATTTTAAATGATTTACCTTAACCTTAAATTTCAAGTAAAAAGCTTGATGAATAACAATCCTAAAAATCCTTAAATCCTGATTCTGACAAAAAAAGGGTTTAGCATTGCTAAACCCCTACTACGATATTGTCTTAAATGATTCGGGTTATTCTAATCTTCCAAAGATGACTTAATTACTCATCTTCTCTCAACCCTTCAGGTAAACGAGTGCGAATAATGTTACAAATAGGACGGTCAGAACTATCTATATAAGCAGCTTCAATTATATAGTTGTTGTTAATTTAACAATCACCGGGAAATGGTCAGAAGGCCATACCCCTTCCCACTGTTGACGATCAATAATTACTTCTTCTATCTGAAAAGAGCTATCGCAATATATAGTATCAATAGCATCCCAGGCTTCACCCGTAAAATCGTGAAAAGTTTTCTGTTGTTCTAGGGGAAGTGTAGCTAGAGGATCTTGTAATTTTTTACCATTTTCCAGAGGTAATAGGAAATTTTGCCGTTCTGGACTGTCAGGATTAGCATTAAAATCTCCCATTACCAAAAAATAGTTTTCCGGTGTAAATTTACCTAATCGTTGATGAATTAAATTTGCACTTAACTCTCTAGATTGGGGATTTTCATGATCTAAATGGGTATTTAATATTGTTAAAGAAACACCAGGATTACTAACTGCAAAATTAGCCCAAGTAGCCATCCGTGGTAAACGAGTTCCCCAAGTAATACTACCAGGAATTTCTGGAGTATCACTGAGGTAAAAATCTTCAGTTTGTTGAAGTTTTAAATATTGTGGTTGATAAAAAATTGCACAGTGTTCACTTGTTCCTGTACCAGTGCGATCGCCCCCAATAATGTTATATTCCGGTAACAGGGCTTGTAAATCAGCCAGTTGATGAGATTTACCCTCCTGTGTACCTAGTAAATCCGGTTTGTAGTGTTGGATTAAAGAAGCGATCGCCCCCACACGCTTTTGCCACTGACGCACCCCTGGATCTGGTTTGTCATAGCGGAGATTAAAAGTCATAACAGTAATTTGCATAAATATTTTTTAGAGCAGATAGTGTAATGAGAAATATTAAAAGAATATCCTGTAGCCGGAAAAAATTAAAGCTTTTATCCGAGGCTTGAGTAGACACGAATCTCAAAAAAGGCTTTGGCTTCAATATCTACCGATTAATAACCTTGATCATCTAATCAAGCCCCAATATCATCACTTGGGTAATGGACGGATGCGACTAAGTTGTTAAGCTATCACAGCAATTATATTTTTCAAAGTTTAAATCGTGGTGTTTTCTGGTGGATCAAACTTATAGCCATAACCCCGCACCGTCTTAATAAACTCCGGCATACTAGAATCAGCTTCCATTTTCTTGCGTAATTGACCAATATGCACATCAACAACCCGGCCATCTCCCACATACTCACAACCCCAAATCTTTTGGATTAGTTGAGTACGACTCCAGGCTTGTCCAGGATGGGTAGCGAGGAAATACAAAATATTAAACTCCAAAGCGGTTAAGGCCAAAACTTTATTATTGAGTGTTACCTCTCGCGCTTCTGAGTTAATAGCTAACTGGTTAAAAGTGAGGCGTTGTGAGACACCAGGTTGGATATAACGAACCCGTCTTAATAGGGCTTCTACCCTAACTTCCACCTCAGCTAGACTAAATGGTTTAGTTAAAAAATCATCTGCCCCAGCAGCCAAAACTTTAATTTTATCAGCTTCATCATTGCGACTGGTAAGCATCATGACTAAGACATTGGTACGACTTTGCATTTCCTGGCAAAGTTTATAGCCATTTGCATCTGGTAAATTCCAATCGAGAATCACTAAAGCCGGATTTAATTTTTCAAAGGATATAAGCGCAGTTTTACCATCTGGGGCTGATTCTATTTCATATTTCCGACTCAAAAAACGCTGGATGAGATTGCGGACACTGGCATCATCATCTACAATGAGAATCTTGGATTTGGTTGTGGAAAGCGTATCCATCATAATGCGATCTATTATTGTTTTGGCAATTTGCTGTGATGATAGATGCTGCTGAAATTGGGTTTTTGAAAGTAATTTTACTCTCAATCCCTGGTTACTCATAGCAGGAATGTTAAAAGTCTTTTCGTATCTGATAACGCAGCAGGGATCTGTAGATAAAGCCAAGCTCCGCTAAAGCCATATTTTATAATTACTGAATCTCATCTCCTAGCTAGAAACTGCTATAGCTAAATATTCCATGAAGTTTATGCAAACTTTAGACATCTTACCCTTTAACAGAAGTATAAGTAATGGACAATTTTGGTATTTTTTTAAGATTTTTTTGTATCAATTATATCCAAGAATAAACCAAAGTTCTATATATTCAAAATATTAGATACCCGACTTTTCTAAAAATCGGGTATCTTTTTATTCAGATCAGATTAAGGATTGCTAGAGGAATTTCTGTGAGCATCATCAACAATCCCGCACAAAACTATTAATACTGAGGAACGGAAGCATCTACTTCTTGACTCCAAGCATTAATTCCCCCTTTGACATTTGTACCATTAATACCCGCTTCTTTGAGGATACCCAAGGCTTTGGCTGAACGTCCACCCAGTTTACAATGAGCAATTAAGCGGTGTCCATTGAGTAATTCTTTCACTTTAGCCACACCATCACCATTTTCAATATCTGGTAAAGGGACTAAAACTGAACCAGGAATTTTTGCAATTTCATACTCATGAGGATTACGCACATCTAGCAGCACAAAGTCCTTTGCACCACTATCTAATAATGCCTTCAATTCCTTGACAGTCATTTCTTTAATTTCCATCTGCTGTTTCGCTTCTTCGGCTTTAGCTTGGGGAATACCACAGAATTGTTCGTAATCTATGAGTTTGTCAATAACTGGACGGATAGGGTTAGGACGCAGTTTCAACTCCCGGAATTTCATATCCAAGGCGTTATAAAGCACCAGTCTACCGCTCAGGGTAGTACCATTACCCAAAATAATTTTGACTGTTTCTGTGGCTTGAATAATCCCAATCATTCCTGGTAGAATTCCTAAAACTCCACCTTCTGCACAGGAAGGAACCATTCCTGGTGGTGGTGGTTCGGGATATAAGTCACGATAGTTGGGACCACCTTCGTAGTTAAAGACGGTTGCTTGTCCTTCAAACCGGAAGATAGAACCATAAACGTTGGGTTTATCTAACAAGACGCAAGCATCATTCACTAAATACCGTGTAGGGAAATTATCAGTTCCATCCACAACGATATCGTAAGGACGAATAATATCGAGGGCGTTTTCTGCACTCAGCCGAGTTTCATACAAATCAACCTGACAATGGGGGTTAATTTCATGAATCCGGTTTTTTGCTGATTCGATTTTGGGTTTACCTACCCAGGATGTCCCATGAATAACTTGACGTTGCAAGTTGGAGGTATCCACAATATCAAAATCAACAATACCAATGCGGCCAATACCTGCGGCTGCAAGATATAGCAGCAGTGGTGAACCTAGTCCACCGGTACCGATACACAGGACACTAGCGGCTTTGAGGCGTTTTTGTCCTTCTACTCCCACTTCTGGTAAAATCAAGTGGCGGGAGTAGCGTTCGTAGTCGTCTTTTGTCAACTGGATTTCATCCAGATTGGGATTTAGCATAGCAGTTGTAGAAGTCAGCGCGGAGTATTAATGTTAACTTAAATTTGATAAATTTATTCAGTTCAATTGTCTCGGCTGGAAATTGGTGGTTCTCATTAAAAGTCTAGTTTTACAGTTTACCAGCTTGAACATTTTGTAGGGATAATATCACACAAGACTATTCTAGACAAGTACATATTTTATGCCATTCTGATGGTATAGCGGGATGATCGGAATGGGAATGATAGATCCCAATAATATTTAACTTACTGTTTAAGGGTTATTTAATCTTTTACTTAAATACCAAAAAATATATTGGCAATATGGACTATATTTGCCTTCTGCATCTTTGCTACTCAGTTCTTCTAGTGTCTTTTTGATGGCTTCTTTTGACCAAGTTTTTTTAGTAAACTTTTTATTCAACGCATTAATCACAGTAAATAATTCGGTTTGACGATTATCCTTGAGAGTTTGAAGGTTAAGATTTAAAATTTCATTTAAATCAGAATTGATATTTTCATCATCAGAAGAAATTTTTCCAGTAGAACTATATCTAATCTGATTTTCACAATTTTTACTAGAATCGGCTGGATTAATAGTTATTTCTGCATCACCTTTTCTTGGATTACAATGCTGATTATCCTTTTTGCTACCACGATTACCTGAACAAGAAGCAAGGAGATTTTTATAATTTATTTGTAATTCTGGATATTTACTTTGTGGTTCCCAATGCTCAATTTCCATATTTTCTTCAGATATTCGTCGCATACAATAGCAACAAATATAACCTTGTTCAGTTAGCAATGCCTTTTTTAAAGGTTCTTTTGGATGATATCCGTCATAATTTGCCCCGTCTATTTGTCGGTATTTTAGAAGGCAAGGAGGTTCTATTCCTTTGATAATGCGTTTCATTCTACCCTGTTTAAAAAGTCAATAAGTGTATGAGCTTTGACTATATCTAAATCATTTTCTCCCAATGATTCAGATAACTTTTGCAGTTCTAGTTTAGCTCCTTCTAAGTTATCATTATCTATCATTTCAAAACATTTGTCTATTCTTTCCTGCATTTTTACAGGTCTTTTTTCTACACCCATAACTTCAAACAGAATTGAATTACTGTCTCTCCCAAAAGTGTGGGGTGTAAAGTCTACAATTTTTGAATCTTCTAAAATAAATACGTTTTCTCGGTTCACTTCACTCAAGACTTGGGGTGAATGAGTTGTAACAATAAACTGACAATTTGGGAATGTTTTTCTAAAACTGGGAATGACAATTCTTTGCCATTGAGGATGTAAATGTAAATCTATTTCGTCAATTAATATTATTCCTGTTCCTTTTTCTAGTAATTCTGAAGGATTTGTAATACTAGGATTCAATATTGCTAACCTTCGTGCAATGTCGACTACTATCATTAGTAATGTTTTTTCACCATCGGAAAGTTGATCTAATTTAAAGTTTTCACCATTTTTTTTAATAACTAATGCAGGTTTACTTAAACGACGAATACCACCTTCTCTGTTAGAATTTGCACGCACTATGTGTAAATCGGAAAATTCGGCATTAGGAAAGCCTGCTAGAAATGTTTCTAATGCTTTTCTTATGATTTGAAGACGTGGATTTCTAAAGTCATTATCCTGTGTTAATCTAACTTCATTTTCATATTCTTCTTCTTCTTTAAACCAATATAAGAAATCTCTAAAATCATTTATATTTTCTGAAAAGGCTTTTTGATAACCAATAAGCCGACTTCCATAAGTATTTTCTCTCTCTTCTTCACTCATCTCATTGATGGCTGAAGATTTTATAAATATTCGGTTTGTTTGATAATAAACTATAATTGACAAAGGATAATTATTATTATTATCGGTTTCCATGATCGAATTTTCAATCAAAAAATTGGTTAAATTATCACTATCATCTGTTAGTTTTAAAATTATTTCTTTAATATAATTATCTACTTCTTTATTGTTTGGTTTAAATTGAGTTTTATCTCTATTTTTACCAACTTCCCAGTAGAGCTGATTCTGTAAGTCAACTTTAACACGAGTAGATATAAAAGTCTTATTGAAATTTATGTTAATATCATCGTCTTGCAGATAAAACTCATCACCTGATCTTAATCTAGATACATATTCATATAAAAGTATAGCAATACTATCTAAAATAGATGATTTACCAGAACCATTAGATCCAATGAACACAGTCAAATCAGGAGGAAGCATTAATTTAAGTTCTCGAAAACCTCGAAAGTTTTGTAAATGTAGTTCTTCAATACGCATAATTATAAATAGAAAACAATTGTAAATTTACAATACCAAGAAAATATTAGTTATTCTTCCACCTTTAGATAATTTAATAATTACCTAATCCATTTTCTGTAACCACGGTTTTCAAGGGTTTGTCCCAAGTATCAATAGGTAATTTAGATAAATAAGCAAAGTCAAAAACTACTCCGATTGTTGGTTTTTTAGCCCAATCTGGAGAATTTAACAACCTGTCATAATATCCCCCACCATAACCTAAGCGGTATCCTTGGATATCACAACCCACGCAGGGAACGAGAATTAAATCTACTGACTCGATTTCAATTATTGGCGCTTCGGGGTGTGGTTCTGTAATACCATAACTACCTATATTCATAACGTCTTCAGGTTGCCAAGAATGCCAAACTAGGGATTTATCAACACAACGGGGAAAACCCCAACGTTTGTCAGTGTTGGTATATAGCGAGCTAATATCAGGCTCTTGGCGAAAGCTGAAAAAAGCTAGAATTGTATTTGCTTGATTAAATATAACTGAGTTTTGGATGTTAGTAGTGAGGCGATCGCTCTTTTCTCTCCATTCTAATAATGTCATTGATTGGCGTTTTTTGAGTAGCGTCCGTCGCAGTTCTTTTTTATTTAGTTGTGAATTTATTTTCTGCAAGGCGATTCAATTATTTTGAATTTTAATTAAATTGGCGCTTAGAAACCGCGTCTACACAGGCAAAACCCAGATAGTGCGTGGGTTCAAATTTTTTATCTTTGTTTAGGGACTTCCAAATAAAAAAATGTCCCAAAACAGACGCAAAAATTCTCTCTCTGTGTTCTCTGTGCCTCTGTGGTTCGTTTATTGGGATAATTTATTTCTTGGAAGTCCCTTAGTCCGCGAAGGCGGACTTTGTTTGTGTAGCCGCGAATTCTATTCGCCGGGACTATTATGCAGCGTTTTTGCGCCACCAATCAATGGTATTTTTCAAGCCTTCTCTAAATTCTACCTGAGCAGTAAAGCCAAAAGCCTGTTTTGCTCTTTCGGTATCTAAACAACGTCGAGGTTGGCCATTAGGTTTGTCGGTTTCCCACACAAGTTCACCTTCATATTCCATCAATTCGCATATTAAGGTAATTAAATCTTTGATAGAGATTTCATAACCAGTTCCTAAATTCACTGGTTCAGCATCATTATAAAACTGAGTTCCCATGACTATTCCCCGGGCTGCATCTGTAGAATACAAAAACTCACGAGTAGGAGAACCATCACCCCAAACAGGAAGTTGTTTTTCTCCTCTAGTTTGGGCTTCTTGCACTTTGCGAATTAAAGCCGGAATCACATGAGAACTGCTGGGGTTGAAATTATCTTCTGGTCCATACAGGTTCACTGGTAGGAGATAAATCCCATTAAAGTCATACTGCTGACGATAGGATTGCAGTTGCACTAAGAGGGCTTTTTTCGCTACTCCATAGGGAGCGTTAGTTTCTTCTGGATAACCATTCCAGATGTCATCTTCTTTAAAGGGTACAGGAGTAAATTTAGGATAAGCGCAGATAGTTCCTACACAAACAAACTTTTCTATTCCCTGTTGATAAGCTGCATGGATTAGCTGAGTCCCCATGATCAAGTTATCGTAAAACAACTCACCTGGTTTTTCTCGGTTCAGACCAATACCACCGACATGAGCGGCTAGGTGAATGATAATATCCTGTTGGTCTGCTGCGCGTTGGCAATTTTCCCAAACACGTAAATCACAATCATGCGATCGCGTGACTGTAATTTTCTCACGATTAGCACCATTTTGACACAGTTGGTCTATTACCTGACGACCGAGGAAACCCGCACCACCAGTAACAAGAATCCGTTTATTTTCTAATTCTAAAGCAGTCATATTATTATCCTTGATCTGAATTAAAAGTGCAGAGATCCTAGTTCTTGACGGGTAGTAGCAATATCCTGAGGTGGTTTTGATCCATTACCATTGGCAGCAATGCAACCCAAAGCTTGTAAATCAGATTCCACCATGAGAGAAACAAGTTCGGGAAATGTTATAGATGGTTTCCAACCTAGCTTTTGCTGTGCCTTAGCTGGATCACCAATGAGCAAATCCACTTCCGCAGGACGCAAATAACGTTCATCGAACTCTACGTATTTTTGCCAATCGAGATTAACATAACTAAATGCTAACTCTAGAAACTCTTTGACTGAATGGGTTTCACCAGTAGCTACTACATAATCATCTGGTTGTTCTTGTTGCAACATTAACCACATGGCTTTTACATAATCTTTGGCATAACCCCAATCTCGCTTAGAGTCCAAATTACCCATGAAGATATTTTTTTGTTTACCAGCGACAATGCGGGCTACGGCTCTAGTTATTTTGCGGGTAACAAAGGTTTCACCTCTTCTGGGAGATTCATGATTAAAAAGAATACCATTACAAGCAAATAAATTGTAAGATTCACGGTAATTTATTGTTTGCCAGTGGGCGTATACCTTAGCACAAGCGTAGGGACTGCGGGGATAGAAGGGTGTGGTTTCACTTTGGGGGACTGCTTGTACTAAACCATACATTTCCGATGAACCAGCTTGATAGAAACGGACTTCAATCCCCGTCCGATGTTGATAGTCGCGGATTGCTTCTAACAAACGCAATGTACCCATACCTACAGCATCTACTGTATATTCTGGAGAATCGAAACTCACTCTGACGTGGGATTGGGCGCCCAAGTTATAAATTTCTGTAGGCTTAACTTCTTCTAAAATCCGTCGCAGTGTAGTTCCATCCGTCAAGTCCCCATAGTGGAGAAACAGTCTTGCATCCTCATTATGGGGATCTTCGTACATATGATCAATCCGGTCTGTATTAAAGGTGGAAGTCCGACGAATAATCCCGTGGACTTCATAACCTTGTTCTAGTAATAACTCTGTTAAATAGGAACCATCTTGACCAGTAATACCAGTAATTAAAGCCCGTTTTCTTTGTGTCATGCTTGGTGATACCTCGTTGTTTTTAGTTAAAAATCACAAACTGTCTGATATAAATTAGCAGTTAATTGGCAGAACCGCGTGATAGGATAGTTATTAGTCGCTATCAAAAGTTAACGGTCAGCAAATATTTGTGCTAGAAAACACTTTAACAAATAATTATCAGTTTAGTTTAGTTAAAATTTCACATTCTTGATTCTACGTATATTAATTATTGTCTGTGCTAAAAAAATATTTGCTAGTGGATATATACTTAACACGGCTTAATTATTTAATTCGTCGGGTAGGGGTAAAGCAATACTTAACCCAACCGTTTTGAGTATATGTAAAAAAAAATTTATACTTTTGCCATGAAAAATAGTTTTTGGGGCATAATATTGCCCCATAACAGGTAATTTGCGTACTTACTTAGTAAGCTCCTTTATTTTTGGGCATAATGACAACATTAACTGTTTTCAGGATGATCCACAAATCAAGCCAAAAATTCCTAAAATTGACATAGTGTAAGTCTATTTGCACCCGTCGGGGATAAGGAATATCATTACGTCCAGACACTTGCCATAAACCAGTAATTCCGGGACGAATCGTTAAAACATGATTGATATAATCACCATATTTTATTAATTCTTCCGCTACTAAAGGTCGTGGACCAACTACACTCATATCTCCTTTGAGAACATTCCAAAATTGGGGAAACTCATCTAAGCTGGTAATTCGCAAAAAATGTCCAATTTTAGTGATTCTAGGGTCTATTTTTAGCTTAAAATTGTCTTCAAATTCTTCTCGCAGGTTGGGTGATGTTGCCATCATTTCGACGAGAATTTCGTCGGCATTGTTGACCATGGTGCGAAATTTAATACAATTAAAGCTATGGTAGTTTTTGCCTACCCGTTCTTGAACATAAAAAATCGGACCTTTTGAGCTTAGGGCTATTAATAAGGCCAATATTATGTAAAGGGGAGAACACAAGATCAAGACCGACAATGAAAAAACTATATCAAATAGTCGTTTAAAAAACTCTCCGTATAAACCCTGAAAAGATAAACTTCTGGATTTCACCTTTGGCTGTTTAACTTTTTGACCACGTTTTGATAAAACAGCCATAGATGTACTGTTTTCCTTACGCGGGTATCGCTTGCCGGAGAGGAGTGAACTCTGGGCAGTCATCATACTCCTTTATAATCCACACCACACATAGTCCCAATCTTAAAGCTAAAAGACAGTAATTTTGAGGAAAAATTCCTTGTCTTCTGACAAGATAAATACAAAAGGCTGATGTTTACTTTAGGTAAACTCTTTTTTCACGACATTCATTCACAAAACCTAGATAACGTTCTGCAAAAACCTGGCGAGAGAATTGATTAGCGTGTGTTTGTATATACTCGTAATTGTATAAATGCTGATAAGCTACAAATTTTTCTACGGCATCTACTAAAGCTCCTACTGTTTGGATTTTAAATAATATACCAGTTCCTGTATCAGGATGAGTACGAATATCTCTAACTGTTTCTAATGCACCACCTACACCTAATGCAATTACAGGAGTGCCACAAGCTTGGGCTTCAACTAAGGCAATCCCAAAATCTTCGCAAGCCGCATAAACAAAGGCTTTGGCACGAGCCATATATTCTTTGACAATATGATCGGGTTGCCATCCTAAAATTTGAATATGTGGTTGGGCTATTTCCCGGATTTTGTTCACTTCGGGACCTGTGCCAATAATAATCAAAGGTTTTTTTAGGTGGTTAAAAGCCTCGACAATTAAGGAAACTTGTTTATAACTCACTAATCGGGAAACTATCAGGTAAAAATCCTCTTTTTCTGGAGAAAATAAACATTCATCAAGGTTAACTGGGGGATAGATCACGGTTGCTTCCCGCCGATAGCAACGCCAAATCCGTCTGGCTGTGTGTTGGGAGTTGGCAATGAAATAATCTACCCGGTTAGCACTAATTACGTCCCATTGCCGTAAGTTATGGAGGATGTAGCGTGTAATCCAGCCAATTCCTCCTTTGCCTAGTTTACTTTGGTTGAGATAATCAAAGGTTAAGTCCCATGCGTAGCGCATAGGGCTATGGCAATAACAAATATGCAATTGATTAGGCGTGGTTAAGACTCCTTTAGCTACAGCATGAGATGAAGATAAAATGATTTCATATTCTCGCAAATCCAATTGCTCAATGGCCAAGGGTAATAAGGGTAAATATTTTTGGACTCCTTGACGCGCTTGAGGAAAGTTCTGTAAAAACGTTGTGCCAATTTGACGTTTGTACAAATAACTTTCTGGATTGGTGGATTCAAAATCTATCAAGGCATACAAATCAGCATCTATGTGATTTAATATTTCCTGAACTACGAGTTCTGAACCACCTGTAGCTTGTGGGGTTAACCACTCATGAACTAAAGCATATTTTAAAGACACAGTTAACTTGAATGGGTGGAAGGTAATTAAACAAATTTAATGAGGTGATCTTCAGTATTCCTGATTCTCATAAGAATACCCGGTAAGTGGGAAACTCAGCGGCTTGACCTAGAAATGGGAAAAGACCCAGATTGAATATAAGATACAATCCTACCAAAAGATGTTCCATCAGAGATACTCCAACCTGATAACCTCAGAGATAAGGGTGATTTTCCCACTTTTAGTTATTGAGGAATTAGGAAGTTATGCGGATTCTGGTGATTGGTGGAACTCGTTTCATTGGTGTGTACTTAACTCAACTACTGATGAAGGCTGGACACGAGGTGGTTTTGTTCAATCGTGGTAATCATTCTGCACCTTCAGGAGTAGGACAAATTATAGGCGATCGCACTGACTCAATACAACTTAAAGAAAAGTTAGCACAAGAAACTTTTGATGTCGTTTTTGATAATAATGGTAGAGAATTAACAGATACTCAACCCCTGGCAGATATTTTCCAAGGACGAGTAAAACACTTTGTCTACATGAGTTCGGCTGGGGTATATCTCAAATCTGAGCAAATGCCCCATATAGAAGGGGATACTGTTGATCCTCAGAGTCGTCACAAGGGTAAGCATGAAACGGAAGCTTACTTGCAACAATTAGGCATTCCCTTTACTTCTATTCGTCCTACTTATATCTACGGGCCGCAAAATTATAATCCTTTGGAAAGTTGGTTTTTTGATAGAATTGTGCGCGATCGCCCGATTCCGATTCCTGGTAATGGTATGCACATCACCCAGCTAGGCCATATTCAGGATTTGGCTCAAGCGATGACCCAGATAATTGGTAATGAAAAGGCAATTGGGGAGATTTATAATATATCAGGCGATCGCTTTGTCACTTTCGACGGTTTAGCTCGCGCTTGTGCTGTGGCTGCTGGTAAGTCTGCCAATGATCTGAAAATCGTCCATTATGACCCCAAAAAGTTTGATTTTGGTAAACGCAAATCTTTTCCTATGCGGGTTCAGCATTTCTTTGCATCGGTGAATAAGGCACAAATAGAATTAAATTGGCAACCTCAATATGATTTAATTTCTGGTTTACAAGATTCTTGGAAAAATGATTATTTACTCAATGGACAAGATCAATTAGAAGTTGATTTTTCTGTAGATGATGAGATTTTGAAGGGCGGTTAAAAACCGCGTCTACACAGGCAAAACCCACCTGCGTGGGTTCTAAGTTTTTAATTTTTTCTTGATCTTTGTAAATCCTTAATTGTCTGATAGCGGAGCGTGGCGCAAGCCATATCAGGATGCCCAGGATTAGAGGATTTTCAGGATTTTGTTTGCCTATTTATCTGCATATATTTTGGATTTTTCCAGATGAGTTTTTTCTTCATCCTGAAAATCCTTAAATCCTGTAAATCCTGATTCAGACAATTGACATTTTCTGGCTTTGAATTTTTTCCATAATGACCGAAAAATTTTAGATTTTAGATTTTAGATTTTAGATTGGGAATTTTCGGTACAGGTTCCCCGCCCCTTCAGGGCGGAATTCATCCAAAATACTCGCTGCGCTGCGTACGCTTCGCTAACGCCAATCTAAAATCCTCAAGCTCCACATTTTAGGGTGGAGTAAATCCAAAATCCAAAATCGTAAATCCAAAATTGACTGACCTATTTAACTTGAGTTGAAACTGTTAAAACTTGTGGTGGTGTCGCATCAGGTGGATAAATAAGGTCAACTTGTAATAAAGAAGTATTACCTGGTTTTATATTCAATGTTGCCAAAGGTTCTCCTATTTCACCACGCTTTTGCACTAAATGGATAAATTTATTTTGCCATTTTCCTTGTTCTTTATAGCGTAAGCGCACAGTTCCCCTGAAGAAGACTTGACGCGCTGGCAGCTTGAAAAAGCGTAGTCCGGACTTACTTAACTCGTTCTCTTTTATGGGAGTTTGGATCGCAATACTCACAGTTTGTTGCTTTTGAGTATTGTTGTATAAAGGTAGCTTGAGACTATATTGAATCCCATAATTACCATGAGCGTAATAAGCGGTGTCAGGATAGCGCACTAACATAGGTGCAGTTTGAATTTGATTTGTTCCCAACATTCCCCCATGTAATGTACTTAAACCGTAGGAAAACGCTGCACCAGGTTGAGGAATGGTTAAATAATTGCTTTTAGGTTCATCTACTAGATCTGCTACCCATCGAGAACCTTTAGATACTCCAGCTACACGTCCGTAAACTCCTGGTTTATTGTTTCCTACTATGGGAGTAGGAACTTTATCTCTAGGGGTAGATAATTCACCATTATCTAATAAATTTTGCCATTCTGCTAAATTGGGCGATCTCTCACTACCATCAGTATTTATCCGGGCAAACATTGCCAAACTGGCGGCATAAACATTACCATTACTTCGCAATCGCAGATATGTAGAACGACCATTAATGGGTGGCGTAAGTCCTTGTACGGGAATTGGTAAATTTAATAACATCTGACTTTTCCCTGGAGGAATGACAATTTGTGGGGGAACAATATCTTGTCTTTTTCCTCTCAAAATATCAGACATGACTCGACTACCAGGCCCAGAAAAAACTGTTCCTAAGTCATTGGCAAGTAAAGATGGTATTTCCTTAAATGGGGCATCTGGTTGACTTAAATAACTCGCACCTTGCAATATATTTACTGTCACTGGTTGAGAACCAGGATTATGTAAGATGATGCCCAAATACAAAGAACGTAAATTGTCTGGTGCAATGACTCCTTTGTCGTCACGCAGGCTATCAGCTTTCGCAATATGATGGGCAAAAATATCAAACTGTCCGCGCAAGGGAAAATCTAAATGGGCTGATGTGACTTTTTTCCCTGCTGCTGGAAAGGTAGAAAGTAAAATTCCTTCTTTTAATACCAGTTCTGGACTATTGCTATTAAAGACCGGTACTAAATCCAATTTTCCTGGCAAAGGACGTACTGATTGTATTTGTAATATTTCTTCTGGTGGTGGTGTCACAGGAACAGCTTGAGCAAGAGTGAAAGCAAGTAATAGTGGCAACATAATACTGAGTAAATTTCTTGAAACAGACGTGAATATTTCTAGAGAAGTGCCAAGTTGTTCATGATCAAAACGAAATCAGCAATTATTTCCAGCAAATTTTCTGGATTTAAAATGGGAACATGAACAAAAATACACTTAATTGACAGTTGGGACTGGTGTAAATAGTCCAAGATTGAATAATAAAGTCCCTCGCAAACAAACTTACCACAGTCGTAGCTAATCTCAACTGCTGCTGTTTGGACTAATAATTTTTCGATATCAACGGTGGTTTGTAAGATATTTTCGGGAGAATTTATAGACTCTTGGGGCAAGATGCCTGTGTTACTGGCAAAGACTTCTACAGTTAATTGTGAACGACTTGCAGCCATGCCACAACAAATAATATAGTCGGGTTGGATGTCATGAATTTTGGCAATGACGCGAGAACTAGATTGTTGCACGTCTACCGGCAAACGGTGCAAAAAATTTAAATCATGGGGGAGTGATGCCATTTTGGCTAGTGCGAGTAACAAGTCATCGGATGAATTTGACTTTTGTTGACTTAACCAAATGTCAGTGTTACTGGCAAAGACTTCTACAGTTAATTGTGAACGACTTGCAGCCATGCCACAACAAATAATATAGTCGGGTTGGATGTCATGAATTTTGGCAATGACGCGAGAACTAGATTGTTGCACGTCTACCGGCAAACGGTGCAAAAAATTTAAATCATGGGGGAGTGATGCCATTTTGGCTAGTGCGAGTAACAAGTCATCGGATGAATTTGACTTTTGTTGACTTAACCAAATGTCAAAAGAAGTTAATAGTATTTTTTTGTGCATAATAAATATTATTTAGAATTAGAATAATAGAATGCCCTCCCTCATAAATTTACAAGGAGCAGCTAAATGCCAGTGATTGCAGTTGTTGATTACGATATGGGAAATTTGCACTCTGTCTGCAAAGGATTAGAAAAAGCTGGTGCAACTCCTCACGTTACTTATTGTTCTCAAGAGTTGGCAAAAGCAGATGCTATAGTTTTGCCAGGAGTGGGAGCATTTGATCCGGCTGTACAACATTTGCGAGCGCGTGGTTTGGAAAAACCTATTAAAGATGCGATTGCTTCTGGTAAACCTTTTTTGGGTATTTGTCTAGGATTACAAATTTTGTTTGAATCCAGCGCCGAAGGAACTTTACCAGGGTTAGGAATTGTGCCGGGAAAAGTCCGCCGTTTTCGTTCTCAACCGGGAATGACAATTCCCCACATGGGTTGGAATCAACTCCAACTCAACCAACCAAAAAGTCTTTTGTGGGAACATTTGCCTATCGATCCTTGGGTTTATTTTGTTCATTCCTTCTATGTTGAACCAACAAATCCCCAAATTCGGGCTGCAACTGTTACTCATGGTGATCAAACTTTTACGGCGGCGATCGCTCATGAAAATATCATGGCGGTTCAATTCCATCCTGAAAAATCATCAAATGTGGGGTTGCAAATTCTATCTAATTTTGTGGCTCAAGTCCGCGAAAAAGTTTTTGCTTAATAAAAGTTTGCAATATTTTCAGGTGTTTATTTACTCAAATTTCAAGCATTTAATGATCAATAACTAATGAGTCTGAGAATTTACGGGAATCGTCTGCTTAAAACCTTACCAGGTGAACATACCAGACCTACCAGTGCGCGAGTACGGGAGGCATTATTTAATATTTGGCAGGGAACAATCGCTGGTTGTCGCTGGTTAGATTTGTGCGCCGGTAGTGGTTCTATTGGTGCGGAAGCTTTATGTCGGGAAGCCAGCGTTGTGATCGGTATTGAAGAATCAAGTCTTGCCTGTGCCATAATTCAAGAAAATTGGCAACAGGTAGCCAAGCCAGAACAGAAATTTCAGTTATTACGGGGAAACGTCACCCAACAGTTAAAAAAATTATCAGGTCAAAAATTTGACAGAATATATTTTGATCCACCTTATACTAGTGGATTATATGAACCAGTATTAGAAGCGATCGCTCAATATCAGCTTTTAGATTCCCAAGGAGAAATAGCCGTCGAACATCGTTACCGAAATTGGCAACCATCAAACATTTCCAACTGGGAAATCTGCCGTCAAAAAAGTTATGGTAAAACAACTTTGACATTTTATCAGGAACAGGGAACAGAGAACAGAGAATAGGGGGAAGAATTTTCTTCTTCTTGATAGCACCGCGTGGTGTAAGCCATACTCCTGAATCATAACTGTAGGGGCGTATTGCTATACGCCCCTATTGATTTCTATACGGGCGTATTGCTATACGCCCCTACTCCTTAATTAATATCAGCCGCCTAGTTCGTTAGGACGCTTGTATTGTCTATAGGCAGCGTAGAATAAACCGCTTAAAGTTACAAAAACCAAACCAAGCACAATGCCAGATAGTAGGGGTTCAACCACTGTAAGTCTCCTTGTTGTAATTATTGAAAGATTCGTTCCCTGTTTTCTATTTTACCAAATTTGGCATGAATCCCGCATCTCATATCCCTTTTAAATCTAAATAATAGATAAAAATCATCATTTGTACTTGCGAACACAATCAAGAAATTTTAAGATATGTGTAGGAAATTAAAACTTGCACATTGTCAAAGCAACCCTTTTGGATAACCAGCTAATCAAACCTGAAACTCTGATTCAACAGATCGTTATCTTTGCCGTAGCGATGCTGATAGCCACGCCTTTAATCCTTTTTGGCATTGAGATGGTAAAAGCCTCTGATCCTTATGTCAAAAGTGTTCTCTCCCATCAGGGAAACCCTGTACAGGGAAAAGCTATTTTCCAAATTAACTGTGCTGGCTGTCATGGTTTAGAAGCAAACGGCCTAGTCGGTCCAAGCTTGCATGAAATCTCCAAATATAAATCCCGCTATGGGCTGATTCATCAAGTAACTAGCGGTGAAACTCCTCCCATGCCCAAATTCCAGCCCAGTGTCCAAGAAATGGCAGACCTTTTAAGCTACTTAGAAAGCCTGTAAATTTTTGTGCATAATGACTATAAATATCCTAAAAATACTGATATTTTAAATGTCGAGATGGTTCATAGAACATCTTTATAGGATTTCTCTTATAAAAAACCGTTTCTCAACGCAAAAATAAATTGAGAACCCTATGTCAAATCTAGTTAAAGGTAAATCCCATCGTCGACTAAAACGCCAACTACTCATCGTCATGTTGGTGATTTTCGCTTGGAGTGTGGCTATGGGCTGGATATTGGGATTAGCCACTAGTGCCCACAGTGCAAATTCTGCGGACTCAGTTGGTACTATTAATGTCGGATCCGCACAACACCAACTAGGACTTGATAAGTATAATTTTCGCAGCCTCACTCCAGAGTGAGAGTAGGGAGGCAGGGGAAAAGATTTTTCCTACCCATTACCCATTACCCATTACCTATTACCTATGATCTCTTTTAACTTCTTCCTGGTTCTAAGGGCAAAATGATACGATAAAGCAGTTCACCCATTAAAATAATAATTAAAACCAATCCTTCTTTAAAATGATTGGGTTATTTTCATTATGTTTTTGAGTAAATGCTCATTTTCCACCCATCCATCCACAAAACGGCTGGGTTGCATTAAATGTCTATAATCATATAGCCAAAGCTTAAATATCCATCCTCCTTGATTTAATTCTATAAACTGCCATGCTAAAACTTTTGTTGGGCGATCCCAACGCTCGTAAACTTAAAAAATACCAACCTTACATTACAGAAATTAACCTCTTAGAGGAAGACATTAAGCCACTGTCTGATGAACAGTTAAAAGCTAAAACCGTCGAGTTTAAACAAAGGTTAGCCAATGGCGAAACACTAGATGATATTTTACCTGAAGCCTTTGCTGTTGTTAGAGAATCAGGGCGGCGGGTGCTAGGGTTGCGGCACTTTGATGTTCAATTACAGGGTGGTATAATTCTGCATACTGGGCAAATTGCAGAAATGAAAACCGGTGAAGGGAAAACTTTAGTAGCTACTTTACCAAGTTATTTAAATGCCCTGACAGGTAAAGGTGTTCACGTAATTACCGTTAATGATTACCTGGCACGTCGGGACGCGGAATGGATGGGTCAGGTACATCGGTTCTTGGGGTTAAGTGTGGGGCTAATTCAGTCCACTATGACCCCCAGTGAACGCCAAAAAAACTATCAGTGTGATATTACCTATGTCACCAACAGCGAGATTGGCTTTGATTATCTCCGGGATAATATGTCTACTTCCATGGCTGAGGTGGTGCAACGTCCCTTTAATTTCTGTGTTATTGACGAGGTAGACTCGATTTTAGTTGATGAGGCACGGACTCCATTAATTATTTCTGGTCAGGTGGAAAGACCGACAGAAAAATACTTACAAGCAGCGGAAATTGCGTTTGCGCTCAAAAATGAGGAGCATTACGAAGTTAATGAGAAGGATCGTAACGTTCTTTTGACGGATGAGGGTTTTGCCGAATCGGAAAATCAGTTGGGTGTAACAGATTTATTTGACCCGGAAGACCCTTGGGCGCATTTTATGTTTAATGCGATTAAAGCCAAGGAATTGTTCCTCAAGGATGTGAATTATATTGTCCGCAATGATGAAGTTGTGATTGTGGATGAATTTACAGGTCGGGTATTACCTGGACGACGTTGGAGTGATGGTTTACACCAAGCTATTGAAGCCAAGGAACACGTAGAAATTCAGCCAGAAACCCAAACTTTGGCAACAATTACCTATCAAAACTTGTTTTTGCTTTATCCCAAGTTAGGGGGAATGACAGGAACTGCAAAAACGGAAGAGGTAGAGTTTGAGAAGATATACAAACGGGAAGTGACGATTATTCCCACTAATCAGGTTAGAAGACGGGAAGACTTGTCTGATATGGTGTTTAAGACTGAACCAGGTAAGTGGGGAGCGATCGCTAAAGAATGTGCCGAAATGCACGAAAATGGTAGACCTGTGTTAGTGGGTACAACTAGCGTCGAAAAATCTGAACTTCTTAGCCGACTCCTCAAGGAAATGAACATTCCCCACGAGTTACTGAACGCTAGACCAGAAAACGTGGAACGGGAAGCGGAAATTATTGCTCAAGCTGGACGCAGTGGTGCTGTAACTATCGCTACCAATATGGCAGGACGGGGTACAGATATCATTCTCGGTGGTAACTCTGAGTATATGGCGCGGTTAAAACTCCGGGAATATTTTATGCCCCGCATTGTTAGCCCTGAAGATGATGAATTTGGTGTACAACGGGCTTCTGGACTACCTATGGCTGGTAGTGGTGGTGGTCAAGGTTTTGTTCCTGGGAAAAAGGTAAAAACTTGGCGGGCTTCTCCAGAAATTTTCCCCACCAACTTAAAAAAAGAGACAGAACAGTTGTTGAAAGAATCCGTAGAAGTAGCTGTAAAGGCTTATGGTGAGCGGAGTTTATCAGAACTGGATGCAGAGGAAAAGGTAGCGGTAGCCGCAGAAAAAGCCCCTACTGATGACCCGGTAATTCAGAAATTGCGGTCAGCCTACCAGCAAGTTAAGCATGAATATGAAGAATTTACGACCACTGAACATGATGATGTGGTAGGTAGAGGTGGTTTGCACGTTATTGGTACAGAACGTCACGAATCACGACGGATTGACAACCAGTTGCGCGGACGGGCGGGCAGACAAGGCGACCCCGGAACGACAAGATTCTTCCTCAGTTTAGAGGATAACCTATTACGCATATTTGGGGGCGATCGCGTTGCGGGCTTGATGAATGCTTTCCAAGTGGAAGAAGATATGCCCATTGAGTCGGGGATGTTAACCCGCAGTTTGGAAGGCGCACAGAAGAAGGTAGAAACCTATTACTACGACATCCGTAAACAGGTGTTTGAGTATGACGAGGTGATGAATAACCAACGTCGGGCTATCTATGCAGAACGTCGCCGGGTGTTGGAAGGTCAAGACTTGAAGGAACAGGTAATTAAATACGCGGAAAAAACGATGGACGACATCGTTGATTATTACATTAACCCTGATTTACCTTCGGAAGAATGGGAGTTAGAAAAGTTGGTGGATAAGGTGAAGGAGTTTGTTTACCTGTTGGCTGATATGCAGTCTGTCCAGTTGGAGGACATGGTAATGATGGAGATTAAAGCTTTCCTCCATGAACAAGCGCGAATTGCCTACGATATGAAGGAAGCGCAAATTGACCAAATTCAACCGGGTTTAATGCGTCAAGCGGAACGGTTCTTTATTCTCCAACGCATAGATACTTTGTGGCGGGAACATTTGCAACAAATGGATGCTTTGCGTGAGTCGGTTGGTTTGCGTGGTTATGGTCAAAAGGACCCGCTGATTGAGTATAAGAGTGAGGGTTATGAGTTGTTCCTGGATATGATGGTGAATATCCGCCGTGATGTGGTTTATTCTCTGTTTATGTTCCAGCCTCAAGCGCAGCAAACTGCTGAGATGGTTTAAGGATTTTTTCTCGCTACAGACGCAGAGAGGGTTTTCTGCGTCTTTGTTTTATGTTCATGAAAAGCTCACCCAATCTCTCTTAGAGGATGTTTGAAAAGTTTTTAATGTATAAATAAACCCCTCTTGTAAACCTCTCCCCGAAGCGGGGAGAGGCTTTGAAACCCCCCTTCCCAGCCTTCGGCACGCTGCGCTAACGTAGGGAAGGGGGGCAGGGGGGTTAGGTTTTTGGAGATTATCGGTTTCATCTAATACTTTTCAAACAACCTCTTAGAGATCCCGTAGGGTAGGCGCAAAGGAAGAAAGATATTTGAGTTAGGATAAGAGGAAAGGGGATATTTTATGATTTATCTTTCTGCTACTGAAGTTAAACAAAATTTTGCCGAATTTTTAGATCAAGCTCAGAAAGAACCTGTTACTATTCAAGGTCAAGAGCAAGATTTAGTGGTTGTGCTGTCTGTTGTGGAATATCAAAAAATTAAGGGGTTATTAAAGGCAGAGTTTCAGCATTTTTGTGATCAAGTTGGGAAAGCTGCTGAAGCTAAAGATATGACTGAAGAAATGCTTAATGAGATTCTTAAATGAGTAAATTTGTGAGTTCGATTAATTTACAATTATCACCTGATTCTTTAAGTCAGGGTGAGTCGGCTATTCGTCAGGATTTAGCTTTACAGTTATATGCACAGAATATTTTTACTTTTGGTCAAGCGCGACGTTTGGCTAATTTATCTGTTTGGGAATTTCAGCAGCTTTTAGGACAAAGGAAAATTGAACGACATTATAATGAATTTGATTTATTGGAAGATGTTAAGACTATTCAAGAAGGTTTTTAATAATTGTGACTGTTATTTGTAATGCTACACCTCTAATTAACTTTGCTGCTATCAATCGTCTAGATATTTTGAAGGAGGTGTTTGGACAAGTTATAATTCCCCAAGCTGTTTATGATGAAACAACAGTTTCAGGATTTTTTTGGTCACAATTTATTTTACAAGCAGTTACTTCTGAATGGCTACAAGTTCGCACTATCTCAAATATAGACCCTATTATTTCCCCCGAACTAGATGATGGAGAACGAGAAGCTATTGCTTTAACTCTTGAAATGGGTATACATAAAATTCTCTTAGATGAACGGGATGCTCGTAAAGTAGCTCAAAGTATAGGATTACGATTAATTGGTACTCTTGGTATTCTTTTATTAGCCAAAGAAAAACATATTATTCCTGAAATAAAACCGTTACTTGATGCGATGATTGATGTGGCTCAATATTGGGTAAATCAGAATCTGTATGAACAAGTTCTAAGGCAGACAGGAGAGCTATAAAATAATAATATCAAGATTAACTAAATAAACATCAAATCTGTTAATTACCATTGCCATTCAGCTTTATCCCATTCTGTTGTATTGATCTTATCTAATAGGACATCATCTTGTTTTTCTGCCATTTCTGTAAATGCTTTTTCCCAACCTTTTCTTATTTGTGTAACTGGGCGAATAATCAGATGATTTCCTTTAACTTCTATTTCTACTTCTGAGTTAATTCCGCTTTGTTCTAATAGGGTTTTGGGAATGCGTAAACCTTGAGAATTGCCGATTTTGACTATTCGGGTTTTAATTGCTTTACCCATTTTATTTTTTGGGGATAGTTTGGTAGTTACATTGTAATTACAAGAATAGGAATAGTCAAGTATACGGGTATAAGTGATGGTATAAAACTCAGAAATGGGTTAAGATTTTATTAATCTTCTAGACGTGGAAATACGGAGAGTTTTTTGGCTGTTTATGTTATACTACTTTCAAAAACTACCTTATCTAATCAAATAATGGAAATTATACTCAGCACTAACCAACGATTGTTGTATGAAAAAATAATAACTAGAAAAGTATTGCGGTCAATTAAATTTCTTATAAACAAGAGGGATAGGATAAATACCATCAGCGATATATATGATTTTGTGGACAATATAACCAACCATCCAACACAGGATTTAAAGGCATTTGAAGTTAATCTTAACCTTGTCAGTTTGAAAATAGCAGAAATTTTGTGGATCAAAGAAATCTTTATTAGCAGAAATATTATTGAATCATTATTATTTTCATTAATCAAAGATCCTCATGTTAATAATCCTATTGAAAAATTTTTGTACCTCATTGAAGATTATGGTTTACATAGACCAGGACTTGTTATTTATCCTATTCATTCATTTGGTATACTCGGTTTAGGTTATGCTCGTTTTTTCACAAAAAGTAAAGCATATTTTTTATTGGAGGATGCAGGTATAGCAATTACGCCTCAGTCAAATTCTAAAGAAGTTGTTTATTCATTACTAGAAGAAATTCCCTTTAAAATGGGAATTCAAGAAAAAGTGCCTATAGATTCCATAGAACATTATACAAGAAGTCGTTCTCTAGGATGGTTAACTAACAATCCATTGTTATTTGTCAGGGTGAACATTTTTAAGGGAGGATACTATGAAAATCAGTGATTATAAACTAGATATATTATAATTAAATTATCAGTCAAGAGTCCTGACTTTTTCAAATCATGTTAGCAATGTCTACCCTTGACTGACTTTTATTTTCCAATAACATAGTATTTAACAATGCTAGGAAAAAATATTATGACTACATCTATTGCTGACCAAGTTATTGAACAATTAAAAATCATGCCTCAAGACTTGCAATATCAAGTCCTAGAATTTGCCCGCAATTTGACAAGTTCAAAAATCAAAGGTGTTCCCGGTAAACAATTACTGCGTTTTGCAGGTTCAATACCCAAAGAAGACTTACAGCTAATGAGTGAAGCAATAGAAGATTAATCAATAAACTTATCCCACCAAAACTGGTGATTTATACAGTTCAAATATTGATTGACTATCAGGTGAATTCCTGATTTCATCTATCATAAATTCAATCATCGTTTTAGCAATTGAGCATTGCAAAATACCCGCAGAATCGTAAACTCTCTCACTAGGAATTGCTTCAGTAATTGCAATCTGATTGCACTTGCGATCAAATTGACAACTGCGACAAACTTCTCCTCTTTGTATCCGATTATTGGTAACATTGGCAAAAGCCAGAGATTGAAAAATTTCGCTCACTGTTTGTTGAAAAATATTACCCATTAAACCTTCTGGTAAATAAGCATCACCATGAGGATAAACATCACCATTAGTATTCACAATCCAAGCCCAATCATGAATGTAGGGATTATAAATGTCAATTGTAGAGTTGACTAAATATCTCACTGCTGCTTGAAAATACTCATTAAGTGGTTGCACAGTAATATTAGAAATTTGGTTAAATTGAGCTTTTGCAACTAGTTTCAAAGCATTAATTGTTTGCTGATAAGTTAATAATAAATGACTCATTCTTGCAGGAACAATTTCCCGACTGCTATGAATAGGTAAAATTCGATAATCTATTCCTAATTCATTATAAAACTGATAAGTTTGCACTGCTTTATCTACATTTAGCGCGTGCAGAACAGAAATTCCACCAACGGGAATTTTTCGATCTAATAAAATTTGTAAATTATCTAAAACCTGATCTTGAGAAACTTTACCAGCAATATCAAGTCGCTGTTCTCCAAATACATCTAAGGAAAATCCTAGATGTATTTCTAGTTCTTCCAATAAATCTAAGGTTTTAGAGGATATTTTAAATAAATTACTCTGAACAGTAGTTCTCGTATCAATCCCATTATTAGTAAAATATTTATCTCTGAGTTGACAAATTGCTCGAAGGTAATTATGGGGTAATAAAAGTGCTTCACCTCCATGAAAAATGAGAGATAAGGGAAAGTTTTTTTGTTGCTTAATTATATAAGCTGCCATATTTTTGAAAAAAAACTCTATTTCCTCTAAAGACATCCGATCTTTATTTGCTAGTTCATCATATTCATAGCAATATGTACATCTTAAATTACATAATTTGCTCAATTTCATAATTAGGTGCATTATTTTAAATTCCTTAATTTCGTAATATATAGTGGGTTTTATATAATCGTTATAGAGACATTATAGGGAACGTCTCTACATAATTTTTTATCGTTGAATTTGTTGAATTTGTTGAAGTTTTAGTTCTTGTTGATTAATCTTTTGTAAGGTGTCACGCACTACTGAATTAGGTAAGGTACGTTGCACATTAGTAAATCTAGAATCTATTGCACTACCGCGTGACCAATCTTTCCAACCTCCTTGGTCTGTCCATGAAGATTGATCCCATGAACCATCAGCAGCAGCAGGATTTTTCTTCCCTAAATCAAATATAGCCTGATTGATGACTTTGCCTTGAGCGACTTCAATAATTAAATTGTTGGAAAGTTTGTATTGACCATCAGGTGCAATTGTTTTTTTGCCATTTTTATCAACAACAAATATCTGTTTACTATCAATTAGAATTGTTTCTGCACCTAATTGATTAGCTAATTTTTGATCTTTAACAACAATCAAATCATATTGCTTAGTTGTACGCAATTGACGGATTTGTCTCAATTTTACGGAATTTTGGGCTATTGGATTGGGACTTGCTGACGCTACGGGAATTAAGTATTGATCTAAGCTGCTTAATAGTTGGTTTGCTAAACCACTTTGAGTAGTTAATGGGATAAAAGCAGTTAAAATTAGGGCTGTTTGTCCTAATTTTTGTCTAGTTATATGGTGATCTTTTTTGTTGCTATTATTATCTTGAATAGACATGGTATATCTCCTCAGTGTGTTAAAGTAAATACAAGGATAAAAGAGATCAATGAAAATACTAAATTCAGAAATTATGAACTGTTTTACATCTATTATCAGCACAAAATATTCGTATTCACAGATATATTCATGCTGAAAATAGCCGTACAAAAATACAGCGTTTACGTAAGATTCAAGTCAACTTGATACTAAGAAAATGCTTATGCAGTAGGGGTTTTGCTAAACCTTGGTGACAGGACTAGTGGACTTTTGAAAAAGTTCCCATGTAAAAGTTAAAATGGTTTTTGAACCGGGTTAAAAAAGTTAAGTATGACTATACTATGGCAAAAATCACTCTAAAAGTATCAGAGAAACTATCTCAACCACTAGCAGAAATAGATAATAAACGGATTAAATATTGAATTATGATGATTAAAGCCAGTAAAAATAAATAAGTATGACAGAAAATATTGATATAAAAGCCAGTTGTAACAACGTAATTATAGTATTGGTAGAACCAGCCGGTCCATTGAATGTCGGTTCAGTGGCCAGAGTTATGAAAAATTTTGGCTTATCTAAATTAATATTAGTCAATCCTCAATGCGATCGCTCATCTTCTGATGCTATAAAAATGGCAGTTCATGGCAAAGACATTTTAGAATCTGCGGTCATAGTAAACACATTACCAGAAGCATTGCAGGGGTGTGTCCGGGCCATTGCTACCTTTGGCCGTGAATACAGTGGACAAAAACCCCTAGAAACACCCCGCATGGCTTTACCCTGGTTATTAGCAGAAACCCAAAAGCCCGTAGCTTTAATTTTTGGTAGGGAAGATAGAGGATTAACCAATGAAGAATTAAATTATGCCCACAAATTAGTTTTTATTCCCACCAATCCAGAATATCCATCTTTGAATTTAGCGACTGCGGTTTCTATTTGTTGTTATGAATTGTCACAATCTACGGATTTATTTATAGATAAAAATATACCTGCTTCAGAAGTTGCTCCTTTAGATGCTATGGAAGCTTATTATCAACAATTGGAATCTCTATTGCTTTCCATTGGTTATCTTTATCCCCATACCGCAGCTAGTCGCATGGAAAAGTTTCGCCACCTGTATAATCGGGCTTATTTACAAACTGATGAAGTAGGAATGTTACGAGGGATTTTACGGCAGGTAGAATGGGCAATTAATAGGCAAAAACCTGAAAAGGGTGATCATAGCTAGAATTTGGCAAAGTGCGCCCTGCTGGAATCGAACCAGCCTGAAGACGAATTATGAGTTCGTTGCCTCCCCAATCGGCCAAAGGCGCTTATTTACTTGGATTTTAACCTTGTATTTCCAGTTTAGTCATTGATTTATGACTTTACTTTAACTACAGTACACTATTGTACCATAATTTGGCAACCTATAAACAATTATCAAGAACATTTCTAGAACTTTATCCCCTATCACGGGTATGGGTGGTAAATTTTGCTAGGATTAACAAGGCCAAATTCAAAAATCCCTAGTAGCATATATAGTAACTAAATCTAAATTTCTATTCCCTAGTCACTGACTCAACCCTAAAGGGATTGAGCTTGCAAAGAACAAACTTTGCAACGTAAGCAGCGACTAGCTCACTGAGACTAATCCTGATACGCACTTCCAAATACTTCCCCAGTTTGGATTATCTGCAAGGCTGTTTGTTCAGTCGTTGGTTAAAGACAAGACATTTTGGATTAGTTGGGCGAGGGGACTTAAACGGGTTTGCTGATTCCTGGGATTATATCCATTCAAAAATCAGCATTTAAATACCACAGTGAATAAATTCACTCGTGTTGCTTCCCTCTCAGAGCTAAAGCCACTGAGTTTCCCACATACCGCGAGGTCTTATGAAAATAAATACTACTGTACTACTAACCTTAATTTTGTTAACTCTGATGTTGGGAGCCGGTTCTGCGAGTGGTTTTTTAGGCTTTACCTTAGGAAGTATGGCACTTAAGGGTGTCACTACACCAGATGGTCGTCCTGCAACTAAATTTAAAAGCAGCAAGGCTAATAACCCCCAGGAGGAAAGTGTAGCTTTTTTAAAAGAAGAAGATATTCTCAAAGTTGTGAAATCACGAATTAACGACAAAAACAAAGGTAATAAACCAGACAAATCAGAAGAAGAAGAGATTAAAATTACCAAGCCCCAGCCAAAGGAAAAACCCGTAGTAGAAGAAACTTCTCAACCAGGATTTCCTGTGACTGCTGAAAGTGAAGGTGTAACTATGTCTGTAAAATCTATTCGCTATTCTGGTGGTGATTTACTACTAAAAGTGAATATGCAGAATAAAGGTAGTGATTCTGTGCGGTTTCTCTATAGCTTTTTAGATATTACCGACGATAAAGGCCGAACCTTGAGCGCAATTACAGAAGGTTTACCCGCAGAACTTCCCGCAAAAGGTGCGGAATTTAAAGGTACAATCAGCATTCCTACCGCTTTACTTGATGATGTTAAACAGATATCTCTGTCTTTGACTGATTATCCTGCTCAAAAACTCAAGTTACAATTGTCTGATATTCCTGTAGAAAAAGGTAATTAAGATTCGCTTCTGGATTTTCTTCTCCCGGTATCAAATTCTAAACTATCTTAGACAGTGAGTGCTTTTTCTACCTTAAGTTGGACAGATACGGGACTACGATTGTGTAGCGTGCTAGTGTTGATTGCTATCAATGCTTTTTTTGTGACGGCGGAGTTTTCAATGGTGACAGTGCGACGAACTCGGATCCAACAGTTAGTGCAAGCTGGGGATATTCGAGCGATCGCTGTGGAAACATTACAACGTAGTATTGATAGACTACTATCTACAGCCCAACTAGGTATCACCCTTTCTAGTTTGGCACTGGGTTGGATTGGAGAAGGGACAATTGCTGTATTAGTAGAAAAATGGCTGCATTCCTGGCCTTTACCGTTGAGAATGAATTACTTACTAGCTCATTCTTTATCAGTCCCTATTGCCTTTTTTGCCATTGCTTACTTACAAATTGTCTTAGGAGAATTGTGTCCAAAATCGGTAGCAATGTTGTATTCAGAACATCTAGCTAGGCTTTTGGGTCCATCAGTTAAATCAATAGTCCGTTTTTTCAGTCCTTTTATCTGGGTTCTTAACCAGTCAACCCACTGGCTTTTACGATTGTTTGGAGTTGAATATACAGGTCAAAGTTGGCGGCCGCCAGTGACACCCGAAGAATTACAATTAATTATCTCTACAGAACGGGAATCTTCAGGTTTAGAAAATGCCGAACGAGAATTATTAAATAATGTTTTTGAGTTTGGGGATATTACCGCTGAAGACATCATGATTCCTCGGACTAGTATTATTGGTATTCCCATAACTGCCAGTTTTCATACATTACTTGAGGAAATAGCATCTACTGGCCACTCTCGGTATCCTATCATTGGCGAATCGTTAGACGATATTCGGGGAATAGTTTATTTTCAAGATTTAGCACCACCTTTAGCTTTAGGAAAAATCACCCCAGAGACAGAAATTCAACCGTGGATGCGTCCGCCCCGATTTGTACCAGAACAAACTCTTTTAAGTGAACTTTTGCCAATGATGCAGCAAGAGAAACCCGCTATGGTGATGGTAGTTAATGAATTTGGGGGAACTGTAGGACTGGTAACTATTCAAGATATTATTGCTGAGATTATTGGTCATGCAGGTGAACTTGACAGCAGCAATGATTTACTGATCCAAATGGTAGACCAACAGACGTTTTTAATTCAAGCGCAAATTAATTTAGAAGAAGTTAATCAAGTCTTACATCTCAATTTACCCTTAACTAGAGAATATCAAACTTTGGGGGGATTTTTGCTTTATCAATGTCAAAAAATTCCGAATAAGGGTGAAATATTTAATTATGACAATCTTGAATTTACTGTTATATCGGTTTTTGGTCCACGTCTTCACCAAATTCAAATTAGGGTTTTAGATTCTTAGAGTTAAGTGAAAAATTAATTTTTTTTGTCAGAATCAGGATTTACAGGATTTTAAGATTTACAGGATGTTTATTGGGTATACTGTTCAAGTGATAAAAAGTTGTTTAGACAATAATTTTCATACATCTTCTAACCACTTTTGCAAATCGTCTATAGTATCTAAATCGAATATTTCCTCTCCTAAAGATTCAATTATTTCTAAATTTAAACTTCTAATTCTGGTTTCTAATTCCATCCCAATGCTGCCAAATTTTCTATTAATTTGACGGATAATTAAATTTTTTTCTCTTTCAATTCCTCTTTCAATTCCCCTTTCGATTCCTTGTTCAATTCCTTGTTCAATTCCTTGTTCCATCCAAGTAGTAACTATTTGCATAACTTTTTCCTTTTCTTTTGGTATAAATGAACTTACTTCGGCTTCAAATGTCTGTTCTTCTATTTTATTCAATCTCAAATATGTGTCAATAAACCCTGATATCAATTGCATTTTTGCTGGGTTTAGTTTTAATGTCACTAATAACCTTAAACATTCTGCTTTTACTTTTGGCCTATCTGCTGGTTCTATGTTCATTTTTGACATTAACGCAGATGCTACTGGATTTTGACTATTTAAAAAATCTCTCCAGTTGAGACGATTTAGTTGTACTACTTGATAATTAAATTTTAGCACTTCTAAATCAGGAAAGTTAATTTCATAGTTATTAACTGCTACTTTTTTCGGTACATCATAAGAAAATATAACGATAGGATATACTGGTAAGTCAAATTTTTGGTGTAATTTAGCAAAGTAGTTAAATAGCCTTTTATTGAATTTTGATTTTGCACCAGATTCTGCTTCAATATGAACTAGAAAGTAAAAAGGTTTACCTAAAAATTTTACTTTAGCTACTAAATCGGCTTCATGTTTATCTCCTGTTGTCACATCGGTAAATAGTTCTTTATCTAATAATGTAACTGAGTTGGTGTCTAGATATGTCAGAACTTGGGGAAAGAAGAGTTCTATAAATTCTATAAAAAACGTGGATATTAATTCTTTAAATAAGCGATCATGATCTATACTTTCGGTCATGTTTTTGTCAGAATTAGGATTCACGGGATGTTTATTAGTGACGATATTCTGTATTTTGTCTGATAGCGTAGCGTGGCGCAAGCCATATCAGGATTTACAGGATTTTAAGATTTACAGGATGTTTATTGGGTATACTGTTCAAATGATAAAATCTTGAGAATAAAAGTCTATTAATCACCTATTTTTAATATATAGGAATCATAACTGATATTTGAAAAATTTTAAGTAGTGTAGCAACGCCCACCGGATAAGGATTTTGGTGGGCATTGCCCACCCTACGTATATTTCATAAATTGCTTTGAAAATAATTTTCAGTTTTCAAAAGGATTAAAAACTAAAATGTCTATTCCTTTAAAATCTTTTGTATTACGAGTAACTAAAGTATAGCTATGATATTTGGTTGTAGCAGCAATCAGAGAATCTAATGGTGGTAACTTTCTGCCTTTTTTCTCTAATTCTCCTAGTAATTCTCCCCATAATAAAATTACTGATAAGTCTATGGTTAAAATTCTTTCCTCAAATCCCATCAATAATTCATTCTCAAACCATGCTTGAATATTCTTTTTTCGTAAAGATTCAGGAAGTTTTTCAATTCCTTTTCTAATTTCTCCCATAGTGATTACACTCAGAAAAAGATTTTCGGGATCTAATCTTTGAAGCCACTCAATTACTTGTTTATTAGGTTGTTTAGCGATCAATTCAGAGACAATATTTGTATCTAAAATATATTTCATAACTCTATGTTGCGGTTATCAAAGTCTTTTTGACGTTCTAAATCTAAATCCGCACCAACCAGAGGAGAATTCTGTAAGCATTCTACTAAGTTTTTTGATTTGGTTTTCCGTGGCTGATTTTCTATTTGTCTGCTTAAATAAGAGATTAATTCAATCTTTTCCTCTGTGGTTAAATTATCCACTTCTTTTAAGAATATCTCCAAAGTTAAATTGCTCATTTTAATTTCCCTTTTGTAACAGCATCAAAATTGATTTCCTCTTTCTCTCTATTATAATATATTTCTATGATTAATACCTTTAAAGGATCAAGAATACGTCTTATTTCTTTTTCATGAGCAGTCAGTAGGGCTGGATATACAAATCAACTCATAATAATACCAATATTAAATTTCATGATCTTCAATGTCTGATGATCAATTAAAAAATTAATTTTTTTTGTCAGAAATGGCCATAGCTTGCGTGACGACGTAGGAGTCATACGCCTCCCGTCAGGAATACGAGATTTACAGAATGTGAAGATTGACAGAATGTTTGTTGGGTATACTGTTCAAATGATAAAAAGTTATTTAGCCAATAATTTTCACACATCTTCTAACCACTTTTGCAAATCGTCTATAGTATCTAAATCGAATATTTCCTCTCCTAAAGATTCAATTATTTCTAAATTTAAACTTCTAATTCTGGTTTCTAATTCCATACCAATGTTGCCAAATTTTCTATTAATTTGACGGAGAATTAAATTTTTTTCTCTTTCAATTCCTCTTTCAATTCCTTGTTCAATTCCTTGTTCCATCCAACTAGTCACTATTTGCATAACCTTCTCCTTTTCTTTGGGTATAAATGAACTTACTTCGGCTGCAAATGTCTGTTCTTCTATTTTATTCAATCTCAAATATGTGTCAATAAACCCTGATATCAATTGCATTTTTGCTGGGTTGAGTTTTAATGTCACTAATAACCTTAAACATTCTGCTTTTACTTTTGGTCTATCTGCTGGTTCTATGTTCATTTTTGACATTAACGCAGATGCTACTGGATTTTGACTATTTAAAAAATCTCTCCAGTTGAGACGATTTAGTTGTACTACTTGATAATTAAATTTTAGCACTTCTAAATCAGGAAAGTTAATTTCATAGTTATTAACTGCTACTTTTTTCGGTACATCATAAGAAAATATAACGATAGGATATACTGGTAAGTCAAATTTTTGGTGTAATTTAGCAAAGTAGTTAAATAGCCTTTTATTGAATTTTGATTTGGCACCAGATTCTGCTTCAATATGAACTAGAAAGTAAAAAGGTTTACCTAAAAATTTTACTTTAGCTACTAAATCGGCTTCATGTTTATCTCCTGTTGTCACATCGGTAAATAGTTCTTTATCTAATAATGTAACTGAGTTGGTATCCAGATATTTCAGAACTTGGGGAAAGAAGAGTTCTATAAATTCTATGAAAAACGTGGATATTAATTCTTTAAATAAGCGATCATGATCTATGTTTTGAATCATTTTGTTGTCTACATCAGGATTTACAGGATGTTTATTGCATATATTTTTCAAGTGATAAAAAGTTGTTTAGTTAATAATTTTTACACATCTTCTAACCACTTTTGCAAATCGTCTATAGTATCTAAATCAAATATTTCTTCTCCTAAAGATTCAATTATTTCTAAATTTAAACTTCTAATTCTGGTTTCTAATTCCATCCCAATGTTGCCAAATTTTCTATTAATTTGACGGAGAATTAATTTTTTTTCTCTTTCAATTCCTCTTTCAATTCCTCTTTCAATTCCTTGTTCAATTCCTCTTTCAATTCCTTGTTCAATTCCTCTTTCAATTCCTTGTTCAATTCCTTGTTCCATCCAACTAGTCACTATTTGCATAACTTTCTCCTTTTCCTTGGGTATAAATGAACTTACTTCGGCTGCAAATGTCTGTTCTTCTATTTTATTCAATCTCAAATATGTGTCAATGAACCCTGATATCAATTGCATTTTTGCTGGGTTGAGTTTTAAGGTCACTAATAACCTTAAACATTCTGCTTTTACTTTTGGCCTATCTGCTGGTTCTATGTTCATTTTTGACATTAATGCAGATGCTACTGGATTTTGACTATTTAAAAAATCTCTCCAGTTGAGACGATTTAGTTGTACTACTTGATAATTAAATTTTAGCACTTCTAAATCAGGAAAGTTAATTTCATAGTTATTAACTGCTACTTTTTTGGGTGTATGGTATGAAAATATAACGATAGGATATACTGGTAAGTCAAATTTTTGGTGTAATTTAGCAAAGTAGTTAAATAGCCTTTTATTGAATTTTGATTTGGCACCAGATTCTGCTTCAATATGAACTAAAAAGTAAAAAGATTTACCTAAAAATTTTACTTTAGCTACTAAGTCGGCTTCATGTTTATCTCCTGTTGTCACATCGGTAAATAGTTCTTTATCTAATAATGTAACTGAGTTGGTATCCAGATATTTCAGAACTTGGGGAAAGAAGAGTTCTATAAATTCTATGAAAAACGTGGATATTAATTCTTTAAATAAGCGATCATGATCTATACTTTCGGTCATGTTTTTGTCTGAATCAGGATTTAAGGATTTATAGGATGTTTATTGTCAATATTACTTGAAAGTCACTACTTGAGCAATCTCTTAATCTCCTGCTTTATCTCCTGACGTTTATTTTCAATTTGAGTTAATATCTCATGTTTAGACTGGTCAAAATTTCTCAATTCTTGCTGATTATTTTCAATATCATTTAATTCCTTATTATAGAAACTTATAGCTTCTTCAATGTTTAATTCATACTCTTTTAGCATTTCTTCAGCTACCTTGGCAAACTCTTTTCTTACATGGTTTCTAGCATTACGTAGCTGACGTTGATTTTCTTGATCATCGTATTCTTCTTTTGCTGTCATAGCTGCATCAAATAAGACACCAGCACCAGCAATAAATGGTCCTAAACCTTTAATGAATTTAGCACCATTAACAGCACCCCAAGGTTTAAATTTAAAACCCAGAAATTTTCCTATATTATAAACTAAATCTCTGGATACTTTGGATGATAATTTCCCAAGTTCTTCCAAGATTTTACCACCTTGTTTTTCTAATATTGATTTTCCAAATTTATCAACAATATTTGGATCATTAATCCTCTTACCATCTACTAAATTAATAGTTATTTCCCTATCAATAGTTTTACCTAATGGAGAGTTTTGTAATTATTCTAATTTATATTGAAGGGTTGTTAATTCTTCTTCTAAAGCAGCTTGAATTTTTCCTATAGTTTTCTCTGACAAAGTAGTAATTTCTTGTGTGACTTTTTCTATTTCTACTTTAATTTCTTCCTTCGTATGGTATCCATCAATCATACTAGCTATTTTTTCACCTAGCATGATCACTTCATATTTAAGTTTAGCTAATTCAGAACGATAAGCGTTTCTCGCTCTAGTTTGAGATGCTTGTATTATGTTTTTTTTGCGTCGTAATATCTCTAATAAATCACGAGTTGTTTTATCACCTGTACTTAAAAAGTTTAGTGATTTCTCTAGAGTATCAACAGCACGATGTAAAGGAGTAACTAATTTAGCAGAAAGTTCATTTTTTTGAATTAGCTTTTGCAGAGAATCAAGAAAATCATTAAAATTAGATTTAGTTTGTAAAGATTGCTGATATTTAATATATTTAGGATCTTTGGATTTGAGGTAGGAATCAGCATCAATAAAACAGGTGTAAAATTGTTGAGGATAAAATGATTCTATAACTTGTGTAATTGTTGATAATAAATCTTGGGGACTTCCTGATTCACGACTCATTTTATTAACTACTAACACCATTTGGCAAACTCTTTGCATTTGGTTAGCTACTGTTTGGAAAAATGCTGCACCTTGGGGATTAAATAGTTCATTGGGAACGACAAACACCAATAAATCACATTTAGAAATTCTTTCTAGAGTAATATCATCATGTTCTGTATTACCTGCATAAATTCCTGGTGTATCTAATAGTAATACATCTTGCCAAGCATATTCTGTAACTTTATCAGTACATATTTCTGCACTAATTCTCACACTTCCATCTCCAGTTAAGGCTTTAATTAAGGTAGATTTACCAGCATTGTACTGTCCAATAAAAGCAATAGATAGTTTTTTCTGTTGTTGATATTCTTCCCAGAAGTCTTGAAAATTATCAACTAATTTTTTAACTTCATCTTCTGTCCGAACTTCTAAAATATCTATTGTTTCTTGGCAAAGTTGGCTAACTTTTTGGGATTTAGCATTAAATTGAAAACTTGACATTGTTTTATTCTCCTTGGGTAATTATTTCAATTTTTCAACATCTTTTTGCATTTGTTGCTTTATTTTTGCAATTTCATGGCAACTCTCATCTAATTTTTGAATTATTTCCGACAATCCCTGATTATATATTGTCATTGGAGAAACTACTTTAGTCTCATATTCAATTATATTCTTAAACAATGAATCTTGATAGGCTTTTATAGTTATCTCTCTTTTTTGTTTCACCTGTTGTTTCAGTGAATATTTTTCTTCTTTAATATCCTTTTTGTTATTTTTATCCTCATCTGCTTTTTTCCTGTCACCAGCAACACTCGTACCTATACTAGCAACAGTAGTAACTATCCCTGCTCCAACAACCCACCCTCCTGGATTCCACCAATTTGCTGCTACAAAAAGTGCTGCACCCACAGCACCAATACCTACACCAACCCATTTTATTAACTTTCCTGTATCATCTTTGGTAATGTTACTAAAATTCATTTCCATATCAATCTGAATATTTTTCAAATCATATTCATATTCCTGTTCAAATTCCTGAAATTTTTCTCCTAAATCTGAAAATATTGACTCTATGCAAGATTTCATAATTTCTTCAATATTTTTTTCATTAACTATTCCTTTCCATGCTCTCTGTCTTCCATTGATATCTATATCTGAATAATTATCAACAAAATTACCTATTTGATTTTCAATCAGATCATATAAAGAGTCACATTTATCTTTGATTTTTCTATCACCTTCTTTTTTGACTTCTGCAAATATCTCTTCTATCTCTCCTTGTTTCTGTTTCATGAATTTCAACTGAACAGATAACAGAGATTTGTGAACAGTTAATTTTTGATTAGTTAAATCTATAAAATATTCCAAGCTACCAGCAAAACTTGATAAGCGTAAATCTCGACCATTTGTATAAATTTGATAGGCAATTAAAGAATATAATTCCTCTATTTTACTTAACTCCCAAAGCTGACTACTATACTCTTGATATTCTGCTTGCGTACTTAAAAAACCAGATTGAGCATGAATAGGAACTATATCTACATTATCTAAATTCAAATGTTCCTTAATGTGACTTTGAATATGATTTTTATGTTGTGATAACCTATTTTCATCAAATACCATTTCTGGAATATCAAGGAACATTTCTAAATCTTCTAAGTTATTAGCAATATCATGTTTAATATTGAGAATCACAGCAAAATATTTATTGATTTGTTGCAATTGTGCCATTGCTTGAAATTCACCAGGTTGTACAGAATCATCACTGGTTAAAAACAAAACGATATCAGACTGATCAATAATATCATTAGCTTTTTGTGTATCATCATCACCTTGATAAGCCTCAATTCCAGGTGTATCCAGTAACCGTAAACCTTGCCAAGAATATTCTGTTACATCTCTGGTTGTACGTTGTGAACCTTTACCAATTGTGCTACCATTACCGCGAGTTAGTGTTTCTCGTAAGGTACTTTTACCAGCTTTAGTTCTGCCAAATAAAGCAACTGTAAAATTTTTTAGCTGTTTTCTTTTCTTATCTAAAGAAATAACTAAATCTTCTAAACTATCTTCCGATATTTTTTTAATATCAGATTGAATTTTTTTGAGAGTCTCTGCAAATTGGAATTGTTCAGAACCTTTGATTTTCAAAATTTCATGGCTAACAGCTTCAAGGTCGTTATTAAGTTGTGTAATTACTATTTCTATTTTCTTTGTATATCTAATACTGAGATTATAAGTAGATTTAGCTGTCTTTGAACAGTTTTTTAATGCCTCTTCAAATTCAGCTTGAGATACTTTAACTTTTGGGATTTCTACTTGATAATTAGATGTATTTCCGTGATTTTCATATTTGTTAGATTGAGAATAATTATAGTTATTTTTTGGAAATAAATCAAAACTATGATACCAATTTGGATCAAAAGTTTTGATTTGTTTTCCGTAAATTTTTACACTCTTAATAGGTGTTAGGTTTAAATGGGCTATTTCTCTCATGATAACTGGTAACAGTTGATCTTTTTTTGTAACTGCTACTGACTCCAGGGCTATTTTGAGACAATCATTTTTAACAGAGACTTTGGCAATAATGCCGTCAAAAGTTAAGGATTGGTTAAGACTATGAGCAATATCATCTGGATTAATCTGCATAAATCAGTGATTTTTATACTAAGCAACTGAGTGGTAATCATAATATAATTACTTAGTCAAAGCAAGTAGATTTCATAAAACGAATAGGTGCGTTAACACCTAATACTTTTAAATCCCCTAACCCACTTCAGCATAAGCAACAGGATCTTTTAACCCCAATTCAGCAAAAGCTGCTAACCGCAACTGACAAGAATCACAGACACCACAAGCCACATCATCACCAGCATAACAAGACCAAGTGAGATGCCAAGGCACACCTAATTGATTACCAAGTTGGATAATTTCTGTCTTCTTCAAATTAATTAAAGGGGCAATAATTTCAATTGCTTGTCCCTCACGTCCTTGTTTTGTTCCCAGACGGAAAACTTCCTGCATAGCTTCAATATAATCAGGACGACAATCTGGATAGCCAGAATAATCTAGGGCATTAACACCAATGTATACTCTTTCCGCTGCGATCGCTTCCGCATAGCCCAAAGCAAAACTTAAAAAGATCGTATTCCGCGCTGGAACATAGGTAACAGGTATATTATCTGCCATTTCATCTAAAGAGCGCTCTTGCGGCAAATCAATCTGATCATCTGTCAGCGCAGAACCACCCCACTGTCGTAAATCAAAATTAACTACTTGATGTTGAACAACCCCAGCCACTTTTCCAACCATCAAAGCAGAATTTAATTCTTTTTGATGTCGCTGTTGATAATCAAAAGAGATAGCATAACATTCACAGCCCTCAGCCTTTGCTTGATAAAGAACAGTTGAAGAGTCTAAGCCACCAGATAAGAGAATTACAGCTTTCATATCAAAATCGGAAATGAAAAGGAATTTTAGCAATTAGCAATTCTTCACAAATTACATCCAAAAGATGGGAAAATCAACAAAATGACCCAAACAAAAATTAAATATATCTAAAAACTCTTAGAAATGAGAACATTAATTGTATAAATCGTCCAAAACATTATACTCTGAGTATTAACTATGTGATAACTTGTAATTTTACTTATAGAAAGGGTAATTGATTTACCACTATAAAAACCAGGTATTGATTAGATTTAGTTAATTCCCTAAATACGTACCTGATAATTCCTACTAAAAAGTTATCAAAGTTACAAAGTCAACCTAAGAAAACACATAATTTTTCTCATAAATGAATAAAACAGGATAATTAATAACTATTGACCGAAAAGATAATCCAGATGGGGGGAACAGAACCCAAACTTTGAAATTCTTCATAAAGATAATCACTATGTTACCATCTGGATGGTTTAAGACAAATCAAACCTGGCGTTTAAGTATAAAGGCCAACGACCTTAGCGTCTCTAAATTTGGTGGTTGAGGAGAGAACAATAGTGCAAGATAGCATATCAGTGTCAGAACCAAATCTATATTCACAGCGCAGCCAGCCGCACCTTATCCGTATCGGCGTGATTGGTGTTGGTAATATGGGACAACATCATACCCGCATCCTGAGTTCCATGAAAGATGTGGAACTAGTCGGCGTTTCCGATATTAACGTCGAACGTGGTTTAGAAACTGCCAGCAAATACAAAGTCCGGTTTTTTGAAGACTACTGCGACTTACTACCCCATGTAGATGCAATTTGTGTTGCAGTACCTACACGGCTACACTATGCAGTGGGTATCAACTGTTTGTTAGCAGGAATCCATGTTTTAATTGAAAAACCGATAGCGGCTAGTATTTCTGAAGCAGAATCTTTAGTTAATGCCGCGGCAGAATCCCAGTGTATTTTGCAAGTTGGTCACATTGAGCGATTCAATCCCGCTTTTAGGGAACTTACCCAAGTTCTCAAAACCGAGGAAGTCTTGGCTTTAGAATCTCACCGCATGAGTCCTTATTCAGCGCGGGCGAATGATGTTTCCGTAGTGCTGGATTTAATGATCCATGACATTGATTTGCTGCTAGAATTAGCTGCCTCACCAGTGGTAAAGTTGACTGCTAGTGGGACTCGTTCTTTAGACTCAGGTTATTTAGATTATGTAACTGCGACCCTGGGCTTTGCCAATGGTGTTGTTGCCACACTGACAGCCAGCAAAGTTACTCACCGGAAAATTCGTCGCTTAGTTGCTCATTGTAAAAATTCATTTACAGAAGCAGATTTTCTCACTAATGAGATTTTTGTACATCGCCAAACCCCTGTTAATCCGCTCATTGACCATCAAAAAGTCTTATATAGACAAGATGGTTTAATCGAAAAGGTTTATACAACTAATGTTCAACCTCTCAGTGCAGAGTTAGAGCATTTTGTCAACTGCGTCCGTGGTGGCAATCAACCTTCTGTAGGTGGTGAACAAGCTCTCAAAGCCCTGCGCTTGGCAAGTTTAATTGAGCAAATGGCTTTAGAAGAAAGAGTTTGGAATCCCTTGGAATGGTCTTCCGAATCCAGAGTCCAATCTTTGACATCAACCATTTAGCAAAAACTGACAGTGAGGGAAATTAATGGTTTTTCCCCACTATTAAAAATAGTAATTGGTGATTAGTGATTTTTCTACTATTCTGATTCCTGAACTCCTAACCTTAACCAAAAAACTTTTTCAGTCAGTCTTATGAATTTTGACGTATTTCTAGTTACACTTAACCCAACCTAAAATTTTTGTAGCTCACCTTTTTATAAGATGAGCATAATAACTTGTTACAGAGGAGCTTTCATGACAGATCAACCCCCCGTCGCTAATCCAATGAATGCCGCTGCCATTCCCATGAACCGAAACCCAGCAGCTTCCGCAGCCACACCCATGAATTCTGGAAATTCTGGAAAACCAAGCAATATTGGCGGTAAAGTTATTCTCAGTGTTGATCTAGGCAGAACATCTACAAAGACTTGTGTAAGCCGTGAACCCAATAATGTGGCTTTCATCCCTTCTAATGTTAAGCAAACATCAATTGAGCAAATTCGCGGTGGTGTCTTTGAAGCTAAGGCTACTGACCCACTAATGGATTTGTGGCTAGAGTATCAAGGTAGTGGCTATGCTGTAGGGCAACTAGCCGCCGATTTTGGGGCAAATCTTGGCGTTGGTCAATCTAAAGTAGAAGATGCCCTGGTAAAAGTATTATCATCTGCCGGGTATTTTAAGCTTAAAGATGAAATTTTTGTGGTTCTAGGTCTGCCTTTCTTATCTTTGGAACAATTTGAAAAAGAAAAGGCACAGTTAACTAGCTTGGTAACTGGACCCCATGTATTGAATTTTCGAGGTGAATCCATAACTTTGAACATTGCCAAAGTCTGGATAATGCCCGAAGGATATGGTAGTTTACTGTGGTCAGAAACTCAACCTAACAAAGCAGTAACAGCTCCCGATTTTACGAAAATATCTGTAGGGATTGTTGATATCGGTCATCAAACCATTGATATGATCATGGTGGATAATTTCCGCTTTGCCAGAGCCGCTTCTAAGAGTGAAGACTTTGGGATGAGCAAATTTTATGAAATGGTAGCTAAGGAAATAGATGGCGCTGATAGTCAATCTTTAGCATTAATTTCTGCGGTTAATAAACCCAAAGGCGAACGCTTTTACCGTCCTAAAGGCGCTAGTAAGCCGACTAATTTAGATGATTTTCTCCCTAATCTGACAGAGCAGTTTTCACGGGACATTTGCTCTCGCGTGTTAGCGTGGTTGCCAGAGCGGGTAACTGATGTGATTATTACAGGTGGTGGTGGAGAGTTTTTCTGGGAAGATGTTCAACGTCTCCTCAAAGAAGCTAAAATCAACGCTTACTTAGCTGTACCTTCTCGACAGGCTAATGCTTTGGGGCAGTATATTTACGGAGAAGCGCAATTATCTGCTGCTGTTCGTGCTAGGTAATAAAACTGATGTTCCAATGGTCAAAGAAGGTAGTCAAATCCGTTACGTTCAATCCAGACATTGCTGATGAAAGCTTGTTAGCGCAGGTGGAAAACTATTTGGAGGAACAGCCAGATAAAACTTTCAGTGATCTGTGTAAAGAGTCTCTCTGGAAACTCTTGTGTGTTCCAGAACCCGTACAACTAGCTTCTAAGACAGCAAATATAACTATGGTTGAACAAAGAATCGGTGAGATACAAAATCAAATGGTTGGGTTTGAGGAACGTCTTTTTGCTAGGGAGTCTCATCGTTTGGAAGCGATAGAAAGTCAAATGTTGCAACTTACTCAACAAGTTGCAAAGTTAGCAATCATTCTCAATCAGCAACCACTTACCTATATTCCTCCTGATAGCGTAGTGCAAGCTATACCAGAACCAGAACCTCAAGAAATAGACCCTATAATTGATCGTATTGGTCAGTTTCTTGATGATTTCTAAGAAAAAACTCGGTTTTTCTGTGTTTTTACTTTGAATAAAGTACCCTAAATCCCACCCATAACCCATTTCGGCGTTATTGGTGGGATATTTTGTTTAAAATTCAAAAAAATCTCCCCCTGTCTAGGAATTGCTAATCTAACTTTCTGATTTCCTGACTTCTATCTAAAATTTTTGG
This sequence comes from Dolichospermum sp. DET69, assembly GCA_017355425.1. Taxonomy (NCBI): domain Bacteria; kingdom Bacillati; phylum Cyanobacteriota; class Cyanophyceae; order Nostocales; family Aphanizomenonaceae; genus Dolichospermum; species Dolichospermum sp. DET69. Next base: position 1,100,879 of record CP070233.1, read on the forward strand.
ATTTTCCATAAATAGCTGGATAGCAAATTTGTCACGATATGAGCAATAATAGGTACTAATAAGTTGCCACTGAATAGGGCGCTGTAACCTAAAATAATTCCAATAATAGTTGCCCAAATTACATAAGGCCATTGTTGGGGACTGCTAAGATGTAGGACTCCAAAACAAAGACTTGATACTATCACAGCGGTATGATCTCCACCTAAAGCGGGTAGCATTACACCTCGAAATAATAATTCTTCACTTAAACCTGGTAGTAATCCTAACCAAATTAAATCTGGTAAGGCTAGAGGTTTGAGAACCATTTCTAAATAATAATCAGCACTTTTGCGATAGGAAGGGGAAAGGCGATAAGCTAAACCACTTAATATAGTAATGATTAGACCTAAACCAATTCCTAGTAATAAATCTTGTTCGTGCCATTGCCACTTAAAGAGGATAATATTACCCCAGCGTAACCATAGTTTGGCAACTATCCAGAGAATAATTGCTGTTACACCCATTGCTACTAAGACTTGGGTGCGTGTTAGGTAAGGAATTTCTGGTTCTTGATTTCGTTGTTGAATCACTGGATTTTAAATAATGTAATGGGTAATTGGTAATTGGTAATGACTAATGACCACTGACTAATGACTAATGACCAATGACGAAGGATTAATACCTGCTTTGTGAGCGACTAGTACGCCTACTGCTTCTAAGTATGAGTTTACTTGCAAGGTTTGAATTCTTAACATGGGGGCAGAAACTTGGATCAAAGTTTTATTTTCTGCAACGGTAATGATTTGACATTGTTTCTGGCTTAAACTTAATAAAGCACTGTTTCCACAAGCTGTGGCGGGAATAATTAAAGCATCAACTTGATCTGCCCAGATATCAGTTGATAAAGAACTATAATTTTCTGTATTAATGATAAATTGCGGAGCGTTACTCAAGCCAACTAAAACACAAGGTAAGAATGTGTAGCCGATTTCTTCAGCCGCTGCACGGGGGGATAAATTGGCAGCTGGTGGTGCGGGAGAAAGGGCGGGAGCATGGGCGCAGGGAATTTTAAAGGTGCGGACTAATAAATGGCTAATGACGGCTTCTGCACCTGCTAGAGGGTCTACTCCTTGACCTTGGCGATAGTTTTCGACTGCGGTTTCGTCCATGTCGTCGGGGAAACGGGCAACAACAGCGATCGCTTCGGCTTTTTCTTCTATAATTAATTTCTCAGCAGCCCGTAATAAACTATCAGGATTCCCTATTGTTCCCCAACTTGTACCTGATGGAGAAGTCCGTAACTCTACGTTTAATGGGGCATCGGTAATAACATGATTTGTAATATTTAATCCCAGGGTTGCTCTAGCTGCGTCGGCTACCTGCAAGTGTCGCAGCATTAATTCCGGTTCGATACCTTGGTCTAAAAGTAACCCGACTCTGTTACTACGAACGGGACGTAAACCCCATTCTCCAGCCGCAAATTTATCTAAACCATAACCTTCAACGTAGAAGGCATTAGGGATATTCCAGTATAAACTTGCACCGTTCATGACATTGGGGTGAGTAATCAAGCGATCGCACACCTGTGATATAAGTTTAGCTACTGGTAAGGCATCACCAGCATAACCGCCAATCGCTGCCCCAATGCCGGTGGGTATAATTAAAATTACTGTGTATGGTTTTTGGATGGGTATCACAGGGTTTTTTTGTTTCGCGTTAAAACGCAAAGAAGAAATTTAAACAGTAACTACAGCTTCTACTGTGGCTGTTTGTTGTTTCTCGTCAACAGCAGTAATAGCCCAACGGAGGGGTTCACCTTGTTTTTGTAATTCTGCTGTAATGGCTTTTTCTAATTCTGTAGGAGTTTCTTCTAATTCAATTTCAGCGGTAATAAAGTGAGTTGTCATAATTCTAAATCCTTTGCTATTGATGATTTTGAGAATAAAGAAACTGTTGGGGAATAGGTAATTATTAATTATTACCTATGCTTTACCAAATTGTGCTTGATAAACGATGTCTTCTTTTTCGGTTTCAATTTTTAAATTAGAAAGAGGTTTAGCAACACAAAGTAAGGCATAGCCTTGTTTTTGCAAATCTGGACTTACACCCATACCCTCCGATTGCTCTACAGTTCCTTCTGTAACTAAAGCAGCACAAGTTGTACAAACACCAGCACCGCAAGAGGTGGGTAAGTCTAAACCCGTAGATGAAGCGGCTGTGAGAATAGTTTCATTTTCAGGAACTTGGATAGTATATGTTGTCCCTTGGTGGTTAATTTCTACGGTGTAAGTTTTAGACATATATAACAGCAGTATTTGGCAACGGACAAATATCTTATTGTACCTGATAATATATAGCAATTTTGTCTGATTTACGAAAATTTCTCTTTTTAACGTTGCTCAATTCTTATAGGATACCGCGCCATTAACCAATTGATTTATATCCATATATGTGTATAGTATCTTATAATTAATTTAGTAGCTCTTGTATCAAAATAGGTTAATTGACAGATGACTGATAAACGCGAACTTTCAGAACAGGATATTTGTACAAAGTATATTTTACCTGCTTTATTGCGTTCAGGGTGGGATATCACCAAGCAAGTCCAAGAACAGGTATATTTTACTGATGGTCGGATTTATGTTCAAGGGAATCAAACACGCCGGGGAAAGGCGAAAAAAGCCGATTATATTCTTTATTATAAACCGAATATTCCGATTGCTGTTATTGAAGCTAAAAAAAATATTTATCCTGTTGGTGCTGGTATGCAACAGGCTTTAAATTATGCAGAAATTTTAGATTTACCTGTGGCTTTTAGTTCTAATGGAGATGGTTTTTTAGAACATGATAAATCAGGTTTTTCTCATTTAATTGAACGAGAATTAAAATCTGAGTTATATCAGGTAGCAGCATGATTAAAATTTGTGTTATAATGCAGTGAAAATGTTTAAACTATGGAAACTATGCAGACTTATAATCTTATAGATGCTCCCAATAAACATGGTGAAATTTTTGATCAAGCAGCTATTGAACCAGTATTACTTACTCAAGAATCACAACCTAGTTATGTTATTTTTTCCGTAGAATTATACGAAAAAATGATTAATCAGATACAAGAATTAGAAGATCGGCTTTTGCTAGAAAAAGCTAAAACTGCTATTAATGAATCACAAATGGTTGGTACGGAGGCTTTTACATCTGCGCTGGAGAGTTTAGCTAATGGCGAAACTTGATGGTTTATCAACTGTTATGGATTTTTTGAACGGATTACAACCTAAAATAGCGGCGCAAATATCAAAAAAGGTTTTATCTTTAAATGTTGAACCTTTACCAAATGATAGTGAACAACTATCTGGTTATCAGGGTTTTTATCGAGTAGATAGTGGTGAATATCGAATTGTTTATAGATATTTTCCAGATCAAGATTTAGTCGAAGTGATTTTAGTAGGTAAGCGTAATGATGATGTTTATAAAAGATTAAAAAGGTTGCTAGGATAAACTTCAAAAATATCCAAAACAAAAATATATCCTAAAAATATATAAATATTTTCATGAATTTGTTGGGGTTCTCTCAGGTTATTAATAGAATTTGTCTGAATCAGGATGTCCACCGATTAAAGGATTTACAGGATGGAATGTAGAATGATTTTGATAATCTCAGTTCAGAAGATGATTAACATAATAATATTATTCAACAATGGATAATTAGTAAATAACATCCTGTAAATCCTCAAATCCTGTAAATCCTGATTCAGACAAATAAAATTATTTTGATAATCTCAGTTCAGAAGATGATTAACATAATAATATTATTCAACAATGGATAATTTATAAATAACATCCTGTAAATCCTCAAATCCTGGATATCCTGATTCAGACAAATAAAATTATTTTGAAAATCTCAATTCAGAAGATGATTAACATAATAATATTATTCAACAATGGATAATTTATAAATAACATCCTGTAAATCCTCAAATCCTGGATATCCTGATGCAGACAAATAAAATTATTTTGATAATCTCAGTTCAGAAGATGATTAACATAATATTTTTATTCAAAAATGGATAATTAGTAAATAACATCCTGTAAATCCTCAAATCCTGGATATCCTGATTCTGACAAATAAAATGATTTTGATAATCTTAATTCAGAAGATGATTAACATAATATTATTCAAAAATGGATAATTGGTAAATAACATCCTGTAAATCCTCAAATCCTGGATATCCTGATTCTGACAAATAAAATGATTTTGATAATCTTAATTCAGGAGATGATTAACATAATATTATTCAAAAATAGATAATTGGTAAATAACATCCTGTACATCCTTAAATCCTGAAAATCCTGATTCTGACAAATAAAATGATTTTGATAATCTTAATTCAGAAGATGATTAACATAATATTATTCAAAAATGGATAATTGGTAAATAACATCCTGTACATCCTTAAATCCTGAAAATCCTGATATGGCTTACGCCACGCTACGCCATCAGACAAATAAAATTAATTAAACCTACTCAAAAATTCATTAGCAGTAATAATTTCAATATTCCTAAAAGGATTTAATACCAATAAATCTTGATCACCAGTAATAATAAAGTCAGCATTACCGCTAATTGCTAACTCCAAAAACTTATCATCTTTGGAATCACGACAAATAGTAATAGATTCTTTTATTTCTATCAATTCTGACATCTCTACTAGTTTAAGAATAAATTCTTGCTTTTCCTCTACGGTAAAATATTTGTTAAATTTCTTGCGACTTAAAACTCGATTAAGTTCTAATAATGTTGGTTCTGAATATAAAGTTAATCCCTGTGCTTCTATTTTTTTAATTATCTGAAAAGGAGGAGAGTTTTTAATCAGCAATGCACTGACTAAAATATTATTATCTAAGACAAAACGGTTATTCTTCATCATCATCTAAAATCGCCTGTAATATCTCTGGTGTCAAACCTCTCTTTTCAGCTTTATCAGCAATTTCGTCCATCACTTGACTAAGAGTTTTATTAGCCAAATCAGGTTGAAAAAACAACTTAATTATGACACTTAGTTTTTGTTGTTTGTTAACTTCTGCCTCTCGATAAGCTTTCGCTACTTCATTATCAACATTAATAGTAATTGTTTCCATCTCAAACTCCTAGATTTGATACAAAAGACAATTGCCTTTATATTCCTATTTTACCATGATCTTGCAAACACCACGCACAACTGGATAAAAATCTTATATAGCTTGCTTCCTAAAGGATATTACCCCTACAGCATCACTAAAAATCAATATCCTGTAAATCCTCAAATCCTGGATATCCTGATTCTGACAAATAATTAACTAACAGCTTTTTGTTGCTGATATATTTGCTTAAATAAAGCTTGCTGTTTTTGATGATCAACAATAGGTTGAGGGTAATTTCCAATATATAATGGGGGAATTTTCCCAGTTACTAAATATCCCGTATCTACAGAACGCAATTCTGGTACCCATTGACGAATATATTCAGCTTCTGCATCAAATTTTTGCGTTTGACTCGCTGGGTTAAAGATGCGTAATGGTTGGGGGTCCATACCACTAGAGGCACTCCATTGCCAACCTCCATTATTAGCAGATAAATCACCATCAATGAGTTTCTGCATAAAATATTTTTCTCCCCATTGAGGATTAATCATTAAATCTTTAGTCAAAAAACTGGCAACTATCATTCTACATCTATTGTGCATCCAGCCAGTTTCATTTAATTGACGCATGGCAGCATCAACTATAGGATAACCTGTTTTCCCCTCACACCAAGCTTGAAAATATGTTTCATTATTTCGCCAAGGGAATGTTTTAAAAGTATCTCTATATGCACCATCAGCTAATGCTGGAAAATGGTACATACAGTGCTGATAAAATTCCCGCCATGCTAATTCTTTTTGCCATGTTTGGATACTGGCATTTACTTCATCACTATTACTATTTACTAAGGCTTCTATGGTAGTTTGCCAAATATTTCTAATCCCAATAACACCAAATTTCAAAGCTGCACTTAATTGAGATGTCCCATCAATTGCGGGAAAATTCCGCTGTTCTTCATATTCATTAATAGCAGATGTTGTAAAGTTCTCTAATCGTTCTTGTGCTGCTAATTCTCCAGGAGAAATTATTAATTCTGCATCCCAAATAAAACCTAAATCTTCAGCAGAAGGTAAATTAATTGTTCCTGCTTGTTGAGCAATTTCTTGTTCTTTCTCTGTTAAACCTGCAATATTTTCTAAAATTTGTACTGGTTTAGCCTTTGGTTTAGTAATCCAATTTTTCCAGAAAGGAGTATAAATCGTGTATGGAGTTTTTGCCCCGGTAAAAATTTCTTGTGGTGAGTGAAGTAATTGATCCCAATTTTGATTAAGAAACTCAATTCCGATAGTTTTTAAAGCTTCAATTACTGCTAAATCTCGTGTTTGTGAATAAGGTTCAACATCCCAATTCCAAAATACTGCTTTTGCTGTTAATGCTGCTGCTAATTGGGGAATTGCAATCACAGGATCATTTTGCAAAATCAATAATTGACTACCTGCTTGCTGATATCTTTTCTGGAGTGCTTGCAAACAGCCAATCATATATTTTACCCTAGCTGGGGCAATATCATCATGTTGGAGAATCTGAGGATCTAGACAAAATACACCCACAATTTTTGCACTTTTTTCTCTGGCCGCAGCTAGTCCTGTATGATCAGAAATGCGTAAATCTCGACGATGCCAAAACAGAATTAGATCAGACATGGAATATTAATATAGTTCTTATGTACTAAATTAGATTATACCAATTTTATGTAAGGCTGCACAAAATAATCATCAACCGTATTCATCTGCGTTTATTTGCGTTTATCTGCGGTCAAATATTCTTAAAATGTTACAGGATTACACCAAGTTTCCACCACCCGACCTGTAATTTCTTGTCCAAACCAAGGTGTATTATAGGAAAGTGTGTGGAGATTTGCTTTGTTTACATTCCAGATTTTTTGAGGATCAAATAATGTTAATTCGGCTTTTTCACCGGGTTGAATTGGTTTAATTTCTTGTTGTAAACAAGCTGCTGGTTGATGACTCAAAACGCGCCATAATTCTAAAGCTGTAAATTCGCCGGTGGTGACAAGATTTTGCCATAGTAGGGGTAATGCTAATTCTAAACCAATTGCTCCCGGTGGTGATTCTGCAAAGGCTTGAACTTTTTCTTCATAAGTATAGGGTGCGTGATCAATTGCGATCGCATTTATTACCCCGGTTCTTACAGCGTCCCGCAAGCATATCATATCTTGGTGATTTCCCAAAGGCGGATCTAAATGTAAGGATGTATGATAACTTCTCATAGATGTTGTATCGAGTAAAACGTGCATCCAAGTGGTACTAGCAGTAATCGGCACACCTTGAGATTTTGCCTGAGCAATTAATTCTACACTACGAGCAGTAGAAACACGCATAATATGGACTGGTGTACCAATATCAGCGACCAATTCTAATAATGCGGCAATAGCAGTTGTTTCTGCACTATAGGGTAGAGGGGATAATCCAATCCGCAAGGCTTCTGCACCTTCTCTTATTGTCCCATTAGCCGCTAAATGGCGATCGCATGGCCAAAAAGCCACCGGTTTGCCAAAGGGTTGAAGATACTCTAAAACCCGTCTAACTATCCCCAAATTGTCCCAAGGTTTAGCATCAGTAAAACCCACAACCCCCGCTGCGGCTAAATCGGCTACTTCTGTTAATTGTTTACCTGCTAAATCTAAGGTAATTGCCCCCCAAATATGCAGATGGGGACAAGGTTTTTGCCGATCTCTGTGTTGCTGTAACTGTGTGACTAGCGCAGGTTTATCAATGGCTGGTAATGTATCTGGCAAAACACCAACTCTAGTAAAACCACCAGCAGCAGCGGATTGGAGGAAAGAACTTAAAGTTTCTCGTTCTTCAAATCCAGGTTCGCCGGAATGACTATATAAATCAACCAATCCAGCCCCAAGAACTAAGCCTTGACAATCACGAATAGAGGTATCAGCACTAATATCTGTAATTTGTGGAGCGATAGCTTGAATATAACCGTCAATAATTAATACATCTGCTATTGTGTCAGTATGCTGGACAGGATCAATTACTCTTACTTGTTTTAATAGTTCTTTAGTCATGAAAAATATTACTTACCGATGCTATTTAGCCGTTCTCCATCTTACAGTAGATAAGTAGTTGGACAAAATTAAATTCACTCCTGGGGAGAGGGAAATGTTAACTCGGAACAGGAAGACAATCCGTTTAATTCATTTTATCTGGTTCAATGAAAATAGTAACTCCCTGGCTACGTAAACCAGGAGTTAAAAGGAGATAAATACAGATTTATAGCCTTTGCAGTAAATTTGCACCGTGTGTATCAGTACCACAGGTGTTCAATAAATCGAATTTTTCCGCTAACTGTTGTACTTCCTCTGTTTCCACAACACTAGGTTTCCAAGGTTTGGGGTTAGTGTAAGCGTAGAACGTCTCAACACCATCAATAGCAACATCCGCAGCCGCAGGAATCAGGTCAAAATGCGATCGCCTGTACCGGGCTGGGTGAGCAAGTACCGCTAGTCCTCCCGCTTCGTGAATAGCTGTAATCACGTTAACTGCTTGATAAGCCTTACCTACACTAGGTATTTTTTGTAAATAAGGCTTCATGCTGGGGTGTTCTGACTCAAAAGCATAAGCCAGAATGTGGACTTCAATATCTAGCAAATTGGCATTAATTTCTACACCACTCCACAGATGAGGAGGATGAGTATCAGGATTACTCCTTTTCCAATCTTCTAGCCAAACCAGGGCTGACTGGTAGCCACTGATACTATGATGATCAGTGATTGCTAGACCTCTTAAGCCAATTGCGATCGCTTGACTCATCAACTCACTCGGTTCTAGTTTGCCATCCGAGTGAACCGTGTGCATATGAAAATTAAATAACTTGGGACAACTTTGGGCATCAATGCGTTGGAATACTTGCTTTAGTAGTTCCTTAGAAACAGTAGTCCGGGCAAAATTTATAACCATAACCCTCTACACAAAAATTACATTCTTCTCAAAACACCAACACGCCACACTTATTAATGAGATATAACCAATACCACTAACTAGTAACTACAGATACTTCCTCAACTGCACTAATTGATTTTTGCAATATGTTAAGACTACGTTAGCAAATATTAACGCTGATGGCGATGAGTATTTTTGATTACTTCCATCAAGGGAATATAAATTTTGCGTATGGGTTCTATCTATTTACCATTATTATCACAACAAACCGACTAATTCACCGGCTCCAGTCACAACTTCACCAATCACATTAGCGGAGATATCCTGGGATTGAAAATGACTAATTACCTGTGCTGCTTCCTGGGGTGGAACTAATAACACAAAGCCGATACCCATATTGAATGTATTATACATAGCTTCAGCACTAACAGAACCAGCAGCAGCTAACCAATGGAATACAGGCGGAATAGTCCAACTATCAGGTATCATTTTAATTGATTGACCTGTACTTAAACATCTAGGTAAATTTTCTGGTAAACCCCCACCAGTAATGTGAGCCATGCCATGAATTTCCAAACCTGATTGCAACGCTGCTAAAACAGATTTTACATAAATGCGTGTAGGTGTGAGGCAAGTTTCTCCAATAGATTCACCATTTAATAAATCTGGGGTATCAGTCCAAGCAAAACCACCATCAGATACAATTTTTCTGACCAAACTCAAACCATTACTATGAACACCCGTACTAGCTAGACCAATAGCTACATCACCCACCTGCACCTGAGAACCATCGAGCATTCGGCTTTTTTCCACAATTCCCACACAAAAACCAGCCAAGTCATATTCACCAACTTGGTAAAAACCGGGCATTTCTGCCGTTTCTCCCCCCAATAAGGCCGAACCTGCCAATTTACAACCGGTAGCTATCCCCGCAACTACCTGAGTTAATTGTTCCTTATCTAATTTACCCGTAGCCACATAATCTAGAAAAAATAGCGGTTCTGCACCTGATGTCAACACATCATTAACGCACATCCCCACTAAATCTATACCAACAGTGTCATGACGGTTGAGAATTTGGGCTATTTTTAGTTTTGTCCCCACACCATCTGTTCCCGAAACCAAAACTGGTTCTTTATAACCTGTGGGGAGTTGAAAGCAGCCTCCAAAGCCACCCAGCCCCCCCAAGACCTCTTTTCTAAAGGTGCTTTGAACCAAATTGCGAATTTGATCTACAAAAGCTCTACCCGCTTCTACATCAACGCCTGCATCCCGATAATCCATGCCTAACTACACCGTTATCAATTCATAATTCAGGTTATTATTATCACACAATTTAGGTTTTAAAGACCTTCTTTGATAATTTGTGACAAATTCAAGTCAACCATTGTAATCTAAATTATAGCAAGAACATTATATACTTATTGTGGGGTGGGCATCCTGCCTGCCCATGTTATATTTAATTATGCCTACTTACTTGTAATAAATAGGTCAGATATTAAGAAGGAATAATTACTAATTATTTTCATTAATCTGGAGCTTCTTTGTGATTATTCATCGTTTTGATCATAATCCTATCTCTTCCCTCCTGTTTCGCTTGATATAGAGCTTTATCTGCCGCAATTAAAAGTTTATATAAATATTTGTAATTAATAGTTAATTTTTGTAAATAAAAAAATTTGCTACACTAGTACAGCACGGCGTAAATAAAACAACCATTCTCAATCGCCAAAAAGCTTACGCCATATTATTTTTGACTTTTGACTTTTGACTTTTGACTTTCGCCTTGCGGTACTAGTGCTATAATGATTAAGTTTTATTTTTAATCGCTAAAAATGACAAAAATTGGTCAACTCACCCAATTTTATTATACAGCACAGCACAAGCCCAACCAGTTAATTTATGGCAGTGGGCAAACCGCAGTGATTACAGGGTGGATGGTGAAGCAAGCGATCGCTAAACATCTACAATCAAATGAATATGCTGTAATTGGACAGTTATACTCACCAACCAGGGGTATAAATTTACTAATTCGCAATTTATTACTAAATCCTCATGTTCACTATTTAGTTATTCTCAATGCCACCAAAGAAGATAAAAATGCTGGTGCTTGTCAATGTTTAGGCGATTTTTTCCGTCATGGTGTGGAAGAAAATATTAGTGATGCTGGGCGAAAATCTTGGGTAATTCGTTCTGATATTCCTGGTTATATTGATATTGATATTGATATAAATGCCTTGGAAAAATTACGAAGTTCTGTAGAAATTCAAGACGCAATATCAATTTCTGATGCTGTCGAAAAAATTCAATATTACGCCCAAAAAGAAACAGTTGTACCTTGGGGAATACCTGAAGAATTTCCCATGATTACAGTTGAACCGACAGTTTTTCCAGGAACACGCTATGGACATAGAATAGAAGGGAAAACCATAGCAGAAACTTGGGTAAAAATCATTCACAGGATTAAAACAACGGGAACAATTAGACCAACTGGTTATGATGGTAAATGGCAAGAATTGATAGATTTAATGGCAGTTGTTACTGATGAACCTGAAGATTTCTATTTTCCTGAACCCAATTATTTACCCATAGATAGAGGCTTTTTAGAGGAATATATTTCGCAAATTTTAGATGACGCACCTAATCAAGAAGGAGTAAAATACACTTATGGGCAACGTTTGCGTTCTTGGTTTGGACGTGATCAAATTGAAAAAGTTATAAATAAATTAGCAAATGATATAGATTCCGCTAGGGCTGTGATGTCTTTATGGGATGCTAGTCAAGATGATAATGATAACCCACCTTGTCTGAATCATATTTGGGTGAGAATAGTTGATCATGAATTATCTTTAACAGCAACTTTTCGTAGTAATGATATGTTCTCAGCTTGGCCAGCAAATGCAATGGGATTAAGGGCTTTACAAAAATATATTTATAATTCTTTAGTTAAAAAAACTGATCATACATTGAAAATGGGGGCATTAATAACCATTAGTCAAAGCGCCCATATTTATGATGATTGTTTTGAAAATGTAGAAAATGTGATTAAATCCCAATATACTAAAATTGCCCAGAGAAAAGATTATTTTGATCCTGCTGGTAGTTTTATTATTACTGTACAGAATAATAGTATTATTGTAGAACATACAACGCCTGGTTCTGGAGAAGTAGTTAATTGTTATTCAGGCAAATCCGCACATAAACTTTCCCAGCAAATCTTTACAGATTGTCCTGGTTTACAAGTTTCCCATGCAATGTATTTAGGTGTGGAATTGCAAAAAGCGGAAGTTGCTTTGGTAATGAAAGAACAGTTTATTTATGAACAGGATAGACCTTTTAAAAGAATCTAACCTAATTTTTAAATTTTAAACAGATTGCAAATATTCTAACAATAGTAAGCGCAAGTAATCCAACATTCTAATATAACTCTTCATTTGTTCATACTTACCATTATTGTTAAAGTAAAATTCACCAATTTGGGAAACACTAAAAACTCGCATTCCTTGTAATTGAGAAATTACCTGATCTTTGTTAATTATTTGACTATTAGCTGCAATTTGACTAGCATAACCTCTTAAATTTACTGTTAAAAGTTCAATTTCTTCTAACAGTGAAAACTCTTCATTTTCTGGGAAAAACTGAGTAGCAATTTCTTTTCTTTCGCTGCGGGTATTTTGATAAGTATTAGTCAATTGTGACAATAATTGACTAATATTTTTCTTTGTCACTTCTTGCTGATTTAAAACTGCTTCAGTCATCATTAACTCCATAAGTAACTATCTTTTCGCTACCATATTTGTCTGGTCTGACAATCAGATATTCATCACCTTTACGATATACCGCTGAACTATCTCCACGATATCCAATTTTTGGAACTCTGACTGCTCCTCTTTTATTAAAGTTATGAGCTTTACGTAGATACTTTAAAGGGTCAATTTGTTTTCTATCAGCATGGTCTAATATACTCTGAGCAACACTGCTATAAGTAGCAGCATCCCATTCAGTCATATATCTTTCAATCTCAGCCACCTCTGTTAAAGTATAACCTTCTAATAGCTGTATTAGAAATGGGTCTAAGATTGATTCTTCTTCTGGCATGATTATTTAATTGGACGCTTGCAAAAGTTAAATGATAGCTATTTAGTTTTTCAAAACATAATTTCCAAGATACTATATTTAGAATAAAACTATTTTTTCTAAATATTGGACTATATCCGAGCCAGTGTAACAATCTCTAGCTGATCTTGATATTTACCCTGACGAGTATCGTAACTAACGGCACAAGGCTCACCTTCTAAAAATAGCAACTGTACCACACCTTCATTAGCATAAATACGACAGTCAGCGCTGGAAGAATTAGAGAATTCTAAGGTAAGATGACCACGCCAAGCCGCTTCAGCAGGTGTAAGATTAGCAATTATGCCACACCTTGCATAAGTAGATTTACCAATACAAATTACTGTAATATTTTCGGGAACTTCCAGTTTTTCTAATGCAACACCTAAACCATAAGAATGAGCAGGTAAGATAAAGTAACTACCACTAGCATCAGTATGTAGTGAAGCTGGTTCTAGATTGTGAGGATTAAAGTTTTTGGGATCTACTACAGTTCCAGGAATGTGGCGGAAAATCCGAAACTCAGCCCCAGAAAGGCGGATATCATAACCATAGGAAGACAAGCCATAGCTGATGACAGGTTGAACTGCTACAGATGGTTCTTTTTGTACTTTTCGGACTAAATTAGGCTCAAAAGGCGAAATTAGACCCTGTTGAGCCATTTCAGTAATCCAGATATCATTCTTAATCACAACTTCACGGGTAATTCAAACAGAATTACTAGCATACCGTAAACAAGGCTTTATATCTTAAGGTTGATGACTACGACGAATTTCCGTAATTTGATCTGCCACATCTAAAAGAGACGTTGGCATCTGAGAACCTGTGAGAATAATATCCAGATGAGAAGGACGTTGAGAAAGAAACTCTAAAACCTCAGTTTCCGGAATTAAACCCAAATTAATCGCCAAACTCAACTCATCTAATACCAGCAAAGAATATTTACCTTCACTAACTACCTTTTGAGTATGTTGCCAGAGTTGTTGTAAGGCTTGGTTTTCCGCTTCGTCCAAATCTGAACTATCAATACAACGGGGCAAATCACAGCGAATCCAATCTAAATGTTGTCCCATTTGGGTAGGTCGTTCATGTCCTTGACGAATACCACCTTTGAGGAACTGGACTATTAATACTGGTGTACCTTGTCCAGCAATTCTCAGTGCTTGTGCCATCACGCTCGTAAAAAAGCTCCGTTCAGGACTAGTAAAGACTTGGACTAGTCCTTTTACAGAATATGGTAAGCTTAGAGTCGAATTTAGACCTGGGGTTTCTAGTTGGGCAACCATAAGGCAAAGTTTAAAAACTCACTATAAATTTATTGACTGACAATTAAATGTAAATTTTCGCTGATATAGCCATTCTAAATGATTCGGTGAAAAATAGTAAATATTGTGGGGTGAGCATTGCCCACTAAAACCCTCCCACGGTGGGTATTGCCCACCCTACGTATAGTTTAAAAATCAAATAGAAGTCCCATAACAAAACATATAGTTATTTTTGAATTTTGAATTGTTCCCCTGCATCCTGGGGTAATCTACAAGGCAGTAAGCAAACATTTTGAGGCAATTTCAATGACTTGGCAACGTCCTGACGGTAGAACCCCCGGTGAACTCCGTCCCCATAGTTTTTACCCTAATTTCACCCGCTTTGCTCCTGGTTCGGTTTTGGCTAAATGTGGTGATACTCAGGTTCTGTGTACTGTCAGTGTCGCGGAAGGAGTACCCAGATTTTTGACTGGTAGTGGTAAAGGTTGGTTAACGGCTGAATATAGAATGTTGCCTTCTGCTACCCAGAAACGCAACGAACGGGAATTAATGAAATTGTCGGGAAGAACCCAGGAAATTCAACGGTTAATCGGGCGGAGTTTGAGAGGGGCGTTAGATTTTGAGGCTTTAGGAGAACGGACTCTAACCGTAGACGCAGACGTATTACAAGCCGACGCAGGAACGAGGACAATGGCCATTACAGGCGGTTTTGTCGCCTTGGCTCATGCTATTTCTGAATTATTACAGCAGGGAGTATTAGAGCGATCGCCTTTATGTGGACAAATAGCCGCAGTTTCTGTAGGCTTGTTGCAGGGTGAACCATTTTTGGATCTTAACTACCTTGAAGATGTAGCCGCAGATGTGGATTTTAATGTAGTCATGAATCAGAAAATGGGAATTATTGAAGTTCAAGGAACAGCAGAAGCCGGAAGTTTTAGCCGTCACCAATTGAATCAAATGTTAGATTTTTCTGAACAAGGTATCCAGCAATTATTAACTGCTCAAAGAAATGCAATTAGTGATTGGAATACCTTGTTTGTAGAAAATTAAGTTGTCATAATTCTCAAGTACAAAAATTCAATTAGTGGCCCTAAACTTGCAACCAAAAAGAAATTTAGAGCAATCTTGGCTAATTCGCTGTTTGTCAGCATTCCTGTTGTTCGGTCAAATTTTACTGCATTTCCTGCGCGGAAAAACCTACTATCGCAAGATATTAGAACATACTGTTACCGCAGGACCGGCTTCCCTCCCTCCAGTCTTGCTAGTTAGTGGTTTTGCTGGGATGATTTTCACTATTCAAACCGCTAGAGAATTAGTGAGATTTGGGGCTGTAGATTCTGTTGGTGGTGCATTTGCTTTAGCATTTTGTCGAGAATTAGCCCCGATTTTAACTGCTAGTATTATCGCTGGACAAGTTGGTTCAGCTTTTGCCGCAGAATTAGGAGCAATGCGAGTGACAGAGCAGATTGACGCTTTATATATGCTCAGAACAGATCCTATTGATTATCTAGTTTTGCCTAGAGTCATTGCTTGCTGTTTAATGCTGCCTGTAATGATGATTTTTGCTGTTGTCACAGGTATCATGGGAGGGGCTTTTGCTGCGGCACAATTTTATCAAGTCGTTCCTGAAATATTTTTAGAATCAGTGAGAACTTTTTTATTACCATCAGATATTTTTATTATTTTACTTAAGGGGATAATTTTTGGGATGATAGTCTCTGTGAATGGCTGTAGTTGGGGACTGACAACCCAAGGGGGAGCAAAGGAAGTAGGAGAATCAGCAACAACGGCTGTTGTTACTACTTGGGTAGCAATTTTTATTATGGATTTTATCTTGGCTTTGCTACTTTTTGAAAAACCTATATTGTAATTTTAAGTTTATTGAGAATAATACCGCTTGACACATGGTAACATATAAGTTACCATAAAAGTGTCTCTATTATGAAAGTTGAAGAATATCTTAAAGAAAATGGTTCAAGTCCCTATCAAGAATGGTTTGATGGATTGGATGCTCAAGCTGCTGCGAAGGTTACTGTTGCTAAGTTTCGTCTGGAGTCAGGTAATATATCAAATGTTAAATGGTTTGAGGGAATTGGTGAATATAAAATTGATTGGGGTCCAGGATATCGGATTTATCTGGCTCAGGACGGTAAGCAACTTATAGTATTATTTGGTGGGGGAACAAAGAAAAATCAGCAATCTGATATTAGTCATGCTAAAGAGTTGCACCAAGAGTACAAAAAGCGGAAAAAAGAACTTACTGAAAACCAAGAAACTGACAACAAAAATAGAGATAAAAGGTAGTTATTATGGCACTTACTAGAGATTTCAAAGAAACTGTTAATGCCCGAGTGCAAAAAGATTCTCAGTTTACAATAGCTCTACTTGATGAAGCTATTTTCCTCTTCCTGAATGGTGAACCAGAAACAGCAAGATTGATTTTGAGAGATATTGTTAATGCAACGGTAGGTTTTGAACAATTGGCAATTGAAACGTCTAAACCTAGCAAGAGTTTACACCGGATGTTATCGGCAAAAGGTAATCCGACAATGGATAATTTGACTGCTATTTTGAATGTTTTGCGGAAAAAGCTGAATGTTGATATTAATGTTCAAACGACTCTTATTTGCTCTTAAAGATTTTATTTATTGTTTTTGTCTAGTAACTTTTGAGGAAATATGAATAAGAAAACACAAAAAGAAACAGAACTCCAAAAGATAGCCAGCAATGGCTTTAACCTTCAAGAAAGCAGCGAGGGAGATATTGATTTAGCATTTATTTCTCTAAAAATTGCTTTTTAAAAGAGTTAGGTAGAGCAGCTTATACAGCACTTCCCGATGTTATGAGGTACATGAACCCCACCCCCAACCCCCTCCCCGCTTGCGGGGAGGGGGCTAAGATGTACCTCATAAGAGCGCAAACCGCTGTAATGCCAAATTATATTGGTATTGGCTATATAATAACGCAAAGGAAATAATTGAAAAAAAGGCTATTGTTGTTTCTCAAGACAATAATGGTTCTGAAATATGCAAATGTCCAGTCTGTGGGGTTAATTCTCTAGTAATTTATATTTATGAAGATGATGATTCTTCTTGGCCTTTTATTGCCAGGTGTGAATGTTGCTCATGTGAGATAAATTTAGATGATGATATCAAGAACGCTAGTGAATATGGAATTGAAGGAATAAGAGATTACTGGATGTAGCAAAAGAATATTTCTGTTTTGTTTATTTACCGATGTATTCTTTATTCTCTCAACAATCCGCTGCGGTGATGATCAGCGATTAGTACAACTGACTACTGACAACTAACCAAAAATAATGATAAAGAAGGTGGAGGCCGATAATTTATGGCTTAACTTGATGATATTAAAAGTTTCTTGAGTTAAACCGGAAAATTGTCAGAAGTTCGCTATGGTATTGCAAAGAAACAGGCTATGTATTGATAATGCCATGAACAAAACTGTTGAAGTCCTACCGGATGTATCGGCGCTCGTCCAACGGGCGCTAGAATTGATTCTGTCGAAAGTGGAAACTGCTATTAGCGAACGGGGGCAATTTACAATTGCTTTATCAGGTGGCAGCACGCCAAAACCTTTGTATGAAGCCCTAGCTAATCAAAAGTTGCCCTGGGATAAAATTCATGTATTCTGGGGAGATGAGCGTTATGTTCGGGCAGATCATCCTGATAGCAATGAACTGATGGCGCGACGTGCATGGTTAGATCAGGTGGCACTTCCCCAGGCTAATATTCATGCTATTCCTACTTTATCTGCTAACCCAGAAGTGGATGCAGCTAAGTATAACCAGCATCTACAAGCATTTTTTAATTCTGGTTCGGGAGAGTTCCCTGCATTAGATGTAGTTTTACTAGGAATGGGTGATGATGCCCATACTGCATCTTTGTTTCCCCACACAGCGGCTCTCAAGGTGAGCGATCGCCTAATCACTGTCGGTAATAAAGATGACAATCAACGCATCACCTTTACTTACCCATTTATTAACGCGGCTCGCAGTGTAATTTTTCTGGCTGCTGGTGCTAACAAAAGACCAGCCTTAGCCCAAATTTTCGCGCCTGTGGCAGATGATTTCGCCTATCCATCTCGGCTAATTCAACCCCAAGGAGAACTTTACTGGTTGCTAGATGCAGCGGCTGGTTTAGAACTCAACCACTAACTATGATTTTTGAGATTTGGATGATTTAGATGATTAAGAATAATCACCAATGATCAATGTGTTCTCACTCTAAGTAATTTTTAGCATCACCAGCTAAAGTTGCTTATGTGCTTGCCAGTAATATTTTTACAATGACCTTCACTAAGGCTTAAATCCATGATCGTCTGCCCTAATTGCAATCATCCCAACCCAGACGGCGCTGTTCAATGTGAAGCTTGCTATACGCCGTTACCAGCTACAGCTAATTGTCCTAATTGCGGAGCAACTGTCCAGTCAGATGCCGCTTTCTGTGGTCAGTGCGGTTATAATCTCCATTTTAACGCTACTCCCGCAGTTGCCCCAACTATTGCTCTTAAACCTGTACAACCAGCCCCAGTGGTCGCTCCTGACCTCATGATGCAACTGTTACAGCCCGATATTTTGGAAATTGCGCCCGCAGCCAATCCTCCTGCACCTGTAGCTGTAGTTCAGGAACAAGCTATTTATGTTCCTTCTGTACCTGCACCTGTAGTATCAGAACCGGAAATATATATTCCTCCTGTTCTGACACCTGCACCCGCACCTGTAGCTGTTCAGGAACAAGCTGTTTATATTCCTTCTGTACCTGCACCTGTAGTACCAGAACCAGAAATATATATTCCTCCTGTTCTTACCCCTCCACCCGCACCTGTAGCACCAGAACCAGAAGCTTATATTCCCCCTCCTTATGTACCCCAGATAGATCCCATCGCTATTCCTGAAGCAGCCCCAGCCGCACCTCAAGGAAAGGTGGCAAATACCCAATTACAACAGGTAGTAGCCCGGTTATTTCATGTTCAAGCTAACCAAGAAATAGAATTACCACAAAATCTCTCGGTTGTGCATATTGGTAAGCCTAATGATCGAATTCCGCCAGATATAGATGTTTCTGGATTCCCAAATTCGGAGATTGTCTCGCGGATTCACGCAGATATTCGGATTGAGGGAGATGCTTGTTATCTAGAAGATGGAGGTAGTTCCAATGGTACTTACGTTAACAACTTACCTCTGTTACCAGGAAACAGACATCGCCTCCGTCCAGGCGATCGCATCAGCTTAGGTAAGGGAGATTTAGTTACTTTCTTGTTTCAACTCTCTTAGGAATAGGTAATGGGTAATGGGTAATGGGTAGTCAATCTTCCTCTACCCCCCTGTTATCATGACAATAGCTTATTAGCTCTATTTGCTAGTTATCTCATAAACTAGATAACTAGCATCTTGGGTAAAAACATGATTAATGATACGGAATATATCAGGCAAGCTGAAGCTAATCGCGTAGAAATTCTCAGCGAAGCATTACCTTACATTCAACAATTCGCTGGTCGTACCGTTGTTGTTAAATACGGTGGCGCAGCAATGAAGGATAGTGACCTCAAAGATAAAGTGATCCGTGATGTGGTCTTTTTATCTTGCGTTGGCTTACGTCCCATTCTAGTCCATGGTGGTGGGCCAGAAATTAACAGTTGGTTAGGTAAGCTGGGAATTGAACCACAGTTTAAAAATGGTTTGCGCGTCACTGATGCAGCTACGATGGATGTAGTGGAGATGGTATTAGTTGGACGCGTAAATAAAGAAATTGTGGAACTGATTAATCAAGCTGGGGGGATGGCTGTAGGGCTTTGTGGTAAGGATGGTAATTTAATTACGGCTCGTCCTCAAGGGGACGAAGGAATTGGTTTTGTTGGAGAAGTTAGTAATGTCAATATCAAAATTTTAGAAACACTTTCTAGTAATGGTTATATTCCCGTTGTTTCTAGCGTTGCGGCTGATGAAACTGGACAGGCTTATAATATTAACGCTGATACCGTAGCGGGAGAAATAGCCGCAGCTTTGGGAGCAGAAAAATTAATTTTGCTGACTGATACCAGAGGAATTTTAAAAGATTATAAAGACCCTTCTACCTTAATTCCAAAAGTGGATATTCGGGAAGCGCGTCAATTAATTACCGATGGTATAGTCAGTGGGGGGATGATTCCTAAAGTGAATTGTTGCGTGCGATCGCTTGCTCAAGGAGTCAAAGCTTCGCATATTATTGATGGCCGCATTCCTCACGCTTTATTATTAGAAGTGTTTACAGATGTGGGGATTGGGACAATGATTCTGGGTTCTCATCAGTCGAAACAATAATCGGGATTGGGGATAAATTACAAGTTACAGCAAAATTAATTCAGTAAAACCCATAGCCCGCCAGGGAATGAATTCCCAGTCTAATAGCTCAAGTCATCTAAAGATGACTAAACATAACCCAAAAAATTTTAAAATTGTTTAGTAAACTTTAGTTTACTTCAGCTATTAGCCCGGAACTTAAGTTCTGGGCGGATATGGAAGCCAACAAATCAGCCATTTCTAGCTTAATTAAACACTCATGAGCATTGCTAAAATTCATTTACCGGAAATCTGCTTTAAGTTAAAATCCAAGCTATTGAATAACAACTGACAATTTACTAATGACTACAGAAAGTTTAGAACTCGCTAAATCTCGTTATCAAATGGGGACAACTGCTTTTGAAAATGGTCAATATCGGGAAGCTGTAGAAAATTTAGAAAAAGCCAGCGCCCTATTAGGAAAAAATAGCCGTTTTGCTGGTGAAGTCCAAATCTGGTTGGTGAATGCTTATGAAGCTGCGGAACGTTCCGAAGAAGCGATCGCTCTTTGTCAAGAACTCAGCCGTCATCCCCATTATGAAATTCGTCAACAGTCAAAGCGTCTACTCTATATTTTAAAAGCCCCCAAACTAAATCGGCCAAAAGAGTGGATGACAGAAATTCCTGATCTTGACGTAATTTCTGACAACAAATCTAAAATCTTTGTTACTTCTCAATCTCACAAATCTACATCTAAACCAAAACCTGTAGAACCAGAATATATTGACCTTAGTACAGTCAATACTACAGATAATCGCTTTATTTGGGTAGCTTTAATTGCTGTTGGTTTGACAATTTCCTATTTAGTTTGGTTGAGTTTTTAGCAAATCAGGAGAAATTTAGTCATGAATGTATTCACTCTAATTAAGATTAGATCACAGTTAATGAAATCTGTATCTTTGGCAATTACCAAAATCAAACCTATTGTATTTATGGTAATGCTTTCTTCATTACTTTTATCAGGTTGTATGAAGTATGATTTAGGAGTAAATTTTAACAGCACAAATAATGGTGAATTAGTCCAGCATATTCAGTTATCGGAAAAAATCACGATTTTTAGTAGTGATTATCTATCGCAATGGTTAAAGACTTTAGAAAATCGAGCGCGAACATTAGCAGGTTCGATAGAAAGAGTTTCCCCAACAGAAATTCTTGTTAAAATTCCCTTTACTAGTGCGAAGGAATTACAAGAAAAATTTACTGGCTTTTTCAATACGCGCACATCTGAAGATAGTGATGGTTCAGAAATATCAAATATTACCTCAACTTTAGTTGCAGAAGATACAAATTTTTTCATATTATCTAGAAATCATCTAGTCTATGATTTAGATTTACGTTCTTTGGCTATGTTGACTACTAAAGATGATAGTTCTATTGTCAATTTGGACTTTAGCTTACAAACACCTTGGGGAATAAAGAACATTGATAATAGTGAAAATGCTATTCAACCAGAAAAGCATGATAATCAACTAATATGGACAATTAAACCAGGGGCTATAAATCATATTGATGTAGTTTTTTGGTTACCTAATTTTCTGGGAATTGGGACTTTGTTAATTATTGGATTTGTTTGGTTGGGATTATATCTGAGATATACATTCTTACCAAGTCCCATTGTTCAGTAATCTAGTAGGGTGCGTTAATGAAATGTAACGCACCGTTATATTGTTAGAATCAGGATGTCCAGGATTTAAGGATTTTCAGGATTGAGTTATTTTTGCTAAAATAGCGATTGCTCTTAAAATTCACTATATCATTTTGTCAGAATCAGGATATCCAGGATTTGAGGATTTACAGGATAGGGTTATTTTAGAGGATAAAAGATTAAGCGATACCTTCGGTCAGCTTCGCGATCGCTAACTAATTTTGATTGAATATATTCAGATATTTAACCATATTTTTAATTTGTTCTATGGTATATGGAGGATTTTTTTGATGTATCATTGTATGGCAATTAGGACATACTGGACGTAAATCTTCAATGGGATTAACTTCATATTCTTGATTAATTTCAGATAAAGGAATTAAATGATGAACATGAATAAAACTTTTACCTATTTCTCCAAAAGCTTTTTCAAAATTAAATCCACAGACATAGCAATTTGTTCCATAATGTTGAATACACTGTTTTCGAGCTTGATTATTTCTTTCATAACGATTTACAGTTATTATTTGTTTTGAACCTTCATAAAGATTAATAATTTCATCTTTATCTGCTAATTCTTCAGCTAATTTAAAAGATACTTCATTGAAATCATAATTTGATTTTTTATTAACCCAACCTAATTCTTCTAAAGCCATTGCAACTTCTTCATACATTTGCCACAAAACCTTATTTGGATTATTTTTATCAATATAGCCACCACTGGATAACATAGTCCAATACTTATAACTAGGTTCTATTCCAATTGCATCTGATAATAAATGTCCTAAACGACCATAAATAATATTAACACGTGCAAAACCTCCCTTGATTTCTGCTAATTCTGCAAGTTGTGTTGCTGTAACTATTTTATTAGGAGAATAATATTGTTTTTGAAGTAAGCATCGTTGCTGATCATTTATAGGTGGTTTAATATCTTTAAATCCCTGAACATATTGTTCTTTTGATGGTAAATTATCAAGTTTATGTATTTTCATGCTTTTCTAAAAGCTCACTTTTTTTAAAAATTTTAGTCTTCACTTGCATCTCTATTTAAACTAATAGCAATTTGTATATTAAAAAGCATTAAACAAATATAACATACTTCTAATTGACTATATCACAAAAAGCGATTATTCATTCTTCTTTTCTGATGTAAAAATGACTTGATTAAGTTTTTCCACTAATTTATAAACAGTTGTTGATGGATTGATATTGTGTCTTTTAATTCTTTCCTCTATGGTTAATTTATCATCATCTACTTCCCTCTCATTACCATAGCTTAACCAAAGTTTTCTAGCAAATTTAATAGCATTAGATTGTTTATCTTTTAATTTTTCATACATATCTTCAGAATTTTTCTCGTATTTTTCACCCAATCTTGTTTTTGCACTTAGCATATTTTCATAATTACTTCGATGAGTTTCACTTTGATAATATTCATAATGCAATAAATACCATAATTCAAAAGCATCATTAGAAACCGCTAAATTTAATTGATTTTCTATTGCTAATCTAATCGCTTCATTAAAATTTTGCTGATTATTATTTTCACGCTTTAAGTCTCTATCAAATACACACCAAACTTCATCATCTTCATAATTACCTTGTTCTTTTAACTTTTTAGCTATTGTAACAACTGTTATTCCTACCGCACCCAATCCTTTAATAGTAATATATAGAGTTTTATTAGCGTGTGCTATTTTTTGAAACCCTTCAAAATAATTTGGTTCAGTTTCTTCCCCTTCACAAACAATCAAAAATGTTTTTCCTTTTGATCTACCACTTACTTTCCTTTGAGAATACATTGAATTATTTCTTGAATTTTGTCTTGCCATTTTTAATCATTAGATAATAGATTTTTAAAATTACCAATAAAGGGAATTGCTCCATATCTTCCGCGAATATAATCTGCTTCCAAAGGATCATCTTCTGCAATATCATCATATTCAGCTAAAGAATATAAATCGGTTGCTCCTTGTTGATTTTTTTCGGTAAACCAGATTTGATCTCTTCTTAATAATCTACCACCAAATAAATTAGGATTGAGTAAATTAGTATCATGAGTCATAAAAATAAGCTGTGCAGATTTTGAATTATATTTTTTTGAATTAAACAACTCAATAATTTTATGAGTAATGATAGGATGTAATTTTGCATCCAATTCATCTATAATTAAAATTTGACTAAACCTCAAAGCGTGTAAAAGTAAGGCTGAAAAATAAAATAGCTTTTTCGTTCCTTCAGATTCATTTTCTTCCAAGTCAAATTTCTCAACTCCAATTGCTTCACCATTTTCATTATATTTTTCGTGAGACGTTTGGATACTAGATAATTCACCCGAAGATGAGCGGAGAATTATACTTTTTAATTCATCTGGTATGGATAATGGCAAATTTTCTAAAGATATTTTTTCTTTGGTAATATTGATATCTTGAATTGATAAATCTAAATCTTTAATTAATTTAATACTATCTTTTTTGATTAAAGGAGACTCAAGCAATTTTAAAGTAACTGTTTTATAAAAGTTATCATGTATTCCTGAACCAGATATAACTTGACAATTAGCAAACCATTTTATTATTTCAGCAGAAATTTTACCATTAAACTGTGCTACAACAGAAAGAAAAAGAGAATTATGTTTAGTCTTATCTTCTAATTTTAATCCTTCTTGAAAAGATTTTTGATTGATTTTAAATCTGTTGCCATTTCTTTGAAATAATTGATACTCTTGAACTTTACCCTTGAAAAATAGCCATTCCTGAACAACTTTATCTTTAGATACTTTAAAACCATATTTATATATTTTTTTGTTTAGATACAAAGTTGCTTGAAAAAAAGATGGTTTATCTTCTGTTTCTGTACTAAGTCTGAAAGGTTCAACTGCAATATCATCTGTGAATTGCATTTCTTTAGAAGAATTAATCACGAAGTCTTTCATAAAACCAAATGCTTTAGCAAGATTGCTTTTTCCACTAGCATTAGCACCATAAATAGCCGTTGTTTTCAGTAATTTCAATTCTTCATTAACTGAAAATACATTATTTTCATCTAATTCTGCATTTTGACTCTGAATATCAGAAGCAACCATACTAAAAGTAACTGTATCTTTAAAAGACAGAAAATTCCCCACTTGAAATTCAATTAGCATGAATTTAATTTACTCCTTTGTTTATATTTTTATCTACTAGTAAGTTAGAATTAGAACATATTTTGGCGAAAGTAACATATTACCACCGTTCATTTGCTTCTTCTCTAGTCAGTGGTTGAAAATTCTTTTAAAAATTTCTTTGTATATTCAACTTTCCACATTTCTATTTTTCAGCATTTGTAAATATTGTATAGCTTCATTTTTAGATAAAACTTGATCAGTTTCTACTTCTTCCATTAGTTTTGCTAATCCATAATTTTCTAATATTTCTTCTATTTGTTCAAATTCAGTAATAGGAATTTGTACAGCAATTGGTTTTTGATTTTGATCTAAAACATAATTTTTATTGATTTGTAGCATTGAATTAACTCCTAAATCATTAGGAATATTATAGCATATTGTCTGATAGCGTAGCGTGGCGCAAGCCATATCAGGATATCCAGGATTTGAGGATTTACAGGATGGAGTTATTTTTGAGGATGAGACATTAAGTAATCAATCTCTCTTCTTATTCACTATATCAGCTATTGAAGCATATTTTTAATTTCTTCTATAGTATATGGTGGATTTTTTCGATGTATCATGGCATGACAATTAGGACATACTGGACGTAAATCTTGAATTGGATCAATTTCATATTCTTGATTAATTTCAGATAAAGGAATTAAATGATGAACATGAATAAATTCTTGACCAATTTCACCATAAATTTTTTCAAAGTTCACCCCACATACATAACAATTTATATCATAGTATTTAATACATATTTTTCGACCTTGATTATTTCTTTCATAAGCATTAACTGTTACTTGTCTAACAGATCCTTCTGTTAAAATTTGTGTGTCGTTTACTTCATCAGGAAATAGTGTGATATTATCTATTTCAGTGGTTAATTGATCAGAATAAAAAAAGTCTTTAAAATCTTGTTTTGGATTACTTAAAATTTTACATACTAACTCATATAATTCATTTTCAGAATATGTTTTAAATGCGTTATAAATTTCTTTAACAACACCAGTAAATGGCATTTTATCATAGCCTTTGCGACGATTATTATGATAAGGATCAAATTTATCTCTACACTGTTTAAATGTAGTATCTTTGATTTCAAATATAGAGGATATTCTCATATGTGTTTCCCCTTTATTTCCAAAACATAAATTCCTAAATTTGGTATAAGCATATTCATCAAATCTGGAAATATAATAACCTACTATATACGAATAGGGACAATTACAGTTACTAAATGAATCTATAAGAGTATTCCAACTATCAGGTTTCTTCATAATCAAAAATTTGTGATTTCTATTTTGTGATAATCTAAATTATAAATATCATCTTCTGGATCATTCCACTCCGCAAGTCCTGTTTCTGCTAATTCTATAAAGTAGCAACAAAAATTTTATTCTTCACTTACATCTCTCCCCAAACTAATCGCAAGTTTAACCGAAAAATCTTCAGGAGCATCAATAGATATTTCTCTTAATTTAGACATTAAGCTCGGCTTTTTCACTGGCTTTTCTGCACTACTTAATTGTTCAATTAATCCATAAACTTGATTAAGTTCTTCTTGTGTTAAATTTTCTAATTTTTCTTGAATTATTTGTTTTGTAACCATAGTAAATTACCTAGAATAAAGATTCTATTCAAAATTATAATCTATAAATTGTTTGTTTCTGACAAATTCGTTTACCAGTAACTCCTGTAACAATTCCTTTACAACTAAACGCTAAAACTTGCTCAAAGCTGTAAAATTTAACTTATATTTTACCTATACAAAGCCAGAATACCAGTATTTTGATCTTCAGCAAAAGATAAAATAATTTCGTAGTTATTTCTAAGCATTAATTCTATGGTTTTAGTTGAACAATTTCCTGAACGAATCCAAATTACTTTAGGCGGAAAACCTCTCAGAATTGATAATTCATTAAAATCCGCATCTTTGGTAACAATAATATAGTCTTGATTTTTGGCAATCTCCCACACTGTATAATCTGATTCTTGATCTAATTGCATTAAATAAAGATGATTAGAATTAGGATAAAGATCAGCCAAAGAATTAACTAAACTGGGTGATAAATTATGATCAAAAAGTAGTTTCATGAATTAACTAAAATGGTTTGACGTTCACGATCTGCTGCATAACTTAAACAGGCTAAAATATCTTCTTTAGTTAAATAAGGAAAATCGGCTAATATTTCTTCAAAAGTCATTCCTGATGCTAAATAAGAAAGAACATCATAAACAGTAATTCTCATACCTCTAATACAAGGTTTTCCGCTTCTCTTTCCAGGTTCTATGGTAATAATATTTTTGTATGACATCATGAACTCCTTATCAACATTATTACTTAGTCAATGTAAACTTTACTTCTTAAATTATAACCCATAAACTGTCTAATTCTGACAAATTCGTTTACCAGTAACTCCTGTAACAATTCCCTTACAATAAAATAATAATCAAAGCAAGACATTACAGGAGAAAAATCTAAACCATGCTACAAGAATATCGTCAACAGGTTGCCGAACGCGCCCAACTGGGTATTCCCCCTTTACCATTAGACGCACAACAAACATCAGTATTGTGTGAATTACTGAAAAATCCCCCTACAGGCGAAGAAGAGTTATTATTAAATTTATTACGCGATCGCATTCCCCCTGGAGTAGATCAAGCTGCTTATGTAAAAGCTGGATTTCTGACTGGAATTGCTAAAGGAGAAATTACCAGTCCTTTAGTTTCTCCAATTGACGCAGTAGAATTACTGGGAACGATGATTGGTGGTTACAATGTTCAATCCTTAATTGATCTACTGCAAGTTTCCAGCAGTTCTGTATCAGAATCTTCAGAAACACCGTTGGTAATGGGAGGAGAAGGAAGAGAACAAATCGCCGCTTATGCAGCCAACGCCCTCAGCAAAATTATGTTGGTGTATGATGCGTTTCATGATGTTTTGGAATTGTCGAAAACCAACCCCTACGCCAAACAAGTGGTAAACTCATGGGCAGAAGCAGAATGGTTTACTTTGCGTCCCACATTACCAGAATTTATCACCGTTACCGTTTTCAAAGTTCCCGGAGAAACTAACACCGACGACTTATCACCCGCAACCCACGCTACAACCAGACCGGATATTCCTTTACACGCTTTGGCGATGTTGGAAACTCGTCAACCCGGAAGTTTAGACACCATTGCAGAGTTAAAGAAAAAAGGTTATCCGATTGCTTACGTCGGTGATGTCGTTGGTACAGGTTCTTCTCGTAAGTCTGCAATCAATTCTGTATTATGGCATTTGGGCAATGATATTCCCTTTGTGCCAAACAAACGGGCTGGAGGTTATGTATTAGGAAGTGCGATCGCTCCTATCTTTTTTAACACAGCCGAAGATGCCGGTGC
Source organism: Dolichospermum sp. DET69 (assembly GCA_017355425.1). Taxonomy (NCBI): domain Bacteria; kingdom Bacillati; phylum Cyanobacteriota; class Cyanophyceae; order Nostocales; family Aphanizomenonaceae; genus Dolichospermum; species Dolichospermum sp. DET69. Next base: position 1,129,797 of record CP070233.1, read on the forward strand.
ATTACCCATTCAATGCGATGTCAGCAAAATGGCAACCGGCGACGTAATCACTATTTATCCCTACAAAGGAAGTATTCTCAATGCCGCAGGAGAAGTAGTTTCCACCTTCAGCCTCAAACCTGACACTATTTTAGACGAAGTTCGCGCCGGTGGACGGATTCCTTTATTAATTGGGCGTACCCTCACCGATAAAACCCGTCAAGCATTAGGTTTAGCACCCAGCAAATTATTTATTCGTCCTCAAGCCCCAGCGGACACCGGCAAAGGCTACACATTGGCACAGAAAATGGTCGGGAAAGCCAGTGGTTTACCGGGAGTACGTCCAGGGACATCTTGCGAACCAATCATGACTACAGTGGGTTCTCAGGATACTACAGGCCCAATGACAAGGGATGAATTAAAAGAACTCGCTTGTCTCGGTTTCAGTGCAGACTTGGTAATGCAAAGTTTCTGTCACACAGCCGCATATCCTAAACCTGTGGACATTAAAACCCACCAAGAACTACCCGACTTCATTTCCTCTCGTGGTGGTGTGGCGTTGCGTCCTGGAGATGGTATCATTCACTCCTGGTTAAACCGGATGTTATTACCCGACACCGTGGGAACCGGTGGAGATTCCCATACCCGTTTCCCGTTAGGAATATCCTTCCCTGCTGGTTCTGGGTTAGTGGCGTTTGCGGGGGCTTTGGGTGTCATGCCTTTGGATATGCCCGAATCAGTTTTGGTCAGATTTACAGGGGAATTACAACCAGGAATAACTCTCCGAGATATTGTTAACGCCATACCTTATGTTGCCATGCAAAAAGGTTTGTTAACAGCAGATAAGCAGAACAAGAAAAATGTTTTCTCTGGCAAGATTTTGGAAATTGAAGGTTTACCAAATTTGAAAGTTGAACAAGCTTTTGAATTAACCGACGCTTCCGCAGAACGTTCTTGTGCTGGTTGTACAATTAAGTTGAGTGAAGAAACAATTGCGGAATATTTGCGTTCCAATATTGCTTTGTTGAAAAATATGGTAGCACGGGGTTATAGTGATGCCAGAACCATGATGCGTCGAGTAGCCAAAATGCAAGAATGGTTGGACAATCCTGTATTATTATCGGCTGACGCTGATGCGGAATATGCAGAAATAATTGAAATTGATTTAAGCCAAATCAAAGAACCAATTGTGGCTGCTCCCAATGACCCAGATAATGTTAAGTTATTATCGGAAGTTGCCAATGATCCTGTACAAGAAGTATTTGTGGGTTCTTGTATGACAAATATCGGACATTATCGAGCAACTGCGAAGGTTTTGGAAGGTGCAGGGGAAGTGAAAGCGCGGTTGTGGATAGCGCCGCCAACTCGCATGGATGAACACCAATTAAAGGCAGAAGGTGTTTATAATGTTTTCGTAGCTGCAAATGCCAGAACTGAGATTCCCGGATGCAGTTTATGTATGGGAAATCAGGCGCGAGTTGATGATAATACAACGGTGTTTTCTACCTCGACTCGTAATTTCAATAATCGCATGGGTAAAGGCGCTCAAGTTTATTTAGGTTCGGCGGAATTAGCAGCAGTTTGTGCGTTGTTGGGACGTATTCCTAATGTGCAGGAATATATGGATATTGTCGCGGAGAGAATTCATCCTTTTGCTGATGATTTGTATCGCTATTTGAACTTTGATCAAATTGTTGGTTTTGAGGATGAAGGTAGGGTGATTTCTCAGGAGGAACAAGCTTTGTTGGTATAATGTAGTTTAGGGTGGGTCTTGATGGACTCACCTGAATTTTAGGAAGTTAGAGACTTCCAAATAAAAAAATACCCCAAAATTTCTTGTGGTGCAGGCATAAAAAGCCTGCTAATAATATTAGGACGGGCAAGATGCCCATCCCACAAGATTGGATAGCGAAGTGCTGCTGCAAGCAGTTCATCTTTTTTATGGAGTTCTCTTAATACAATTATTAAGATTCTTTACACTCCACATTAATTTATTCCTGTGGTAAAATACAATTAATTATTCTATGTCACTTAATCAACAAATCTCTGATTGTAAACATTAACGAAAATAAATTGTCAACTATGGTAAATCAATTAGAAATTACAGATCAACGCAAAGAAAATGCTGAAGCGGAAATTCGTGAAAATACAAAACGTGTTGACTACAACACCTTAGAATACCCTATAGAAGTAATTGTTCAAAAATATTTAGATGGAATAGATGAAGATGAAAATGAATTATTTATTCCAGACTATCAACGAGAAATGGCTTGGGATGAAGATAGACAATCAAAATTTATTGAATCTGTAATATTAGGTTTACCAATACCTTATATTTTTGTTGCTGATATATCAGGTTCTGAAGATTTAGCACGATTAGAAATTATAGATGGAACACAACGTATTCGCACTTTAATTAGATTTATTAACAATAAACTTAAATTAAAAAATCTTGAGAAATTAAAAACTCTAAATGGGTTTATTTTTGAAAATTTACCCTTACCACGTCAAAGACGTTTTAAGAGAACTAGTATTAGGATGATTGTATTAACAAAAGAAGCAGATGAAGAAATTAGAAGGGATCTTTTTCAAAGAATTAATAGTGGTAGTCTTGAATTAAATGAAATGGAAAAACGGAGAGGAGGTCAACCAGGAAAGTGTCTTGATTTAATTGAGACACTATCGAAAGAACAACGATTTTTAAATTTATGCTCTTTTAGTAAAACTGAAATTGACAAAAGAGATCCACAAGAATTTGTCTTACGGTTTTTTGCATTTTTAAATAATTATCAAAATTATGGTTTGTCTGATAACAAAGTTCATCAATTTTTGGATGAATATTTAAAGCAAGAAAATAAATCTGATTTACTCAAGATAGATGTTATGAGAAATGACTTCTATTCAATGTTAGAATTTATAGAAAGATATTGTCCTAATTCTTTACATATTTATCGAAAAATTAAGAATTTGTATGAACCTACCACTAGAATTAAGTTTGAATCTATTACGGTAGGAGTTACTCTAGCATTAAGACAAAATCAAACATTAATACCAAAATCTACTTCTTTTTTAGATTCTGAGGAATTTAAAAAACTAACGAAATCTGATGCTAGTAGTTCTCAAAATAAAGTTATTCGTCGTATTGAGTATGTCCGTGATCAGCTTTTAGGTAATTCATGAGAAGTACATTATTTGAAGATTTTGATAACCGCGCTCAAGAAGTAAGACGATATTTTATATTCTTGAAAAATTTAGAGAAAGGTTCAATTCAATTAAGTCTGGGAAATGCAAACAATCCCAAAATTAAACCTATTAATGAGGATCTAGAAAAAACTCTTAAAGCAACAGGATATTTGCTACTTTACAACCTAGTAGAATCTACAATGCGTAATGCAATTGTAACAATTTTTGATGAATTAAAAACTCAAAGAGTTTCTTTCGATGATGTAAGAGACGAAATTAAAAAGATTGTTATTGATAATCTAAAAGATAAAGATAATAAATCTACTAAAGATATTTTGGTTACAGTTCAAAATATTTCTGTTGATATCATATCAGCTACTTTTAATAGAGATAGATTATTTTCAGGAAATATTGATGGAAAAAGAATCAAAGATACAGCCAAAATGTATGGATTTTCATATACTACTAATGCTAGAAAAACTGGAAATGGTAGTAATTTAGAAAAGATTAAAAATCATAGAAAAGACTTAGCACATGGTTTTAAGTCTTTTGAAGAAATTGGTAAAGATGCGACTGCTGATGAGTTATTTAAAATTCAAAAAAGAGTTATTTGTTATTTAAGGGAAATATTAGAAAATATAGAAATGTATATATCAAATCAAGAATATTTACAGAGAAATGAGCAAAATAGTGAAAATAATTAGTGTATGGAAATTATAAAAAGGTGAACAAATAATGTTAAAAACTTTTAAAGCTATTTTGAAAAATAATTCTATTCAATGGGTTGATGAGACTCCCAAAATAGAATTAGACAATTCCATAAAAGTGCATATTACTGTCTATTTTGAGGAATTTTTTAATGCTTCTCAAATCTTACCAGTTTCTCAAGTGGTAATTGAGCAAGGAGTAAGACTAAAACAAATTAAAAAAATATCTCTAGGAGATGCTATTATTGCCGGAACAGCGTTAGTTTATGATCTAACTGTTGTCACTAGAAATATTGATGATTTTCGTTTTTACTTAGCACTTGGTCAACTTGTTTATAAAGCTAATTTTGATGAAACAATTCAAGTTGTTGTTGATGAAAACCAACTTAAATTAATCATTATAGATACAGATAAAGAGGTTATTACCAAATGGATAAGTTAGAAAATTACCGATTTTTAATCAAAAAAATCTTAACAGAATATCATCAACTTTTTTCCTCTGCATCTCCTGATAATATAGAAATGCTCTTAGCTTTTGATGAGCAAAGAGATCAATATTTATGGTTTCAAGTTGGTTGGACAACTGAGGAAAGAATTAAGGGAATTTCTGTCCATATTCGCATTAAAAATGAGAAGATTTACATTGAGGAAGATTGGACTGAGGAAGGAATTGCAACTGAGTTATTAAGGGAAGGTGTACCAAAAGAGGATATTGTTTTGGCTTTTCATGATCCAGAAACTCGAAAACTGACGGAGTTTGCTGTGGCTTAATAAGAACAGGCTTCTTTGATATTATGTAGGTTGAGGTGGGTCTGGATGAACTCACCTGAAATATATAGTAAAATCTTGTGGAACAGGCATCTTGCCTGTTATCTTTTTATAAGAATTAAATTTAATCATTTCACAGGACTGATTTTTACACTTTCACAGGCTTCCAGCCTGTGCTACTTAAACTTGTCATCGAAGAATATCAAATTTTACTGATTGTAATTAATATTGTTCAATAACCAATTGTCCAATGGATAAATTATTAATTAGTTTGCATAAAGCAACCAAAATTATGGAAGTGGATACAGAAATGTTTTGGCAAGTTTTAGAATTGATGTGGATAAATGTTTCATGCTCAGAATATCCCTATAGAGAAATCAACTATCAATTAACTATGATAATACATAAAAAAAGCTGATTGTTTTTTGAGGGGGATATGTTATTACTTATATCTGTGAATTTTGAGGATGTTTTAGGAAACAATTAAAACATAGCTTTTGTCAGCTAAAAATAATCACATTGTATTCAAAGGAGCAAATCAAATGGTACAATTCAATGCAGCACTAAGAACAGAATATGAACAACTCTACAGAGATTGTCAAATCAAATCTGATAAACTAAGTCAAGTTGATACGATTGTTAATCGTCTTATGGACAATCGCTCTCGCTATAAAAAAGTAGAAAGACTGACTGATGTTCCTTGGTTTATTGTTGCAGTAATTCATCAACTAGAAGCTAGTGGAAATTTTAATACGCATTTACATAATGGTGATCCATTAAGTGCTAAAACAACTCAAGTTCCTAAAAATCGTCCACCTGGAAAGCCACCTTTTACATGGGAAGAATCGGCACAAGATGCTTTAACTTTTGATGGCTTAAATAATTGGACTGATTGGAGTATTGTCGGAAGTTGTTGGAAACTTGAAGGCTACAATGGACTAGGTCATCGTCTATTTCATCCTAGCGTAAAATCTCCTTATTTATGGAGTTTTTCTAATCACTATACTAAAGGAAAATATGCTTCAGATGGAAAATTTGATCCTAATTTAGTGAGTCAACAATGCGGTGCTGTTGTTCTTCTCAAAAGAATGGAAGAAAAAGGATTTATTTCCTTATCACCAGAAAGTGGAGTGGGTGACGATATTGATACAAAAACAAAACAAAAAGAGGTGACATGGTTTGAACTTTTTCGTAAGGAAGAAGATGGCATATCTTATCCAGTTATCGCTGCTAATGCAGGTTCAGAACCTATTGAAGTAGTAGAATTAAAAACCAAACTAACGGATGAATTTGTAGATTTTTTAGGCAAATATCCTACAGCAAAAACCTTTTTAATTGCTCCCTCTAGTAAGGCTATTCCTTCTGTTACCGCACCTGATATTATCATTACTCCTACCACTGATTTACCAACCTTAACTCGTATTCTGCGTTGGGGTAGTAAAGGAGATGATGTTAAAGCCTTACAACAAGCACTTAATGATTTAGGATTTAATGCTGGCGAAGTAAATGGTGAATTTGAAAATAACACAGAAAATGCTGTTAAAGCTTTTCAGTTAAAAGCAGGTTTAATGGCTGATGGGGAAGTTGGTCCCATGACATGGGGTAAACTTGGCGGTAAATATGATGAGGGCTTTTCTGATGATCCATCTGATCCTATTTATTTACGATTGGCTGGTTTTGCTGAAATTGAAGCCGCTAAAGGACTTACTTGGAGTAATGCAAGTAGTGAAGCGGAAAAATACCTCAAACCTTTCCGTAAACCTATGCAAAGTATAGGTCATATCGGAAGTGATCCAGTTTTTTATAATTGGTGTGCGGCTTTTGTTGCTTATTGTTGTCGTAACGTAGGAATTGATATACCAGATCAACCTGAAGGTTTTTGGGCAACAATGGCTTTAGTTGAATCTTGGAAATTTTGGGCAAAACAAAACGATTTTTGGTGTCCTAAAGGTTCGGTAACTCCTATGCGTGGAGATATTGTTACTTTTGATTGGCCTGATAAGGATGCTCCGGGTGAATTTAATCATATTGGCATTATCAGAGCATATTCTCAAGGAAGTTCTGTAATCAAAACTTCTGAAGGAAATAAAGATAATACCAGTGGTAACTTTACTCGTAATTTATCTTCTGTCTCAGGATTTATCAGAATCCGTTAACTGAGTAGAGTAGGAACTATAACAAAGCGATCGCTGTTTTTAGGGATAACCAAAGAGCGATCGCTTTTTAGTATACAGGAAGTTTGAAGAGCGATCGCATTCCTCCAACATCCCAAACCGACCTAACCCCCCAACCCCCTTCCCTGCAAGGGAAGGGGGAGAAATCTTGCTCCCCTCTCCTTGTAGGAGAGGGGCTGGGGGAGAGGTCAAACACGATATAAAAACACACCCCACAAATGAACAACCAACCACCGAAAAAAGACGGACTTCGTAACATAGTCATTGGACAAAAAATAGAACCCGTAAAACTCGAACGCGCCAAAGAAATGCGTCGCCAAATGACACCAGCAGAAAAAATTCTGTGGGAACATCTTCGCGCAAACCGCTTGCATGGTTTACATTTTCGCCGACAACAAGTTATAGATGGTTTTATAGTAGATTTTTATTGTCATGCTGCTAGTTTAGTCATAGAAGTAGATGGAAAAATTCATGAACAACAAATTGAATATGATATAGAAAGAGATAAAATTTTATCAGATAGAGGTTTGCGTTTATTGAGATTTAAAAATGAAGAAATAACAGAGAAAATTGATCAAGTTTTGATGCGAATTTATCAAACTTGTTCTGAAAAGACCTAACCCCCCAGCCCCCTTCCCTACCAGGGAAGGGGGAGCAAGATTTACTCCCCTCTCCTGCAAGGAGAGGGGTTGGGGGAGAGGTCAATATTGCTTTACCATTTGATATAATTATAAAAATAGACTTAATCCATGAACCAGTATCAAATAAATGAATCACCCAACTACCTTTCAAGAAATTGCTTCTCAAGTGCAATTATTCCAGAGTATAGAACAGAAAGAAACATTTATATTTGTACTTGGTGCTTTAACATCTCGGTTGATTAGTTTACATAAAGCAGCCGAAATCATGGAAATGGATACAGAAGTATTTTTGAAAATTTTAGAATTAATGGGGATAGATTTTTCATATCTTACCGTTGAAGATATCGCTGAATTTGCTATTGGTTAAGTTATAATTATAATTCAGTTTGGTAGATAACTAACCAATTCCACTTTCTACAGAACCTGCCCATTCCTTAGCTAAATCATAAGCAGAAACTTCTTTATTTTCTGGTAATCTAGTTTTTTCTCTGTATATAAATTCCACAAAATCTAAAATAGTTTGTTGTTGTTCACTGGTGAGATTTCTAAATTTATCTAATAGAATATTTTCTTGAATTATATGTTTATCAATTGCTTGAGTCATAGTTTTTACCTTTGATTAATTTGACCTGAATATTTATATTGGTATTATATCAATTTTTTAAATTTTCGGCAACATACTTATAGCTGTTTATAATTATCACTACTCGACGTAAAACGTTTGACTAACTTTACTCCAGAATATCGTCTGAGAGTAGGTGATTATCGAGTTTTGTTTGAATTAGAAGAACAGCTATACTAACCCACATTCCGCACCCTGGGGTGTCACATAGTATTATCACTTGATTTTCTCTTGATTTTTGGATATAAATTATGCCTTGTCGGCATCATGTATCCGTTAATTCATTGAGATTCGGTATATAATACATCCTCATTTCATCATAAAAAACAGTAAAAACCGATTGTGACAGTTGAGGGTGCGGAAGATAGGATACTAAATATTATATCAACAAAATCATAAAATTAGTAATTTTTGCGATCGCGCAAGTGCTGACCAGTCAGTTCGCTATTTTGGTTATGGGTATGGATCATCCTGTTTCCCTTCACACAGCTAGAGGACTGTACCTTTATGACCCCGATAGGTTTATGATGGAAATTTCTTGCCATCCTCATTAAATCCAAACATGGAAAAAATCTTAAAAGCTATTGCAGACGTAATTACTAACCCCCCAATTCCCCACGAACCCCAGAAACAATCCTTAAAAAATTGGGCAATGTATTGCTTACGGGATAGAGGTTTTATAGTTGTTTTTGCCCAAAATGCTGATTTTGCAGTGCAGTTTAAAAACGGCGATAAATTCTATTTTAAAGTTACCAATAATGCCGATGATTTAGCCAATGATATCAACTGGATATTGTGGGATAGTGTGAATAAAACCACCAGTTTGATTCCTCAAGCATAGAATTATCATCAATAACCGCAGGTCTCAATTAATCTGCGGTTTTGCAAATAGGAAATGAGTAATATTTCCCAATTATCCACAAATACCAAGATTAAATTATAAAAGGTTGTAATTGACGATCGCACCATTTACCCTCAACTAACTCTGTAACTAAAGGTGTGATCATAAACTTAGCAGGAAAACCTCCCTTCACATCCACCCGCACACAAGAATAAGGTTTTTTCCTCTCAAGACCACTACCACTCCGTCCCACATACAACAACGAATCTGCAACTTTGCGAATAGAAAGATCATGATTACTGATAAAAGTTTCCTGCAATTCTCCTTCTTCCTGGCGTTGACGACGAGGACGATGACCACCACCACCAGAAATAATATAATTAATATGAGAATCTGCGTGTCCTGTATCAACCGTCCGCAAATGCTCTAAACAATGAGCGTGTCCGCTAAATACTATATCTACTACCGAGCGTTCCTGAGTTATATTACCTAAACTTTTCGCTACATCATCAAAAACCTCCCGCAACCGATGACGGACAGCTAAAGTCTGTCCTTGATTCCATTTACTTCCTTCTGTAACATAAGGTGGATGGTGGAAAAATATTACCCGTCCCCTCACAGCAGAATTATGCCAAGATGCAATTAATCTATCTTTTAACCACGCCAATTGTTCAAAATCAACATTAGTATTAGTATGAGATTCCAATTGCTTTTCAATATCAATTTTTACCCCATTTATTTGGTCTAATTTAGCACTAAGTTCAGCCAGTAGTTCTGCTTCATCAGGTTTTTCTGAATTGAGTTTGTCACACTCTGCCAATATCTGTAATTCTTCCCTGTTAATTTCTTGACGACGTTGTGCTAATTCGCGTCGGAAATTATCCCCAGATTGGTTATTAGGTAAAGGATCTGGAGTATTAAAAGTATTAGAATCTAAGGCAAAAAAGTCAATACCACCGTAACAAAAATTATAATAGCGATTAGGTAAGCGAGTATAACTTCCTGGTTGATAACGTAAACATCTACCCGTATCAGTTTTAGCAATATAATGCTGATTTAAATGCTGTTCTAAATCGGCTGGAGAAATTGCCGCCAAATAATCTAAAAATGCTCTAGCATAAGCATCACCTTGATTTGATCCATGCCAACCAATTTCAATATCTTTATAACGGAACATTTTCCGCAAAGACAAAGTTGGGCCAGTTAGCAACCGATAGAGTAAAGGGACATCATAGTAATCATGATTACCCAAAACTGGCAAAATTGGCAACTTAAACACCATTTGATCATAAGCAATATTTTGCGGCTGATTACCACCAACCAGAAATTCCCGATAAGGTTCAATAAAATTTGTTGGGTAATATTCACGAGAACCCACCATATAAATCACATCACCCGTATGCAGCACAAACCGGCAATCATTACCATGATTTAAGATCATTTTCGCCACTTCCCGTTGGGGATGGTGGACAGAAGAGGATTTACTCCCAGTATCACCCATCACCATAAACGAAAACTCTGGACTTTGCTGGCTGCCATCATCTATTACCAGACAGGTTTGGTCAATTCCCTGTTGTAGAATACTTGAATGTTTCCACCTTACCCGTTGTTTCATCTTTTGAATTTTGACCGGAATCGCTGGTTCAGAAATTAGTTTCATATCTAAAAATTAGTTGAATTTATTTTTGAATTGGTTATCCTGCTCATCCTTAAATCCTGGATATCCTGATTCAGACAATTTCTATTCGCCCAATACTGGTAAACTAGCGAACACCTGTTTCACCAATTCTTGAGTTTTAGTTTCTAAGTATTGCCAATCCACATCACCATATTCATCAATTAAAGTAGTATCAATATCAACCGCTGTATTCTCTGAACTATAATTCAGAAAACATACTTGATAACACAAATCCCACAAATCTATATTGACTTGTTGTGCGTCACGTTGTAACAGCAAGTGATATCCTGGATGGGGCATGGGCAAACTAGCCAGAGTTTTTCTAATTTCCTCCGCTTGTATTGGTGTTGCGGTTTCCATTTCTTGCACCAACTGAGTTACCAAGGCTTTTGTTTCATCAGTAGTGTTAGCAGGCCAAGTCAACACATCTTGGTAAGTCCCTTTCCAGTCAGAGATATCCAACTGCTTGCGAATATTATCAATCACGCGAATAAAAGCAGGTTGCATCAAGATTTCAGCTTGTTGCCATGAGGTAGAATTAGTTATCTTAGGTGGCATAGCTAGTAAATAAGGACACTGATAGTAAAATTAACAATTTGGTTCGATGAAAAAACTATACTTTTAATTTAAATCTTTTCTCAAGATACCTGATTTCAGAAAGAGAAATTTGGAGATATTTATTACTAGCGGCAAAATTAGGCTGTAAAGCTGGAGAGGGAAATTATGATAGGAAAATTACTAGATCATCGCTACCAAGTCATTCGCGTCTTGGCCACAGGGGGATTTGGACAAACCTATATTGCCCAAGATACCAGACGGCCAGGCCACCCCATCTGCGTGGTTAAACACCTGAAACCAGCTAATTCTGACTCTAACATCTTTGTTACTGCTAAACGGCTGTTTAATAGCGAAGCAGAAACCTTAGAAAAATTGAGCAACCATGACCAAATCCCTAGACTTTTAGCTTATTTTGACGAAAATAAAGAATTTTTTTTAGTCCAAGAATTTATTGACGGACATACTCTCAACGAAGAACTCATTCCCGGACAGCCTTGGAGTGAAACCCAAGTCATGCAAATGCTACTGGAAATTTTGAGTATTCTGGAGTTTGTTCACCAAGAAGGTGTAATTCACCGCGACATTAAACCTGATAATATTATTCGCCGGGCGGCTGATTATAAATTAGTTTTAGTAGACTTTGGTGCAGTTAAACAATTACGCTCCCCCTTGGTCACGGTAGGCGGACAACAAACGGCTACAGTAGCTATTGGTACGCCTGGCTATATGCCGACAGAACAGGGACAAGGTAAACCCCGCCCTAATAGTGATATTTATGCTTTGGGGATTATAGCCATTCAAGCATTAACGGGAGTCCCAGCTAGTCAATTACAAGAAGATCCAGATACAGGGGAAATGAACTGGCAGCATTTAATTCCTATTAATCCTGAGTTAGTAGCAATTTTAACGAAAATGGTGCGTTACCATTTCAAAGAACGCTATCAAACAGCAACAGAAGCCTTACAAGCTTGTCAAGAATTGGTGAATGTCACCCCGGAATTTTCCCAACCCTCCCTATCTGGGCAAATTATTTATCAATCTCCTCAACCCCTAACTTCAAGATTTACACAGAAAACAATGGCGGTTTCTCCCGCTAATCATCTTCCTTTGCAACCTGAACCTCAACAATATATTCCCCAAGAATCCAATAAACCCGATCCTTTACCTTTATTAATTGGCATATTATTAGTAGGTAGTGTAGCCGCTTTATTTACAAATATATCCCCAAATTTCAAAAATTTAACTGGTAATTGGAAAGAAGAAAATACCAAATCAACAAATCATTGTATGGCTATAGTTGCAGCTAATTCTAATATTCGTTCTGAACCCAGTGCCATCAATTCTGATAATATTTTGAAAACCTTGGGTGCAGCTAGTGAATTTGAGGTGACAGGTAAACGGACCAATCGCGGCTGGGTAGAGATTAAACTTTCATCTGGTCGCTTGGCTTGGGCGCATTCTGATGTAATTTCTAATCGTGAGAAATGGACTGATTGCCGGCGAGATCAAGGTTTGGCTATTCAAACTGTAGATGATATTCCTTTAATTACATCTCGTCCAGTTCCTCTAGTAACAACAAAACCTATTCTCGAAACTCCCACACCTAAATCATCATTACCACCTGCTGAGAATAAGGAAAAAACGGTGGCAAAAGCTCGACAAAAATTTGAATCAGGAGATTTAGATGGAGCAATTTCTCTGCTAAAATCAACTTCAGGAAATGCTGTTTCTGGAATCAAAGAAACGGTTGATACTGTTAATCAATGGCAGAATGATTGGACAAAAGCCGAAGCTTTAGCTAAGGATATTAATAAAGCCATTGATAATGGTCAATGGGATCAGGTTTTAGCTTATCGAGATCATCCCGAAAAGCTCCCGAATATTAAATACTGGCGTGATAAATTAGAGCCAATGTTTAAACAAGCTGCTGAAAATGCCGCTAAACAAGTATTACCCCAAGAAAATAAACCCACTCCCACAGAAACGCCAAAAAATTGATAGAAACTTAATCACTATTCAATTGATAGCGGTTCAATTTTTCTTTATATGTTCGCCAATTGGGCATAAATTGATCCATTAAAGCCTGAAATTTAGCCCCATGAGTGCGTTCTAAAAGATGAGTAATTTCATGCACTATCACATATTCTAAACATATAGGCTCTTTTTTTATCAATTCCAAATTTAACCAAATGCGTTTATCTTGAATATTGCAAGTTCCCCATTTGGTTCTCATAATTTTTATTCCCCATTCATTTATATTCACATTAATTACTTTTTCCCATTTAGCTATTAATGGGGGAAGTTCTCTTTTTAATTGTTGACGATACCAAGAATTAAGGACTTTTTGACGTTGTTCTTTGTCGCTTCCTGGTTTTACATATAAATCCAGATATTGATTATTTCTAATTTCTACTTGGGGAGAATTTTGATAAATTACATTTAATATATAGCTTTTACCTTGAAAATAATGATTTTCTCCTGATAAATATTCTATGGTTTCTGGGCATAGTTCTGATTGAAATTTACTTTGATTTTTTTTAATCCATGGTAATTTGGAAATTGCAAATAATCGTACAGATTCATCATTAATATGTAACGGTGTCGCAATCCGCACTCTACCATCTGGAGGATAAACCGCTAAATGTAGGTTTTTAATATTCTTTCTGACAACATCTATAATTATTTCACCGACGGTTATCTGATAGGTTTGCATAGTTTTATTAGGAGTCATGAGTTAGTTATAATATAGCCAGGGAATAAATTCCCTGTCTAATAGCGAAAGTACGTTAAAACGTACTATTATTAACAATCTAAATTTATCATCCAACATCAAATAAATAAAATCAAAATAGTCGGTTTTAACCGACTTTAGCTTTTAGACAGGGAATTTATTCCCTGGCTTCTGGCTTCTGGCTTCTGGCTTTATCAATTATTTTAATAAGTAGGTGTGGTGTTTTGCAGTTGGGTAATTAAGTCTTGTCCGCTTTTCGTGCGGTAGATGTTTTCGTTGACACCTAAAAAAACGCCTTCGATTTGGTCGTCCAGTTCTTCGCGGTCGGTGATAATTAAGACACGGGCATTAGGATTAAATTCCCGAATCCATTTGGTTAACCAGACCATTGTTAAGCTTTTTCCACTACCTTGAGTGTGCCAAATTATGCCACCTTCTTGGCGGTTTATGTGGTCTTGGGCGGCTTTTATGCCTAGATATTGGTGAGAACGACAGAGTTTTTTGATACCACCGTCAAAGAGAATAAAGTTATAAATGATGTCGAGAAAGCGGTGTTTTTCGCACAGTTGCAGCAGGTGTTTATCTAAAATTTCTGTGATATGTTGATGACTGTCCTCTTTCCAAGTTAAATAATATTTTTCTGAGGTTTTTGTTGTTCCATAGCGTAGTCCTTGGGTATCGTTACCTGCTGCGACTAATTGAATTGTATTAAAAAAGGATTCAATAAATAATGAGGTTTGATTGTCTAGGTTTTGACGGATAGCTTCGGAAACGCTGACGGTGCTGCTTTTGAGTTCGAGAACTGCTAACGCAATACCATTAATGTATAAAACTATATCCGGTCGTTTATTATTTTCGCCTTTAATGCTGACTTCTTCGGCGATATAAAAGTCGTTTTTTAAGGGTTCTTGCCAATTTATCAGGTAAACGCTTTGAGTTTTTTCACTTACTTAGGCTTTGATGTTGATACCGTAACGCAATAAGCCATAAATTTCTTTGTTGATGTTGTAGAGGTTTTGGGTTGTGTCTGTGGTGAGTTTATTTAGTTCGTGAAGGGCTTTGGTGATGATGTCTTGATCATATTTTTGGGTATCGCGTAAAAATGCGATGAGTAGGTCGGTTTCAACGTTGCTGTTATTCTCGCGTTTGTGCCAATTTCCTAAGTATGTATAATCTAGTTGTTGCTGGAATAATTGCACTACGCGGTTTTGGGTTGCGCGTTCTGGTTGTCCGACTTGACTCATTACGTTACTCTTTGTTAATGATGGTTGTTAATGATTTAGATATTTTACTTTGTATTAGTTTGTTGGTGTAATAGTATTTTTACGTAAAGATGCAAATAATATCTTATATGTTATTATTTAAGATAATTAACTAATTGAGCAAACCATAAAAACATAACTGAAAATTTCCAGGAGAACAAAATCAATGATCACTTTAGAAATGGCAATTGCTAAAATTAGATAGTGATTTTATCATTTATCGTAAACATCGCAATCAAATCATTCCTTTGATTATGCCAGATATGGTTTGAGGGTCTAATCTTCATCTAAAGTCCTTTCTTCTGGTTCTGTTACTATTGCTAAACCTGCTAAAATTTGTCTAATTCTTTCTTTAGATAATGTACCGATTTTCTCCGTTAATAAGGCTTTATCAACTGTAAAAATTTGTGATACATTTACCACGCTTTGTCTATCTAAATTGGCTTCTCCTAATTCTAATAAAATATTACCAATTGCTTTAGCTCGTCTCAAGTTAGAAGTTAATGCACAAACTATGACTGTCCTGATTTGAGAACGATTGAATAAGTCATTTTGAATAACTACATAAGGACGCAGATAAGCTGGTTCTGAACCTATCGGTTCTCCTAAATCAATCCAGTATATATCACCTTGTTTAATTACCATTCTTTTTGTTGTAATTTCCCTTGATGATGTCGCATTTCTTCTAACATGATTTGTTCTGGTTCATCTAAACCATCTGCATAAGCTTCATTGATACTTTCTAATATTTGATGATGTTTTTTACGGTGTAAATATTCCTCGATTGCAATAGCAAATAACTTACTCCGGGGTATTTTCATTTCAGTTGCTAAAGCGTTGACTTGATCATACAATGATTGTTCTATAGAAATGGCTGTTTTGATGCTGGTCATTTAGTTATACCTTTTTTATGACTCAGGGTATAACTTGATTTTACTGTGTTTCTATAATTTTGACAACCAAGAAACTAATCAACAGATATTGCAGGGGTTTAGCATTGCGCTTTACCCCTACCCCGACGCAGGATATGGGTTTTCTACTATATAGTTAAGAATTTGGTGCGTTACATTATCGTTTTAGCGTAGCTATAGCCGCAGGGCTATACACACCATACGTATCCTTAAATCATATTTATTTTATGGTATGATGTCATCTAGTTTAAGTTTTAAATCTGGAAATAAAGGAGAAAAAATACTATTTCCTAAACGATATTTTTCTTGTTGATATACTCCATTAATTAATTGACAAATTGTTAATGTCGGTTGTTTAGGATTGCCAATAAATTGGATTCCTCCTAATGCCCGAAAGTCTATTATCCAATATTCTGGTATTTCTAAAAAAGCATATTCTTCTATTTTTCTGGCATAATCAGCTTGCCAATTTGTACTTACAACTTCTGCAACTAATTTAATGGTATTCCCATTACAAATTATTGGTTCTTTTTGCCAAAGTGGTTCTTGATTAAGTTTTATTTTATCTAAAACTATGACATCTGGACGGAGGGCTGTAGCTAACGCAGCAGGAGGTTTAATTAAGCAGGTTTTGGGAATTAACCAGTTTAATTTATTATGAATAATCTCGGTGTAAATTCTGCCGGCAATATTTCCAGCAACTTCTTCATGGGGTCCTGTTGGTTCGGTGTCTCTGAGTTCTCCGTCAATTAGTTCATAGCGGGTATTGTCCCCATATTCAATTAAAAATTGCTCAAAGGTGAGGGTTTTTACTGGGGTGTAAGTCATAGGTTTATATTGTCTCTGACGTTGATTTTATTTTAACGAATATTTAAGCCAGGGAATAAATTCCCTGTCTAATAGCTGAAGTCGGTTAAAACCGACTATGTTTTTTATTTAGAATATTACCAGCATAAATTTTTAATTATCATAGTGATGATTGAGATGTAAGTTCTAAAGCAGCCGCTAATATATCATCATCAGATTCTAGCTGATCTAAATTATCTAATTTGATATGTTCTATAATTTGACGGTGAGCTATTTCATATTGAATATTTACTAAGGTGCGTGCTATTTGGTGGGTGAGTTTTTGCCAATCTTCAGATGATGCTGTTGCATCTATATGTTTTAATGCTGTGTAAGCTTCTACTGGTAAATGAGATAAAAATTTTAAGGCTAAAGTAATATTTTGGGCTGGTGTTGTTTCTGCTATTTTAGATAAATCAATCATTTATACTGCACCTAATCATACTTTTCATATTATACAATATCCTGAAAACCCCCACCTTCAGGGACTTCGATAGTGGCATCTTCCACACCTGCATATCTGTCAGAAACGTATTTAACAAATAATAAAACCAATACATAATTTTTATACTGAGAGGCATCCATACCCCCCCGCAATTCATCACAGCTTTTCCATAAAGAACTGTAAAGTTCACTTTTCTTTATTGCCATTTTGTGTAGTAGCCTCAGATCCCCGACTTATTTAATCAATCCTCTAATTTATCATATAGCGGTATGCACTTGAGTAATATACAATCAGCAAATCGTAAAGCCTGTAGGGACGCAGTCCCTGCGCCCAGGATTATATTTCATCTGCGTTTATCTGCGTTTATCTGCGTTTAATTATTATTATCTAGTTCCCAATCTCTGACTGGGAATGCTACCACAGATTAGGGAAACGAGAAATCAGGTATTTCCCAAAAAATATCCCCACCGTAGGGGTAAAGCAAGAGCCTCATAGGTGTCAACTTAACATAAAACCGATGTCCCGCCTGGGAATGATAGCGTAGCGTGGCGTAAGCCATATTCCCAGTCTAATAGCCAAAGTCATCTAAAGATGACTGAATATCTCGAAAATCTTTAGTCCACTAAAGTGGACTTGAGCTATTAGACAGGGAATTGATTCCCTGTCGGGTGTGGAAGCCAAGGGATAAGTAGGGGCGTATTGCAATACGCCCCTACTTAAGTTGACACCAATAAGCACTGCTAAATCCCTACCTGCTTAGTGCATATCGTCGTATTCTGCCGTTTCCACCCTTCTAGATTCCATCCGTGAGGAAGGTAAAAACTCAGCCCGACGCACGGGATTTAAAGACGGTGTT
Organism: Dolichospermum sp. DET69; assembly: GCA_017355425.1. Lineage (NCBI taxonomy): Bacteria > Bacillati > Cyanobacteriota > Cyanophyceae > Nostocales > Aphanizomenonaceae > Dolichospermum > Dolichospermum sp. DET69. The sequence continues at coordinate 1,147,999 of CP070233.1, forward strand.
TGTCCATTGTAGGGATGAATTACCTGAACAGTCCGGGTAGCCCGCTGTTTGGGTGCAAATAAGGAGAGAACACCAGCCACCACTACACCCCCACCAATAGTCAACGTAGCACCACCCACAGCCCAAAGCATTGGTGAAGACCACCAGTTATTTTGTTCGGGTTGTTGCTGTGCAGTAACCATTTTTTGTTGATTAGCTTGTTGAGCTTGCCATTGCTGTTGAGTCCAGCTTTGAGCTTGTACCTGGAATTGTTGGTTTTGTAACTTTAGTTGTTCATTGTCAGTTTTCAACTTCTCTATCTGCATATTCATTTTCAGCTTTTCCATTTCTAGCCGCTGATCAGAATTAGGAGCGGTTGGGGGCTGATTAGAATAGACAGGTTGCCCATAATTACCATACTGCATAGGGGGCTGCATCATCTGGGGTGCCATGACTGTCCCCGGCATTTGGGGGCTGACAGCAAAGTTAGATGATAGAGGGGTATTTGTCCCTTTCAGCAAGACTAAAGCCGCTAACCCAGCTACCGCGACTCCGCCAATAAATGCCATACTTTCACTCATTGCTGTTACCCCTCAAATCCTAATGAACAGTAACTCAGTTGTAACTGATGCACTCTCTCACACATAATTTTTTGCCTACTTCGATATTATATTAAAAGTCAAGATAACCCAGTGTATTAGTTAGTTTTTTTTCTATCCTAAGATATGCTGTTATTATTTAAGACGATTACAGTCAAATTGTCCAGTAAAAAATAACAAAAAAATACACTGTCTCTCAATTTCTCTCTTGGGTTTAAGAGGGATTTTTGATGGCTGTCTTGAGACTTTGGCAAAATTGAGCGATCGCTTCTAATCCCTGTTCTGGTGTGCCTTCTGCCAGTCGCTTCACAATGGCACTACCGACAATTGCGGCATCTGCGCCCCATGCTTTCACTTGTCGCGCTTGCTCAACATCAGAAATCCCAAACCCAACACCGATAGGTTTATCTGTCACATGACGAATTTGCTGGAGCAAATCAGAAACTCGTCCTTGTAGTTCGGTTCGGATTCCTGTGACACCAGTAACACTGACCAAATAGATAAATCCTTGGGAGGCGCGAGCGATCGCTTCTATTCTTTCAGGAGAACTCGTAGGAGCTACCAATAAGGTTAAATCTATTCCCATTTCTGCCGCTGGTTTGATTAGTCCTGCTGACTCTTCCAAGGGCAAATCAGGCACAACTAAACCGGATACTCCAGCATCTTTAATTTGTCCCAGAAACTTATCCACGCCTCGATATAAAATCGGATTGTAATAGGTAAATAAAATAATAGGCGATCGCAAACTCGGACTAATGCCTTTGAGCATTTCTAATACTTGCTCTAAAGTAGTCCCCCGTGCCAAAGCGCGAGTAGCCGCAGCTTGAATCACTGGACCATCAGCCAAAGGATCAGAATAGGGTACACCCAACTCAATAATATCAGCGCCAGAATTATCTAGAACCTGCAAAGCCTTAGCTGTAGTTTCTAAATCTGGATCACCAGCCGTAATAAAGGGAATCAACGCGCATTCTTGATTCCGTCTCAAATTTTCAAAGCAACGAGAAATAGCAGTCATTTGGGCTAGTCAGTGGTTAGTGGTCAGTGGTCAGTGGTCAAGAAACAACTGACAACTGAACAATAATAACCCTAAACCTGAGATTCTTTGTCTTGTGCCATCTCAGCTTGAAGTTTGGCTAATTCTTCAGGAGAAAGTTCATCAAGACGCTTTTGCAAAAAAGCCGTTTCATAAGCTTCTCGTTGTTGATGGTAGGTCATTTTATTCCCCATTGCTCGGAAAAGATAGGTACATAACCAGCCAATTAAGCCAGCTATCAATAAAACTTGACTCCAGATACCAGCATTCTGACTATCTAACCCTACTAGCTGCAAACCCACATAAGCCAAGCCACCAGCTACAAAAACGCCGAAGCCAATACCAATCGCGTCAATACGTCGCATGAGTTTTATGACCTACCAAAACTTATTTAAACAATTTGTCGGGGACGGGGATTCAAATTCACAAACGGGGAGAGAACAAGCAACCCCGGAAAGAAAAAGAACACTAAAAAGTACATAAACACCCGTTCCACAGAACCACACGTATACCATCTTAAGTTCAAGTAGAAAAAGACAGCAATGGGTATTACCAGCAAATAAGCGCCAGCCAAACTCAGATACAGTAGTGCTACAACCATATTCCTTACCGCAATTTGAACTATATTTGGTGCATTCACTTCCTATCTTATGCTGAATGGCTGGTTTGAGGAAATCGGTAATTGTCTTATTTTCCATCTTCCCAAATCCCATTGCCCAAAAATCGAAACTTATGATATAGTTGTCTACAGCCGTTAAGCGCGAGCTACATGGCTAAATTAAGATTTTGTTTCGGTGCTAAATGTCAAATATTAGCGTTAGCAAATAAAATTCTCAAATCTACTTGCCAAAAAAAAGCAATTAGTGGTATAACAGACAAGCGGGTGAATAACGCCCCAAAAAACTGGATAACACTTCGGGAGTGTGGCGGAATGGTAGACGCTACGGATTTAAAATCCGTTGACTTTAAACGGTCGTGGGGGTTCAAGTCCCCCCCCTCCCATCTAAAAAATAACTAAAAATGTGCTAAAACGCTAGGTTGGTTTTTTCCAAAGGTTTTGTTTAGCACATTTTTTTTTGGAGCCTAACAACCTATAGCAATAATGTGCAAGATCCAAACACACGCTATGGGACGGCTATATACAATCCAGGATTTGCTCAAACTCTCCTCACTTTGGATGTTAAAGGAAAAAATGCCCTTTCTTTACAGAATTTCACCCAATTCACAGATAATAGTCAACGGCAAAACTATTCTTCAATTGAGAACTTTAAACGTTAAATCTCTCAATGTAGGATAATAAAGCGATCGCTCTCAATCAGCATCATAACGAGCAATCTAATATCTAAAGTAGAGATTTAGCAATGCTCATTGGTGTCAACTTAAGTAAGGGCGTATTGCAATACGCCCCTACCTATCCGTTGGCTTCCACACCCGTGGTGGGAATCAATTCCCTGTCTAATAGCTAAAGTCCACCCTTAGTGGACTAAGGAATTTTCCCGGTGTTTAGTCATCTTGAGATGACTTCGGCTATTAGCAAGGAACTTGAGTTCTCTGCGGGATGTAGGTTTTACGTTAAGTTGACACTTGTGAAGCTCTTGCTTTACCCCTACTAATAACCAAAATAGAGATTTTCTGTTAATACTATAAAAGTTCAAATTCCTATTCTGTAAAATATATCTATGTCGCCAAATTATAATTCAATTAATAACTACAACAAAACCATAAAAATAATTAGTCTTGCCACAATAGCATTATCTCTAACTGCTTGTACCAGCACCTCAATTACACCACAATTAAAAACAAACACTGAACCATTAAAACTTGCTATTCCTAATAATCAAGCTAATTCCAAATCACAGCCACCGGCTAAAGTTGAAAACCTGACTTTTACCGTTCCTGAAAAATATCAAGCCAAAACAGTTTATAAAGTTGAACCCAGCAATAAAGAAAAAGTCATTGCACTAACAATTGATGATGGTCCATGGCCAAAAACCACCGCAGAAATGTTAGATATCCTTAAACAAAATGATGTGAAAGCCACATTTTTTTGGGTAGGAAGTGCGTTACAGGAAAATCCCGAAATAGCTAAACGAGTTGTAGCTGAAGGCCATGCTATTGGTAATCATACCTGGCATCATTGGTATCGAAATATGGATGAAGCCACAGCCAAAAGTGAAATTGAACGCACAAATGACCTAATTTACAAAACTACAGGTGTGAAAACATCCTTTTTTCGTCCTCCAGGAGGCTATTTAAACAACGGATTAGCCACTTATGCTAAAAGTAAAAAGAATTCCGTTGTTATGTGGTCAGTGACTTCAGCAGATACAGATCCGCGCGCAAAATATCAAGTCTTTATTAAAAATATTCTCAGAGATGCTAAACCCGGCGCTATTGTTTTAATGCACGATGGTGGCGGAAATCGTGAAAGAACGGTAAAAGCCTTGCCAGAAATCATTAGCGGACTTAAACAGCAAGGCTACCGATTTGTGACAGTTCCTCAACTCCTGGAAATGGAGCATTGAGAATTGATTTTGGGCGCTGTGCGCGTGCGTAAGAATTAATTTTGGGCGCTGTGCGCGTGCGTAAGAATTAATTTTGGGCGCTGTACGCGTGCGTAAGAATTAATTTTGGGCGCAGGCCCTGCGCCCCTACAAATGGGAAATTTACTCATTGACACTCTCAGGGCTAAAGCCGCTGAGATTCTTTGATCAAAGACATGACTTGCTCGTCCAGGATTTCTCCAGCACAAGTAGAGGTCTTATCTCCCAAAGCGTTGCTCATGTCTAGCATGAAAGTTCCGGTATGCCCTACCGTACTCAATCCTCGACTTAGGATATTTCTAGCTGCATTTTCATCTCTATCCATCACACAACCGCATTTACAAATATGCGTTCTGGTGGATAGAGATTTTTTGACAATTTCACCACAGCCAGAGCATTCTTGGCTTGTATATTGCGGATTGACCGCTACTGTGACTCTCTTGAATACTTTCCCGAAATATTCAAGCCAGACACGAAACTGATACCAAGATGCGTCGTTGATAGACTTGGCTAGACAATGATTTTTCACCATATTTTTAATTCTCAAATCTTCGTAGGATATCAAGTCGTTTGACTGAACTACGCACCGTGCTAATTTCACAGCATGGTCTTTACGTTTCCTACTTATTTTGAGGTGGCGTTTACCTAAAATCTGTCTAGCTTTGCCTCTATTTTTTGAACCTTTGACTTTTCTGGAAACACGACGTTGTGAACGTTTAAGAATCTTTTCTCCAATACGCAGAAATTTAGGATTCTCAATCATCACACCATTGGAGTCAGTGTAGTATTCTTTCAAGCCTACATCTAATCCAACTGTATTTCCTGATGGAGTTATATCTTCTTGGCGATTAACATCAATGCAAAACTGACAATAATAGCCATCAGCCCGTTTAACTAACCTAACTCGTTTAATTTGATTTATTTGATAAAAATGCAAATCACGAGTCCCTTTGATCTTTAATCTACCAATACCTTTTTTATCAGTGAATGTGATAGATTTACGATCTTCTGAAAGCTTCCATCCTGATGTTTTGTATTCGACAGAACGGCAGTCTTTTTGAAACTGAGGATATCCCTTTAATCCAGGAATATTCTTTTTACAGTTATCGTAAAACCGAGAAATAGAAGACCATGCTCGTTCGGCGCTGGCTTGTCGTGCCATTGAGTTAAGTTCATTAGCGAATGGAAAATTAGCCGCCAAAACAGCGCAATATTTCTGCAAGTCGTTTTTGCCCGTATCTTTTACGTCCATCCATAGCCGAATACAGCTATTCCGAACGAATTGAGCGGTGCGAATTGCATCATCTACTGCGCTAAATTGAACTGATTTCCCGTAAGTTTTGAACTCAAAAACTAGCATCGCTTTTACCTCCAACCTTATACTACTCTTCATGGCGTAAGATTGTCAAGATATTTAGCGGTACAAGATTTAAATAGGTTAAAACCTATCGTGTCGCTTATATCTCTTTCTCTGAAGCCACTGAGCTTTACGCTTACCGGATACTTCTGTAACGACGGCAGCACAGACTTGAGCCTCTTGCCAAAGTTTGTCCAAAATAAACTCCGCGCTATAGCTCATAGTCGTGACAAATACACCTACAGCATCATTATTGCCATCACATAACCAAGAACCTTCCAGGGTAACTTCTAGGTATTCAGTATCACAGTTAGATAAGCAGATGATTTCACTGTCATGGTGCTTCAATTCCGTCTTCAGTCTTTCTACTCCTGGCAAATCAAGAGGTAGCAAAAAGGAAGCTGTCGTGGGTTCAACACGCAAAGCTTGACTGACACGCAGTGCCAAAATCACCCTTTGTGCTACCCATGTTTCCAGAGATTGAGTGAGACACTCTAAATAAAAACCATTTTCCGTGTAAGTTAATTTCAGCATTCCTCTTGCTCTCCTGTTATTCCAGGTTTGCTTGCATATCAATCCAAAACTTCTCAGCAAATGTCACAGTCGGATGAACAGGTGCTTTAGGTAATTTCCGCAAGGGCATCCCAGCTTCAGCAGGTGTTTTATCGCCTTTACGAGAATTACATTTCGCGCAAGCTATGACTACGTTATCCCAAGTATGTCGGCCGCCTTTAGATCGGGGGATGACATGATCTAGGGTGAGATGTTTGTTAGTACCGCAATATTGACAACTGCTATGATCTCGTCGCAAAACCTCCCGACGATTCACCGCTGGAACTTTCCACATTCGTTCTGTCGCAGTAATTTTTAAGCGAATGTGTTTGGGTACAGAGAGGACAAATCTAGATGAGTGAATCAACCAACCTTCTTCTGTAGAAAATTCCAATGGTTCGGCTTTATTGCTGACTAGCAACACTATCGCCCGCTTGATATTTACCCGACACAGTGGCAAGTAATTCTGGGAAAACACGACCACAGATTGCTCTAATACTTGGATTGCGCTGATCACAGCCTGACTCCTTATCAAAAAACCCTCGCTTCTGTTTTAGACATAGCGGGGGTTAACAATTGACCTGATGGTTTTTCGTCTTATTTTGGTACAGCATTTTTTTGCTTTTACCTTTTGATGTCCTATTCTTTGCTCCCGCGTTTGATCTCTATTTGTGATTTTGTATTCATTGACACTCTCACCGTCTTTAGACACTGAAATTATTTAATCAATGAGCCGACTTGTTTAAGCAGGATTACTCCAACAAAAATAGAGGTCGATTCTCCTAAAGCGTTAATGACCGTATCCCTACCGGACTCGATATTGACATTTTATCTTTTACCAAATCTAGCTTTCCTAAACTGCAATACCGTTAGGTATGACTACGCACTTAACAAATCTAGTTAAGTTTTTACGCTGTTTAGTTATACTTAAATTATGGAGTTGCTCCTATTATATCACATCTACTGCGACCAGTTAATTTCTTACGTGACTAAAGTCACTCGAGTCGCTTATATCTCAGGTCTAAAGACACTGAGCTTTACGCTTACTGGGTAATCTTGTAAATTTATGTTGGGATATTTAAAATCATAAAACTTCGCGGGATGTGGGAAACTCAGTCACAAAGCGTGCTGAGAGGGAAACGGCACGAGCGGTAATAAAGGCAGTCAGTCTTTGCTTAACCATTACCGCCTTGGAGTTGTTCGATTCGGTGTGCTTTTGTATTGCACTTTCAATGGGACAATTACCATTTCAAATTTCACAACCCTGTACGCATAATGTTTTGCTCAATAGAGCCTCCCATTTCTGGGGTGATGTTAGCAACGACTGCGTTATAAGAGCTTGTTAGGCTGAAAGCACTGTTCCAGTGACTTTAGAACTGTTTAACTTACAGCGACAGAGCGGGGAACTAGCTTCGCATTCCGAGGTGTCGTGACTCAAATAACGGCTACCCTTCGACATCGCTTGTGGGTGGTCTGGTCAGTACAGCTTGTTTGATTTCTCTTACAAGCTCAATCCCTTTAGGGTTGAGTTACTGACAATTGCCTTTTGTGCTTTGCCCTTGATGTTGGCTATTTTTACCCATAAATGAATACTCCACCTCCGCAGCAGCAAATTCCCAACTGCCGGGGCATTTGGTAGCTTGTGAAGAAGTAGAGATGGGATAAATAGATTTCACAGAAAATTTCACTTATTGAACATTCCTTTAAACATACTACACTTGTATTACTATCCTGTCTATACCTTATAAGGAGAAAAAATCATGCAGACCATTACACGCACCCCAACAACTGATATGGAAGTTACCAGTATTCGTCTAGAACGGGAACTGAAAGAGAAACTCAAAGATATCGCTGGTAATCAAGGATATCAATCTCTAATTCGAGATATCCTCTGGAATTATATCCAGCAAAAATCAGGTGAGTGGAAACCCCGTTTTTCTAAATCTGATATTCGCGCTAGTATTGCTGCTGTGGCGCAACAGGAAGAGTTTTGTGTCCTCACGGGTAAATTAATTGAATCGCAACAGCCAATGTTATTAGGATTGACGAGGAATGGTGATATGGTTCCTCTGTGTCTTGAGAGTTTAGCTGGCTAGTACAGTAATTATAGTTAATTTTACCCAGATGCTACCCTGGTAACTGGGTAAAATACCAATTTTGAGATTTATTTAAGACAATTTCCCAGATCAAGTCAGGTTTACCGTGTAAATTCGGATGCAAAGCATGAGATTTCCGGGTTAATTATAAAGGAATTACGGTTTATATCTATTTCAAGAGACAGGATATCCTAAATGCCAGATTCACTCAATATCAAACTCTCAAATATTATTTTCACCATAACTGTTAATCAATTTATGGTTCTTGAGGAATAACAAAAGTATGATCTAAAGATGGATAACCAATGAGAAAACCTTTATTATCACCGCAAAAATATATAAATAATGGACAACAACTACATACATCTTCAGGTAATATGATGCAGCGCCAAGAGGAAATTGCTGATATTTTACCACAAAAGATTAATAAAATTATTGCTAATAGTTCGCTCACATCCTCCATTCTACCAGACATTGCTCATGCCATAGGAGTAACATTTAACATAGACTTTTGCTTGGTTACAGCAGTAAGTGATACATCTGGTGAAACGATAACGGCTTATTGGTGCAGTGAACAATTTTTGGGTCTATCACAAGTTAAAGAGATATTAGCTGATAAAGAATTGCTGTTTGAGTTACCCGTGGTGCAATGTGCAGATCAAAAATTAACTATTGAGGATATTTCTCTTATTCAAAAAACCTTAGTCAGTGGTTGGCAAGATATACCACTACCAATGAAATCTGTTTTGTCCATTTCTACACGATTTAATGGTCAAAGTAATGGCGTAATTAGTCTGATTAAATTCCAACCTTATCAATGGCAAGAATTAGAAATTAGAGGATTACAATCAATAAATTCATGTTGTGCCATCGCTTTTGTGCAAATAGCACAATTACAGATTTTAGCTACTCAAAAACAACATCTACACAAGGCTAATCAGCATCACAATTTGATTCAACAATTAACTATCTTTAATCGGAGTAAATTGGGGTTGAATCAAATGCTCCAGTTAGTTATTACTTCCACGGCTCAAGCCTTAGAAGTAGATCGGGGGTTATTGATTTTATTCAAATATGCAGATCCATTATTTAGAAATCTTCCTCAGCAGCAAATACCCAAGGTTAAAGCAACTTTAGTAGGAGCATGGACTAAGGACACACATACTACCGCTATTGGTGAATTAGATAACTTGGAGCAGTTTTTCTGGGTATCTGATTGTAGTTTATGTCAGCTTTTATTTACAGATCCAGGAAAACCAATCATGACTAATAATTGTACAGATAAAAATACTAGTAATCCTGCTGCTTTGTTTGCAATTGAAGAGTTTCCGCAGACGATGCTAATGCCTTTAGAAAGTCAAGGTAAAGTTTTAGGATTTGTAGTTTTACAACAAGCTACTACCCGCAATTGGGAAACAACAGACTTAAATTTCATAGAAATGCTTTGCGCTCAATTAAGTGTTGCTGTCATTCAGTCCCAAACATTACGACAAGTGCAAACTTTAGTAGATGAACGGACCCAACAACTCAAACGCAGTTTAGAAGTACAAGCAAAATTGTATGAAAGAACTCGGCAATATGTAGAACAACTACAAAAACTTAATGACCTCAAAGATGAATTTGTCAGCAACATTAGCGATCGCTTGCGCTATCCTTTAACAAATATGCTCATGTCTATTCGTAATTTACGTCTACCTGGAATATCTCCAGAACGTCAAGACCGATATTTAAACATCTTAGAATCAGAATGTACTAAAGAAATTAACTTAATTAATGACCTGTTAACCCTCAAGAAACTGGAATCTCACCAAGAAGCACCACAATTTGAAAGTCTAGATTTAAATACTAAGATTCAAAACCTCCTCACTTCCTTTGATCAACAATTTATAGATAAAGAATTAAGTATTTCCGTAGAATTACCGAATCAGCCTTTAAAGCTGCAAACAGAAGTAGAAAGTTTTGATCGAATTATCCAAGAACTATTAACCAATGTTTGTAAATATTCGGAGCATGATACAACTGTTCGGGTAAGAGTCACTCACCAAGTTGCAGATGAACTTGATCAGGCTATTATTAGAGTGACAAATACAGGACAGGGAATATCTGAAGAAGAAGCAGCTTATATCTTTGATAAATTCCGTCGTGGTAAAGGCCGCTGGATTCCCGGAACTGGCTTAGGACTTGCTTTGGTGAAGTCTTTAGTGCAACATCTTCATGGAGCGATCACTGTTGAAAGTGTTTCCATTCCTGATTCCCAACTCAGTGAAATTAGTTTTACACTAACTATTCCCCTATCTTCTCCACCTAATTAGCTTGTATTTCCAATAACTGACCACAATCTCCCCTAAAAAAGAATTTGAAGGTAACTGTTGCAGTGGTAGAAAACAAATAACTAAAAATTACCTTTAAAATCTGATAAATTGAGTGACATGGAAAAGTAGTGCCTAAATCAGATAGAGCATATCCTCCTGAAATATTCTCATAATTCTGACTTGGTGAAAATAACTTAATTTTTATAAATTGATTTTTTGTTTTTTTCGTTTACTTTCAACACACTGGACGCTTATTGTTTTTATTTATGATCGCAAAATCTAAAAAATTTCGTTGGCAAAAAACTAAATATTCGGTTTTATCTCGACAAATAGACATTTTCATGGCTGCGGGTAAATTTATGTTATATCTTTGGTGGGATAGTATTTTTCCCCAAGATTCTTTACAACATCAGAAAAATCGCGCCGCTTGGTTGGTTAATACTTTAATTGATTTAGGACCTACTTTTATTAAAATTGGTCAATCTTTATCAACCCGTGCTGATTTATTACCTTTAGAATATATAGAGGCTTTGGGAACTTTACAAGATCAAGTTCCCGCTTTTAGTAGTCAAGAAGCCATGAGTATGATTCAATTAGAATTAGGTAAACCTGTTCAACTTATCTATAAAGAATTTGAATCTAATCCTTTAGCTGCTGCTAGTTTAGGTCAAGTTCATAGAGCTAAATTATACACAGGTGAAGATGTAGTTGTTAAAATACAACGTCCAGGTTTAGAAGCTTTATTTAATTTAGATTTTAAGATATTATTACAATTAATTAAATTTTGTAATCGTTATTTTGTGGGAATGAGGAAATATAATTTAAACTTAATTTATGATGAATTTTTTAATTTATTATTTCAGGAAATTGATTATATTCAAGAAGGTAAAAATTCTGATAAATTCAGAGAAAATTTTCAGGGACATTCTCACATAATTGTCCCTAAAGTATATTGGCAATATACCACTACTAAAATATTAACTTTAGAATATAAACCGGGAATTAAAATTAATGATAAAGCTACATTACAAGCCTGTGGTATTAATCTTACTAAAATAAATGAAAGGGGTATTAGTTGTTATTTAAAGCAATTATTACAAGATGGATTTTTTCAAGTAGATCCTCATCCAGGAAATATGGCAATTAATCCAGATGGTAGTATTATTTTCTATGATTTTGGCATGATGTCAGAAATCGGAACTTTAGATAAAGATCAAATGATTAAAACTTTTTTTGCTATCTTAAAAAAGGATAGTAATGAAGTAGTAGATACTCTCATAAGCATGGGATTAATTGAACCTATGCCCAATATGACTCCAGTTAAAAGATTAATCACATTTTTATTAGATAAATTTACTGATAAACCCTTGGATGTTAAAGCATTGGGTGAGGTAAAAAGTGAACTTTATGAAATGTTTGAACAGCAACCATTTCGCTTACCGGCTCAAATGATATTTATTCTTAAAGCCTTAACCACATTAGATGGTATTGCGAGAACTTTAGATCCTCAATATAATCTTACAGCATCAGCCCAACCGTTTGTCAGAAGCATAGCAATTACAAAAAGTAAAGGCAATGCGATAGCTCAATTAAGTAAACAAACTAAGGATTTTCTGCAATATCAACTCACAAAACCGAATAGAACCGAAGTTTTATTTAAAAAATTAGAAGAAAGAGTTGAAAGGGGAGAGTTACAATTAATAGTTAAAAATGTTGAAAGCGATCGCATATTAAGACGAATTTATCTAGCAGTCAAAGCCTTAATCTATGCTTGTTTAACCGGATTTAGTCTTTTATCAGGATTAATCTTGATGATCAATAAGTATAATAATTGGGCAATAGCGGTTTTTTGTATATGTGGTTTTTGCCTGTATTTATTGGTGAGATCACTAACGAAATTAGCAGTGAGAGAGAAAATAGAAAAAATGGGTTAAGTCGCACTTGCCTAGGATGTTACAGCGGTTTCCGCTCTTATGAGGTACATCTTAGCCCCCTCATTGCTTGCGGGGAGGGGGTTGGGGGTGGGGTTCTTGTACCTCATAACATCGGGAAGTGCTGTAATTTTGTGGGTGACAGTCAGGGCAATTTATTTGTCAAAATTAACACCCTAGTGGTCTGTCAAGAACTAATTGACGGGTTCATTCGTTGCCGTTTTGATTCTTCCTTCTTCCTTCTTCCTTCGTGTCCTTCGTTCCTATATCCCTCCGGGACGCTCCGCGAACGTGGTTCGTTTCTTATCCGTCAAAATTTACTTGACAGACTACTAGGACGAGCATGAAAGTAAAGTACCAAAGACTTAACGGCAATATAAAAGTTTAACTTTATTCGATTGGTACATGATTAAATTTCAAGTCCCTTAACCTATTTTTATCTCTTTAGATAAATATAATGCCAAACGATGAGCTAAAGCCATAATTGTCAACGTATAGTTCTTTTCGGATATTTCAGGAATAACGCTGCCATCACAAATGTAAAGATTTTCGTGGTCGAATGACCTTAAATTTTTATTCAAAACTCCTTCATAACTATTGTTGGCCATGCGGCACGTACCAGCATAGTGAATTGAGTTTCCCGGCTTGGATGTATACGCAAACATCACAGTTCCTGAGCATTTGCGGAGGATCTGCTTCCCGTAGGAAATCATGCTTTGCTGCATACGAAGGTCATTTTCTGTTACTTCATAATCAACATCAACTTTGGGAATTCCATAAATATCTAGCTCTTGACTGGGAACAACACGGTTTGATTTCTTAACTTCAGGTTTGCCTTGAAAAAGTATGACAGCATAGCTTTTAAACAGTAATTTTGCTAGATGCTTTTTCATCCAACTTGGACAAGTTTCCAATCCATCTAAATAGTAAGGTCGTTTAGGATATGAATTATGGTATTGCGCCATATACCCACCGCGAAAGTTTTTATTATCAAACAAAAATCGAGGTAGTAATATATTATCTCCAAAACCAACATCATATTTTTCTTGCCTGCCAATCAGCTTCAGTAAAGAAGTACCTACGTTGGCCTTAATATTATCTTGCAGGTAACATCCTAAAGTTTCGGAACTATTTGCATATCCTTGTGGGAATAAATCATCGTGAGAATTAAATAGGATTCTTGGTGTTTCCATAGCACCAGCAGCTAGGATAAAAATCTTAGCCTCAATTTGAAATCTCTGGGACGTTTTAATATCTATATATTCGACAGCAGAAATTTGATGAGAATCTTGTTTCCTTTGCAAACGGATGACTTTACAGTTATATCTAATTTGGTAGTTACTTCTGTGAATTATTTGTGGAAGTAAATGGCTAGAAAACTTATACATACTTCCAGAACTACAGCCATAATGACAAGCACCACAACTTTGACAATGATGAGCAACTTCTGGACGTGTTTCCACCGCTTTCCGATTGGGAATAGCTTTAATATTCACACCACTGACTTTTTTTACGGCTTCCATCACAATTTTGTCAGCAGGACGCAGTGGTTTGGCTGGAATAAATTCTCCATCTGGTAAACAATCGAGACCTTCTTTAGTCCCACAAACACCTATTAATCTTTCAACTGCTGTGTAATGATCTTCAACATCGGCGTAGCTAATTGGCCAATTTGAATTAGAATCTCCGTAATCTTGACCGCGAAAATCTCTTTCTGAATATCTTAGGCAAACACCATTCCATAAATTTTGCTTGCCATTAAGTCGAAAAATCTGATGGTTACGAAAAACTTCTGCGGAACTGGATGAAGTCGACAATATGTCACTTTTAGCATACAGTTGATTTGCCTGAAAGTTATCATAGTGAAATGATTCTGGTTGGTCTAAAGGCCAAGGCATATCAGCAGCAATTCCGAAATTTTCCTCATGTTCAGGATTTAATTGGTTTGAGAAGTAATTGTTATCAATTTTTTCTCCATGTTCTAAGGAAATTACTGAAAAATTATTCATTGCTAACTGATGTGCTAATATTCCTCCTGCTGCACCAGTACCGACAATACAAATGTCCCATTTTTTTCCTGGAAAATTATTATCTAGGCTCATATTCACACTCAGAAATTGTTTATAAAGTAAATCTTAAATAGATCAATACCTTCACCATTTTTTTGCTTTGTCGGGTTTGGTTAAGAGGTTGTTTGATAGCGAAGCATGGCGTAGCTATAAAGTCATGATTGATGTATCCAATATCTTTTTACCCCACCCTAACCCTCCCCTTGTAAAGGTGAGGGAACTTGATTTTCCGGTTTCCCCCCTTTGTAAGCTACGGTGTACACACAAGTCTTCTAGAGTTGCCCCACAACGTTTAGATCCCCCCAACCCCCCTTAAAAAGGGGGGCTAAATTCTTCAAAGTCCCCCTTTTTAAGGGGGATTTAGGGGGATCGGATCACGTTTAGCATCCTGTCTAGAGATGTGTGTACACCGTAGCCTTTGTAAGGGGGGATTAAGGGGGGTAAAAAATCACAATGGATTACTTTTCAAACAACCTCTAAGGTATTGATAAATAATTTCTCACAATACTTTTGTCAGAAAATCATCGGATGCAAAATAGATATATTCAAAAAGCTTATTAAAAGTTTGCTGATATTTTTTATGTTTGCTTGGATTTATCTGAAATTTTCCTTTTTTGTCATTAAATATGTTCTCATCCACTAAGTCTGCTAAAAAATTGTTTAAATAATGATTCAACTCACAAATTCTATAAATTTCTGGAAGTTTCGGGAATAGAAAACTCGACAATGAGTGAGATTTGACCATTTCTCTTAGATAAGCGATTACTTGAATATTACTATTATTCATGACTTCTAAAAAAGGCATATTTTCAGAGATAAAACCTTGATCATAAAAGTATTTAATTGTATCTAAAATTGTCGTAGCAATTGGAGTTATATTATAGCCAAGCTCACTGATACTTTTTTTAGATTCACCATAATAATAAAGACAAGCGGGTTTAACAAAATCTGGATGATATGAGTTTTTGACTATATTAGGAAATAGCGAAGATAATTTCTTAAGCAACAACGACATGGAATGGGCTATGCCAACAGGTAACTCTTGAGGACTGCCAAAGCCAGTTATCATTACTATAAGATGATAAATTTCTGCCATGGTAAGATTATGTCCAGAAACAATATAGCGATCGCCACTTTGTCCATAAGTAAGTGCTGTAACATGAGCTTTTGCCACATCCCGAACATCGCAAACTGAATATCCTCCATTTACATAAAATGGGAAATTATGCTGACAGAACCTCAAAACCAAGCCTGATGTAGTAATTTGTGAGTTGCTAAAAGCTCCAGGTCCTAACATAAAACCTGGATTGATGATGACAATGTTATGATTTTTTCTAACGGATTCGAGTGCTATTTGTTCGCAGCCAATTTTTGCTAAATCATCAGGACTTAAATAGCTTTCGCTGATATGAGTCCGGTCAGAATCTTCAGAAAATATTATCGGTGTTTTACTACCAGCAATAGTAGATAGAGAAGATGTATACACTACGCGAATATCTTGATGATTTTTAAGGGCTGTAAAAAATTTCTGCGTAATTTCTACATTGCTGTTACATTCTGCGGCAAAGATAATTGCATCCATTCCCTCTAAGCATTTCTGGATATATTGGTAATCTTCTAAATCACCTTCATAATAAGTTATTTGATTGCTAAAGGTATCTGTAGAGTATTTAGACTTATTTGCGAGAGCAGCATATACATTAAAATTGTTTTTTACTAATTCCTGAATAATATGTTCTCCAAGAAAGCCTTCTGCACCAAAAACAATTATCTTGGGAGATATATTCATACAATATTTTTGCAAAATGACAATTTCAGCATTACATACATTGTAATTTTAGATGGTTCATTGGAAACAATTTACAAAGTTTTTATAGTTTTACCGCTCTCCTGAAATATTAGACTGTAATATTTATGCTCTATTTCTCTTTTCTCTAATATAATCAAAATGCCTCTAGGGCAATTAAATGTTCACAAGCGATTAATTAAAATTTTTTTGAGAACTGATTCCATCGTAGGGGAGAAATATTGTTCGCTTTCCTAATCGGTAGAATCATTTTGAGAAATCACCTAAATCAAAATTTTTGCTGATTCAGTGGCAACTAAACGGTCTTCTTGAAGAATTCCCAAAAGCTTTTCAAAGTCTTTTTTTTGTTCGTCTTCAAATAACTCTTTAGATTTCAGTTCAATCTGTTTTTCCAGTTGCTTCATAAAAGAAGATTTACCGCTACCCCATTCACCCTCAACAGAAATAGTTAGTGGTGCTTTAGTTTCAGGATGAGTTAAAAACTCAGTCATAGCAATGACATAAGGTGTCAAACCCAGACTATCTTTTCCCGTAGGTTGATCGCTAATGGTAATATTCTTTTGGTTCGATTCATCTGTAGATGCTGACATGATGATACAAAGCTAATAGTTTTGATATTCATGGTATAATATCATTCTTAAGTGCTTATGTAAATATAGCAAAACACACAACTATTAGACATATCCAGAAATGAAATGTGCAGTTTCTATAACCTTTGTAGAGACGCTCCATGGAACGTCTCTACTCTACTAAATTCTGTAGATATGCCCATACAAAAACTATATAAACATTAAAAAGGGATAAAAAAAGATTTCTCTTTTTCTATCCCTGATTTTAGTACCCCCAAGGGAATTCGAATCCCTGTTACCTCCGTGAAAGGGAGGTGTCCTAGGCCTCTAGACGATGGGGGCGTGTTTTTTTCTTCACTTTTAGTAATATAAAGGTTTTTTTTAGATATGTCAAGAGGTTTTGCAAACTTTTTTTTAGCCATAGGATTCAGGGGTGCAGGGAGACATTCACGATATCTCAGATGTCAGGGCAGGGAATGTCTCGGTTAAAAGTATCAGAATCTCTATCTATGGGTTTTTCCCTTTTGCAAGAAAAAATAATCAGACTACAATTTTTGTAAACTTAATGTTTATGATTCTTTAGAGAGGATTTTGAAATTAATGGCTCAAAATCTACAACATGGAAGCACCTTTTGAAATCACCCTCCAGATGGTGATCACTGTTTTTGCAGGCATTAGCGCTCAGGTAATGGCTGCATATTTCAAACTACCCAGCATTGTCTTACTACTCCTATTAGGCATCCTTTTAGGTAAAGACGGTCTGGGACTATTGCAACCGCACTTACTAGGCACAGGATTAGAAGTGATTGTTTCCCTAGCAACAGCAATCATTCTGTTTGAAGGTGGACTCAAATTAGATCGACGGGAGTTGGGCAAAGTTTCCCTCAGTCTCCAGTTACTTGTGACACTGGGAACACTGATCACCCTGCTAGGGGGAAGTTTAGCCGCTCACTGGTTAGGTGAGTTTCCTTGGAATATAGCAGTTCTCTATGCCTCTATTGTCGTCGTTACTGGACCTACTGTAATTGGTCCATTGATTCAACAAATTAATGTAGATCGACAAGTAGCAACGCTATTAGAAGGAGAAGGGATTTTAATTGATCCCGTGGGAGCTATCCTAGCTTACGTTGTCCTAGATACAATTTTAAACGGTGATACAGACCCAATTAATGCCATTATTGGTCTAATTTTACGTTTCGCGGTGGGTGCGGGCATTGGTGGCGTTGGTGGGTACTTAATGAGTTGGATGTTCAAAAGTGCCAACTTCATTTCCTTTGAACTGAAAAATCTGGTTGTATTGGCGGTGTTATGGGTGTTGTTTGCCCTAGCGCAAATGATCCGTTCTGAATCGGGAATTATGACCACAGTAGTGGCAGGTGCGGTATTTGCTAACTCCTCAGTTCCAGAAGAGCGGTTATTGCGAAGTTTTAAAAATCAGTTAACAATTCTCAGCGTTTCTGTATTGTTCATCCTCCTAGCGGCTGATTTATCTATTGCCAGTGTGTTCGCTTTAGGTTGGGGAAGTCTATTCACCGTTTTGGTGTTAATGTTTGTAGTCCGCCCAATTAACATTATTTTGTGTACTTGGAATAGTGATCTGAATTGGCGACAAAAACTGTTTTTAAGTTGGGTTGCACCTAGGGGCATAGTTTCCGCATCTGTAGCTTCCTTGTTTGCGATTTTACTGACGCAGCGAGGCATTAATGGTGGTGACTCGATTAAAGCTTTAGTTTTTTTGACAATTATTATGACGGTTTTTTGTCAAGGTTTAACTGCTGGATGGTTGGTTAAATGGTTACGAATCACCTCTCAAGATGCAACTGGGGCGGTAATTGTTGGTTGTAATCCCTTGGGTTTATTAATTGCCCGCTTTTTTCAAGAACGGGGAGAAAGTGTAGTCATGATTGATACTGACCCAGAATGTTTAGCTCAAGCTGAAGCTCAAAATCTCCGCGTGATTGCTAGTAGCGCTTTGGACGGAGAAATCCTGGAAGAAGCTGGAATTGGTTCTATGGGGACTTTTTTGGCCATTACAAGTAATGGTGAAGTAAATTTTGTCTTAGCACAACGGGCTGCTGAGGAATTTAATCCCCCCCGTGTTTTAGCTATATTCCCTCGTCACCCTCAAGGTTCTCCTTCGGAGAATAGTAAGGTTAATCAAGCTTTTGTGTCAGATTTACCGATAAAAACTTGGAATGAATATTTGAGTAGTGGACAAGTGAAGTTGGGAACAACAACATTAAATGATGCAGAATTTTCCTCTCAAAAACAACACATACAAGAAAAAATTCAAGATGGGATTTTAGTCCCACTATTGTTAGAACGAGAAGAACATCTACTAGTAATGTCTGCTACTGAAGAATGGGAAATAGGCGATCGTATTATCTATCTATTATATGATGCCCGTCCTAATCTTTTAAAACTTCTATCCGGTGCCAGTCAATCCACACCCCTAACGGTAGAAACATTAGCAGAAGTTGAAGAAGTAAGAGTTAAAAATACTAATGTTTAAAACAAGTTTCTTTTGTTATCCCCATAATCTTCTTCCGGCTTTACCTTCTAATCTATCATGGGTATCTTTGAGCAAAGTAGGAATATCTAAATTTTCTGGACATTTGGGCAAACAATCACCACATTCTGTACAACGATTCGCTTTCATTCCCGGAAACCAATGACCAGCATTTTCAAACATTCCATAACGATATTTACCATAATCTGTCATATCGTAGGCTACGGCTAAATTTCGTAATCTTAAAACTTCGGGAATATGAATATTTTCCGGACAAGGTAAACAAGCATAACATTGACTACATTTATCAGTTAATAAAACATGATTTTGCTGATGTTCTAATTTTTCAAAAATAGCAATTTCGGCTTTTGTTAATTCGTTATTATGATCAAAAAGTTCTGGAGGTATTACTAACTCTTCCGGTTTTGATGGTCCAACACTCAAAGTAGTAATGCGTTTGTCACTAAGCAGAAAATGATAATTTAAATCTAATGGTGTGAAGGGATGACAGATTTCTTTTAACCTTTGGGGTGGAGTATATAATTTTCCGCCTTTATCAGCAGGAGAAATAATAAAAACGCCCATATCTTTCTCTATTGCTAACTGAATCGCGGGGGCATTATGTTGGAAAAAATAGTAATAATGGAGATTAACAAATTCAAATAAATTTGTATTTATAGCTGCTAGAATTACATCTAATGAACCGTGGGTAGAAAAACCAATATGTCGCACTCTCCCATCATTTAGAGCTTCCTCTACTGCTTGCATACAACCGTTTTTAGATTGTACCCATTCTAAATGTTGCCAAGTATTTAATCCATGAATTCCTAAACAATCCAGATAATCTAAATTTAACCGGTTTAAAGATTCATCAATATACTGACGCATAGTATCAGCATCCGCTGTGGGGGGAATTTTGGTAGTAATATAAAGTTGACTACGAGGTACTGATAAACCAGCTTGTATAGCTTTACCTAAATATATTTCACTGTCACCATAACCTCTAGCTGTTTCTAGATGATTAATTCCTAAAAATAAAGCTTTTTCAATAGTCTGTTGAACATTTTCGCTATTAGTTAAATAGCGCATTGTTCCTAAAGAAAAAACAGAAAGGTGTAAATTAGTTTTACCAAAACGACGATATTGCATATAACAATTAACAGGGTTGAAAGATAACTAGGGCTTGCTGAAAAAGTCGTGAAACAAATTGAGGAGAATTGAGTGGGTAGTTAGACAGGAATAAAGATAAGTTCTTGTTGTCTAAAATTCACCAAAATATCAATAACTACCGATCAATAACCGAATTAATACTTAATTAAATTACCATTATTTGGTCATATTTCTTGAAGTATTTGTGTGTGAAATTGTGATCTGTCCTAATCACTTTTCTAGTGACCTTAATTTGATAAAATATATGTCCCCGTAGTGTACAATTTTTAATTAAAAAATCATTTTGATTATTCTTCTAAATTCGATCATTATCAACTTTAGAAAAAGTTCTTACATATTCCCTAAAAACTGAATATAATTGAAACAATATTTTACCATTGTTTATTTTTGTTACCAAATACCTTTGTTGTAAAGACTGTAAACCATTATTAAAATTAACTGATGATAAGTTTAAACTTTGCCTTAATTCTTCTCTGGACATAGGTTGTTCAAACTTACTCAGTTGTACTACTATTTCTTTTTCTGTGGGTGATAGATAGTTAAATATCTCTTGAAAATGAGACTGAATTTTATTGGTAATATGTAAAGTATTCTCAGCTAGAAAATTAGTTACTTGACCATCATAGTTTTTATTAATTAACATGGCAATATTTTTTAAATACATCAAATTACCTTCATATAACTTGATTAAGTTTAACCAGCTTTCTTCATCTTGTAATCCTGTGTTTTTTAAAATATCTGTATTGTCTAATCCTGATAATTCTAAATATCTAATAGGATATAATTCCTCATCTAAACATTCCATTTCTGGACATTGTTCTTGACTAATTAATATGATATGACTTTGATGTTTAATTTCTGTAATCATTGTGAAAAGTTTTTGATAATCTTTGTATTCAGTTTGATATTGTCCAGCAAACTGACCAGTGGTGAATATATTTTGCACATCATCAAGGATAATTAAACATTTTTTATTAGTGAGGATATCAAATAATTGTTTTAATTTATTGTCTATAGTTTGTTTGGGTTCTTTTTGACAAGTATTTAATAAATCATTAACCAGTAAATCTAAGGATTTAGGGAATTTTAAACTTTTCCAGATAATTACTTCAAATTGATCTAAATTTAAATCAATAAATCTTTTGATAAGAGTGGTTTTACCAATTCCAGATAAGCCTAAAATTGAAATTAAATGGATATTTTGATTTAATATCCAACTAGATAAAGTATTAATTTCCGAAGTGCGATCGCAAAATTTGGTTATTTTGGGAGCTAATTTTAAATCTTGATAGAGTTGATGTTTAATACTTTCTTTTGTATTTTCAAAAGAGGATTTAGTATTATTAGGACAATAATGAATATTACCATTAACAATATTAACAAGCTGAGAATTAATAACTCTTTCGATTGTCCAACAAAAATTATGCTTATTAACATCTTCTCCTAAAGATTCCGATAAAATTTGCCATAATTTACGTCCAACACTTCTAACGCGACTTTCACTACGATTACACTCTTCCGCAATTGTCTCATAAGTTTTTCCTTCATAGACTCCTGTAATGACAGTTTTTTGTAGATCATCTAAACGTTTTCCTGTCTTATTTATGATCAATTGATCTGCAAATTGTAAAATTTCAGTAACATTCATAACATCAAATTATGATAAGGTTTTCAGCAATTATAGCGTATTGTTACGCATCGTTGTAAGCTATTTTAATACATTAGTTAATATTTTATTACAAAAACATAGTCTTTTATAGGCTTTTATTTACTTAAATTTTGAAAGAAAATACGAAATCAGGAAAAATAAGTCTAAAAATATGAAATTATCAAAGTTTTTGACTACGTTGGTTTTCACCGCAACTTTAGCTGTTTCTCAAATGGTGGATTTATCCAATCCGAAACAAGTTCAAGCACAAACTTCTGGTTGTGGTAGTGGTTCAAGTTGGTATTTACTTCGAATACTCTCACCCATTGGTTCTAGTCAGTTTAGAGTGGCTTGTAATGAACATGATGCTTGTTATGATACTTTAGGCAAATCACAGCAAGAATGCGATAAGGCTTTTCATAACAGAATGTTAGGTATATGTGCAAAAGACCATAATACTTGGTTCGGAAAACCTCTAAAAATAGCTTGTAATGGAAGGGCTGATGCTTACTACACAGCTGTTATGGAAAATGGTGGTGATGCTTACAACGATGGTCAAACTAAAGCAAGAGCTTCTCAACCAACTATAACACCAGATATAGTTGTAAACATAAGAAATGGATATCGTCTTATTTTTGATCGCTCAAAAGGTACGGGTTTCATTGTAACTGCTCAGGGACAAATCATTCGGACATATGGGAGTTGGAGCCCTAACTGGACGATTATTCATGCAATAAGACCGGATATGGTTATACTATATGACCCTTCAGGTCATGCTGGAATTTATCGCATAGCTGAAAATGGAGATATGTCATTCTTATATGAATACAAAGGCTGGGGTAAAAATCATCGCTCATTTACAAATGTAGGAGATAGTTTAGTAAGAATTGAGAATGCTAATGGACAAGCTGGTATATATCGAGTAGCAGATAATGGAATGTTTTATGATTACAAACCATAAAGATTGAAATCATAGTTATTGGAGTGCGGCAGACAAAAAAGTTATTGTTTTAATCATTAACTTCAATATCTCATGCACCCAACACTTATATCAAATTTTCATAAAATGAGATGTATAGGGTGATGAGAGTGATATAGCGGTTCTGGGTCGGATGAAATACAATTTAGGGCGGGGAAACCGCGCCCCTACAGAGTTTGCAATTTAATGACTGTATCTCACCTAAGTACATACCGCTATAGTGAACCGCTCCTTATGAATCGCTTTTGGGTTATGAGTTGGGAGTGCGATAGCGAACCGCGACCTAGAAATCGCTTTCACAAACTTCTACCTTTCAATTTCCCAATCTTCTATTTTTAAACCTTCAACTCTGACAAATTCCTTAGTATTATGAGTGACTAAAATTAAATCATGAGACAGTGCAATAGAAGCAATTAACAAATCATTATAACCAATAGGAGTACCAATATTAGCTAATTGAGCGCGAATCCTACCAGCATTTAAAGCTGAAATATCATCTAAAGGCAAAGAAATAAATACTTCTAAAAATCGCTTAACTTTTGCCCAAACTTGATTAGGATTATCACTTCTCATCGCTCCATAAAATAACTCTAATTTAACAACTGAACAAACCGCAATATCTTCTAAATCAGTGTTTTCTAATTTCCTGCGAATAATCAAATCTTCATTCAGATATTTAATACATACATTTGTATCCAACAAATATTTCATGACAATTTAAAATCCTCTAAATCATCAAAAACACCCTCTGAATCTATAGTTAAAGGAGTATCTTTTAAACATCCTGAAGTTTCTTCAAAAAAATTAGCAGGCCAACCTTTTCCTTTAGGTTGATTTTGCTGTTGAGAATCATTAATAGGTTTTAAAATAACAGTAATATTAAAATCAGTATTACTAACATCTACAGGAATATCTAAATGCAATATTCCATCTTGACCAACATGAGAGTTTAAGGTTATTGTTTGCATAGTATTCAATCACATTAAATAGATTGGTTTTTACTAACATATACCTGATTATAAATCATATATTGAAAAGTGTTAGATTAAACATAACAACAAGCGCAATAGAAGGTATCACTTGTTAGATTATGAGTGGAGGATTATTATTACATCCTAAAAAACAATGCCTCTCATTATTATATAATGAGAGGCATTGTTATTGTAAATATTAAACCTGGCATCGAGCTATTTTCACGGAGGGCTACCCCTCAACTATCGTCGCCGCAGCAGCGTTTCACCTCTGAGTTCGGGAAGGGATCAGTGTGGTTCCACCGCGCCATAGACACCAAGAAAGACTTTTGGGTCAGTTGTCAGTTGTCCATTGTCAGTTGCTACTGACCAATGACCACTGACGAACAACAAAACCCTGAAGACTGCAAAAAGAAAGAGAATTAACAATAACAAAATCGAATAGAGGTCAAGCCCTCGGTCTATTAGTACTTCTTTGCTTCATACATTACTGTACTTCCACATAAAGCCTATTAACGGGTGTTCTGCCCGTGACCTTACCTACTTATCGTAGTGAGAGTACTCATCTTGAGGTGGGCTTCCCACTTAGATGCTTTCAGCGGTTATCCTCTCCGCACTTGGCTACCCAGCGTTTACTGTTGGTACAATAACTGGTACACCAGCGGTGCGTTCCTCCCGGTCCTCTCGTACTAAGGAGGACTCCTCTCAATACTCTTGCGCCTGCACCGGATATGGACCGAACTGTCTCACGACGTTCTGAACCCAGCTCACGTACCGCTTTAATGGGCGAACAGCCCAACCCTTGGGACGTACTTCCGCCCCAGGTTGCGATGAGCCGACATCGAGGTGCCAAACCTCCCCGTCGATGTGGACTCTTGGGGGAGATCAGCCTGTTATCCCTAGAGTAACTTTTATCCGTTGAGCGACGGCCATTCCACTCTGCGCCGTCGGATCACTAAAGCCTACTTTCGTACCTGCTCGACTTGTCAGTCTTGCAGTCAAGCTCCCTTTTGCTTTTACACTCGTCGCACGGTTTCCAAGCGTGCTGAGGGAACCTTTGCGCGCCTCCGTTACCTTTTAGGAGGCGACCGCCCCAGTCAAACTGCCCACCTGAAACTGTTCCCCAACCGGCTTACGGTCGTGGGTTAGAATTCTAGCTTCGCCAGAGTGGTATCTCACCGTTAGCTCCCTACTCCCCAAAAGGAGTAGTTCACCGCTTCCCACCTATCCTGCGCAAGCGAAGCCCGAACACAATTCCAGGCTACAGTAAAGCTTCATAGGGTCTTTCTGTCCTGGTGCAGGCAGTCCGTATCTTCACAGACATTCCTATTTCGCCGAGTCTCTCTCTGAGACACCATCCAAATCGTTACGCCTTTCGTGCGGGTCGGAACTTACCCGACAAGGAATTTCGCTACCTTAGGACCGTTATAGTTACGGCCGCCGTTCACCGGGGCTTCAGTCGCCAGCTTTACTTTCGCTGACCGGCTTCTTTAACCTTCCGGCACTGGGCAGGCGTCAGCCCCCATACGTCCTCTTACGAGTTGGCGGAGACCTGTGTTTTTGGTAAACAGTCGCTTGGATCTCTTCACTGCGACCCACTTCTTAGGTGGGCACCCCTTCTTCCGAAGTTACGGGGCCATTTTGCCGAGTTCCTTAGAGAGAGTTATCTCGCGCCCCTTGGTATTCTCAACCTCCCTACCTGTGTCGGTTTCGGGTACGGGTGTTCTATCTTCATCACATAACTAGCTTTTCTTGGCACTATCCTTCACCACGCAGGGTTCGTAAACCCTTCCCAAACCAATCAGGGTATGGCTATCTTTGATGCGTCCCTAATCATGCTCCCATAGAACAGTAAGTGACTATTGACACTTTGTCCATCGACTACGCCGTTCGGCCTCGCCTTAGGTCCCGACTAACCCAGAGTGGACGAACCTGGCTCTGGAACCCTTAGGGTTTCGGGGTGTATGATTCTCACATACATTTGCGCTACTCAAGCCGACATTCTCACTTCCGTTTCGTCCACAGCTGCTCGCCGCTACTGCTTCAACCTACGACGGAACGCTCCCCTACCGATTAATAAATTAATATCAATCCCACAGCTTCGGTACATCACTTAGCCCCGTTCATTTTCGGCGCAAGATCGCTTGACTAGTGAGCTATTACGCACTCTTTCAAGGGTGGCTGCTTCTAGGCAAACCTCCTAGTTGTCTAGGCAATCTCACCTCCTTTATCACTTAGTGATGATTTGGGGACCTTAGCTGGTGGTCTGGGCTGTTTCCCTCTTGACAATGAAGCTTATCCCCCACTGTCTCACTGGCAATGTCTTCTTCTGGGTATTCTGAGTTTGTCTCGATTTGGTACCGGTCTCCCAGCCCGCACCGAAACAGTGCTTTACCCCCCAAATTTAATCATTACCGCTGCGCCTCAACACATTTCGGGGAGAACCAGCTAGCTCCTGGTTCGATTGGTATTTCACCCCTAACCACACCTCATCCGCTGATTTTTCAACATCAGTCGGTTCGGACCTCCACTTGGTGTTACCCAAGCTTCATCCTGGACATGGTTAGATCACCAGGGTTCGGGTCTATAAACACTGATTTAACGCCCTATTCAGACTCGGTTTCCCTTTGGCTCCAGCATTCTCGCTTTAACCTACCAGTGCCTATAAGTCGCCGGCTCATTCTTCAACAGGCACGCGGTCATCCGTTAAATCGGACTCCCACTGCTTGTAAGCTTATGGTTTCATGTTCTATTTCACTCCCCTTCCGGGGTTCTTTTCACCTTTCCCTCGCGGTACTTGTTCACTATCGGTCACACAGTAGTATTTAGCCTTACGAGGTGGTCCTCGCTGATTCACATGGAATTCCTCGTGCTCCATGCTACTCGGGATTCAGCTACTATCCTTTGGTTTTCAACTACGGGACTTTCACCCCCTCTGGTACAGTATTTAGCTGTTTCGTCTAACCTAACGGATTCGATATCGCTGTCCCACGACCCCAAAGGATAAATCCCTTGGTTTAGGCTCTTCCCCTTTCGCTCACCACTACTTAGGGAATCTCTAGTTTGATTTCTCTTCCTCCAGCTACTAAGATGTTTCAGTTCGCGGGGTTGGCTCTTTCCTGTCTATATATTCAACAGGTAGTACATAGGGTTGCCCCATTCGGACATTTCCGGATCTTAGTTTGCTTCCAACTCCCCGGAACATTTCGTCGGTAACCACGTCCTTCATCGCCTCTGTGTGCCTAGGTATCCACCATTAGCCCTTATTAGCTTGACCACATTTCTTTTTGTCTGCTTTGATGAAACATTCTCATGTTTCACGTCTGCTCTGCTAATTCTCTTTCTCTTATGCAGTTTTCAAGGTTCTGGCTGGAATTTAACCCAGCATTCAAAAACTATTTTCATAGTTTCAGGTGCTATCTTTTTTCCAAATGTGGAGGTTAGCGGACTCGAACCGCTGACATCCTGCTTGCAAAGCAGGCGCTCTACCAACTGAGCCAAACCCCCAAAAAGAACTCAAAATTTCTAGTCATGCTTCAAAAATATTTACTTCTGACTTTTGACTTTTGACTTTTGATTTCCTTCAGGTGGGCCATCCTGGACTCGAACCAGGGACCTCACCCTTATCAGGGGTGCGCTCTAACCACCTGAGCTAATAGCCCTAATCGAACCAAATCATAGTTTGAAAGCTTTACTTCAAGTCTGCGACCGACCTAGGTTAGACCAACTTAGTTTCTGTTGATAATTTTCATTACCTTCGATTTCTAAATGGATTAGGTCTCCCTAAAAGGAGGTGATCCAGCCACACCTTCCGGTACGGCTACCTTGTTACGACTTCACCCCAGTCATCAGTCCTACCTTAGGCATCCCCCTCCTTGCGGTTGGGGTAACGACTTCGGGCGTGACCAACTTCCATGGTGTGACGGGCGGTGTGTACAAGGCCCGGGAACGAATTCACTGCAGTATGCTGACCTGCAATTACTAGCGATTCCTCCTTCACGAAGGCGAGTTGCAGCCTTCGATCTGAACTGAGCTCCGGTTTATGAGATTCGCATCACATCGCTGTGTAGCTGCCCTTTGTCCGGAGCATTGTAGTACGTGTGTAGCCCAAGACGTAAGGGGCATGCTGACTTGACGTCATCCCCACCTTCCTCCGGTTTGTCACCGGCAGTCTCTCTAGAGTGCCCAACTTAATGCTGGCAACTAAAAACGAGGGTTGCGCTCGTTGCGGGACTTAACCCAACATCTCACGACACGAGCTGACGACAGCCATGCACCACCTGTGTTCACGCTCCCGAAGGCACTCCCAATTTTCACCGGGATTCGTGACATGTCAAGCCTTGGTAAGGTTCTTCGCGTTGCATCGAATTAAACCACATACTCCACCGCTTGTGCGGGCCCCCGTCAATTCCTTTGAGTTTCACAGTTGCCTGCGTACTCCCCAGGCGGGATACTTAACGCGTTAGCTACGGCACAGCTCGGGTCGATACGAGCTACGCCTAGTATCCATCGTTTACGGCTAGGACTACTGGGGTATCTAATCCCATTCGCTCCCCTAGCTTTCGTCCCTCAGTGTCAGTCTTGGCCTAGCAGAACGCCTTCGCCACCGGTGTTCTTCCTGATATCTACGCATTTCACCGCTACACCAGGAATTCCTTCTGCCCCGACCACACTCTAGCTTTGTAGTTTCCACCGCCTTGATCACGTTGAGCGTGACTCTTTAACAGCAGACTTACAATGCCACCTGCGGACCCTTTACGCCCAATCATTCCGGATAACGCTTGCATCCTCCGTATTACCGCGGCTGCTGGCACGGAGTTAGCCGATGCTTATTCCTCAGGTACCGTCATTTTTTTCTTCCCTGAGAAAAGAGGTTTACAACCCAAGAGCCTTCCTCCCTCACGCGGTATTGCTCCGTCAGGCTTTCGCCCATTGCGGAAAATTCCCCACTGCTGCCTCCCGTAGGAGTCTGGGCCGTGTCTCAGTCCCAGTGTGGCTGATCATCCTCTCAGACCAGCTACTGATCGTCGCCTAGGTGCGCCTTTACCACACCTACTAGCTAATCAGACGCAAGCTCTTCTTCAGGCAGCAAGCCTTTCACCTCTCGGCACATCCGGTATTAGCCACCGTTTCCAGTGGTTGTCCCGAACCTGAAGGTAGATTCTTACGCGTTACTCACCCGTCCGCCACTATCTCCGAAAAGACCGTTCGACTTGCATGTGTTAAGCATACCGCCAGCGTTCATCCTGAGCCAGGATCAAACTCTCCATTTTGGTTCGTCTGTTATAAGCTCTTTCAACCGTTTTTACAACCACGGTCAGGTTATTTTCTTTTTCTGACGCAGGGTACTTGCTGTATTCTGGCTTTCAAACTATAATATTTTCAAGGTTCGGTGTGACTTTCGGCGTTGCTTTTGTTTCGCTTCGCTTCAGGCACTTATTTAATATATCGAACATCCTTTGGTTTGTCAACTACTTTTTCAATCTTTTTTGAAGATTGTTTTTTATTCGCCTGAAAACTGCTCACAATGCTGGGTTTAGTCCACAATGGGTGAGGAATTGTTGACTCAAGGAAGAGTAAATAGTGAATTTTCAGTCGGTAATAGCGATATTGCATCAGTTTTGGGGACAGCGTGGGTGCTTGATTGCCCAGCCCTATGATATGGAGAAGGGCGCAGGTACTAAGAATCCCCATACTTTTCTCAGGGCTTTGGGTCCTGAGCCTTGGTCTGTGGCTTATGTTGAACCTTGTCGTCGTCCTACAGATGGACGTTACGGGGAAAATCCAAATCGGTTTCAACATTATTATCAATACCAAGTTTTGATTAAACCGTCACCAGATGATATCCAGGAAATTTATCTTGATTCTTTACGGGCGTTAGGGATTTGTCCTGAAGACCACGATATTCGGTTTGTGGAAGATAATTGGGAAGATGCGACGGTGGGGGCTTGGGGTACGGGCTGGGAAGTCTGGTTAGATGGGATGGAAATTACTCAATTCACCTATTTCCAGCAATGTGGGGGAATTGATTGTCGTCCTGTATCTATTGAGATTACTTATGGTTTGGAGAGATTGGTGATGTATCTCCAGCAAGTGGAGGCAATTACGAAGATTCAATGGACGGATGACATTACTTATGGTGATGTTCATCTTCAGGGTGAAATTGAGCAGTGTACTTATAATTTTGAAGCGTCAAATCCTGAGATGCTGCTGACGCTGTTTGGTTTATATGAGCAGGAAGCTACTCAATTAACAGAGCGAGGTTTGGTTTTACCTAGTTTGGACTATGTGATTAAGTGTTCTCATGCTTTTAATTTGCTTGATGCTAGAGGGGTAATTTCGGTAACGGAACGGACTCGTTATATTACTAGGATTCGGCATTTGGCTCGGAAAGTAGCTCATTTATATGTTGAGCAAAGGGAGAAGCTGGGTTTCCCATTGCTGAAAAATACCGTAAGTTAAACAATAGGACTGGAATAAAATTTTTAATCCCCCTCCGCTGGGCTACGGTGTACATACAAGTCCTACCTGTCTTTGTTTCGGCCTATTTCGCCCCCTAAATCCCCCAATTCTGGGGGACTTTGAAAATTCTTGTTCCTCCAATTTTGGGGGGTAGGGGGTGATTCAATCACTTGCGTATACACGGTAGCTACGCTGGGGGAGATAGAAAAGTTGAAAAGTACAAATAATGGTGTCTGTCAGATGATAAATATAAATGCGGTTTTAGAACCAATTGCAGCTTGGTTTCGTTCCTTCGGTGTTCCTGAACCGATTGTGCATTGGGGACATCCAGCAATGATGGGGATTGTGATTTTTGTGGTGGGGACTTTTGTTGGTGTGACTGGCTGGCGTGGTAAGTTGCTGGAGGATAAAGATGCAGCGATTAAAAGCCGTAATGCTCATCGTCAATTAGCACCTTGGTTATTTATATTTTTGGCAGGTGGATATACTGGTGGGGTTTTGTCGTTGGTAATGCAGCAAAAACCACTGTTTGCAAGTCCTCATTTTTGGACTGGTTCACTGGTACTAATACTGTTATTAATTAATGGTGTAATTTCTCTAAGTGGATTTTTTGGAGATAAAGCTGGTTTGCGTGCAGTTCATGCTTATTTAGGAAGTACAACTCTTTTGATTATGTTTGTTCATGCTGTATTAGGGTTGAATTTAGGCATTTCTTTGTGATGTTATTATTGCCAAAGCCACCAAAGATGAATTATATCTTTCCAAAGCAGGTTAAATATTGATGCTATATTTTTTGGTTTGGGTGCTTTGGCAATAAACATAGTAATCTTTGTGAACATATAGGTTGGTTAGTTGATTTACATATAATTAATAAATTTTGGCTGAAATATAGTGATAGTAAATTTGGTTTTAGCATCCAAAAGCATATTGTTCAAAATCATCAACAGTTTGCAGTTAGATTTGGGTGGATAGAAAATATTACTAATAATGAATGGGTAAAATATGAAGACTATAATTTCAGTTTAGATGCTTCTAAAGGACATTTTGCCTCAACGTCTCGAATATTGGGGTTAGTGTTAAGAAAAGTTAACGAACTTCCACACAGATTAAATATTTTTTACTGACGAATTTATCCGTCTTTTATTACTGTCGGGAGATAAAAATTTGAAACCCTTAGGGACTTCCAAGAAATAAATTATCCCAATAAACGAACCACAGAGGCACAGAGAACACAGAGAGAGAATTTTTGCGTCAGTTTTGGGACATTTTTTTATTTGGAAGTCCCTTATTCATCAAGGCTTTTACTGATTTAACAAGGGTTTGGTTTTTATATTAGAAATAAAATGTTGAAACCTTTAACAAATCTGGATTTCAAAAGTATGAGATTATGAGATCATATATACTGTCTTTTAAACTCAAAGTATAGTCAAAGGGGTCTAAACAAATGGTAGAAAATCGTAAGTCAACAGCAATCATCACAGGTGCTTCTTCGGGAGTGGGTTTACAAGCAGCCAAGGCTCTCGCTGATAAAGGACAATGGCACGTTATCATGGCTTGTAGAGATTTGATTAAAGCCGAAAAAGCTGCCCAAAGTGTAGGAATGCCAGCAAATAGCTACACACTTATGCAGATTGATTTAGGTTCTTTAGAAAGTGTGAGACAATTTGTCAACAATTTTAGGGCTACTGGCAAATCTTTGGAAGCTTTGGTTTGCAATGCTGCCATTTATATGCCTTTAATCAAAGAGCCTTTATTTTCTCCCGAAGGATTTGAATTAACTGTTACCACAAATCACCTCGGACATTTTCTTCTGTGTAATTTGATGTTACCAGATTTGCAAAAATCACCTGCGGCTGATAAAAGATTGGTAATTTTGGGAACTGTTACCCACAACCCAGATGAATTGGGTGGAAAGATTCCTCCTCGTCCAGATTTAGGTAATTTTGAAGGTTTTGCAGCGGGTTTCCAAAATCCCATTTGCATGATTGACGGTAAGCAATTTGAACCAGTTAAAGCTTACAAAGATAGTAAGGTTTGTAACGTTCTTACCATGCGCGAACTACATAACCGTTTTCATGAGTCCACTGGTATTACTTTCAGTTCTCTCTATCCTGGTTGTGTGGCAACAACGGCTTTATTCCGCAATCATTATCCTTTGTTCCAGAAGATTTTCCCTCTTTTCCAAAAGTATATTACTGGAGGATTTGTAACTGAGGAATTATCAGGAGAACGGGTTGCAATGGTAGTTGCTGATCCTGAATACAAACAATCTGGTATTTATTGGAGTTGGGGAAATCGTCAAAAAGAAGGACGGGAATCTTTTGGACAAAAGGTTTCTCCCCAAGCCCGCGATGATGAAAAAGGCAAGCGAATGTGGGATCTTAGCTACCAGTTGGTAGGATTAGGAAAAGCATCTGAAAAAGCCAAATCTTTGATTTAGTCAGTTGTCAGTGGTCAGTGGTCAGTGGTCAGTGGTCAGTAGTAAGGGGAAAAAATTTCCACCTGCTCCCTGCTCCCTGCCCCCTGCTCCCTGCCTCTTGCCTCTTGCCTCTTGCCTCTTCCCTAAATTGAATAATAAAGTGGAAAAGATTTAGCATCTTTAGGTTTAACATAAACCTTTTCTTGTGGTTCTAATTTTAATTGATCGAACCGTTCTCTTGTTAAATGTGCTGTCATCATTTGTCCGTCATCTAAGGTTAATTCAACTTGAATTTCCCAACCTAAATGAATGATTCTGCTCACTGTAGCTTGTGCTGTTGTTCCATTACTAACGGTTTCGATAATGATATCTTGGGGACGCAAAAATGTTTCTGGATTTGTTGATTCAAAACCGCTACTTTGAAAGATTTTTGCAGAACTAGGTAATACATTCACAGGACCGATAAAACTCATCACAAATGCAGATGCCGGATGATCATAAATTTGTGCGGGTGTTCCTACCTGTTCAACTTTACCTTTATTCATCACCACAATCTCATCAGAAACTTCCATTGCTTCTTCTTGGTCGTGAGTAACGAAAACTGTGGTAACATGAACCTCATCATGAAGACGACGTAACCAAGCTCGTAAGTCTTTACGGACTTTAGCATCAAGAGCGCCGAATGGTTCATCTAATAAGAGGACATTAGGTTCTACAGCCAATGCTCTAGCTAATGCTACCCGTTGTCTTTGTCCACCGGAAAGTTGCGAAGGATAGCGATCGCCTAATCCACTTAATTGGACCAGTTCTAGTAACTGTTCTACTTTTCCCTGAATTTTCTTTTTGGGAGCTTTGCGAATTTCTAAACCAAAGGCAATATTTTTACGAACAGTTAAATGTTTAAATAGGGCATAGTGCTGAAACACAAACCCAATATTTCTTTCCTGCACACTTTGATTGGTGGCATCTTTACCTGTGAGAATAATTTTGCCTGTATCTGGTAATTCTAAGCCCGCTATTAATCGCAATAGAGTAGATTTACCAGATCCAGACGGACCAAGTAAAGCCACCAGCGAACCACTCTGAATTTCCAGGTTTATCTGTTCAACTGCTTGGAAACTACCAAATTGTTTAGAGACGTTTTCAACTACTATGCCCACTGGTTTTACACCTCTGCAAATAATCTACGGTTTTTAAGTAGGAATACCGTACTTTATATTTATATCACAAATATTTGCAGTGGTATCATTAAAATTCATGAACATCAACAAATTTGAAGTTTTTGGTTAAACAATCCAAAATTGAGTCATGTTCTAGACCGAAAAATAAGGTAGAGCCGATAATCCATACCCATGTAACGTCTCTACAAAGATTCTAAAAAACGCATTTTGAATTCTAGTGGTACTAGTAGTCTGTCAAGTAAATTTTGACGGATAAGAAACGAACCACGAAGGCACGAAGGACACGAAGGAAGAAGGAAGGAAGAAGGAAGAATGAAAATGGCAACGAATGAACCCGTCAATTAGTTCTTGACGGACTACTAGTACAGTCCGGCATAAGTTAATGAACCATTCCGAATCTGTGAAAAGCTTATCCGTATTCATTCTAAATTCTAAATTCTAAATTCCGAGAAAGCGGTACTATTCTCGATTTTGAGCTTGTTCCAGACAAATTTTCATTTGTTTAGACAATACCTTAACATTGGGTTCATTGAGGAGGGAAAGATGAGAACCAGGAATGTACTTAACATCTAATTCACCTGTGATGATCTCACTCCAACCAAATTCCGGTTGATATACTACGCCTATACCATCTGCGCGATTTTCATCTTTAGTGCGGAGGAGAGTTACTTTCCCCCCATAAGGTTGAAAGACATAAGTATTCAGAGCTTGAGTATTAGCATTAATAATGTCTATATACTGATTAGCTTCAGGTAGTCTGGAAGCAGTTTTCACGATATCGGTAAATTTGTGAAAGTAAGACTGATAAACCTTTTCAATCTGGTACTTGGCGTGTTTATACCAACCTTTAGCCCTGTTATAAAAATATTTAGGACCACGGTGGACAATATGATTGATATGTAAAGAAATTCGTTTCAGGAATGATAACCGGCGTTTATATCCAGGACGACAGGTATCTAATAAAGCTAAAAGTGCTACTTCTTGACCTTGACTATGGAGTTGTTGGGCTATCTGATAAGCAATAATACCTCCAAAAGAATATCCTCCCAAAAAATAAGGTCCTTGAGGTTGAACGGTTTGAATTTCTTGCAGATATAGTGAGGCCATATCTTCAACCCTAAATAAAGGAGGCTGTTTTCCGTCTAGTCCTTGGGGTTGGAGTCCATACATGGGTTGTTCTGACCCTAAATTGATTGCTAAATTCCGATAACATAATACTTCTCCCCCCAAAGAATGAATCATAAACAAGGGTGGTTTTTCCGTTCTATAAAACTTACCCAAAATTACCAAAGTCTAGACACATCTGGACAGCGATAATCTTAGTGTTTATTTCCTGCTTCATCGCGGTCTTGGAATGACTTCCAATCTTGTTTGCCCGCTCCACAGACAATCTCGGTAGAACTTACCGTTTCTGACCGTAGTTCCTAAAAGGAACCGCTACGCTACAGGGATAAAAATATCCGCAAACCATCGGTCAATGTTTTTAGCGGCGTTGAGGTCACGATCCTCTGTATGTCCGCAATCAGGACAAATATAAACGCGGTTTTTTAATGGCATTTTATGACGATGATTACCGCAGTTAGAGCATATTTGAGAACTGGGGAAAAACCGATCCACAAGGATTAGTTCACTCCCGAATTTCTCAGTTTTATACTCTAACTGCCGTTTAAATTCATACATACCACAGTCAGCGATAGCACCCGCTAATTTATGGTTTTTCAAAAATGCCTTAACGTGCAAATCCTCTATCCTTACAATGCTGTGATTTTTAGCTAGATAGTAGGTTAATTTGTGTATGGAATCCTGGCGAATATTAGAAACTTTGGCGTGTAATTTAGCTAATTTTCTCACAGCTTTTTTACGGTTATTAGAGCCTTTAATTTTCCTGCTCACACTACGCTGTAAACGTTTCATGCGTTTACTCATCCGTCGGTAGGCTTTAGGATTCCCGAATACTTCACCATTACTGCA
Organism: Dolichospermum sp. DET69; assembly: GCA_017355425.1. Classification (NCBI taxonomy): domain Bacteria; kingdom Bacillati; phylum Cyanobacteriota; class Cyanophyceae; order Nostocales; family Aphanizomenonaceae; genus Dolichospermum; species Dolichospermum sp. DET69. The sequence continues at coordinate 1,184,159 of CP070233.1, forward strand.
AACTGCTAACTCCTTAATTCCTATGTCAACGCCAATGGTCGGTCTGTCTGCAAGTATAGGAGGTTTTTCAACTTCGTATTTAACAGAAATAAACCATTTATCAGCCTGTCTAGAAATCACGCAATTATGAGTTGCTGTAATCGGTAAAGGTTCTGCTAAACGTACCCAGCCAATTGACGGTAATTTAATTCTTTTACCATCATTTTTAATCGCTGGTTTCGCCTTAGTTCCTGATTCTAAATAGAAAGAATCGTGTTGTCCTTTTTTCTTGAATCGTGGTTGTTTTGATGTTTTTTTGAAACACCTATCCCAAGCCTGGCGTAAATCAGCTAACGCCTTCTGAGGAACATTTTTATTAACTTCGTAATACCAAATATGCTCAGATTTTACCTCAGCAACTAACTTTTTATGCAGGTCAATCGCTGATGGTAATTTAAGTTTTTCGCCTTCTTTTTGAGTAGCTAAGATATCTATAACTTGAGCATTTGCCCAGTTGTAAGCGTGTCTAGCTACTCCAGATGCTTTACGAAAAGCTGTAACCTGTCCGTTATTTGGAATTAACGCGGTTTTGAATGATAAAAGCATTGATTCGACCTTTCAATGTTGTGTTATAATACCTAGTATACCCGATACTCTAGGATTTGGCAATACCTAAAACTAAATTTAAACCACAAAATCAAGTAGCGGACGATAAATCACCTTTGCAGTTTAAGGTGTTGCCTGGGGTCAGAGAAAAAATTAAAACCGTCCCTAACACAGCAGCAACGGTTAAGGGAATTTGTTGATCAACTAATTGAAGACTTGGACAAACAGTAATATATGGATAGTTATGGGGAGAAATTATCAAGCTGTTCCTACCCCCTTGAGGTTGAATTTCTACTAAAGATGACCAATTGGGGGTATTTACTAAAACTGGTTCTTGGTGGATAATTTGGGACATGGCTGCCACTGTAGATGATGGAAACAAAGCAGCTAGAGGGAGTTTTTTGGCAAATTTTCGTTCTATCTCTGCAAATAACCGCACTGCTAATAAAGAATTTCCTCCTAATTCAAAAAAATCATCTTTAATACCAATAGGTTGCACACCTAATAAATTTTCCCAAATTTGAATTAACTGGTGTTCTATATGGTTCTGGTAATTAACAAAACTTTTAGTTATTTCTGGTTTGATTAAATTAAATGCTGGTAGTCCCTTTCTATCTAATTTACCATTGGGTGTTAATGGCAAAGCATCTAAAAAAATAAAAGCACTAGGGAGCATATATTCAGGTAGTTTATTCTGTAAATATGTGCGTATTTCTTTAGTGGTAGGTGCTGGGTTTTGCTTGAGAACAAGATAAGCGATAAGACGTTTATTTTCTGGAGTATCGTCTGTAGCTATGACCACTGCTTCTTTAATATTGTGGATTTTCAGCAGTTCCATCTCAATTTCTGCAACTTCAATGCGAAAGCCGCAAATTTTTACCTGAAAGTCTTTTCTCCCTTGATGAACTAAACAACCATCTGGTTGAATATAGCCTAAATCACCTGTGCGGTAAATTCTTTTTTTGCTATTTTCAATATCTGGTAAAAATACAGTTTGTGTTAGTTCTGGTTTTTGCCAATAACCGAGAGCTAAATATTCACTTTTAAGGGCAATTTCTCCAATTTTACCATTTTCAACTTCTACCCCAACTTCATCCAATAGCACAATTTCCATATCTTCCACTGGATAGCCAATAGGTACGGTACTATTTTCGATTTTCGTATTTTTATCAACTATAAAATTGCGAAAAGTTCCAGCTTCTGTTGCCCCTAAACTGGCATATAAAAGACAATCAGGAGCAAAATATTTTTTGTAGTTTTCAACATCTCTCATTAAGGTTGCTTCACCACCTAATTTAACTAGGCGAATTTTGGGAAACTGTTCTGCACCTGTGAGGGTATCTACAAAATGGCGAAATAGGGTTGTAAAGGAATGATAAATTGTAATTTCAGAATCAATTAGCCAATTAACTAAATTAGTTAATCCCTGTTCTTTGACATCAAATGAATAGAGACTAGCACCATTAAGCAAGGTGTAGAAAATACATAATATTCCCCCCAAAGCACTACAGGAATAGAGAAACACTACACGATCTTGATGGCTAATTAATAAAGTTTTTGTATCATTCATACAGTAATGCAGGGAGTTACGATGATTCTGTACTACTCCTTTAGGTTTACCCGTTGAGCCACTGGTGTAAATAATATAAGCTGGTGTTTCTGGTGATATAGTAATAATGGGATTTTTGCCGGAATTATGGCTATCAATATTGTCTATATTAAATAACTGACAATTATTAGTAGCAGCTTCCGCTAGTTTTTTAGCCAAGTCTAAATTCAGATTATTGGTAATAAATGCAACGGCTTGAGAATCTTCAATAATATAAGCAAGTCTCTCAATGGGAAATGTGGGATCTAAAGGAACAAAAATTTTCCCTGTTTTCAATACTCCTAAAATACTAGTAATGAAATCTGCACCTTTTTCTAGTAATAACACTATTACTTCTAGTTTGTTTTCTCCTTGGGAAAGAATGACATTTGCTAACCGATTAGCATTGTTATTTAGTTGTGTATAGGTAAGGATTTGATTCTGGGTTTTGATAGCAATAGCATGAGGATATTTCTTAACTTGTTTTTCAAATCGGCTAGGGATTGACTGTTCAATCTCTGACTTGGGAAAGTGGATAAAGGTTTTCGGTGGAATAATTAAATGATTGCAAACAAACTTTTGTGGGAATAATGTATTGGGAATTGTTTGATACATATTAATCCTTGGTATATAAAATCTAGCCTTATCAGCAGATATTAGATTAAAAATCCTAAATCTAAAAAAGTTGGTGGCTTTAATTCAAAATTTAGATCATAGAAAAACCAACTTTTATCCAAAATAGATTGATTTGGTGAATTTTATTTGATATCTTTTTCAGTCATTTTTACTTCCTTTGATGGAATTAATGATTTACATTCACAAAAACAAATGGTACGAGAAATTATCATAACCTGCCATACTCAAGGATGAGTTTTCACAAAATCTTTATCTATACTTTGTTTTCAAACTAAGAATTGTATGCAAATTAACTAAATTAATGTAAAAATATATAGAACTAATATTTGATTTTTGAAATATACGTAGGGTGGGAAATGCCCACCGGATACAGCGCATTTCGCTGTTATGAGGTACAAGCTTAAATAATGAAACTCTTGTGGTATAGGCATCTTAACCGCTAGATGTGTACCTCATAACACCGGGAAGTGCTGTAAGGGTTTTGGTGGGAAATGCCCACCCTACTTAAAATTTTTCAAATATCATTTATGATTCCTATAGATACCGGACTTCTTTAAGAAGCCAGGTATCTGGGTATTATGTTTTTTAGAGACTATCTCTCTCTAACTGATCAATTACTCTTTGCAAATACCAATCATCTGACATTCCCGGATAATTATATTCTTGTTGCTGAATTAAACGTTCTGCTATTTCCCACTGTCCCCCTACTAACCGCAAAAGCCGCTGACGGATAATTTCATATTTCTGATTTTTGGTTTCAGAAGGGGATGTTTGGATTTTTTGTAACCTATTTAATATCTGTTGGTAATTTTCCCAGTCTTCTTGTTCACAATAAATACTAGCTGCTTTTTGATAATCAGATATAGCATTTTGCATTTCTTCTAACAATGTATAGGTAAGACCACGATTATAGTAAGCTGGAGGATAATCAGGATTTATTTGCAGTGCTTGACTATAATCTTGAATTGCATCCAAATAATTACCCATTTCTCGATAAATATTACCTCTACCAACATAAACTAAAGGATCTTCAGGCTGTATTTTTAATGCTTGGTTTAAATCGGATAATGCACCTTGATAATCACCAATTTGGGAACGAGCTTTTCCCCGATTGCGATAAACAAGGACATCTTGAAAATTTAGTTGTAGTGCTTGATTAAAATCCGCTATAGCTTCTCGATAATTACCAATTTTACATTGCACTATACCGCGACAACAATAGGCTTGAGCATCATTGGGATCAGCTTTTAATACCCAATTTAAATCAGCAATGGCTGCTCTAGTGTCTCCCTGTTCTGCTTTTGTTAATAATTGCTGAAAATATTGATTAGTAGAAAGAGGAGATATAGGTGCAGATTTAATTTGTGGTTCTATTGGTTTTTCTAAGGGTTGTAGCTGTTTAATCTTCTGCAAACAGCTTTGACATTTTTCCTGATCTTTTTGTGCTAGATATAATTCGGCTGCCTTTTTAAAATTTGCCATTGCATCTGGAATATATCCTTGTTTTCGTCGCACTATCCCTCGTAAATCATAAGCAGCAGCATCATCAGAATTAAGACAAATTGCCCTTTCTACATCATCTAAAGCACCAGGAAAATTTTTTAATGTTAATCTAGCTAAAGCGCGACAATAAAAAGCCTCTCCCCTAGATTCATCTAATTTGATAGCTTCAGTATAATCATAAACTGATTGCAGAATGTCCCCAGAATCATAATATGCTAAACCCCGTTGGATATATGCCTGACTAAAATCAGGATTTTGCCCGATAGCAGCGGTAAATTCGGCGATCGCACCTGTATAATCTTTTTGTTGGGCTTTTTCTAATCCGCGATGATAAAATTCGTCATTCATACTATTAATTGGAAAAAATTAATTATTTATCATTTTAAGTATATAGCAATTATAAATCATGTTTTAACAACAAGATCCCCGACTTCTTCAAGAAGTCGGGGATCTGAATATTCCTATTCAAAACTAGAAAACTAGCTGGGGAATAATCTTAAGTTACTATGAAGAAATGCTCTACCTATTTATAACTAATGCTCAATTGGCTCTATAACTACCCAACACTATATCCTGGGATTTTACTCAAACGCTACAAGCGGTTTTTTGCTGATGTTCAACTAGACTCTGGAGAGGTAGTAACAGCACATTGTCCGAATACAGGTCCCATGACAGGAGTTTCTACTATTGGTAGCGCTGTCCAAATTTCTAAAAGTGATAATCCTCAACGCAAATTAGCTTATACCTTAGAATTAATTCAAGTTAATGATCTAGCAACGACTTGGGTAGGTGTAAACACGGCTTTACCTAATCGAGTCATCAAATTAGCCTTACAGCAGCATTTATTCCCAGAATTGGGAGAATATGAACAGGTTAAGGGTGAAGTGGTTTATGGAAAAGATCGCAAAAGCCGAGTAGATTTTTATTTGACAGGTAGTGCTGAACTACGACCAATTTACTTAGAGGTAAAAAATACAACTTGGTCAAATGGAAGTTTAGCCTTATTTCCCGACACAGAAACCACCAGAGGACAAAAGCATTTACGGGAATTAATGGAAGTGTTACCCCAAAGTCGCTCAGTAATGCTGTATTTTATTAACCGAGGTGATTGTTTAGAATTTGCACCTGGAGATATTACAGATCCTCTATATGGTCAGTTATTACGGGAAGCAATTCAACTAGGCTTAGAAGTCCTCCCATGTCGCTTTGATATATCTCCAATAGGTATTCGTTATTTAGGTTTAGCGGAATTGAAAATTTAATCAACCCAGAGAAAAAATGTAGAGACAATTCATGAATTGTCCCTACTTCAGAAAATTAATCCCAATTTTCTGCAAGACCGCACAAAGTCATCAAATCCATTAATTTATCCGTCCTTATCTGCGTTTAATTATTATTAATTTTCCAGTCAGGAATATCAACTGATTTTAGCTGATATCCCTGCTGAATATACTACTACTTAAAATTGATGAGAACTGAGAAAAGCGTCAACTTCAGCCGCAGTGGGTTGAGATGCGATCGCCCCTGGTTTAATAGTAGTTAATGCCCCCACAGCACTGGCATAGGTAACAATCCTTTTAGCTGTGGCTGCATCTTTGAGACTGTGAATCCCAGCTTGTTGCAATTGATGGATAAACCCAGCTAAGAAACCATCTCCTGCACCGGTTGTATCCACAACAGACATCGGGAAAGCGGGAATTTTCCCTTCGTTTTCACCTAAACAATAGGCACAACCATGTTCACCATCTGTCACCAAAACCCCTTCTAAAGAATTAAGTCTATAAGTAATTGCTCCTGGGTCTGTTGTATTAAATAACCATTGTGCTTCTTCTTTGGTCAGTTTGAGAAAATCAAATCGTTTTAACAATGAGAGAATTTTGGTCTTGGCTGTGTTTTCATCTTGCCAAAATACTGGTCGCCAATTGACATCCAGAATAATTTTTAGGTCATATTGTTCTGCTAACTCTAAAGCTCGCAAAACTGCTTTTTCACTTTCAGGATAAGCTAGTTCTAAAGTTCCTACCACCAAAAAATCGGCTTCATCAAAAAGCGCGATAGGTAACTTTGTCGCTTGAAGACGGGTATCAGCAAATTCTGAAGTATCATATTTACCAAAACCTGCAAAAGTGCGATCGCCCGCTAAATCCCTGACTACATATACTTGTCTAGTTGGTGCTGTCGAATCACGTTGCACACCCGTTGTATCTACACCAACATCTTTTAATAATGTTACCAATGTATTTCCTGGTTCATCCTCGCCTACTGCTCCCATAAATCCGGCTGATGTTCCCAACTTCACCAAAGCACAAGCCACATTAGCGGGCGCTCCTCCGGGGTAGGGAGTCCATGATTGCACTTCTTCTAGCTTAAGTCCCAATTGATCAGCTAAACAGTCAAACAAGACTTCACCAAGACATAAAACAGAGGGATTACTCATTTCATTTTTGATTTTCGATGGGGCATAATCTAAATTTAGTTTGACACTAAGCTAGATATATTTTTGATGATCAAAAAAATGTCCCTCATTCAGCAAGAGCCTTTTTACTCATCTTAGTTAGAATAAATACCTTTGATCTGTAGCGGTGATGACTACAAACCTAAAATCAAAAGAAAATCTTGACATTAGTATTATTAGCAACATTTAAAACTATCTACCTCGGAAAGAATCTTCTAGAATGGAGAATAATATTTGAGTACATATACCAAGGGAGGAATAGTAAGTCATGGCTACTAGTGAGTCTGGGATCCGTGTTAGTCTGTCAGACAGAGAACTGCAAATTATCGACTTAGTGGCCACCGGCTTAACTAACCAAGAAATTGCAGCGAAACTGGAAATTAGTAAACGCACAGTTGATAACCATATCAGTAACATTCTCAGCAAGACAAAAACTGATAACCGTGTGGCTTTGGTGCGTTGGGCTTTACAGTGGGGTAAAGTTTGTTTGAATGATGTTAATTGCTGCTCTCTTCCACCTGGGAATGATGAAAGTATCTCCTATTGACATACTCACCGACCTGAAGGTGCGGTGATTCTTGACGCTTCACTGACTGACGCTAACCGTTGCTAGTCTTACTCTGTCTGGAGCGCCCGTTTAGAGTCGTGGCAATGCCCTATCCCGACTTTATTTATATTTTTTGCGGCGTTCTCGTCTCGGTCGTGTTCAGTCCCACAATTCAGGCACTTAACCGACCGAATTTTTAGATCAAGTTTCCCCCATTTGTAGCCACATTCAGAGCAAATTTGGCTGGTCGGTTCCCATCTACTAATGACGTGAAATGTCCTGCCAAACTTCTGTGATTTAGCTTCACATAACGTCCGAAACTCTCTCCATCCCTGAAGACTAATCGCCCTAGCAAGTTTGCGATTTTTAACCATGCCCGATACACTCAAATCTTCTAAAACGATAACTTCATTTTCGCTAACTATTTTGGAGGATAATTTGTGCAAAAAGTCTTTTCTGGTATCAGCTATTTCGTTATGTAGTTTTGCAATTTGAATTCGGGTTTTATTTCTTCGTTGTGAGTCTTTTGGTTGCCGTGCTAATTTCTTCTGAAGTTTGCGAATCTTCCTGTCTAATTTTGAGTAATCGGGGCTTTGGGCTTTTTCTCCATTGCTCATGACAGCAAAAGTTTTTATCCCCAAATCAATACCGATACTTTGGTTTTTAGCATCAATATTAACGGGTTCAACTTCTACTACAAAACTGAGAAAATAACGGCTAGCACAATCCTTTATTACTGTTACAGAGCTAGGAGCGGAGGGTAAATCTCTTGACCAAATCGGGCTAACGTTACCAATTTTGGCTAGATAAACCTCATCCCCTTTGATTGAAAACCCACCGATTCTAAATCGTGCTGACTGCTGATTAGTCTTCTTTTTGAACTTAGGACGACCTAATTTTTTACCTTTGCGTTTCCCTTTTAGAGAATCAAAAAAGTTTTTATAGGCAACTCCCAAATCTGCAACCGATTGTTGCAAAGGAATATTAGAAACATCAGACAACCATTGCCGCTCAATAGTTTTTTTTGCTTGAGTAATAACCAACTTTTGCAAGTCGTTGTTACTTGGTAGTTTTTCTGCTTGTTTACACATAGCCAGCGCATCATTCCAAACCACGCGAACACAACCAAACAATTGAGCTAAAAGCTTTTGCTGTTGGTCTGTAGGGTAGAAACGGAGTTGATATCTGGCTTTCATGGTTAATGCTATAATTGGGCTGTAAATTAATTATATATTGGTCTGCACAAAATGGCAAGTCCCCTCAGAAGAGAAAGACACAGCGTTACAGACTTAAAGATTCATTTGGTTTGCGTTACGAAATATCGTCGGGCTGTGTTTACTGGTGAAAGTCTTGATTTAATTGAAAAAACATTTCGTGAGGTGGCTGAAAAAATGAATTTTAAAGTGCTTGAGTTCAACGGTGAAGGAAATCACGTTCATGCACTGATTGAATATCCTCCTAAATTATCTGTTTCTCAAATAGTAAATGCTCTAAAAGGCGTATCTAGCCGCAGATATGGACAAGCCGGATATAACCCACATTCCGCACCCACAACTGTCACACCCCAAGCAAACGGATGTATTTAGTACATAAGAACTAAATGTTGAGAGGATTTGTTAAAGCTAAATAGGAATTATTACTATTAAGTTAGAGATACAGTTAAATATTCACGACTAAGTACGAAATTATTGGTTCTTAGGTTATTTTGATAGAAAACTTAGTTTAAAATCATTGAAAGGTTTATCCTCAATGACAATGAAAAAACTAAAAAAATGTGTTGACTCAACAGAAAAATGAGAAAATACAAAACAGATACTTTTGTGGAGTTTCTGTTGTCATGTTGAATATAAAAGACCTTGAATTGAAGAAGATTGACCATTTAGGAATAGTAGCAGGAATAGTAGATTCAATTGGGATAGTAGAAATAATTAATAATTTACTAGGGTCAGAACCAGAAGAAAAAGTCAGTGCGGGTCAGGTAGTAAAGGCGATGATTTTAAATGGATTAAGCATGATGTCACAGCCTTTATATATGTTCCCAAAATTCTTTGAATTAATCGCTTGTGAACACTTAATTGGTGCAGGAGCAAAACCAGAATATTTCAACGATGATAAGCTGGGAAGAGTATTAGATAAATTATTTATAAAAGGACTAGATACAACATTTTTAGCAGTCAGTTTAAATGCGGTAAAAATATATCAGATATCACTTTCATCATCACACTTGGATTCGACATCATTTCATGTAGATGGAGAATATGAAAATAGTTTACCATCAGTAATATTTAAAAATCAAAAAGAATCAGGTTCATTGGAAAAAGAAAATGAAGAGAGTCAATCACCTCAAGCGATAAAGCTGACCTATGGTTATTCAAGAGATCATCGTCCAGATTTAAAACAATTTATTACACAATTAGTATGTTCAGGAGATGGAGATATACCAATATATATAAAAGCAGTATCAGGGAATGAAGTTGATTCTAAAAAATTTGGAGAAATCGCAGTTGAATATCAGAAAAGAATACAAGTTGATAGTTTGATAGTAGCAGATAGCGCATTATATACAGAATCAAATATCAAGTTAATGTCGAGTCTCAAATGGTTAACCAGAGTACCCTTAACGATAAAATCAGCAAAAAACTTAGTGATGAGTTTAGCAGAATCGGAATTTGTTAAAAGTGAAAAAGTAGGATATTCTTATGCCGAAAAGAAAATAACTTATGGAGATATAGAACAAAGATGGTTAGTTGTGCAAAGTCAAGATAGAAAAAAATCTGACTTAAAGAAATTATCAAAGAAAATAGAAAAAGCTTTGACTAATACTCAAACTAAGTTAAAAAACCTATCGCAAGAAAAATTTGCTTGTGCTGCTGATGCTAGAAAAGAATTAATCAAAATAAGTAAAGAATTTAAATATCATCAAGTAGAAAATATCGAAGTTATCGAAAAAAGTCCTAACATCAAAGAAGAAAATCAATCAAAATACTATCAAATCTTAGCAACAGTTGCTGAAAATAAAGATGCTATTGACCAAGAAGTATTAAGTGCAGGAAGGTTTATAATTGCCACAAATGTTTTATCAGAAAAAGAACTGAGTAAAGAGAAAATGCTGTCTGAATATAAAGCACAGCAATCCTGTGAACGAGGATTTAGTTTTCTCAAAAATCCTTTATTTTTAGCAGATAGTATTTTCCTGAAAAGCCCAGAAAGAATAGAGGCATTAGCAATGATAATGGGGTTATGTCTGCTAGTTTATACTCTAGCACAAAGAGAAATTAGGGCTGCTTTAAAATCCTTAAACTATACTGTAAAAAATCAATTGGGCAAAGCCATCAACAATCCAACAATGCGGTGGATATTTCAATGTTTTCAATCAGTTCATCTTGTTACTTTTCAACAAAAAACAGACTTTTATAACTTAACATCTGAAATGAAGTACATTCTTCTATTTCTCCCAGAAGCTTGCCGTAATTACTACAGATATATAAGTTGATTTATCAACATTATTAATAGTTTAATTATACAATTTGACTCATTAATTTTATTAATGAGTTTAAGTTTTAATGCTATTTTTAAGTTTATTTCTAGAAGGATATAAGTTATGATTAAGTCTTGATAGACTAACAATAAAATTATATTATATTTTTTGCCAGAAACCACCCTTATTCTTTATTGCTTCTTATTGAGAATACATCTGAATCAATTTTCCTATCTAAAATTTGTTTTTTTATATATCAATGTATTCTTTTACTCCTTCTTCATCAATTTACCTCCGTAATCACCGTTTGTGACAGTCAAGGGTGCGGAATGTGGGATATAAAAAACCCCACAAAGAATCTCTATGGAGTCCCAGCTATTTTGCCACTTCAGTCGGTGGTGCGCCACTAGAAATATTAAAAGAGTATATTAAGAATCAAGAAAAGCCGTCCTAGAAGGACGGGGCTTGTGTCCCGTCATTTCGGTCAAGAAGCTGATTAATCAAGCTTGTTTACTGCTTTATAGGTAGTTGATTTACGCTGTTGTGTACTACTTTGCATATTTAAAAAGTAAGGTCAAAGCACAGGTATCTAGAGGCGTAAATCAATTATCCTGGAAATATACTTTTAATTATCGTTGCGAACATTATTAAATTATGTATAAACAATTGTTGAAACCAATTATCTTTGTAATTACAAGCATCGTCACTATATTACCACAGGTAAGTATTGCCGCCCCAAAAGGTTTTCAGTCCCCCAGTGGTAATATTTTCTGTGAGCTAATTCCAGGAGAAATAAATAGTTTAAGGTGTGAAATCAATACTTCACTAAAACCTAAACCTCCAGAACCCTATCCTGGATATTGCGGGTTTGATTGGGGAAGGGGTTTTTTATTACCTGCTGACGCTAGACCAGAAATTTTGTGTATTAGTGATACTATTGCTAATAAAAATAAAACCGTTTTGGCTTATGGACGGACTTGGAACAATGGTGGTTTTAAATGTGTTTCCCAAAAAACAGGTTTGACTTGTACTAATAGTAATGGTGTTGGTTTTTTTCTCAGTCGAGAAAAATGGCGAGTATTAGGTCTTTCTAGACCTTAGTTACAAATCGGCTGCTTTTGAAAACCCTTAGCTTGTCCGTAATACACATTTTTAAACTGCACCTGATTTGTCCCAGGATTGTAGAGAGTATAAGTTGCTTTTCCTAGAGTCCGTCCCACATTTCCCACACCAATCACTTGACGAGGGTTAATAGTGACAGTTTGTGGAGACAATTGATGATCAAGAGTAGTGATTTCACTGCTAATAGAACCAGCTTGTAACTGATACTGAAAAGTTAACCCAGAACGACCACAAAATAGATTATTTGCTTGCATTCGTGACAATCTATCTAACATTTGAATTGGGGGAGTATCGGGGGTCAGTTCATCATTTACCCCCATTGTCGAACCGTGTATTAATAAACAATCTAATTCAAAAAATCCAAAATCCAAATTTCTCAACCATTCTACAGTTGGACGGGAAACACAGTCCCACAACATCTGCACAGTATCACCACCATATTTTGCCAGTAATTCTGGTGCGTCTCCAGTCGGACCCAAACCATGTAAAATCAAACACTGTTCTTCCCACCATCCCTTACAAACCATTGGTGCTAATTCACCCCGTCGCGGTGATTTCACCCTTTCCACTAGCTGTTCACATTCTCGCCTTGGACCGACTAAATCACCGATAATATACAATGCCTCTACATAACGGTTTCTCAGCTTAATATCAGCTATCACAGCTTCATAAGCTGCCAAATTTCCTTCAATTCCACTCAATATCGCCCACATAATTTTAGGTTCTATATTTTTATATCTCACGCAAAGGCGCAAAGGAAGAAAGGAATACAGAGTTTTATTATTGTTCTTCCTAATCCCGTTATCTTGTACAAACATGAGTTGGATCTTCTGCCCGTTCAGCATACTCTAAGCCATGCGCTAAACGCCAAGCAAAGATTTCTGGTAATCCTTTTTCGATAATTGCTGCACAGGTTTTTTGATAATTATAAGTAACTTCCCGCAAAGTCACCCCTTGAGTCTCAGTTTCATAAATTACATAAGTTGCATTTGGTCGTCCATGTCGAGGTTCTCCAACAGAACCAACATTAACAATATTTTTCAGCGCAGATGAAAAGTTAATTTTCCGTGATTCTGCTGGATTATTAACCTGAACTTGTAACTCACCAGCATTAAGATTACGAGTATAAGGAACGTGAGTATGTCCACAAAATAGCACGTCTGCACCTGTGGAAAGTACCCTTTCTAAAGCTACAAAAGCATCCAATTCAGGTAATAAATATTCATGGTTGCTATGGGGACTACCGTGAACAAAGGCTAAGTTTTGCCATTGGAGACTATGGGGTAAATTAGCTAAAAATTCCCGGTTTTCTGGATGAATTTCTTTATTAGTCCATTCATGAGCTTTTAGTCCTCTTTTTTCTGCCAATATTGAAGGATAACTACAATCGCAAGCATTCAATCCTTCCACAATATCTTCATCCCAACAACCAGCGCAGGTAGGAATATCTAAGGAGCGAATTTGGTTAATTACAGCATTGGGGTGGGGTCCATATCCCACTAAATCACCAACACAAAAAATTTTTTCCGCTTTTTGATTGTCAATATCTAATAATACAGCATCTAAGGCTTCGTAATTACCATGAATACATGACATGACAGCTATTTTCATACTTCTGGACCTTCTAATAAAATTTGTTGTACTTGTTGTTGATATTGCAAAATCAATGATTCAGATAAACAGCAATCTGATAATGTTGCTTTTAAAGCGGTTTCATTTAAGTTTTTTCCGGCTATTTCTATGCCACTAAACCGCTGAGGTCTACCTTCTAAATAGCGTGGTAAGTCTAATTCTAAAAAATCTGTTTGGGGAACACCAGAGACAAAATCACAGTAAAGAGAACGTCCATCATTAACATCAAAAATTGCCTTAGCACGGGTAACAATACCATAAGCACCGTGAGTTATTTCATACCAAAATTCATCTAAACTATTTTCATCAATTACTTGCCCCGTAGTTTCTACCCGCCATAAATTTTCTACCATTATAGTTGGAATTGGTGAACCATAGATAATTTCATTTGCCCAACTATCATATTCAGAGTTTTTTAACTCCGCTGGAATAATTGCTATAGCGTGGTAAGTGAGATGATCTAATATTTTTGATATGCTATTTAACTCTAGATAAGAACCTAATTCAACATAAACACTCTCTGCTGTGGAAATGTGATGGAGAAATTCAATTTCTTGACCATCACCAAATATTTTCAGATCAGGAAAATCAGTAGCTATTTTAGTTTGATCAATGGGAATATTCCCCGTTCCTGGACAAAAATAAATTACTTTTTCAATAGATTTAATATCTCGAATTTGTTGACAGATCCAGGTAGTTTTCCCAGATCCAAATAATCCAGCGACAACGGTAATAATTGGTAAAGACATAATCAATATAAATTATAATTTATGAGGTAAAATTTCCACAGAATTAAAAAAACAACTTCTTACTCCAGTATGACAGGCAATATCACCAACTTGCTCAATTTTGATGAGAATTGTATCACCATCACAATCATAAAAAAGCTCTTTTACTTTTTGAATATGTGCAGATGTTGCCCCCTTATGCCACAACTGAGAACGGGAACGACTCCAATAATGAACTTCACCTGTAGCCAGGGTTTTTTGAATTGATTCTGCATTCATCCAAGCCATCATTAAAACAGTACCATCGAGGTAATCTTGAGCTATAGCCGGAATTAACCCTTGCTCATTAAACTTCAAATTTCCAATCATGATAAATTATCCCTTTTCATCTGCGTTTATCTGCGTTTATCTGCGTTCAAATATCATTATAATGTAGAGATAAAAAATATCCTATCTCTACATTACGCAAAATTGTTAAATTTGCATCAGCCAAGACCTGTTATTTAAAATTAGCACTGTGGCGAATTAAACTCATAAATTCTCCACGAGTGCGTGCGTCTTCAGAAAACACACCACGCATAGCACTGGTAACAGTCCAAGAACCTGGTTTTTGCACTCCTCTCATCACCATACACATATGAGTTGCTTCAATTACCACTGCAACTCCTTGAGGTTTGAGTAAACCTTGCAGTGCGTCAGCAATTTGTAAAGTCAGCCGTTCTTGCACTTGTAAACGTCGAGCATACATTTCACAAATGCGGGCAATTTTTGATAATCCTATCACTTTACCATTAGGAATATAAGCGATATGAGCGCGGCCAATGATTGGTAATATGTGGTGTTCACAGGAACTGAAAAGATCAATATCCCTGACTAAAACCATTTCATTTGCATTTTCTGTAAATACTGCTCCATTTAGCAGTTCATCTATAGATTGATCATATCCACTTGTAAGAAACTTTAACGCTTTAACAACTCTTTTCGGAGTATCTTTTAGTCCCTCACGGTCTGGATTTTCTCCTAATCCAATTAGCAAAGTCCGTACAGCTTGCATCATTTCTGCTTCTGTTACAGTTGGCTGTTGCTGATTAGATAAAGATGAAATTACATCAGCAGCAGAAGTTAGTTCTGGACGAATAGATAGAGTCATTATTTGAGTTTGATAGGATGAGTTATAACACAAGTTAATAGTTAAATATCTATGAATTTCTATTAACTAAAGAAAGAGAATTTATGAACACTTTTAAACTATAACAAACATTTGTTAAGTTTTGTGTAAATCTCATTAGTATCCAGTTTTCTGCCAACAAAAACTACCTGATTTTTCGGTGCAGCACACCATTCGTCAGCGTTTAATGTGTAACGATGTCCACTCAGTTGAAAGATATGACGTAAATCACTATCACTAAACCATAAAATACCCTTAGCTCGAAATACATTGTCTGGCAGTTCTTCAGTGAGGAAATTCTCAAACTTATGCACATCGAATGGTTTATCACTTTGGAAAGAAATGGAAACAAACCCATCATTGTCTAAATGATCGGAGTGATGATGATGATGTTCATGATGATGTTCATGTTTATGAGTATCTTCATCATCAATGGCAATGTACTTATCTTTTGGTGTTAAACCTACATCTAAAATTAGAGGTAAAGCAACTTTACCATATTGAGTATGTAAAATTTTCGCTCCATCTTTCACGTCATGGATGCAATTTTCTACTTCTTGTAGTTTTTCTGGGGTAACAAGGTCTGTTTTATTGAGGAGAATAATATCCCCATAGGTAATCTGTTTTAAAGCTGCTTCACTCTGGAAATGTTCTTCGTCAAATGCTTCAGCATCTACCACTGTGAGAATCGAATCTATGTTAGTTAAATCTCTCAATTCTGTGCCAAAAAAAGTTAAGATAATTGGTAAAGGGTCAGCAACACCAGTGGTTTCAATTACTAGATAATCAATGCGTTCTTCTCGTTCTAAAACTCGATAAACAGCATCAACTAAACCATCATTAATTGTACAACATATACAGCCATTACTAAGTTCTACCATATCTTGATCTACAGAAATTAGTAATTGACTATCAATGTTGATATCACCAAATTCATTGACGAGAACAGCGACTTTTAAATCTTGTTTATTCTGAAGAATTTGATTTAAAAGCGTAGTTTTACCACTTCCAAGAAATCCCGTAATAATAGTAATTGGCATTCCTTGTTTGGGAATTTCAGGAATTGTATTTGTTGTATTGAGAGTGATGGTATTCATATCAAAATCTAGTGGTTTTATTGGTTGAATGTTTAAATCAGTGTTCTTAAAAGATTACTGACTTCTTTGATCCTAATCTTTTGCTGCTTGTAAATGATCTACAAGTTCAGTTAAAGTCAGAATTCCTAAATCTCCAGCTTGTCTACTTCTAATACTCAAAGTTTTGCTTTCTACTTCTTTCTTACCAACAACAGCAACAACGGGAATTTTTTCTAATTGTGCTATGCGAATTTGTTTGCCTAACCGTTCACCACTGCTATCTACTTCTACCCTAAATCCGGCTTTTTTTAAGTCTGTTGCTACTGATTTTGCATATTCTCGAAAGTCATCACTTACAGGTAACAACCGCAATTGTACAGGTGCTAACCACAAGGGAAAATCCCCTGCATAGTTCTCAATTAAAATGCCAAAAAAGCGTTCCAAAGAACCAAAAATAGCCCGATGAATCATAATTGGTCTTTGCCGACTACCATCAGCAGCAATATATTCCATATCAAACCTTTCTGGCAAATTAAAATCTACCTGAATAGTTGAACATTGCCACAAACGACCAATAGCATCTTTTATTTTAATGTCTATCTTTGGTCCATAGAAAGCTCCACCACCTGCATCAACAACATAATTCCAGCCTTTAGTATTTAAAGCTTGTTCTAGTGCTGTTGTGGCTAATTCCCAAACATCATCAGTTCCGACTGATTTATCAGGACGGGTAGAAAGATTGACCTCATATTCTTTAAAACCAAAATCTGATAAAATCTGCTCAGTGAGATTTAAAACTCCTAATATCTCATCAGCAATTTGGTCAGGTAAACAGAAGATATGAGCATCATCTTGAGTAAATCCTCTGACTCGCATTAAACCATGTAATGCTCCAGATCGTTCGTAACGATAAACTGTTCCTAATTCTGCCCATCTTAATGGTAATTCTCGATAGGAATGAAGTTGATGTTTATAAGTTAGAACATGAAAAGGGCAATTCATGGGCTTAATTTGATAAGCCTGATTTTCCACATCCATCGAGTCAAACATACTTTCTTGATAAAAGTCAAAATGACCCGATGTTTTCCATAGGTTGAGATTGGCTATATGAGGTGTATACAGTAATTGATAACCAGATTCTAGATGAGCTTCGCGCCAATAATCTTCAATTATGTAGCGAATAATTGCGCCATTGGGATGCCAAAATACTAAACCACCACCGGCTTCTTCTTGAATACTAAATAAGTTAAGTTCCTGACCTAACTTGCGATGATCTCGACGGAGGGCTTCTTCTCTTAGTTGGAGGTAAGCTGCTAATTCTGCTTTTGTTTGCCAAGCTGTCCCGTAAATCCGTTGTAGCTGAGGTTTAGTTTCATCACCTTGCCAATAAGCACCAGCAACATTTAATAATTTAAAGGCATGAGGATCAATTTCACCAGTAAAGTTAATGTGAGGACCCGCACACAAATCCCACCAATAGTTATTCGCTGGTTGAATATCTGTGACAAACAATGAAGTTTCTGAATTACCAGTTTCAGGAGTACCAATGAAGTAGCGGGTGATAATTTCTGATTCGGGTATACGTTCTAAGATTTCTAGCTTGTAAGGCTCGTTTAATTCGGCAATTTCGGCGCGAATTTCGGCTCGTTCCACCTCTTCCCGGATAATAGGTAGGTTAACTTTGATTATCCGTTGCATTTCGATTTCAATTTTGCCTAAGTCATCAGGGGTGATGCTGACTGGACAATCAAAATCGTAGTAAAATCCAATTTCTGTGACAGGTCCAATTGCTACCTTAGTCCCTGGAAATAGTCTTTGTACCGCCATTGCCATGATATGGGCGCTGGTGTGACGAATTCGTGTAAGTTTGTCGTCTTCGTGCAGGTTCAAGCTGTCTTGAGACTGGGTTAATGAACTGACCATATCAAACAAAAATGAGAATCGTTATCAGTCTAGCGCAAAAAAGTGTGAATGTTACTAATTTTGGAGTTGATTTTGGGGAAAATATTTTGAAGTGTTGTTAGCTGGCTTTGACTTCAGTGATACTATGAGAAAAAGATACACTGGGCTTAACGATCGCTGGGACAATTTTTTCACAAGCCATTCTTGCACCGGATAAATTTCTGGCTGTCGGACTAACTTGCAAAGCTGCTAAACCACCCATGATAAATAATTCACAACCAGGCCAACGCAGATAGCTGTCTAAAACTGGCAAACCTTTAACAATTTGGATGGGATAAGCGGTTAAGATATCCTGCAATAATGGTTCAGTGGTGACATCGAATTTAGTACCTGTGGCTAACCAAATATAATCACACTCGAATATATGACCATCGCTACATTCTACCTGCCAATTATGACTTAACCATTCAGCTTTAACTATTTGACAGTTTTCATCAATTCTAATATTACCACGATGATGTTCTTTGCGTAATTGGGTGGCGATTGCTGGTGTCATAGAACCACCGTTTCTAGCTTGCTGGATCATCATCCACCGTTGTTCCCAATCTCCTTCAAAAAATCCTTTCAGATATTTTGGTCCCAACCAACCCGGTTCAGCATCAAATAGCTTTTCTGATAACTGTCTTCGCATCATTAAATTAACTTTTGCACCACGAGCGATCGCACCTACAGCCAAATGTCCACTTGTCAAACCACCACCGACAATTAAGACTCTTTGAGACTTTAACTGTAATTTACGTAAATCTACAGTTTGAGAATGGCAAAGTTTATGTTCTGGATAGGGTGAAGAAATCTGATTTACCCAATCAGGGATATGTATCTTACCACTACCAGTGGCCAACACAACTCGCCGGGCAGTTACCATTTGTCCATCTTCTAACAATAGCTGGAATTGAGGACGAAAATGATCAAATGACGGTTTAACGCTGCGTACAGCCAAAGGAATAACCTGCTCCTGCAACTGATAGGATGTAATCACATCCTCACAAAAATCTTCAAATAGGTGCGTTCCCGGTAAATCATAGGGGGGAAATAGTTCCTCAGACCGAGATTCAGAAAATTTTCTTAACGCGAAGGGGTTGGGGTGGGGATGATGAACAGCAGGAGAACGCAAATGAGGAATTTCCAAGGCCGCAAATTGCTGTTTCCAGCTACTTATCCATGTACCACTGGGGTCAAACACTACAATTTTACCCTTCATTGTTTGCCGTTTTTGCAGCAAATGGGCAACTAAGGTAAGAGCATGAGGACCAGCACCAATAATTGCTAAGTCAATTTTTGCAGGAACTGTAGTCATAATAGATAATAGGGAGATAAGGACTGGCAACCATTACATCAACATCAAAGCCACTTCCTTGGCAAAGTAAGTTAAAATCAAATCAGCACCAGCCCGTTTCATACTGGTTAAAGTCTCTAAAATCACCTTTTTCTCATCAATCCAACCATATTGAGCAGCAGCTTTAATCATGGCGTATTCACCACTCACGTTATAAGCTGCGACTGGTAAATTTGTGGCTGCTTTTACCTGACAGATTATATCTAGATAGGCTAATGCGGGTTTGACCATAATGATGTCTGCACCTTCAGCAATATCCAATTCAATTTCCTTTAAAGCTTCTTTCGCGTTAGCTGAGTCCATTTGATAGGTTTTTTTATCGCCAAATTTGGGAGCAGAATCCAAAGCATCCCGGAATGGTCCATAATAGGCAGAGGCATATTTTGCGGAGTATGCCAAAATCCCTACATTGATATAACCTTCAGCATCTAAAGCCGTGCGAATTGCCCCAATTCTACCATCCATCATATCAGAAGGGGCAACAAAATCAGTTCCCGCTTCCGCTTGGGAAAGTGCCATTTTGACTAACACTTCTAAAGTTTGATCATTGAGAATTTTGCCATTTTCATCAACCAAACCATCATGACCATGAGTAGTAAAAGGGTCAAGAGCTACATCAGTAATAATCAAGATTTCCGGGACTGCTTTTTTAATAGCTTTAACAGTTTCCTGGATTAATCCCTCTGGGTTGTAGCTTTCTGTACCTGTGTCGTCTTTTTGATCTTCGGGGATAACCGGGAAAAGCGCAACAGCATTAATACCCAACCGTGACACTTCCGCAATTTCTTCCAGGAGTAAATCTAGAGAATAGCGATAACATCCTGGCATAGAAGCAATTTCTACTTTTTCTTCTTCCCCCTCCATCACAAACATGGGATAAATCAGATCATCCACACTTAAAGTAGTTTCCCGTACCATTTTCCGTAAAGTTTCAGTCCGACGGAGACGACGGGGACGTTGAGGGAGATTTAAAGGTTGAGACGACATAATAATTCAATAAAAATGATAATCATTATTATAGTCATATTCCACAACTCCCAACAACCAGAAAAATACAACTCTTCCTTTGCGCCTTTGCGCCTTTGCGTGAGAAAAAAATCCCGATTTTTATCGGGAATCAACACTAAGGAACATCAATCGGAATCAAACCATTTTCCGGCACATAACCAGAAAAACAACCATCATCAGAAGAAACCAAAATCAACCGCAGAGGATAATCTGGAGGGACTTGCAAATCAGCCCAGGGTACTGCTATTTCTAAACAAGAACCTAACGCAACTTGGGCGCGAGTAGCACGAGGATACCATAAATGATCGTCTCCTGCTGCTCGAAACTGCACAGATTGACTGAGTAAATTCACTTCTAAATGATGGTGAAATAGATAATTTAAAGGTGCGCTGTCCGGTACTTCTGCCAGAGGTATGGAACTATTCACCATTGTTCTATCTGGATAATACCAAAATAGGTGTAAATCTGGTGGTAAATCCTGACCAGGAACAGCGCCAGTTTTAAAATCTACTCGCACATAAAAATTCAAATGGTCTACCCCATACCATAGCTTTTGAATGACGCTGCTGTTGTGCATCGTTCCCCTTGCGCCACCAACTTCTATCCGTCCGGCTTTGTCCCAATCCTGTTCATCACCTTTACCATCTATAATCGGATGAATAAAGCCTTCTGGTCTATGGTCGGAACGGGCTTCATGGATTTCTAGGGGACTGTGCAGATATGGGGGTATGGGTTCATTTAAGGCTGTGTAAATGCCATAAAGATGTTCCCGAAATAATTGGTCAAAAATGGCATCTTGGTTAGAAGAATGTCCCTCTCCAAACCACCAAAACCAGTCTGAACCTTCAGCCGCATATAGGGCTTCCCAAGCTGCGGGATTGTTTTCTTCTGTGGCTTCGGGATGATTTGCTAAGACTTGTCTAGCTGCGGTGAGATAATCCCAAGCGCGGTTTTTGACTGGATCTCCTATCCATGTGGTAAAATTACCATCTACCCAAGAACCGCTATGGAGTTGTTCACTCTTGATAGTGGCTGTGGGGGGGAATTCGTCAATAAATTCGGAAACGGTGACAAGTTTGATATGGGGTTCATTACTCAAACTTCCATACAATGTTTCCAGGAACTCTTTCCCATCTTGGGGATAAAATTCCCAACAATTTTCTCCGTCAAGGGCAATTGTCACTAACCAAGGTTGATCATCGTCACTTTCTTTTTGTTGTTTAGCGATCGCTTGCAAATGTCCGACTAAATCCGCTGCTGCCTTTTTTGCCGGCATTGCACTGTATGTAAAACCAATTAAATCTGATAATCTGTGATCACGGAAAACTATAGATACATCACCGGCTGGAGTTTGCAGACGGTAGGGACGATAAAGCAATTTTGGTTCTTGGACATTTCCCGCAGTGTCACGATGAAAAAAGTGTTTTAATGACCAACCTAAAACCGCTTCATCTGAGCAAATCCATTGAAAACCTTGTTTAATAATATACGGTAAAATTTCTGGACTAACGGACTGTTCTGAAGGCCATAAACCTCTAGGATCTTGTTCAAATCTATCTATATATAAATCCCAAGATTTTTGTAAATGTCGGGGGATATCTTCTACCCACTGAAACCGCTGGTTGGGTAATGTCATCTGTGGTACTGCAACCCGTCCGGCGTTAGTATCAGCTAATAGAGGTAAAATTGGGTGAGTGTAGGGAGTAGTGGTAACTTCCAATTGTCCACTTTTCTGCATTTTCCGATGTTGGGGAATAATCTGACTGAGGATTTGCCGCTGTTTGGAATAAATGCGCTGGCGATCGCCTAAACTAAAATTACGTCCTTGTTCTAACCATGCTGCAATTTCCGGGTCATTCCAGAACAAAGGATCAATCCAAGCTAAATTATGCCAGGCTAGTAAATCACCATAATCTGATAATTGCCAATTTGCTAAACACCAACTTTGTCCTTGCTCCTGTCTTTGGTAATATAACTGAGCATAACGAGGATGAGGATCAATTAAGGTATGATGGTTAGCATCAAAGAAATGTTGAATAATAAACTCTTTCTGTTCACGGCTTAACTGTTCTACAGGAGTTAAACTAGCAGTTAAATAAGGGTCAAAAGCCGTACCCGCAACATAATCTTCCAGTTGCAAAATTAACGAAGGTACTAAATTTACCGTTTGGTGCAATTTAGGATACTTCTCTAACAATAATACTAAATCTAAATAATCCTTAGTTCCATGTAAACGTACCCAAGGCAAGCGATACTGCTGACTTGTTACCAGTGAACTACCATTCTCAGGAGACTTGTACAAAGGTTGGTGTTGATGCCAGATAAATGCAACGTGCAGAGGATGAGACATAGTTAGGTGACTGTTGACTGGTGACTGTTGACTGTTGACTGGTGACTGGTGACTGTTGACTGGTGACTGTTGACTGGTGACTGTTGACTGTTGACTGGTGACTGGTGACTGTTGACTGGTGATGGGTAATAGGTGATAGAAATATCTTCCCAATTGCCTATTGCCTATTGACTGTTAACCGTCAACCGTCAACCGTTAACCGTCAACCGTCAACCGTCAACCGTCAACCGTCAACAGTGATTTAAATAACTTGTTCGACTTCAGCAATTTCGGGAATCATTTCCTTGAGACGGCGTTCAATACCCATTTTCAGAGTCATGGTTGAACTAGGACAAGAACCACAAGCACCCTGTAGCCGCACTCTCACAATAGGTCCATCCAATTCTACAATTTCTACGTTACCACCATCAGAGATGAGATAAGGACGCATTTCATCTAATACCGTTTCTACATTCGCTATCGTTAGTTCCATAATCTCAGACCTGCTTAGTTAATAAATTGGGAATTATTCAAGTTGCTAATGATCTAGTGTAGGCTGGGAATGGAGAATTGGTCATTAGTCAGTTGTCAGTAGCTGAATATTGGAATAAACAAACTCAGTAATTGATTGAGGAGTTTCAATCTTTCCATTTTCATATTCTGCGACTACCTGCTTGGTTAAAATGTAATAATCACCAAACTTTTGATATGTATCCGTAAACTTGAGGATGCTATTAACATCACTTGTTTGCGAATTCCGAAAAACTACATGATATGCAGAAGGCAGATAACCAGAGTCTGTATCTAGGAATTCCCCAGAATTAATCTCTAAAGCCATCCGACCTATCACCCGAATTTCCTGATAAATTTTTTGGTTATGGATATTATAACAAGAATCAGTAGTTTCACTTTTGACAAAAACCGTTACTGCGTCTGTTTCTGCTGTCTCACCTAAACTAAACTCATGTTGACCGTAAGCAGTTTGAAAATTGCTTCTTTGACAGCGGGTAACTATTTCCTGTAACTGAATATCAATTCCTGCTTCTATTTGTGGATTTGCAACTCCTGTAATTTCTACATTCAAGTTACGGTCAATCTGAATTTTACCAGTATAAACTTCGCCTTCCTGTAGCAGTTGCACATCGGCAGCATAACCAGGAAAGTTTTCATCCCAAGTATAACGACTTTCATGAGCAGTTTGGAATAAAGTTTCTGCCGTTGACTGAATTGCCATATCACCACTTTGACTGCGCTTTTCTACTAGTTTAATTTAAAGCTGATAATTCCTTGTTATTTTAACATATTAATTGTCTGAATCAGGATTTCCAGGATTTAAGGATGTACAGGATGGGTATTTACTGTTATTTTCACATATTAATTGTCTGAATCAGGATGTCCAAGATTTAAGGATGTACAGGATTTTTATTATCTCAATATTGTCAAGATTATCCTTAACTACCCCTTGACAAATTTCTGAATTTAGCCTATCATTAAATTATAGTGGGAATCTATGTCGCCATATATAGTCAGGTTATTAACAAGATCATAGAAAAACAGATATCAAACATTCCCAAAAACTCATCAACCCAACCATTATCAAACATCCTGAAAATCCTTAAATCCTGGACATCCTGATTCAGACAAAATTCCGTAGGGGCAAACCCCCCGTGGTTGCCCCAAAAACGCGGATTCCCCCCGTGGTTGCCCCAAAAACGCGGATTCCCCCCGTGGTTGCCCAAATAACGGGGTAGGCACGGGGGCGCTACCCCTACATCAAATCCAAATCTGGCCTGTTTATCTCACCCAAAGACGCAAAGACAAACCAAAAATCTCACAATCACATCCTGTTAATCCTTTAATCCTGGACATCCTGATTCAGACAAAATTCCGTAGGGGCAAACCCCCCGTGGTTGCCCCAAAAACGCGGATTCCCCCCGTGGTTGCCCCAAAAACGCGGATTCCCCCCGTGGTTGCCCAAATAACGGGGTAGGCACGGGGGCGCTACCCCTACATCAAATCCAAATCTGGCCTGTTTATCTCACCCAAAGACGCAAAGACAAACTAAAAATCTCACAATCACATCCTGTTAATCCTTAAATCCTGGACATCCTGATTCAGACAAAATTCCGTAGGGGCAATCCCCCCGTGGTTGCCCCAAAAACGCGGATTCCCCCCGTGGTTGCCCCAAAAACGCGGATTCCCCCCGTGGTTGCCCCAAAAACGCGGATTCCCCCCGTGGTTGCCCAAATAACGAGGTAGGCACGGGGGCGCTACCCCTACATCAAATCCAAATCTGGCCTGTTTATCTCACCCAAAGACGCAAAGACAAACCAAAAATCTCACAATCACATCCTGTTAATCCTTTAATCCTGGACATCCTGATTCAGACAAAATTCCGTAGGGGCAATCCCCCCGTGGTTGCCCCAAAAACGCGGATTCCCCCCGTGGTTGCCCAAATAACGGGGTAGGCACGGGGGCGCTACCCCTACATCAAATCCAAATCTGGCCTGTTTATCTCACCCAAAGACGCAAAGACAAACCAAAAATCTCACAATCACATCCTGTTAATCCTTTAATCCTGGACATCCTGATTCAGACAAAATTCCGTAGGGGCAATCCCCCCGTGGTTGCCCCAAAAACGCGGATTCCCCCCGTGGTTGCCCAAATAACGGGGTAGGCACGGGGGCGCTACCCCTACATCAAATCCAAATCTGGCCTGTTTATCTCACCCAAAGACGCAAAGACAAACTAAAAATCTCACAATCACATCCTGTTAATCCTTAAATCCTGGACATCCTGATTCAGACAAAATTCCGTAGGGGCAAACCCCCCGTGGTTGCCCCAAAAACGCGGATTCCCACCGTGGTTGCCCAAATAACGGGGTAGGCACGGGGGCGCTACCCCTACATCAAATCCAAATCTGGCCTGTTTATCTCACCCAAAGACGCAAAGACAAACCAAAAATCTCACAATCACATCCTGTTAATCCTTAAATCCTGGACATCCTGATTCAGACAAAATATTATTGTTGTCATCGAAAGCCTCCCGTGAGCATTCCCCAGCAGACCCAGGGAACGAGGGAAGATTGATATTAACGCAACTGGGATAACAAGGTTTTCATTTTAGGAGTAGATAGCAATTTCTGAGTATCAGCAATTATTTTATCACCCCAAAGATTCTTTTTTAGAAAGTTGACATCAGCAAAGTTTTTGTCTAATTTTAATGCCGTTTCTGCTAATTGATAAGCCTGTTGTTCTTCTCCTTTTCCATACAAAGCAACAGCTAAAGCTAACATAGGTTCAGAAAATTGATTGTTAATTTTCATAGCTTGTTGCCATTGTTTAATCGCTGTTTCTTTGTCCCCTTGTTCATATTTTATAAGGCCTATATTATTGACAGCGGCTAAACTGTTAGCATTTTTGGCAACTGCTTGATTATAATCAGATATTGCGGCTGTGTAGTTTCCTTGCTTATGATAAATAATTCCCCGGCTGATGTAGGCATCGGCATTGTTAGGATTAATCTTGAGAGCTAGGTTGAAATCATCTATTGCTCCTTGCTTATCTCCTAATTCATTACGGACAATTCCCCGGTTGTAGTAGGCTTCGGCATCGTTAGGATTAATCTTGATAGCTTGGTTGTAATCATCTATTTCTCCTGGCTTATCTCCTAATTCATTACGGACAATTCCCCGGTTGTAGTAGGCTTCGGCATCGTTAGGATTAATCTTGATAGCTTGGTTGTAATCATCTATTGCTCCTTGCTTATCTCCTAATTTATAACGGGCATTTCCCCGGTTGTAGTAGGCTTCGGCATCGTTAGGATTAATCTTGATAGCTTGGTTGTAATCATCTATTGCACCTTGCTTATCTCCTAATTCATTACGGACAATTCCCCGGTTGTAGTAGGCTTCGGCATCGTTAGGATTAATCTTGATAGCTTGGTTGTAATCATCTATTGCTCCTGGCTTATCTCCTAATTCATTACGGACAATTCCCCGGTTGTTGTAGGCACTTGCATAGTTAGGATTAATCTTGATAGCTTGGTTGTAATCATCTATTGCACCTTGCTTATCTCCTAATTCATTACGGACAATTCCCCGGTTGTAGTAGGCTTCGGCATCGTTAGGATTAATCTTGATAGCTTGGTTGTAATCATCTATTGCTCCTGGCTTATCTCCTAAATCCTTACGGACATTTCCCCGGTTGTTGTAGGCACTTGCATAGTTAGGATTAATCTTGATAGCTTGGGTGTAATCATCTATTGCACCTTGCTTATCTCCTAATTCATTACGGACAATTCCCCGGTTGTTGTAGGCTTGGGCTAAGTTAGGATTAAACTTGATAGCTAGGGTGTAATCATCTATTGCTCCTTGCTTATCCCCTAAATCATCACGGACAATTCCCCGGTTGGTGTAAAATGCTGCACGGGGACTGAGTTCAATGGCTTTATTTATCGCTGCTGCTGCTTCTTTATATCTTTTTAAATCACTTAAAACTCCACGCTTCTGATTATACAAATTAGGATTATTGGGCTGGAGTTGAATGGCTTGATTTATGGCTGCTAAGGCTTTATCCAGTTGGTTTGATTCTCGATAAACTAAACTTAAATTATTCCAAGCAGGCACAAAATCAGGTTGAGATTGCACCGCTTGCTGTAATGCAGTTATAGCCTCTGGATATTCTCCACTCATAGCTAACGCCAAACCCTTGCCATAATAAGCCAGGTGAATAAACTTTGGTTTTTGCTTAATTGCTGCGTCAAAAGCCTGTATTGCTTCTGGATAACGACGTAACCGCCACAGTTGATTTCCTCTTTCTAACCATTGACTGGCGGTAGTATTGCCTTGGGAAACATCTACTGATAAAATCGCTGTTTGAATAGACTTAACTTCTTGTTGATTTAGTTCTGGTGGTGGGGTGGTTTCTACCTTTTGTGCTTGGGTATTCAGTCGGGTAGCTAATGCCAAAAATGTACTCACCGGAATACCCAAACTATTACCTAATTGGATAGTTTCTTTACTACTACTATTATTATCAATAGCAGCTTCTCCCTCTGTTCTGCCATGAATACCAATTACCCGCCCTTGGGAATCTAAAACAGGTCCCCCACTCATACCGCCAAAGGTGATACTACTATAAACTAATTCATATCCTCCTGTTAAGGAAGCTGCACTTTGGGCTGTACCAGAACTGTTATTGTTAAAATCTGATTGGGTAGTTTGAAATAATCCTTGTTCCTTACTATAAATCTGTCCCAATGTGAACCGCCAAGGTGATTTTTCTCCTAACCTGGGATAACCCGCCGTGAACATATATTCATAATCTTGTATGGGATAATTTGCTAGGGTCGCAACTTGATAATTTTCCCGACTGGTGAATTTAACTACTGCTAAATCTACCCCTTCTTCTAATTTAATGGTGCTTGGTTCTACAGGATATGGTTCACCATCTACTGTGAGGATTTTATAGGTATTTGGCTCACATGGTCCTACTTTATCTGGTGGTTTACAAACTACATGAGCAGCAGTTAAAACGGTGTAAATATCTCCTTGCTTCGCAATAATTACCCCTGAACCATTAGCACCGCTACTACTATCAATTCTGACGGTAATTTGTCTAGCTTTTGCTTCTAATTCTCCTAACCACCCTGTTAATGGTACTTCTGCTATTTGCTGTTTAATATCTGGTATAGGTAAATTATAAGCGGTGAGAATTTCTGGTTTGACCTGAGCTAAAACGGTTTTAATGGGTATTCCCCAACTCAGTTTTCGCAGTTGTTGAATTTCTGTATTTGTGGGGCGGTTTCCGTTGGTATAAACATAAGCAGAATTAGACAAAGGATAGGAACTAATCCCATTAATTCCTATTAAATTTCCTGTATTACTAATAATTGCACCGCCACTCATTCCCGGTTGAATATCGCTAGTATAGCCAATTTCATAACCATCTTTTAAACTGGGTTGAGAAATTATTTGTTGTATTTTTCCTGTTGTTAATACTAATTTATCCTCAGATACAGCATAGCCTGCGGCCATAACTTGTGTTTCTAAGTTAATATCAAAAGAGGCGATTCTGTCAGCAATTTCTGATGGTAAACAATATTTTTGATTAGATGTAAATTCTACTATAGCTAAATCGAATTTATCAAAATTAGTATTAGGTAAAATTTTACCTGCATATTTTTGACCATCGGCTGTGATAATATTGATATTATTAATTCTTCTGACAACGTGGGAATTAGTAACTACTAAATAAGAATTATCTTTTCTAGCGAAAATTGTCCCGGAAGCGCCTCTTTCTTTGTCTCTGACTCTAACTGTAATTTGTTTAGCAATGGTTTGTAATTGTGGGTCTGAATAAATACCGTTTTCTGGGTCTGCTGGTTGTAATTTGCACCTTTGCGATGTCTGTGTAAGTAGTTTTGTTATCTTGGTTTGGGTTTCTGTTGCTGACACTGGATAAGGTAGCAGCAGTAAGCAGGAGATCATGGCGATTTGACGTTTCATGATTAGTTAAATAGTGTTTTTATTAGTAGTGATTTACCCACGCTTAATCCCCATTGGAAAGGCTACGGTGTACACACAAGTCCTATTTAAGATTAAATCGGCGGTTAGAAACCGCAACTACACAGGCAAAACCCACACTTCGACAAGCTCAGTGACCGCCTCCGTGGGTTGAAAATAAGTATTTTTTCTTAGTCCACGGAGGTGGACTTTGTTTGTGTGGTTCCGTGATTTCTAATCGCTAGGGCTTGTCTTGGGTAATCAGATCATTTGTGTGTACACCGTAGCCTTGTAAAGGGGGGAAACCGGAGTTTAGTCCCCCCCGTGAAGCAGGGAAACCGGAATCTTATCCCCTCCCCTTTACAAGGGGAGGGTTAGGGTGGGGTAATTTGTTATTTAGAGATTTTTTTGAGATATTCACCCAGATTCAAGTAAGTATTTTCACCTGAATTTTGCCAAGTTAGGTCTGAAGTTCTACCTTCTTTGATGTCATTAAGTTCGGCTAAAACTGTAGTGGGATTTACACCTGGCCTGACACTAAATAAAATATTGTTTTTATTGCATTCACCAGGTTTAGCCGCACAGATAACTCCCAAACCATTCAACTTACCGGTAGTTAAATAATCTAATCGGCCTTGTTGGTGAAATTGCTGGAATTTTTTACTTACTTGTTCACAGCGTTTTTTAGGAGTCCATTCGCTACTGGGAAAGGAGTCAGATTTCCAAGCAATAATGGGTACATAAGGCTCAGGTTTTTTGTCGGGAACGAAGGCCATGGTAGTGGGAACTCTTTCCGTATTACTTTTGTAAGAAATTGAACGACAAGCAAAACTAACTTCTTGCTTGGGAATCTCTTGACTCAAACCAGGGTTAACACTAAGGGTAACTGTCAATGCGGTGAATGCTAAGACACTAGTTAATGCTGGTAGTTGCATAATGCTTGACCTTTGATTACTGAATTTTGGTGATTATGGTAGTATTTAACTAGATTTATGTTATCTAAACTTTATACTTGGCGTAGAAATATGCACGCCTATAACTGATTATATACTAATTCTTATCAAAGATTAAGGCGTTTACCCAGAAGTTAACTTTATGATACAATCCTGTTTAATAGGTGAAGTGAACAGACTTATATATATAAATACCTGTTTTTGGTTAATGGATTAACTCTGTACCTTTATCATTTACCATACTATCTGTTATGTACTACTATTGTACCAGACCGCACTGCCCTAGTCCAGAAAACCGTTTTCCCGACTCTCCAGATTCTAATACTACCTCAGAAATATTCTGTCAAGCTTGTGGAATGCCCCTAATATTAAAGGGGAGAAAAGGACATTATCAAACTATTAACAGTAAACCAAAAAGTTTTTCCCAAAGAGTGATTTTTACGGAGTGCTGACGCTATTGCTACAGACGCAGCAGGCATCACTAACAAAATACGACAGATACTCATGTACTATAGAATACCAAATATATAAGAAATAGTTATCATAATTTGCACTGGATCAAAATATGAAATGATGAAAGTAGTGTGTAGCATATTGGCTGAAAAAATTGACTGTTTCATCTCTAACAAAAGCCACGCGGGGCGAGTCTACAGAAGAACTCGTTTTAACCGACTCAGAAACTCTTGATGAGGTTATTCAGTGTTTAGTAGAAAATTTTTCGATTGAAACGCAAGGAGCCTGTGACCAACAAACTTTATTCGAGATTCTGGTTAAAGCAGCCAGCACTGGAGACAGTATTGAAAACACAGCTAAATTGTTAAAAAATATTCCGACAGCTAATGATATTAGATATCATCTCAATAAAATTAACAATTTTGAGGAATTAGAAGCGCAAATAAATCAAGCATTAAAAAGTCGAATTCCTTTAGGATTAAAAAAAGGGTGTTTGAAAATAGCGATTGATTTAAATTTAATTTGTTATTATGGTCAACCAACATCGTCAGAATTACCCTACATATATCGAAGTGAAGCTAAATCTGGTACTAATTCATTTTATGCCTATGCCACTTTATATGTTATTAGTAATAATAAGCGTGTAACTCTAGCAATAAGAGGTGTTCGCCAATTAGATACTAGTGTGGCTTTAATTACTTATTTATTAGCAGAACTTGAATCCCTAAAAATAAATGTAAAAAAACTCTATTTGGATAGGGGATTTTTTAATACTCCTGTAATTAGATGGTTACAGGCATTAGATATTCCCTTTCTTATGCCTGCTATCAAGACTGGAAAAAAAGGAGGAATCAAACAATTCCTCAAGGGTAAAAAAAGTTATAAAACTACCTATACTATTACAAGAGACAAAGATGATTTTGTCACATTTGATTTATGGATCGTCTGTAAATATAGAAAGGGAAAGCATAAAAAGCATGGGGTTCAATACTTTGTTTATGTTGCTTATAAGGTCAAAACAAATTTAAATTATATCTATCAAGATTATCGAAAAAGATTTGGCATTGAAACCAGTTATCGTCTGAAAAATATTTGTCGAATTAAGACGAATAACAAAAATCCAGTCTTGAGATTACTATTCATTGGAATATCCTTTCTTCTAATTAACATCTGGGTGAATCTACTATGGCTCAAAATCAGTCGTAAAAGGAAAGGTAGTAGATTAATTTATCGCACACTTTTTACACTCAAACAGATGTTAGCCTTTTTATCTCAAGCCCTACAGAAGAAATATCAAGTCGTTGAAAGCATTTATATTCCATCCGGTTAGCGTCAAGAAATTATTAACCAGCTAATCATAAGTAATTATTATCTATACTATGTCTGCTGATTAGAGTATCGGGAATAAAAAAGTATTTTATACTACACAGTATTTGGCGATCTCCCTTCAGGAAAAAACTTTTTGGTTTACTGATTAAACCTCTGGGAAAAGGAGGATTTGGTGCTACTTTTCAAGCTATTGATTTAGATTCTGTGAATCAGCGTCAATGTGTGATCAAACGATTGAATATTAATGACAACCCGGAAATTGCTGACAAAATTGTTGAAGCAATCAAAGCAGCTTTTGATCGAGAAGCTCAGGCTTTAGAATTTTTAGGTGATAATAGCGGAAATATTCCCACTTTATATGATTATTTTTCTTTTACCGCTCCTGCTTTTGGTCAACAAGAAGAGCTTGAGTTTAAATATTTAGTACAACAATATATCCAAGGTGAAGATCTGTCTCAGGAACTCAGAAGAAAAGTTCGTTTTTCAGAAACAGATATTTTAGATTTTTTAAAGCAAATTTTACCAGTTTTACAATTTATTCATGACCAAAATTCTATCCATCGAGATATTAAACCCAGTAATATTGTTAGAGAAACAGCAACACAAAAACTATTTTTAATTGATTTTGGGGCGGTGAAACAAGTTGTTTCTGGTGAAACAAATATAAAAAAATCTGTACCTATTTTTACAAAAGTGTACGCTTCTCCTGAACAAAGACCTGAAGAAGGAAGAATAGGAGAAATTTATCCGTCTAGTGATTTATATAGTTTGGCTGTTACTTGTCTGGAGTTACTCACAGGTACAACTCCTGTTGATTACCTTGACAATAATTACCAAAATTGGCGACAACAAGCTAGTATAATTATTAGCCATTCTCTAGCTAATATTTTAGATAAAATGCTCAAGATTAACCCTAGACACCGGTTTCAATCAGCAGCAGAAGTTATGACAGCTGTAAATGAATCTCAAATAACCACACAACCAGATCATTCAGTCAATAATAATAATACAAAGCCCATCAATAAATCATCTCACAATTTAAAATATTTACTCATAAAATCGGCTTTTTTAATAACTTTAATAACTATTGGTGTGATGGGTATTAATAGTTATTTGCAACCATCAATTAAAGTAGTAGAATATGCAAAAGCTGGGGTTAAATTTAAATATCCTAAAAATTGGCAAGAAACACCAGCAATAGATAAAATAACGCGAATTATCCCGAAAAATACGATTTCATCTTCTCTAACTCCAGAATTTTTTATCACTATAGATGAGTTATTCCAGTCGGAGTCTTTGGAAGATTATACTAAGTTTTCTATCGGACAAATTGAAGCATTAGGACAAAATGCGAAAATTATCAAATCTGGACGAATACAACTTGGTGAAACACAAGGTCATCAAGTAGTTTATGAGAGCAGAGATAATATCCACAAGGTAAATTTCCAAGAAATGCAAGTATGGATTGTTAATGGTAAAAAAGCCTATATTCTCACCTATCGCGCTGAAGATAAATCCTATCCAAAGTTTGCGAAAACTGTGGAAGACACCATAATTAAATCCTTTAGACTGGAAAAATCCACATCCGAAAAATCCACAAGTCCAATCTGGTAATTAAGTCTTAATTACAAAAAAAAGGAATAAGGAACAGGGAACAGATAAAAAACACTGACAACTGACAACTTATTACTCCACATTGGGCAATAATACTACATTTTAAAGACGTGAAGACCGATCTAGCTATTCCGCTAAATATTTTTACAATGATCTCATTAGACAGTAGTTTGTTATTCTAAAAGCTTATGCAGCCGACTAACCCCGATCAATTTACGGAAAAAGCCTGGGAAGCGATCGCCCATACCCCTGATGTCGCTAAACAGTACCAGCAACAGCAGCTAGAAAGTGAACATCTGATGAAAGGGTTGCTAGAACAGGAAGGACTGGCCAGCGCGATTTTTACTAAAGCTGGGGCAAATCTCCAAAAAGTCCGAGACCGCACCGAGCAGTTCATTCAACGTCAACCCAAGGTATCTGGTAATAGCACTTCCGTTTATTTAGGACGGAGTTTAGATACACTATTAGATCGGGCAGAAAAATATCGTCAGGAATTTAAAGACGAATATATTTCTATTGAACATTTACTGCTGGGTTACGCCAAAGATGACCGTTTTGGAAAGGGTTTATGCCAAGAATTTGGTTTAGACGAAAACAAACTCAAAAATATTATTAAAGAAATTCGGGGGAAGCAAAAAGTGACAGACCAAAATCCAGAAGGTAAATATCAATCACTGGAGAAGTACGGCCGCGATCTCACAGAAGCCGCCCGCAAAGGTCAATTAGACCCCGTAATCGGTCGTGATGATGAAATCCGGCGCACGGTACAAATTCTCTCCCGGAGAACTAAAAATAACCCGGTTTTAATTGGTGAACCGGGCGTGGGTAAAACTGCGATCGCCGAAGGTTTAGCACAGCGTATAGTAGCGGGTGATGTTCCCCAATCTCTCAAAGACCGCAAACTGATCAGTTTAGATATGGGGGCTTTAATTGCGGGGGCAAAATTCCGAGGTGAATTTGAAGAACGTCTCAAAGCCGTATTAAAAGAAGTCACAGAATCAGACGGAAATATTGTTTTATTTATTGATGAAATTCATACTGTTGTCGGTGCAGGTGCAACCCAAGGATCTATGGATGCTGGAAACTTATTAAAACCGATGTTAGCGCGAGGTGAGTTACGCTGTATTGGGGCGACAACTTTAGACGAATACCGCAAATATTTGGAAAAAGATGCCGCTTTAGAAAGACGCTTTCAACAAGTTTATGTAGATCAGCCCAATGTTGTTGATACAATTTCGATCTTACGCGGTTTGAAAGAACGTTATGAAGTTCATCACGGGGTGAGAATTTCTGATAGTGCTTTAGTTGCTGCGGCTACGTTATCTAATCGTTATATTAGCGATCGCTTTCTTCCGGATAAAGCCATTGATTTAGTTGATGAAGCCGCTGCTAGACTGAAAATGGAGATTACATCCAAACCCGAAGAACTAGACGAAATTGATCGGAAAATTCTCCAATTGGAAATGGAAAAACTCTCTTTACAAAAAGAAAGTGATCCTGCTTCCCGTGAACGGTTAGAAAGATTAGAAAAAGAACTCGCAGACCTGAAAGAAGAACAAAGAACTCTCAGCACACAATGGCAATCTGAAAAAGGTATTATCACCAGAATTCAGTCAATTAAAGAAGAAATTGACCGTGTGAATTTAGAAATTCAACAAGCCCGAAGTGAGAGAAACCAGGATCTCATGAAGGCTTCGGAATTACAGTATGGCAAATTACCAGATTTACAAAACCAATTACAAGCCGTAGAAACTGAACTTTCCCACACCCAAGGAACCGGAAAATCTTTACTCAGAGAAGAAGTTACAGAAGCCGATATTGCGGAAATTATTTCTAAATGGACAGGCATTCCCCTAAATAAATTAGTGGAATCAGAAAAAGAAAAACTTCTACATTTAGAAGATGAATTACATCAGCGGGTTGTCGGTCAACATGAAGCCGTTACCGCTGTAGCTGATGCCATTCAGCGTTCTCGGGCTGGACTCTCTGACCCTAACCGTCCCATAGCTAGTTTTGTCTTCCTTGGTCCGACAGGTGTGGGGAAAACTGAACTGGCGAAAGCCTTAGCCTCCTATATGTTCGATACAGAGGAAGCTCTGGTGCGGATTGATATGTCAGAATACATGGAGAAGCACGCCGTTTCTCGTTTAATCGGTGCGCCTCCAGGATATATTGGCTATGAAGAAGGAGGACAACTCACTGAAGCTATTCGTCGTCGTCCCTATGCGGTGATTTTATTCGACGAAATCGAAAAAGCCCACCCCGACGTTTTTAATATTTTCCTGCAAATTCTGGATGATGGCAGGGTAACAGATGCCCAAGGTCGAACGGTAGACTTTAAAAATAGTATCATTATCATGACCAGTAATATCGGTTCTCAATACATCCTTGATCTAGCTGGAGATGATAACCGTTACGATGAAATGCGTAATCGAGTCATGGAAGCGATGCGAAGTAGTTTCCGTCCAGAGTTCTTAAACCGTCTTGATGAATTGATTATTTTCCACAGTTTACAAAAATCGGAATTGCGGCATATTGTCCAGTTACAGGTAGATAGGTTAAAACAAAGATTAACCGACAGAAAAATATCCTTGAAATTATCTAGTTCTGCTCTTGACTTTTTAGCAGAAGTAGGGTATGATCCCGTTTTTGGTGCAAGACCATTAAAAAGAGCGATTCAGCGGGAATTAGAAACCCAAATAGCCAAAGCCATTTTACGCGGTGATTTTAGCGATGGTGACACCATTTTTGTAGATATTCAAAATGAGCGTCTTTCCTTTAATCGCTTACCCGCAGAAGTATTTATGGGTTAGGTCATTAGTCATTGGTCATTGGTCATTGGTCATTGGTCATTGGTCATTGGTCAAATTCCTATCCATGACTAATAACTAATGACTAATAACTAATGACTAATGACTAATAACTAATGACTAATAACTAATGACTAATGACTAATAACTAATGACTAATAACTAAAAAGAAGAATTAGGTCCTGCCAAAAATTCCTCTTCCTCTGGGGTAGATATGCGTCCTAAAATGGCGTTACGATGGGGAAAGCGACCAAATCGGGAAATTATTTCTTTGTGTCGAAAAGCTGATTCAATCGCTCTTACACTATTGGGATCATGACTAAGTTGTTGAAATAGCTTAATGCAATTGCGCTGATCAACTGGGTCTTCACTATGTTCAAAGGGTAAATATATAAACCAGCGTTGCACAGACAATAGTTTACGGTCATAACCCTGACTCGTCGCGTGTTGGGCTAATGACAGTGCTTCCCAGTCAGTTGCAAAGGCTTCTGGAGTATCACGAAACATATTGCGGGGAAATTGATCTAGTAGTAAAATTAAAGCTAAACAGGTTTCTGGTGAGTTCATCCAATCATGTAAATATCCTGCTACCGCTTTTTGGTAATCTTCCAAAAAAAGGTCGCGGACTTTAGCATCGAAATCTGGTGATTTTTCAAACCAAAATGGTTGAATTTTCCCATAATTTGGGTCATTTAGATGACCAAACCAAAAATCTAAAATAGTAGTTGCCTGTGACATTGCTATTATTGATGATTACAAAGCACCTGTCGCATTTTACATAGATTTGCTGGTAATTCCAAATTCATTGCTTGTTCAATAAAAATTGAGGGAATGGGAATATTAGGGGTTGCTTGGACTGTATAGGCTAATAAAGTGCCATTACCCATGTCTTTGAGTTCTAAACTGGCCTGAAAATCGTTAAATGAGCCTTTTTCCATGCGAAACTGGACCTGCTGACCTACGACTTCCACCACACGCACATAAATTTCTACTTGGGCTGTGAAAAATAAAAAGGCTTTTTGTGCGGCTTGATACAGACGTTTAACATCTCCTTTGGAGATGATTTCGCTTTTAGTGATATCGGGAAAATATTGTACCCAGCGGGGGTAATCTGTAATTTGTTGCCAGACATGAGATCTGATCAGGGGAACATACATCCAAGCGGTAACAGCGCCACCCCAGCTAGTATGAGATCGTGTTTTTAGTAATATTTCCCCCTGCATGAGTAATCTTTGCTGATCTTGATTCCAAAAGGGATCTGATAGCAATAACGTGGGGTAGTCGGGATTTTTAAGATTTGAATTTGGCATAATATAATGTAGATATAGTGATTTTGGTAACTTTTTAACTAATTAATTGTGGTCAATTAATTGAGTTTAACTCACTTAATTTTAATTACAGTTCAATTTATCAAGTTTTCGGAGATAATTAGTCTCAAATTCATCTTAACAATGATGGAATCATTATTTTCACCAAATAGAACGAAAGGCACGGAAGCCACTTGGCAATAGATGGGTGGAGGAAGTGCCAACTTAGAATTTATTCGCCGTGACATGATAGAATTAATTAGCAAGTAGGAATAACCATCAACGCTCATAAGTGTTTTATTAAGGAGAAACCCCTGATTTATCTCGTCTCGGCATAGCCGTAGCCTGGGTAAACAAGCAATGGTAAATCATGGAGCGTTTAACATTAAAAATTGATGGACTCACAAAAGCAGCAAAAAAATCAAAAGTAAGCGCAATTGCAATACCTGTCGTACTGGTAGTTGCCTTGAGCGTCTAGGAGGATAATTGACTATCCTTTTTCTTTTTAAGCAGGTCTTAAAGAATCTGCGTGTCTTTAGACCGCAGAGTGTCAAATCCAGCGTAAATTAGAGTTAACAGGAGAAACAGTGAGTCAATCTTCTTTAAATGGCAAATTTATCCAGGGTTTTGGCATTCTTTTGGGTATGAGTGTATCCTTGTTTATACTAAGAGGGTTGGGTATTATTACTTTCCTGCCTGGGGGAGTAATTGTGTTACTGTTCTTGGGAGCGATTTCTTTGGCAATTTTCAGTTACTTACAACGAAAGTGGTGGCGTTTTTAACTAGGACTAGCCCTTTCAAGGTGACTCCCTGCTTTTTTAAGCGAGGAGTCAGTATTAATTACCGACACTGACGATATTTCACGTGGTAAACTAAACCACGATGGGCCAGATCAAAAGAGTCAAGAGTCGCCATCCCTTGACCACTAGCGATCATTGCAGCATTCACCCGCATATTTACACTATCACCACAGGCTGACCAGACATCACCTATAGTCATTAATTTATCTTGAACGTTGTAGTCAGTTTCTCCTCTGAATGTTCTAGAAAAGACGGGGCCACGCTGACCAGCAAAAAAGTATTCTGCTCTTAGTTTCCCCGTTGTCCCGGGAGCAACATAGCCCCGATAATCAGCATCGTAGAGGGAAATTTGAAACCCTTGGGGTACTTGAATAGGAATGCTCAAATTACAGCTTTTGCGTGCTTCTGATGATTTATTGCCCAGAGCGATAAATTTATCAAATAGAATACTTAGCTCTTGACCATCGGGACTAACGTTTACACTAGCAGATCCTTCAGGGCAACCACTACCACCATATCCTGCACCTACGATTTTAACTTTGCTCTCAGCAAAGGCAGGCCCCACAGAAGCTATCATCAGTGCAGCAGCAGCCAGAGAAGCTTGTACAAACTTGATAGATTTATTCTGGAAATTTTGATGATTCATAACTTATGTGTTTTGAATATTTTCAGATCTGTGATCAAAACAGTCAAACAAAAGTTGTTGTTACACAACTTTATGGACATAAGGATGAGGACGAAGATTCAGGTGAATTTGATTCATTCAAAACCAAATTAGTCAATAAACTTAACTTTTTTTAATAATTTCCATTCTGCACTCTCAACTGCCATACCATAAATAAAAAAAATCTTCTTTATGAAATCAACAAGTTTTCATGTTTTAATCAAGATCAGAAAAAGCTCTAATAATACAACGTTTTTGAATTAACTCTTAAGATGTACAAAAATGAAAAAATATATATGTACGGTATGTGGCTATGTATATGACCCCGAAGTAGGCGATTCTGATAGTGGCATAGAACCAGGAACAGCCTTTGAAGATATTCCAGATGATTGGGTTTGTCCAGTTTGTGGTGTAGCCAAAGAAGACTTTGAGTTATATGAAGAGTAATATGGAAATAGATCCCCGACTTCTTTGAGAAGTCGGGGATCTGGATATTGGATATTACGAAAATTTTTGAAGTTGTTACCCTTGCAAATTGTAGTTATCGGTGGTGGGGCAGCGGGATTTTTTGGCGCGATTGCTTGCGCTCAAGCTAATCCCCAAGCCAAAGTTACTTTAATCGAAGCTAGTCGTCAACCTTTGGCGAAAGTGCTGATTTCCGGTGGGGGACGTTGTAACGTTACTCATGCTTGTTTTGAACCAAAAACTTTAGTCCAGAATTACCCTAGAGGTGGTAAAGCCTTGTTGGGTGCATTTACTCGTTTTCAACCTTTAGACACCATAGCCTGGTTTGCAGCCCATGGTGTGAATGTGAAAACAGAAGCAGATGGCCGGATGTTCCCCATTACAGATCGGGCGGAAACTATTGCAGAATGTTTGATTAAGGCGGCTTTTGCTGGGAAAATAGAAGTCCGTATTGGTACACCTGTAACTGCTGTCAGCCACAAAAATGCTGGTTTTGAAATTCTCCTCAAATCGGGAGAAACCAAAGAATGTGATAGACTACTTTTAGCTACAGGTAGCAGTTTAGCGGGTTATAAGATCGCTAGAGAATTAGGTCATGACATCCAACCACCTGTACCTTCTTTGTTTACCTTTAATATTGCTGACCCTCAACTGCGGGAATTAGCAGGAATTAGTGTTAATTCCGTAAATCTTCGGTTATCAAATTCAGGTAAGACCCCATTACAACAAACTGGACCGTTATTAATTACCCATTGGGGTGTGAGTGGTCCAGCAGTGTTAAAACTTTCGGCTTGGGGGGCAAGAATTCTCCATGACAACCGCTATCAATCCAAATTATTGATTAATTGGTTGCCAGATTTATCACAAGAGGAAATTAGACAAAAGCTTTTAACTGTAAAAGCCGAATGGGGACAAAAAGCGATCGCCTTACATCGTGGTGTAGACTTACCTCATCGTCTGTGGCAATACATTATTACCCGTGCGAACATTACCACAGAAGACCGTTGGGCAACCATCACTAACAAAACCTTAAATCAATTAGTCCTAGAAATCTCTCAAGGAGAATACGCAATTACAGGTAAAGGTGCGTTTAAAGAAGAATTTGTCACCTGCGGTGGTGTCAACCTCAAAGAAGTTAACTTTAAAACAATGGAAAGTAAATTAGTCCCCGGCTTGCATTTTGCTGGTGAAATACTAGATATTGATGGTGTCACCGGTGGCTTTAACTTCCAAAGTGCTTGGACAACAGCCTATTTAGCAGGTCAGTCCATGATAGAAAAAATAGGAAACAATTAATTTCTTTCTTCCTTCGCGCCTCTGCGGGAGACAAAAAGATATAACTTTTTTTAGTAAATTACTATGAAATTCAGTAAAATCCTCCACTTGCTTGGTGATTCCGTCACTAAAAATAGCCTAAAACCAGACCAAGATTTAGAAATTACCGGAGTCGCAGCCATAGACGAAGCACCATCTGGAACTCTCAGCTATATAGAAAGTTCTAAATTTGCTGTATTGCTAAATTCTACGGGTGCGAGCGCTGTAATTTTACCTCCAGATGAAAAGTTACAGAGTCAAGCTACAGAAAAGGGGATTGCTTGGTTAACAACAAATGAACCAAAACTGTTGTTTGCAAAAGCGGTAAGTCTTTTTTATCAACCCTACCGTCCTAGCCCCGAAATTCACCCTAGCGCAGTTATTCACCCCACCGCTAACATCGGTAATGATGTCTATATTGGCGCTCATGTTGTAATTTCTCCAGATGTGGAAATTGGCAATCATGCGGTTATTCATCCCAATGTCGTCATTTATCCAGCCGCCAAAATAGGCGATCGCACTACCCTACACGCTAACTGTACGATTCACGAACGGACTCAAATCGGTGCAGATTGTGTTATTCATAGTGGGGCTGTGATTGGTGCAGAAGGCTTTGGCTTTGTGCCAACTCGCACAGGTTGGTTGAAAATGGAACAATCGGGTTACACGGTTTTAGAAGATGGGGTGGAAGTAGGTTGTAATACAGCTATAGACCGTCCCGCTGTGGGAGAAACTAGAGTTGGCAAAAATACGAAAATTGATAATTTAGTCCAGATAGGACATGGTAGTCAAATTGGTTCTGGTTGCGCCATAGCAGGTCAAGCAGGGATGGCTGGCGGTGTAAAATTAGGAAATCGGGTAATTTTAGCGGGACAAGTGGGAATTGCCAATCAAGTTAAAATCGGAGATGGGGCGATCGCTTCGGCTCAATCTGGT
The DNA here is from genome assembly GCA_017355425.1 of Dolichospermum sp. DET69. Classification (NCBI taxonomy): domain Bacteria; kingdom Bacillati; phylum Cyanobacteriota; class Cyanophyceae; order Nostocales; family Aphanizomenonaceae; genus Dolichospermum; species Dolichospermum sp. DET69. The sequence continues at coordinate 1,226,462 of CP070233.1, forward strand.
GTTCACAGCGACATCGCACCTGGAGAGATTGTCTCCGGTAGTCCAGCTATACCCCACAAACTATACCTTAAGGTAGCGGCTATTTATCGCCGCTTGCCAGAAATATATCAAAATCTCAAACAATTACAAAAGAAGGGAACGGGGAACAGGGAACAGGGAACAGGAAAAACTCATGTTTAAAAACATGAGATTGAAATAATGACACTGTTTTTTTCGGGCTACGCATCTTGTAAAAACATCTTTTTTTTAACTGAAGCTCTAAACTGGTGCAAATGAGTGTTTCTTATCTGTTCCCTTCTTTTGTAAACCTTTATCTATCAATAGTTTTACTTTCTTTCAATAAGCCCTAATTAGTAAATATCAATCCAAGATTAGATTGAGTAGTGACTACCCTGATAACCGACAATTAACTTGTTAAGGTGTTTGAGTAGCGATCGCTAATTTTGCTCCTTTTACCTGACGCACCCGATCCATAACTCCCACTACTTGATCAAGAGTAACGGTTTTATCGGCATTCATAATCACTACCACATCCGTATTTTTCCCCATTAATTTCTTTACTGACATAGGTAAAGTATCTAGTGTTACTGGCTGACGGTTTAAACTTAGATTGCCTACTGCGTCTATAGTGACAGTGATCGGTGCGGCTGATGATTGAGTTTTTGCTGTCCCAGCTTTAGGTAAATTAACTGGTAATCCTTCAGAACGATGTAAAAATAAGGTAGACATGATGAAAAATGTCAAAATTGCAAAGATGACATCAATCATGGGGACAATATTAATCTGGGCTGGTACATCTGGTTCATCTGGTAGACGCATTATGATCTATTTCCTCTTTCATACTGACGACGATAAAGTAATTCTAACTGACCACCATATTCTTGAATCCAAGCAATTTGTCGCAAATACATTCCCCTAAAGCTATTAGCAAAAAATAGGGTAATAATAGCTACAATTAATCCTGCTGCGGTGGATACTAAGGCTTCACTAATCCCAGCGGTGACACCGGCGGTTTTCGTGCCACCGACATCACCGATATTTAATGATGCAAATGAGCCAATTAAACCTAAAACTGTACCTAGCAGTCCTAACAAGGGTGCTAAACCGATAATTGTATCAAAAATGTTTTGAAATCTTTTTAATAAGGGGATTTCTGCCTGTGCTTCACTTTCTAAAGCCAAGCGGAATTCTTCTGGGTTGGCTTCTTCTAATTCTAAGGCGGCTAAAAAAATTCGCGCTATTGGTAAATCAGCATTTTTATGTAGTATGTCCAAAGACGTGACTACATTACCTTGACGATAAAAACTTAATACCTGCTTGACTACGCGATTTTGACGGCCACTAATTCCTATCCAAAAGGTAATCCGTTCAATAATCAGAGCGATTCCCACAACGGAAAAAAATAGCAGTGGCCACATGACCACACCACCAGCTTTAAATACATTGCTAATTTCCATTGACTACTTTCTAATTCTGGACACAGCTAGATTAACAGATTTTTGTTGAGAGTAAGTCATAAATAGGCGATCGCTATGGTAGAGTATATTTATATAGAAATGAGTTACGCCGTTCAAAAAAATTTAAAAATTTAAAAAAAAAGGAAAATTTTTTTTCGAGGTGAAAATTCATTGACTTTTTTGGACAAATGTGATATCTTGATAATGGAAGTGTGTGCCTAGATAATAATTTTGTTTACATCCAATTATACTAATACGACTATATTACCACATCCAGCCCGGTCTGAACCTGAAAATAAAAATTTTTCTTCAAAAAAACTTATTTAAAATAGTCTAATAGATAATTAAAACTTATTAATTAGAGAACTGAATCTAGTTTTCTAATAAATCCGGCAAATCCTTTAATCGGTGTAAATCCTGATTCAGACGATAATTAAACTCAGTCCACAGAAACCATCTTGAAATTTATAATTGCCACGTTACCATGAAAAGTGAAGATAGTCAACGAGTACAAATATTCCTAGACAAGTGGAAAGGTTCTCAGGGAAATGAAAGAGCAAATTATCAGGGTTTCTTCTTAGAACTTTGTGATGCGTTGGCTGTAGATCGTCCAGCACCTAAAGGAAGTATAACAGGCGATCGCTATTGTTTTGATAAAGACATCAAAATATTTAACAAAGATGGTGTCACCACAAACTTTGCAGACTTCTACAAAGAAGGACATTTTTTAATTGAAGCCAAACAAGGGGGAAATGCAGCTAAACGCGGTACAGCCAAACGGGGAACAAAAACCTATGATATCGCCATGGAAAAGGCTTTTTATCAAGCTCAAAGCTATACGCCTTTTGTACCAAGTAAACCGCCTTTTTTGATTACTTGTGATATTGGTTCGCATTTTGAAATCTGGGTAAGTTTTAGTGGTAATTATGGCGGTTATGGAGCGCGGGAAAAAATTGATTTAGAACGGCTTTTAGATGAAAAAGTATTTAATCGTTTCGTTGCTATATTTAATGATCCTCAAAGTCTCAACCCAGAAAAATATCGAGCGCGGGTAACAAGAGAAGTTGCTGATACTTTAGCTAAGTTAGCGCGGTGGTTGGAAGAACAAGGACACGAACCCCAAGAAGTCGCCAATTTCCTCATGCGCTGTATTTTTACAATGTTTGCGGAAGATGTAAAATTATTGAAAGAAAATGTTTTTACTAAAGCCTTAAAAGAGCGTTGGCTTGTTGAACCGAAGACATTTAAACCCCAGATTGAAAAACTTTGGAAGGTGATGAATATTGGCGGAGAATTTAACTTTGATGAAATTCCCCAATTTAATGGCAGCTTTTTTGCCAATGCGACAGCTTTTGATTTACCGAAAGCACAGTTAGAAATCTTGTATGAAGCCGCAAATAAAGATTGGACTGAAGTAGAACCGGCAATTTTTGGAACATTATTAGAACGGGCTTTAGATAAAAAGGAACGCAAAAGTTTAGGAGCGCATTACACACCCAGATCCTATGTAGAGCGTTTGGTGCGGCCTGTTGTTATAGAACCTTTGCGAGAAGAATGGTTATTAGTTGAATCGGAAGTTGATCGGTTTTTAACTCTCAAGGAAAAACAGCAAAAACCCACAAAAGCACAAACAGAAAAAGCTGAAAATGAGATTAGGGAATTTTTAGTCAAATTACAACAAATTCGCATTCTTGATCCGGCTTGTGGTTCGGGAAACTTTTTGTATGTGACCTTAGATTTGATGAAAACATTGGAACAGGAAGTACAAATGCGCTTGCTGGATGTTTTAGGTAAGGTAACAACGAATTTATTAGAGGAATTTGATCCGCGTTTGGCTGGGAGAAAACAAATCAATCCAGCGCAATTTTTAGGAATTGAAATTAATCCTAGAGCGGCTGCTATTGCAGAATTAGTAATTTGGATTGGTTATTTGCAATGGCATTTTAAACGCTATGGAAGTACACCACCACCAGAACCGATTTTACAGGATTTTCATAATATTGAATTTCGTGATGCGGTGTTAGATTATGATGGCAAGGAGTTAGATATTGATCCCAAAACTGGTAAGGTAAGAACTCGTTGGGGTGGAAAAATGATCAAGCATCCTGTGACGGGTGAAGATGTTCCAGATTCGAGTGATCAAATTCCTATTTTTCGTTACATTAATCCTCGTCCTGCTAAATGGCCAGATGCAGATTATATTGTTTCTAATCCGCCATTTATTGGTAATGCACGAATGAGAGATAGATTAGGAGATGGCTATACAGAAACCTTACGTGAAGCTTATCTAGATGTACCTGATACTGTAGATTTTGTCATGTATTGGTGGCATAAAGCAGCACAGTTAGCGCAAGATGATAAAGTTGATAAGTTTGCTTTTATCTCAACTAATACAATTCAACAAGTTCGACAAAGAAAGATAATTGATTTTTATCTAAATCACAAAAATCCTATTCGGTTAATTTTAGCAATTCCTGATCATCCTTGGACTGATGGAGATGCAGGAGTTACTGCTGCTATGACTGGTGCTGAATCAATTAATTCTAAAAGACTTTTAAATATTCCTAAAATTGGTACTTTAGTCTCACATGAAGAAGGAATAACCCCGGAACATTCGGCAGATAAAATTAATATTCAGTGGAAAAATGTAGAGAAAATTTTCAGTAATCTCCAATCTGGAGCAGATGTCGCAGGTACTAACAAGCTAAAAGCAAATTCAAAACTTGCTTGTAGAGGAATGGAAATGAGAGGAGCAGGTTTTCTTCTCACACAAGAACAAGCCCAATTTTTAGGATACACCAAAGACAATGATAATCAGTTACCAGTAATTAAAAGATTTATCAGTGGCAAAGATATTACTGATAAGAATAGAGGTTTATTTACAATTGATCTTTGGGGACTTTCTATTAAGCAAGTTCAAGATATTTATCCAGTTATTTATCAATGGATTTATGAAAGAGTTAAACCAGAAAGAGATGTAAATAGACGAAAATCATCTCGTGATAGCTGGTGGATTTATGGGGAAGCTAGAGCTACTTTTAGACCAGCACTTAATAATCTAAATAAATATATTGCAACTCCAAGAACAGCAAAGCATAGATTTTTCATTTTTCTTCCAGCAGATTTCATAACTGAAAGTGAAGTGATTATGATCGCAATTGACGATTCTTACTTTCTCGGTGTTTTGTCTAGTTATATTCATATTGTTTGGTCATTAGCAGCAGGTGGAGACTTAGGAGGAAATACACCTCGCTATAATAACTCTGTTTGTTTTGATCCTTTTCCTTTCCCAAATCCCACCCCAGAACAAAAACAGAAAATCCGAGAATTAGGAGAAAGATTAGATTCCCACCGTAAACGAGTGCAAACACAATATCCCGAAATCACAATTACCGGAATGTATAACCTGCTAGAAAAACTCCGCAAAGGTGAAACATTTACCGAAGCAGATAAAGCATATAACAATAAAGCCTTAGTTTCCACCCTCAAACAAATTCATGATGAATTAGATAACGCCGTTTTTGATGCTTACCAATGGCAAGATTTAAAAGATAATCAAAAAACAAAAGCAGAAATAGAAGAAATAATTTTAGAACGATTAGTTAACCTCAACGCTGAACGAGCCGAAGAAGAACGTAACGGGATAATTCGCTGGTTGCGTCCCGAATATCAAGCACCAAATGAAACTACCCAACAAGTGCTAACAGAAGTAATGGAAACAGAAGCAACCGTGATTATTCCCAGCGAACAAAAAACCTTTCCCAAAGAACCAAAAGACCAACTTGCAACTATCCGCGACTTACTCCGCACAAATAACAATGAGTGGACAGTTGAACAAATTGCTGCTCAATTTAAAAATGGTGGTAGATACAAAAATGCCATTGCAGACAACTTAGAACGATTAGAATGGTTTGGGATTTTAATCTGTAGAGAAACAGGAGAAACCAAACACTGGCAATATGTAGAAATATAGTGAGTATCAAGACAAGATACCCGACTTCTTTAAGAAGTTAGGGATTTAATATTTGTCAGAATCAGGATTTTATCTTTTTCCAGTCATCATCATTTTGACTCCGCCTTGAGGAGCAAGAGTAAACCCGCGTCTTTGGAGTTTAATAGGTTTATTATCTACTAAGGCTAGTTGATGATTTAGTGCATGAGGATAGACAGTGCGTTTAATAGTTGTAAAAGTAACAAGAATTGGTTTCCTCTCTGTTAAAGCTCATAACCCATTATATAATCATCCAAAACAAAGCCACTACCAAAATCTATTACCTGATTATCAATAATTCTAAAACCAAATCGAGCATAAGCTTTAATCCCTTTTTCATTCCTTTTATTGACATTGAGAATTATTTGTTTCAAATTCATTGCTTGCGCTTTTTGGTATACATGAAATAACATCTTTTGACCATAGCCAAAACCATGTAATGACGGCAACAAATAACATTTATGAAATTTTAAATAACTGATATTATCCATTGTTTCTGAACTGTAAGATAAATAACCAACTAATTTAGAATTATGCAAAACTTGATCATAAAATATCCCTTTACTATAAATTTCATCTTCAATTACCCCTGTCCCATACATTTTAGTTAGCATATACTCAATTTGTTTAGTGCTGAGAATTGAAGAATAGTGGTTATACCAAATTTCTTGACTGATTTTTCTCAGTTCTTCCAAATCAGAATCTAATAACTTAGTAATGGTAATTGATGAATCATTCATGGTGAGAATTGTATTCTACTTAAAATTAAATGTCAGGATTGCCAAAATTAATTTACCATTTAATTGAGATAACATAGGACTCATATTTGATTTCTGTATCTGGTAAACAATACAAAAAAGCAGCTATGACAATGAATGATATATTTGACACCCCAAATCAATCCTTATCTATCCCCAAGGTCAATATTTTGACCATGTTTCGGCTGGGATTGTTTCAAATGGGGTTAAGTATGATGGCTATCTTGACTCTGGGGGTACTTAACCGAGTCATGATTCAGGAAATTGCAATTCCGGCAACTATCGGCAGCTTAGTATTGGCAATCCCTTATTTTATCGCACCAACAAGAATTTTATTTGGGCAAATGTCCGATGCTAAACCATTATTAGGTTATCATCGCACCGCTTACGTTTGGATAGGAGCAGGAATATTTGCGATCGCAGCATTTTTAGCGGTACAAGTAATATGGCAGTTAAATGCCGCTAATATTGGTGATACGTGGGTATGGACTACCCAAACAATCGGTTGGACAGCAGTTCTCAGTTTAGTTTTCGCAGTTTATGGACTGGCCATTTGTGCTAGTGGTACAAATTTTGCCGCTTTATTAGTGGATATCTCTGAAGAAGACAACCGTTCCCAAGTTGTTGGCATTGTTTGGTCAATGTTAATGGTAGGAATTATAGTTGGAGCAATTATCAGTTCTAGCTTATTAAAACAATTAACCACAACCGCCCCCATAGAAACTTTACAATCGGCAATTAATCGTTTATTTGTGATTGTTCCCGGCATAGTTTTTTGTTTAGCAATTGTCGCAACTGTGGGTGTAGAAAAAAAATATTCCCGTTTCTTCAACCGTTCTAATAAAAGCAACAGAGAAGACAGTATTACCCTACAAGGTGCTTGGAAAATCTTAACAGCTAGTCCGCAAACAGGATTGTTTTTCACATTTTTATTAGTGATGACTATTAGCTTGTTTATGCAAGATCCCATTTTAGAACCTTATGCAGGGGAAGTATTTAAAATGCCCTTAGCAGAAAGTACCAAACTCAACGTTTTTTACGGAACAGGGATATTAATTTCCTATGGGATTACAGGTTTTTTCATTGTCCCCCGTTTAGGTAAAGCGCGAACTATAAAATTAGGTTGTATTTTAGTCGCATTTGCTGCTTTATTAATCGGGTTTTCCGGATTTTCTGCTAATCCATCTGTACTGAAATTAACTTTAGTTTTATTTGGTTTAGCGACTGGTTTTGTTACCACCGCAGCAGTTACTTTAATGTTAGACTTAACAATTGCTGAAGCCGCAGGAACATTTATTGGGGCTTGGGGACTTGCTCAGTCTCTCTCTAGAGGCTTTGCAACTGTAATTGGTGGTAGTGTTTTAGATTTGGGACGCAAGTTATTACCCGATAATTTAGTATTAGCTTATGGGTTAGTATTTGGATTAGAAGCGATGGGAATGTTAGTATCAATTTGGTTTTTGAATCGTGTCAATGTCACAGAATTTAAAACTAATACCAAACAAGTTTTAGCCTCTATTCTCGAAAGTGATTTAGATAATTGACAAATAAAAGATTAATTGACTAAGTAGGTATAATTAAATATAATATGGGCAGGCTAGAAGCCCACCCCACAAGAATATTATACTTATTGTGGGGTGGGCATCTTGCCCGCTTATATTAACAATATTATTTTGATATTATTTCAGCCTATCTACTTATCGTCACCAAAAAAACTTATGATAATCTAAATAAATCATAACCAGGGATTATTCTATGAGTTACTATATTGCTCCTAGTTTTCTTGATAAACTTGCAGTTCATATTACCAAAAACTTCTTAAACATTCCTGGGATTCGAGTTCCCCTGATTTTAGGAATTCATGGCCGCAAAGGAGAAGGAAAAACCTTTCAATGCGAGTTAGTTTTTGAGAAAATGGGTATTGAAGTAACTTTGATATCTGGAGGAGAACTAGAAAGTCCAGACGCGGGAGATCCTGCGCGGTTGATTCGGTTGCGTTATCGGGAAACAGCAGAATTAATCAAAGTGCGCGGTAAAATGTGCGTATTAATGATTAATGATTTAGATGCAGGTGCGGGACGTTTTGACGAAGGAACTCAATATACAGTAAATACCCAGTTGGTAAATGCCACACTGATGAATATTGCTGATAATCCCACAGATGTGCAGTTGCCAGGAAGTTATGATTCTAATCCTTTATGTCGTGTGCCGATTATTGTCACCGGTAATGATTTTTCTACTCTCTATGCACCATTAATTCGTGATGGGAGAATGGACAAATTTTACTGGGAACCTAACCGCGATGATAAAGTGGGAATTGTGGGGGGAATTTTTGCAGAAGATGGACTTTCACAACGGGGAATTGAACAATTAGTTGATACTTTTCCTCATCAATCAATTGACTTTTTTAGTGCTTTGCGTTCCCGGATTTATGATGAACAAATTCGGAGTTTTATCCATCAAGTTGGTTTTGAAAATGTTTCTTTGCGGGTTGTCAATAGTTTAGAGGGACCCCCAGCATTTAAAAAGCCAGATTTCACCTTATCTCATTTAATTGAGTCGGGTAAATTTATGGTGGGTGAACAAAAACGGGTAGAAACTTCTCATTTAGTTGATGAATATAATCGCTTGAATCGTGGTAAGGGTTATCAAGAAACCGCTCCTGTTGCGGAAGTTCCAGTTAATAAACCTGTGATTAATCAACCTACTCATTTAAGTTTAGAAACTCAAGCACAAGTTAGACAAATTTTAGCTCAAGGTCACACAATTGGACTTGAACACGTTGATGAACGCCGTTTTCGGACAGGTTCTTGGCAAAGTTGTAGTGCTTTTAATATTGATGCCCATTCCGATGCTATTTCTACTTTAGAATCTTGTTTATCTGAATATAGCGGTGAATATGTGCGTTTAGTAGGAATTGACCCACAAGCAAAAAGACGGGTAGTAGAAACAATTATTCAGCGTCCCAATGGCAAGTAATCAGTATTTTTTGAATTAATCTAGAGACGTTCCATTGAACGTCTCTACATGGAAGTTTATATTAACTAAACTGGAGTTAAAAATAGTTTAGCTTCTGCTTGTCTTCTCCGTTTTAACCCTACTTCCACATTGCTACCAGGATTTCTATATTTTAGAAAAGTTTCTTCAATCTCATCCCACTGCTTATCTCTCAAAACTCTAGTCATACTTTTGAAGTTGTCACTACCATAAAAGTTAGCACCTAAGTTATAACCAAAGCTTAATAAAGCTCCCTGTTGATTTGCATTTAATTCATTCCAAACAGGAATTTTTGCATAGGTGGTAGATAGCTATTCTCTAGCTGAGAAATCAACAGTTCCTCTGCTTGTGCTTTAGTAATTGTTTCACCCAATCTCCATTCACTACCATCTTTTTTGCGAGTAGTTCCCCAACCAATAGTGATAGGTTTACCTCCAGAAAGAGGATCAGGATAAGCCTTGAGAAATAACCCTTCAAATTCTTTAATTAGAGCAACTCCAGGAAGAGGTACTTTTCCAGATGAACCACCATAAAGACCTTTTTGATCCGTATTCAAACTTTTTTCTGGAACCATGTCTAGTTCTGGGGTTTTGTTTGGTGTTGCTATTAGGTTCTCAAGAGATTTATTTAAAGCATTCTGAGTTTTTTGTCCTACTATTCCATCTGAGGTTAAACCCTGTTGTTGTTGAAATTGTTGGACTGCTACGACAGTTTTATTTCCAAAATCACCATCTATTGCACCAGGATTCAATTTAAGTTCTGTTAAGATTCGTTGCAACTGCTCAACTTTTGCACCTTCAGAACCCTTTTTGAGACTTTCATTACTATTGAGAATTAATTTACTGACCATAAAATACTCTGATAAGTGGATATAAACTGATTATTATTTAATAATATACCATAACAATTAAGTAAGTTAGTATTAAAAGTTGTCGTTATGAAAAAGCAAATTCTGATTTGATCTTCCAGCAGTTACCATCATGAATAAGTAGAGTTAAATGAGTTGCTGTGTATTCACAATCAAACTGACGATTTACAAATTCTGGCCAAGCAATGCGAAAATTCTGCTTTGTTAAATCCCGAAATGCTACTGTGAGATGAGGGACAAAGGGACGAGTTTTCTCAACTTGATCAATAATTCCCAAGTTGGTTTCTAGATATGTGATTAAATTAGTTTGCAAACTTAAAAGTGCTTGATTTTTAACTACATTAATGTATATAACACGGGGCGGAAAGGCAGCAAACCCGTTAAATGTAATTGAAACTGACTGCTGTTGAATAGCGAATGCTTGTAGGGATGTTTCTAAACTTGATATAGAAGTATCTGCCCATTCAAAAGGTGGTTGCAAGGTAATATGGGGCGGTGATTTTTGGGCGCTGTCACTGGCATATTTATCTGCAAAATACTGTTTAATGTCGTTTGCATATTCTTGAATATCCTGTGGTGGTAATAGAGCAATAAAAAAGCGACTCATTTAATTTTAAACCTTTCATTGTCTGAATCAGGATGTCCAGGATTTGAGGATTTACAGGATGGTAATTTATCATTTTTTATGTGAATGTTTAGATTAGTTTTCTTATCATTGAAAATTCTTGTTATCTGAATCAGGATGTCCAGGATTTGAGGATGTACAGGATGGTAGTTTATCATTTTTTATGTGAATGTTTAGATTAGCTTTTCTACTTCTTGTCTGAATCAGGATGTCCAGGATTTGAGGATGTACAGGATGGTAGTTTATTATTTTTTATGTGAATGTTTAGATTAATTTTCAGACCATTGAAAAATATTCACTACCCATCAACAATTATATCCTGTTAATCCTTTAATCCTGGAAATCCTGATTCAGACAATTTCCCATCATAGAAAAAATCCCACATCCCATCAAAAATCAAATCCTGTTAATCCTTTAATCCTGAAAATCCTGATTCAGACAATTTCACACACCATCACACAACCGCTTATCCTCCTCACTCAAATCCACATTCGGATTGTGTAAATAATCCTTCAACCAAGCACAACCATCCTTAATTGCCCTATCTAAATCCCGCACAGGCCACAACCGCGCTGTATTGTCCCAGGATGCCGTAGCAATGGTTTTACCGTCGGGGCTGAAACTCACACTCCTGACTGTACCCTGATGCCCTTTAAATTCCTGAATCAATTGCCCCTGCAAGTTCCACAACCGCGCTGTATTGTCCCAGGATGCCGTAGCAATGGTTTTACCGTCGGGGCTGAAACTCACACTTATGACCCGATCCTGATGCCCTTTAAATTCCTGAATCAATTGCCCCTGCAAGTTCCACAACCGCGCTGTTTTGTCATCGGATGCCGTAGCAATGGTTTTACCGTCGGGGCTGAAACTCACACTATTGACTGTACCCTGATGCCCTTTAAATTCCTGAATCAATTGCCCCTGCAAGTTCCACAACCGCGCTGTTTTGTCATCGGATGCCGTAGCAATGGTTTTACCGTCGGGGCTGAAACTCACACTTATGACTGTATCCTGATGCCCTTTAAATTCCTGAATCATTTGCCCCTGCAAGTTCCACAACCGCGCTGTTTTGTCATCGGATGCCGTAGCAATGGTTTTACCGTCGGGGCTGAAACTCACACTATTGACATCACCCTGATGCCCTTTAAATTCCTGAATCAATTGCCCCTGCAAGTTCCACAACCGCGCTGTATTGTCCCAGGATGCCGTAGCAATGGTTTTACCGTCGGGGCTGAAACTCACACTATTGACATCACCCTGATGCCCTTTAAATTCCTGAATCAATTGCCCCTGCAAGTTCCACAACCGCGCTGTTTTGTCATCGGATGCCGTAGCAATGGTTTTACCGTCGGGGCTGAAACTCACACTATTGACATCACCCTGATGCCCTTTAAATTCCTGAATCAATTGCCCCTGCAAGTTCCACAACCGCGCTGTTTTGTCATCGGATGCCGTAGCAATGGTTTTACCGTCGGGGCTGAAACTCACACTATTGACTGTACCCTGATGCCCTTTAAATTCCTGAATCATTTGCCCCTGCAAGTTCCACAACCGCGCTGTTTTGTCATCGGATGCCGTAGCAATGGTTTTACCGTCGGGGCTGAAACTCACACTATTGACTGTACCCTGATGCCCTTTAAATTCCTGAATCAATTGCCCCTGCAAGTTCCACAACCGCGCTGTATTGTCATCGGATGCCGTAGCAATGGTTTTACCGTCGGGGCTGAAACTCACACTTATGACATAACCCTGATGCCCTTTAAATTCCTGAATCAATTGCCCCTGCAAGTTCCACAACCGCGCTGTATTGTCCCAGGATGCCGTAGCAATGGTTTTACCGTCGGGGCTGAAACTCACACTTATGACCCGATCCTGATGCCCTTTAAATTCCTGAATCAATTGCCCCTGCAAGTTCCACAACCGCGCTGTTTTGTCTGAGGATGCCGTAGCAATGGTTTTACCGTCGGGGCTGAAACTCACACTTATGACATCACCCTGATGCCCTTTAAATTCCTGAATCAATTGCCCCTGCAAGTTCCACAACCGCGCTGTTTTGTCTGAGGATGCCGTAGCAATGGTTTTACCGTCGGGGCTGAAACTCACACTTATGACATCACCCTGATGCCCTTTAAATTGGATACGTTCTTTTATGTTGTCGAGGATATTATTTAAGGCATAAATAGGGCTAATGGTGGGATATTTATCCAAAGCTTTATTTTTAACTATAGTTTTTAATGTCTTGCCATTCCGTACAGCAGACACTAAAGATGGTAATTCTTCAAATTGGAATTGTCTTAAAACATTCACTCCACCTTGTTCTAATTTGGTAACTATTAATGCTTCTTGTTGGGCTTTGAGTGCTGCTTGTTTAGCTGTCTCTGCTTTTTTTAATGCGGCATTTGCTGTTTTAAAGGTTTCTCGCGCTTCCTTAGCTTTATTTTCTGCTTGTTGTTGTTGTATCTTTGCTTGTTGTGATTTTGTTTCCGCAGTTTTTATATTATCATTAGCTGTTTTAACTTTTAATTCGGCTTCTGTATTTTTTTGTTTTAGTGTTTCAGCTTGTTTATTTACTGCTTCTAATTTGGTTTTAGCTGCTAATAGATTTTCTCGCGCTTTTTTAGTATTCTGTTCTGCTAACTTAAAGTTTTTTTCTGCTGTTTGTTTATTTTTCTCTGCTGCTTGAGACTTTTTTTCTGAATCTTGAGTTTGACTTGCTAATTTTTGCGTTTGTGCTCGTAATTCAGTTTGTTTTCGTTGAGCAACTTTAGTTTCTCTAAGTTGGTTCATACCATAAACAGAAGCCATAGCTGCAATTACTACGAAACTCATAGCTAAACCAGAACTTAATTTTAATCTTTTTTGTCCTTCATGAATTTTTTTATCAGCTTGAATTTTAGCATCTGCTAATATTTGTTTTGCTGCTTCTGCTTCCTGTAACTGCTTTTGAGTTTCTACTAATTTTTGTAATAACTCATTATCCTTTTGACGAATAAACTCCACCAAATAATCATGGACTAATTGATATCTATTTTCTGGAGATTCCTGAATTAATAATACTAACCCAGATACTACCAATATTTTTAAAACCAAATCTAAATCTTCATTGGTATATGTAGGATTTTTGGGTAGGGGTAATTCATGAATTACCCCTACAGCATTTTGCATAAATCCTGTTAAACTTAACTCTTCAGCTAATTCAGCCGAAGTTTTTAAAGGACGAGTGTTATTTTCATTGGTTAAGAGATATAAAACCAATTCTGCTAATTTTTGATTTTTTTGTCCACATTCTTGAATAACATCTTGTAAAAAACCTTCAACTAATTTTTCTTTGTTATGAATTTTTTCTTGATATTTTTCTAAAGTTGTAATTCTTTGGTTTTCTAATTGCGTTCCCACAATTTGTAATTCTATGGGTCTAATTTCGCCGATATTTCCCGCTAGTTCTGCTACTAATTTATCTATTAAATCTTTTTGTAAGCTGTATTTGCTTCTTTTGGTTAAACTGGTAAATACTGTTGTCGCATCTGTGGGGGAAAAGTTACCCAAATAATAACGAATATCTTTACTCAAGATATCTGTATTATTGACAATATCTGTATTTTTTTCATTCGCAAATTTCCGTTCTAATTCTAATAAATAATGTAAATAATCTTCTCGCAAAGATAGTACAATTTTAACATCATTGGTTATTAAACACCTTCTAAGAAAATCATAAAATGCTTGTCTCTCGGTTTGTTCTTGATTTACAAAGAAAAATTCTTCAAATTGGTCAAATATTAAAACCGTTAATAAATTATTGGTGCTATTTTCTACCAATTTTTTAATAATTGCATCTGTAGAACGTAGGGACAATTCATGAATTGTCCCTACATTTAAAGCCTTTGCTAATTCTCCCAACCAATTATTATAAGACCGTAACAATATGGGTAAAACTTGTTTAGCTTTAATTGTTTCTTGTTCCAGTGCGGGAATTAAACCAGCTTGTAAAATTGAACTTTTACCCACTCCAGACTGGCCATGAATAACAATTAATCTATATCTATCTTCAGCAATTTTACTTCTTAACCGTTTTACATCTTCTTCTCTACCAGAAGCAACTATTTCCTGGGCTATTTCACCAGTATTTTCTTTATCAGAATTTACAGATTGAATAATTTTCCGTTGGGGGTTTAAATAAGATGCACCAACAAACGCCCGAAAACTATATTGTTGTTCTATTTGTAATCTTTCTTGTTTGGTATAGAAAGCTGTTAAATATTCCTCTTGTTGAAAGTAGAGTAAATTTAATTGATTTAAGATATCAATATATAACTGGGGATTATATTCTATTTGGGTGTTGGTTTTTGCGGTTTCTAATATTTTGATACTGGTTGATATTTCACCCAAGCCATGATAGGATTTAGCCAAGAGAAATTGATAATATACTTGTTCATTTTTGGGAATATGTAAAAACCTCTCTCCAAACCTCTCTCCTACAAGGAGAGAGGCTTTATGATCATTATCTCCTGTTCCCTCTCCTACAAGGAAAGAGGCTTTATGATCATTATTTCCTGTTCCCTCTCCTCTTAGGAGAGGGTTAGGGAGAGGTGATTGAATATCATGTAATATTTGTAATGCTGTTTCTGCATGGTTTTTAGCTTCCATGAAATTATCTTTATATAAAGCCAGTTCTGCTAAAAAACCATAATCTTTAGCCAGATAATTATTTTGTTGTTGATGTATTATCAAAGATTCATTAACTAATTGTTCTAAATCATCCCATGCTTGCAATTTAAGATATACTTCACATAACGAAGTAATGTATTGAAATAATGAATCTTGGTTTTTTGTTTGTTTAAAAATCTCTAAACTTTGCTGAAAATAATTCCTTGCTTGTTTCCATAAATTTTGATTATCTACCTGATTTATTGAGGCTTTACGGTAGTAGATTAAACCAAGATTAACTAACAGTGTACCTTGTCTATCTAAATTGTTACTTTCTTGCCAAAAAATCAAACTCTGTTGATAATGTTCTAAAGCTAAATCTAATTTATCATCTAAATAATCACCATAACCAAAAACATATTCTAAACTAGCATTAATAGAGGGGTTTAATAATTCTCCCTGTTGTTCTAAATCTTGTTTTGCAATTGCTAATTCCTGACAAAGATGAGAAAAGAGTATATTGGTTATATCACCTGCAAATATTTTATCTGTTTCTTGTTGAATAAAATCAATTAATTGATGACTAGGAGGTTTAAATTCAATAGTAGTTGCCCAATTTTTAAAATCTGGCGCTAATCTAATTATTTTCTTCAAAACGGCATCATTTACCCAGAAAAATACAGGGAAATTAAAGTTATTTCTAAACTCTTCCCGCGCTTGGTTAGTTGCAGTTAACACTGCATCAATATTTTGCACTGATTCTAAACCAAAGACCATTAATGCTGATGGTGGTTCATAATCTAATTGATATGTCAACTGATCAGCTATATTGGTATATATGGTTTTGATATTTGGTAACAGGTGAATTTTTTTTACTGTTTCTACCTCCTGTAATTTACTAAATATTTGTTCTTGAAAAAAGGTGTAATTACAACGTAATAAAATCAGCGAAAATGCGCCATGAGAGAGGGTAATTACTCTGATTAATTTTCTGGAATTACCCTCGTTTTCTAAATCTAAATTGTCTGGTTGCTGTTGATTATTCATGACTTAAATTTTGGTGATTCTTGTAAAATTGGATTAATGTCAAACCAAGATACATCATTTTCTATATATTCAAAAACAAACAAATCACGAATTAATATATTATATTCTTCATGACCTGCAATGCTTTTAGTTTGTGACACATCCTTTAATAATTGCCATTCATCATTATCAATCCCCAGAGATAAGATATTACACTCTTTTCTAATCACTGTTTCTAAGCAGTCACTAGTAATTGGTAGATCATCATTTTGCAAACAAGTATATAATAAAGATAACAAACTGCGTAAATGACCGCCACTAACTTTACATAGTCTTTCTAAAGTATCCACACTATCAAAAACTTGGGTAATTAAATCCTGGTTATCTTCCCAGTCATCCCAATTGATCTGAGAATAAGGAAAAGCCCTCACCATGATCATTTTTTGTAAAAGTTTAATTCCTAAAGTAAAATCAGATTCATCTCTTTGTTTTGCTGCTACCATTGGTAAAACTTTGGGACTGGCATTAAAACGATCTCTCAATCTAGCTAAAGCATTAGAATAGACTAATACTAAAGGAATTGTATAAACAACATGACATTTTAAACCCTTTAATTTATCACCACGTTCAGCAAAAAGATATTCTGGTTGAAATTGATTATTTGGTTTGAGAGTATTATCTATTTTATCTAATCCATCAACAATAATTACTAAACCTTTTTTACCTTGCTGTTTGAGTTTTTCTTGGGCAGTTTGAATGATGTCTTGATTAATAGAGTCTAAAATTCCATTAGTCCGTGGTTCTAAACATTGTTTTACTTGACTACGACTTTTATCATTCTCTCTGGTTTTCGCGGTAATTTTAGCAATGCCTAAAGATAATTCGGCTTCTAAATCTATATCAATGGGAGTTGTGAAAAGGTCAGATACTTCTTTAAACAAATTTTTAAAATATCCAGGTTTAACATTAATTTTAACTGCTGCTAAACTTTTGCTGACTTCTCCAGCTATAGCTAATAAAATATCTGTAATATCAACATCTGCCATGTCTAAACTTTGGCTAGACTCAAAATAGACTACATGAAAATCCTCCTGTTCTAATTCTGCTTTTAATCTCAGTAATTCTGTAGATTTACCGCAACCAATATGTCCTGTAAATAATTGACAGGTCGGATCTTCAGGTGATATTCTAGCGATCGCCCGTCTTAATTGATCAATAACTTTTGCACCACGAACTTGAGAAAAATCAATATAATATTGTCTATCTTCAGCTTTCCCTATTACTAGCGTCTTAGAAGGGTTGCAAGCCTGAAAAAACCTTGTTATGCCCAGTTTCATGGTAAATTGCCTGAAAATAATCACTATCTCAGTAATTATACAGAAAATGATAGGATTAAGCTAGAAAACAAGAGATTAAAAATCTAGAATCCATTTGCGTATGCCTTGGTTTGTTAAAATTGAATCTGGTAAGGTTGAGAAACCCATCTTTGACCAATATGTACCCGGTCACAGAGCTTATGTGCAAGAGTTGATTGCTAAAGGACATAAAGCTAAAACCGGTTATTGGGCGTGCAAGGGTGGTGGAATGATGTTATTTGAGGCGGCATCAATGGATGAAGCACAGGCAATAGTATTGGCTGATCCCTTGGTACAAAACGATTGTGTCAGCTACGAACTATTTGAATGGCAAATTGTTGTGGAATAATACACAAATTTTAAAATTTAGTGTTATAGTAATGGAAGACCTGGATCTATGCGATTTCAACGCCCAAATCTTGTCAGGACCGGAAGGTAGCAGCAATACGGGATGCTTGAGGTAGGCGTAGTCTCCGGGTCGCCTTATTTGTAGGAGCTTTCAGCAGCAATGCCTGGTTTTGGAGATATTGTACAAAAAGCTTTTTATCTTGGTGTAGGCTTGGCCTCTTACGCTGGTGAAAAAGCTGGGGGGAAATTAGCCGAACTGCGATCGCAAGTCCAAAAATTAGCAGATGAAATGGTAGCCAAAGGCGAGATGAACACAGAGGAAGCTCGCCGCTTTGTCGAAGATATGATGAAGCAGGCTCAACAGCAACCAACATCTGGACAAACGCCTGAAAAAGCATCCCCTTCCGAACCCCGACGGATAGATATCCTAGAGGATGACGAAGAACCAACTGTGAAAGCGGCGACAAAAGAAAACACAAAAAGTGTCGATAATGTAGATCGGCTAAGGGATCAAGTGCTAGAACTACAGGAAGAGCTAGAGCGGCTGCAACGCGAACCGTAGAAAGCCATCCTTTGCTGTGGGGATCGGTAATATTCAATTCTAGAAAAATGACGCTATACCCAAAAAGTTTGTAAGTGCAATTACCCACTTTGTACTCTATAACTTCCAGTTCAACGGCGTGAAGCGTCATGTTTTTAGCCAGTAAGGGCATTAAGTTATGGAACAGTGGCAAAAAGACTTAATAGGCATGATCGAAACTGTGGCTGATGAAGTAGAGCAGTTTTTTGTGGAAATGAATGACATGATAGACGCTTTTTTTGAGATCACGGAAGAGATCACAGAAGAAGTACAAAGCACATTTGTAGCTGATATTGACCTGTTTTTACAAGAATTAACTGAACCAATTTTAGAAATTTATTGGGAACTAGAAGACATCACAGAAGATGTAGATCCCGGTTTTCCTTATGCAGTAGAAGCTACACGAGAAAAAAATGCTGCTTGTATTGGTTGTAGCAACTATCACGGACAGGTTTATAGTGGTAATTTGTTAGTCTGCGGTATGCACCCTCATGGTTGGGATGATAAAAATTGTCCAGACTGGGAAAAAGAAGTTTGCTAAACCCTGTCTAAGATGAAAACCATAGTTATTGAAAGTAGTGGGAGCATCTTGCTCCCTGCTGTTAACTAGCGAGCAAGATGCTCGCATTACTTCAGGTTTCAACATGGATGAGGTTTAATAATATCAGGAGAGACCAGATGCCCATCCCACAAGATTGGATTATATTCTTTGTCGAGTCCTCTAAGTAACTAATCAAGCTGGGAAGAAATGTTAAAAACTGTTAAGTTAATAAT
Organism: Dolichospermum sp. DET69; assembly: GCA_017355425.1. Classification (NCBI taxonomy): domain Bacteria; kingdom Bacillati; phylum Cyanobacteriota; class Cyanophyceae; order Nostocales; family Aphanizomenonaceae; genus Dolichospermum; species Dolichospermum sp. DET69. The sequence continues at coordinate 1,245,885 of CP070233.1, forward strand.
TGTGAATCTCTGCATTTCTTTTTACTAACATAATGAGTAACTTTGCACCAGAAACGGTATCCCCAGCTAGTCAAGAAATAAAATATGGTGAACGCGAGATTGCGGAAGGGAAATTAATTACATTTCCTAACCCCCGCATTGGGCGACGCTATGATATTAGTATTACTCTCCCGGAATTTACTTGTAAATGTCCTTTTTCCGGTTATCCCGACTTTGCGACTATTTATATTAGTTACATTCCCGATGAACGAGTGGTAGAGTTGAAAGCACTCAAGCTTTATATTAACAGTTACCGCGATCGCTATATTTCCCATGAAGAAACAGCAAATCAAATTTTAGATGATTTTGTTGCTGCTTGTGATCCTTTAGAAATTACTGTGAAAACAGATTTTACCCCTCGTGGGAATGTGCATACTGTAGTTGAAGTCAGACATCAAAAAGCTGTTTAAGCAATCAATACCTTAGCCATTTTTGTGTAGGTTGGGTTGTTCGCGTTAGCGTTGCGAAGCAATGGGACGAAACCCAACGCATTTGTGGGGTTTCTCTTCGTACCCTTCGGGAAGCAAGCTACAAGCCAACCTACGAATCAATGAATTTTTTAATTTGGCTAAGGTATTGAAATTAGTTATCAGAGTTTTTTCACCCTGATACAGATTAACTCACTAAAACACTGCGAGAATAACCATTTTTTTGAGCTAATTTTTCTCCAATTACCTTTTGATAAACGGCTTCATAACCATCAGTCATTTGTCGAACACTGAAATTTTCTTCCACATATTGACGACAAGCGTAACGATTTAAGCTATCTATTTTGTCAATAGAATTAATACATTCTTCGATATTATCACAGAGAAAACCCGTTTTCCCATTCCCAATCACTTCCTCTGCTGAACCCATTCGCATGGCAATTACAGGTGTACCTGATGCCATTGATTCTACCATGACTAAACCAAAAGGTTCTCGCCAAGTAATAGGGAATAAAGTTGCATAAGCACCTCCCATCAGGACATTTTTTTGCAAGTGATTGGCTTCACCTAAATATTCAATTTGCTTACCATCAATATAGGGTTTAATTTTTTGGTCGAAATATTCTAAATCTATTAAATCTACTTTACCTGCAAGTTTTAACTTCCGACCAGTTTTTTGAGCAATCTCAATTGCTAAATGGGGTCCTTTTTCTGGAGACATTCTCCCTAAAAAAGCTAAGTAAGATGGTTCTATTGGTTGAGGATAAAATTCATAACTACTGACATCAATGCCATTATAAACGGTGTCTACATAGTTTAGTTCTAATCTGGGTTCTCTTTGAGAATTAGAGATAGCAATATAAGGCTGTTTTCGGCAATGTTGAAAGATTTTTTCATTGTCTGGTGTGAAAATGCCATGTAAAGTATGCACTGTAGGAGTTGTTACCAGGTTTGCAGATGTTAATGTGGCGACTCCCATGTGAGAATGAATAATATCAAAATCTGCGGCTTTTTCATAGACTGATGCTAATTGTAGAAATTCATAAATACTTGAATCTCTGATAGTCGGATCTAGCCTTAAAGCGCGGGGATGAACTGATATTAACTTTGCTAAAGTTAAAGAATCTCCTGATGCAAATAATGTCACTTCGTGTCCCCGACGAACTAATTCATCAGTTAATAACCCCACTACTAATTCTATTCCACCATAAGCTGGTGGTGGTACTCTCTCCCACAATGGAGCAATTTGAGCAATTTTCATCTTTCATCTCCTAAAATATCAGATTTCTATTTCCAGTTATTTGAAAATAAATTGCATAACTAACAGGAAATAGCTAAAAGTTTCAAAAAAAAATCGCCCTTATCCATGATTGTACTCCCAAATCTTATGCTTTATATTTGATATCTTTTGTCTATCCTAGGTAATGCAATCATCTGATACTTAAGAAATAAATTAGACAAAATATAATAGTTATATGTTTGATTTTGAGCTTGACTTGAAGGAAAAAAATAAGTATAATATATAACGATAAATAAATAGTTGCATATATTAAGTAAAATGAATATATACAAACAAATAAATAAACCGCGTGTCTCCTGGCAAGCGGTTTTCGCACTAGTCATATTTGTGTTTATGTACCTACCTATCCTGGTACTGGCTTTTTATAGCTTTAATAAGTCACCTTACAGTGCTAAATGGCAAGGATTCACCCTGGAATGGTATGGAAAACTATTTAGTGACGAACGGATTTTATCGGGGTTATCTAATAGTTTGTTGGTGGCTTTTTGTGCAGTAGGAGTTTCCGCAGTTTTCGGAACATTAATGGCTGTGGGTTTGGCACGTTATGACTTTCCTGGTAAGAAATTATATCAGGGAATTGCCTATTTACCCTTATTAATTCCTGATATTGCGATCGCTGTTTCGACACTAGTATGTTTAGCAGCTTTTGCTATTCCTTTGAGTATATGGACTATTATTGCTGCCCATATTGTTTTTTGTCTATCATACGTTGGGTTGGTGGTTTCTTCGCGGATGAATAATATCAATCCTCATTTAGAAGAAGCAGCATTAGATTTAGGTGCAACCCCAATCCAAGCCTTTATTTTGGTTTTATTACCGCAATTAATGCCAGGGATTATTTCTGGGTGTTTATTGGCTTTTGTATTGAGTTTAGATGATTTTTTAATTGCTAGTTTTACGGCTGGGAGTGGTGCTAATACCCTACCAATAGAAATTTTTAGCCGCATTAGAACGGGAGTCAAACCGGATATTAATGCTTTAAGTGTGATGTTAATTTCTATGACTGCGATTGTCGCTTTGATAGGGGAATTGATTAGAACAGCGGGGGAAAAGAGAGAATAGGGAATGATTAAAAAAATACAGGAAATTCTTAAATTACTACTTTCTTTATCAAACAGAATTCAGGAGTCACAGAGTCAGAATTCAGTTGGGTATTCTGTGCGAGTGGCGGATGAATAACCGGCGTTTTTGCACCCCCACCAAATCGCAGATTTGGTGGTCTTTAATCAGTCGCAGGTCTGAATCCTCGACTGATTGATTCTGACTCGGTGGCTACTGACTCGGTGACTCATAATATTTCAATTTTTCCAAATAATGATGATTAACTCGGTTATAATTTAACCAGTTGTGATGATTGATGCAAATTCTTCCAAAGCCTGAAAGCTGCTAATTAGTTGAACTGGGAGTAAATCTAAAAGATGTCTAATACCCTATATGATAGCGATTTGCAATTATGGATTGAGCGAACAATTCAACAGTTACAAAATCATGAATTTGAATCGCTGGATATTGAGCATTTGATTGAGGAGTTAGTTGATTTGGGTAAATCAGAGAAGAATACGCTCAGAAGCAATCTCAAAATTTTATTAGCTCATTTACTCAAGTTAAAGATTCAGGATGATGCACCCGATTCAATGAAGGGAAGTTGGTACAGTTCAGTTGTGGAACATCGTCAGCGGGTTCTCGATAATTTAGCTGATACCCCCTCTCTCAAAAGTTTCCTAGTAGAAGCTGTAGAAAAAGCCTATCCTGATGCTCGTAAGGTAGCAATTAAGGAGGGTAAACTTGCTAAATTTGGGGTTCGTATACCGGAAGAAAGTGACTATCCTATCACCTTTCCTTTTTCGATTGAGCAAATTTTAGATGAGGATTTCTACGGGTTATAGATGACTTGGGAAGTTTCACTTTACAAAAGTAGGGTGGGAATTACCCACCACCCATTGGTGTCAACTTAAGCTTAAATTCTTACCATATCTTGTTCCCATTCTCCGACTGGCAATGCCATCCCAGAGGCTGGTGCTTCTTTATTTATTGAAGGTAGAGCCTTCTAAAATTCATTCCCATACAGAGTATGGGAACGAGAAGAACTTATTTTCCTTGCAAGACAAAGGTTTTAGGTTAAGTTGACACCACTGCCCACCACCATATTCTACACCTTAAACTTAGAGGTAATCCGTTTCATGGCTTCTTCGACATTTGCCCGACTATTAAACGCAGAAATGCGGAAATAACCTTCACCAGCAGCCCCAAAACCAGAACCGGGAGTTCCCACTACATTCACGGTTTCTAATAATTTATCGAAAAATTCCCAACTGGATAAACCATGGGGAGTTTTCACCCATACATAAGGTGCATTTACGCCACCATAAACATTTAAACCAGCATTTATGAGTTCTTCTCTGATAATTTTAGCGTTTTCTAAATAGAAACTAACTAAAGCTTTGATTTGTGCTTGTCCTGCTTCGGAATAAACAGCTTCTGCACCGCGTTGGATAATATAAGAAACGCCGTTAAATTTGGTAGACTGACGACGATTCCATAGTTTCCAAAGTTCCACATCAGAACCATCAGCGGCTTTAGCTGTGAGGGTTTTAGGAACTACAGTTAAAGCGCAACGAGTTCCAGTAAACCCGGCATTTTTGGAGAAAGAACGGAATTCAATGGCACAATCTCTAGCGCCTTCTATTTCAAAAATAGAATGAGGTAAGGTAGGATCAGTAATAAATGCTTCGTAAGCGGCATCAAAAAAGATAATTGAACCGTTAGCTTTGGCATAATTTACCCATGCTTGCAAATGTTCTCTGGTTGCAGTTGCACCTGTGGGATTATTAGGAAAGCAAAGATAAATTAAATCAACTTTTTGGCTAGGAATTTCAGCGGTAAAGTTATTTTCAGCGGTGACAGGTAAATAAACTAAACCACCATATTCGCCTTTTTCGTTAGCATCTCCGGTGTTACCCGCCATAACGTTAGTATCTACGTAAACGGGGTATACTGGGTCTGTCACGGCAATGGTGTTATCATGACCGAAAATATCTAAAATATTGCCGCAGTCGCATTTAGAACCGTCGGAAATGAAGATCTCATCGGCTTCTATAGCTGCTCCTCTAGCTTGGAAGTCGTGGGTAGCGATTTTCTCCCTTAACCAAGCATAACCCTGTTCTGGGCCATATCCTTTAAAACTTGAGCGATCGCCCATTTCTTCTACAGCTTTAATCATGGCTGTACGACAAGCTTCTGGTAAGGGTTCGGTAACATCACCAATCCCCAACCGAATAATTTTAGCATCAGGGTTAGCTTGTGCAAAGGCGTTTACCCGACGCGCAATTTCTGGAAACAGATAACCAGCTTTGAGTTTCAGGTAGTTGTCGTTAATCGTAGCCATAGTAAATTTTGAGAAAAAAGACAATGATACACTATCTTCATGGGAGAAATGTCTGATAGAGAAATTTTAAAGGGAGTCGAGTTATAATTAGTTTAGAAAATTCCCATATTCAAGAAAATATGAGTCTAATTAATGAAGCTACTAAACAACGAATTATCCAAGAGGTTTTAGAGGCTAGAAAAAATCGTCCTCAGTTTCTAGTTGCTATGAAAGAACGGCAAAAGCAAGGTTTAAAAATTGCTCAACAATGTACCAAAATTTTGAAAGAAAGATTTGGGGTCGAAAAAGTTGTTTTATTCGGTTCTTTATTGGATCATCAACAAATGAGTTGGCGTTCTGATATTGATTTAGCTGTTTGGGGTTTACCAGAAAAAGATTATTTTAAAGCTGTCGGTGTTCTTTTGGATATTGCTGAAGATTTTTCTATTGATTTAATGGAAGCGCAACACGCTAAAACTTATATCTTACCTGCAATTTCTCAAGGGATAGAACTATGATTGTATTGAGGAGAAAAATTGCTGAAGAACTAATCAAGCTTGAAGAATTGGTGAATAGAGTTAATAGATTATTATTATTAATTCAGCAAAATGATGATCCTATTTATCTTGATGGGTTGATGAGTGGTTTAGCATTATATGTACAAAATTTCTATACTGGTGTTGAAAGAGTTTTTGCTTTGATTGCTAAACAAATAGATGGTGTTACTCCATCAAGTGCAGATTGGCATATACAGTTATTAGGGCAGTTATTAGTCCCAGTTCCAAATATTCGCCCCGCTGTTATTTCTCAAGATACTTATGAATAACTTAATGAGTTTCGCGGATTTCGTCATGTCAGCAGGAATTTGTATGCCTATGATTTAGATCATCAAAGAATTATTGACTTAGCTAATAAACTTATAGGTTGTCATCAAATATTTATGGAAGATATAAATAAATTTGATGCTTTTTTAGCCAATAATTAAACAACACAAATTCCTAATTCCTAATCCCCAATCACCTAATTTACAACTTGGCTACCGTGACTACGAGGATCATCTTGATCACCATCTGTTGCAACTGGTGCAGAAAATTGGGAGGTTTTACCATTAGCTTGAGCGTGGGGAAGGGGAGAACCAGCAATTAAGGCTTCTAAGTTACTAGCCATAATGGTGCGCGGGATATCACCAATGGTTTCAGCTATAGTTTCCCCTTGTTTACCCAAAAAGACAAAGTGGGGAATCCCGTCTACTCGATACTTGAGCATTTCTGGCAACCATTTGGTATTATCAACATTCAACATCACAAAATTCAGGTTGTTGTCGTACTGTTGCCTGAGTTTAGCCATGTCGGGAGTCATTTTTTGACAAACTGTACACCAATCGGCGTAAAACTCGACGAGAGAAGGTTTACTGTTGCTGAGGGCTACTTCTAAGGGAATAGCAGTTTTACCCAATTCTGCGAGGGAAACTGAGGTAGAATCAGTTTTAAGTCCTAAGAAGAGGGCAACTCCCAAAGCGATCGCTACAATGGCAATTAAGAAGTTTTTGATGCGGTTACTGGAATTTACAGGGGCTTCGGTACTCATAATCAATTTATTAAGACTTATTAACTTAGTTCATAATCTAGTTTACTGTTTTCCCACCTTATGAAAAAAAGAGTTACCCTGACTTTTCCCAAACGTGCGATTCAAATGCCAGTTACCTACCGACTAGCAAAAGATTTTAATGTGGCTGCAAATATTATCCGCGCCCAAGTTGCCCCAAATCAAATTGGTAAACTGGTAGTAGAATTATTGGGAGATATTGATCAATTAGATGCAGCAATTGAATGGATGCGATCGCAACATATTCATGTTTCCCTGGGTTTAGGGGAAATTTTGATTGATGAAGATGTATGCGTTGACTGTGGTTTATGCACGGGAGTTTGTCCCACGGAAGCTCTTGCTATTAATCCAGAGACGTATAAACTCACATTTGTGCGATCGCGCTGTATTGTCTGTGAACAATGTATTCCTACTTGTCCCGTTCAAGCTATTTCAACTAATCTTTAAGTCAGGAGTCACCGAGTCAGAATAAATGCAACCTGCAAGAACAATTTATGAAAACTTCCCCAGAAACATTAATAAAAACCCTCGGTGAAACTGCACACCAAGCCATTGAAAAACACTTTACAAAAACTATAAAATGGGAAAAAGTAGTTAAAAAAGACGAAGATCCAGAATCACTACATCAAATGCGAGTGGGAATGCGGCGATTACGAACTGCTGTTAGTAGATTTGAGAGATATTTAAATTTACCAAAATCAGTTAGTGATCAAAATATTGGTAAATTTGCCCGGATTTTAGGTAGTCTCAGAGATTTAGATGTCCTTGAAGAAACTTTAAAAAAGAATTATAAACCGCATTTAGTTGAAAAAGAACAAGAATCTTTACAAACAGCTTTTAAAGAATTAGATAAGCAGCGAGAAATTGCATTTTCTCATGTGGAAAAAACATTTAAAGATGACCTTTATAAATCTTTCAAAAATGAATGTGAGGATTGGTTAAAAAATCCCAGTTATCGAAGTTTTTCATCCGTACCAATTCACCACGTATTACCAGATTTACTCTCACCAGAAGTTAGTGAATTTTGCTTACATCCAGGATGGTTAATTGGGACTAAAATTGTTAAATCGGAAATAGTAGTGCAAACAAAATGGACACCCAGCCAATTAGAAGAACATCTGAAAACAGAAGGTAAAACTCTGCATGATTTGCGAAAACAAGCCAAACGTCTCCGCTACCAAATGGAGTTATTTACTGAATTGTATGGTGAGTCTTTTGCCGCACATCTTCATGATGTCAAAACTATCCAAGAAATCTTGGGCATGATTCAAGATAATATGGTTTTACATGAGTGGTTAGAGCATATTTTTAAATCAGAACTTGAGATTCAATTATGTGGGCTAATGACGCTATTAGCCGCAAATCGTTATCAATTGTGGCAAAAATGGCAACCACTACAACAACGTTATTTGCAAGCAGATACTAGATATAGTTTACATTTGGTGGTATTACAACCTACTGGGGAAAATGTTAAATAAGCTCTTGCAGATTCCTAGTAGTATTAATATTTAGGGAGAGAATTGAGGGTGAGTATAATTGAGATAGTGTGTTATCCTTGGGCAAAAGTTTTGGAATAAATATAATCTAATTTAATAACCGCTTGCTGTTACGATATTATCAACTACTAGTGGTTGATATTCTGGACTAGAAAAGGGGCGAAAGTCATCTTTACACAAAGTAGTTATATGACACAATAGGCGAAACTGAAGTGGTGTAGGTGGTAGATTTACACGCTCTACTTCCAGTCTGACTGAACTAGGGTCTTTCCAAATCAGATCAAAAACTTCACTTCGTAAGTAACGCGGACAATAACCTACAATATGATGATCTTCTGTGTTTAAAGTTAATGCTTTAGTATCATGAGGGTTTTGAAATTCATGAGCTAACCATAACTTTTCTGTTGACACAAAATGATTAATTCTTTCAATGGCACATTTAGGTAGGTGTCGTAGTCCGTGAGCAAAAAAGTGTAATTGATATTCTCCTTTTTCATCTGCTTCTGGACATGGGAACACAGCAAGACTATCTGTTTCTCGTTGTCCACCACTTCTGGCTAAAATTGCGAAGGGATCTTCTTCTGCTTCTGAAATATTTAACCATTGTAGAAAATTAGCATAATCAGGACGGGAAGGAGACATCAAACGATTAGAGAAAACTGGAAATAAATGGATTGATGTATATACTTTTTCTAAATCAGGAAATGAATATAAAGGTTCAAAACCACAAGTATTTTGTGCCTCTTTGACACTTTGGGTGTAAACAAATTTGTACTTTGTGCCATCATAAGTTAATCTACCAATTGGAAACCAAGAGCGACTATGGGTATCTTGCCAAGCTAGAAATAGTGTTTGAGGTGTTTTCACTGTAATAATTCCTTTAAATTAAGTAATTTATTTTGGTTCAATTCCAGAATCTTTTGTGTAAATTCGACTGCTATATGTGATATCCGCTTTTGTGGAATCCGGTTTAAAATTGAGAGAGTATCTGTTTTAGATATGCGTTCAAGATGCTCTATCCAAATCATAGCGGCTTGGGGATAACGAAGCGCAGCCTGGTAAAATACATCAAAAGTTTTCAGTGGCTTTTTATCTTCTATAGGAAATTCTGGCTTAAATTCCATGAATTTATTAACAGTAGATATTATCTGGATTCAGTCTAGCCTGTTTACTATGTTACATAGTATTTTATTATTTCAAGAATAGTGATCGCATTCCCAATGTATCATTAATGTATTATTTTTCCATCTCTCGACGAGAAATAGATTCCCATGAAAGACGGATACTCTCAAACTGATATCGACATTTTTCAGAGAATTTATCCACTATTCTTTCCCGAAGTTCTAAAATATCTAGACACAAGCCAAATTAATTTTCCACCAATCCCCAATTCTTATGAGTGATAATATTAATCCTGCGGATTTTCGTGAATCAGATGTAGCAAATAACAGTCAGTCACTGACCTTACAACGCGGTGGTGAAGAGTTAATGCTAGAAAAGACGCTGTATCGTTTTACTATCCGTCCCAATGCAAATTTTCCCCGCGAAAAACTATCACAAATGCCTTGGGGTGTATGGCGGCAGAGTATTCCCCAAGCAAAGCTAGAACTATATACAGTTTTCCCTGATCAGCTAGATGCGGTAATGTTTCAACTCCGTGCTGATAAAAATATAGACTTTGTGAGTCACGTTTATACACTTCAAAATAATCCTGGGACTTTTGTTTATCTCAGTGACCAAATTACAATTCAATTTGCTACTTGGGTAGATAATACTAAAATTAATACTATTGTCCGTACATTAAATTTAGTTCAAGATCAACCAGTTATTGGCATACCAAATACCTTTGTTTTTCTTGTTAGTAAACAAGCCACACAAAACCCCATTAAAATTACCAATTATTTACAAACACTGCCAGAAGTTTTAGCGGCTGAACCGAATATTCTTATTCAACAAGAACCCCATTATAAACCCAAAGATACTCTTTATTCCCAGCAATGGTATCTCAACCATAATAGTACGAATCAGTTGGTAGCTGGTTCTCATATTTCTGTAGAACAAGCTTGGGATACTACTCGCGGTGTGCGTTCTATCGTGGTCGCTATGGTAGATGATTCCTTTGATTTAAAACATCCAGATTTTCAAGGTGCTGGTAAAGTTGTTGCTCCCAGAGATTTAAAAGAAAATGACTTTTTACCCTTACCTGGAGAAAAAGAAACCAGTCATGGTACTGCTTGCGCGGGACTAGCTGTAGCTGAAGAAAATGGTTCAGGAATTATTGGGGTGGCCCCTGGTTGTGCCATGATGCCAATTCGCACTACTGGTTTTTTAGATGATCAATCCATTGAAGATGCTTTTAATTGGGCAGTGGAAAAAGGCGCGAGTATAATTTCTTGTAGTTGGGGAGCTTCTGCTGTTTATTTTCCCCTTTCTATCCGGCAAAAAGCCGCTATTAATCGCGCTGCTACCAATGGACGCAAAGGTAAAGGATGTGTGATTGTGTTCGCGGCAGGAAATGCTAATCGTCCGATTAATGGCACTGTCAATGAACAGAATTGGCCGAAAAATATTGTCCAAGGTAAGACAAATTGGTTAAGTGGTTTTGCAGTTCATCCTGATGTAATGACTGTATCTGCATCTACTAGTTTAAATAAAAAGGCTGCTTATAGTAATTGGGGAAGTAATGTTTCTGTTTGCGCTCCTAGTAATAATGCACCCCCAGGAATGTGGTTTCAAGAAACGGGTTTTGTGTATACACAACCGGCTATTGTTTCTTCTCTTTTTGGCTTGGGAGTATTAACAACAGATCAAATAGGTGCGGCTGGTTATGATGCAGGTAACTTTACTAAAAACTTTGGTGGTACTTCCAGTTCTACTCCCCTAGTTGCAGGAGTAGCGGCTTTGGTATTATCAGCTAATCCTGATTTAACCGCTCAACAAGTAAAACGGGTTATTCAAGATACTGCTGATAAAATTGTTGATAATAACCCTGATCTTCAGTTGGGTATTCGTGGGGGTACTTATGATAGTAACGGTCATAGTCAATGGTTTGGTTATGGTAAAGTCAATGCAGCCAAGGCAGTTAGATTAGCACAGCAAATGAGTGTAATCGCCAAAGTTAGTAATAAACAAATACAGGTGAAAAATACTCAAGTAGTGAATATTCCCGATAATAATAGACAGGGAATTAAAAGTGCGATCGCTATTAATGAATCTGTCAATATTACCGATATCCAAGTCACAGTGAACATCACCCATGATTTTTTAGGAGATTTAGAAGTTTATTTAATTGCTCCTAATAATCAGCGAATTTTATTACAAAGTCGCACATTAGGCCGACGTAATCAATTACAAAATACTTACACAGTGCGATCGCATCCTGCCCTCAAACAATTACTTTCTTTATCTGCAAAAGGTAACTGGCAATTACAAGTTATTGACTATGCAGCCCTAGATGTGGGCAAACTGAATAACTGGGAATTGGTAATTGGAGATGGGAAATAATGATGAAAATAGCGATTCCTAGGTCGCGCTTACGCTATCGCAAATCCTGACGATATCTCGTTTATCTTGTTCCCAGTCTTTGACTGGGAATGCTATCACAGAGGCTCTGCCTCCGATGTCATTGATAGCACAGCGTAGACTTCTACGTAGTCATTGATGAAGCCTAAATTGTGCATTTTTAATCTTCGTCTTGTTTATCCTGGACTCTAATTACCAAATATATATTTAGCAAAATGTTTATTTTTCATTAACAGTGATACAACTAACCAACTTATGAAAAAACTAGGGATAGAAAAACACAACATAGACATAACCGTTACTTGGGAAGTTACTTGAGGAACGGCAAAAGTCAAAATAATTCCCATTGTCTTTTTTATAATTGGATGAATTAAGTAAATTCCAAAAGAACAGTTACCCAAATCTTTAATTATCTTACTTTCTTTTATCTGACTTGACAAACAGATACCAACAAACAACAAAGAGAAGGCTATAATAATATTACTGACTTCACTTGCTATAAATACTTTTCCTAAGGTATTGACAACAATAAAAATACATAAAAATAATAAAATTGTACTTCTGCTCTTAACTACAGATGAATTTACTTTTAAAAGCAGATGATTTAAAACTACTGCTAAACAAAAGTAAGGTAGGCAAATTAAAATCCATACAATCTGAACAAGTAAGAATCTAGCTACCAGATATTCTATTGTATTAGGTTTCATCAAGCTTAATAAGCTTGTGAAAGCAGTATGAGAACCTAAGTTAAACGAATTACCCGACCATGCAATCAAATAGTTAACAATAATCCCCACAATAGATAAAAAAGCCATTATTTTAATTCTACTGCGGTGTTTTACTAGATTATCTAATAAAAAAACTAATAAAGTTCCTGAAAATAAGAGTGGTAAAAAGTAGAGATGATAGGATGCACCACCAAAAAATATAATTGCAAATGGGTCTTGAAAAAGCTCATTTATGCGATGACTTTGATGTATAAGTGGGAAAATAATTATTCCCAAAACTATATAAAATATACTCCAAACAGTGTAGGGTATAAAAATACGTTGAAATTTAGCTAATAAAAATTGTAAAGAAATATTCTCACCCAGCTTACGGGTTGTAAAAAAGAAAGATGTTGCTAAAAAAAATGGGACAGCAAAATAAAAGAATAACCTGAACTGTAATGCCCAATAACTTACAGAAACCCCCCATGTTTCATCACCTGAATGAACAACAATTACCGCAAAAGCAGCAAGTCCCCGGAGCAAATCAATACCTAGTAGTCTTTGTTTATTAAACATCTTATATATACCTTCCTTTGAGATATAGATATCTTTGAATTTTAAGCTTTTGCTTTTAGAAACTTATTTTCCATTTAAATACAGACAAATCTAGAATATAATTTTAGATATTGATATGCTATATCTAATTTAGAAAAGCGAAAATCATCAACAGTTTTATTTAAAGGCTGTTCTAAAGTAGAAATAATGGCTTGTGAGAGATTATTAACAGCATCACCTTCCAGATCAAAATAACAACAGTTAGAACCGCCAACTTCTCTAAGTATGGGAATATTAGAACAAACTATTTGACAAGAAAAATATAAAGCTTCTGCTAATGGAAGACAAAATCCTTCCTGAGATGAAGCTGCAATAAAAACCTGACATTTTTGGTACAGCCAACATAATTCATTATCTTTAATGGCATGAATTAATATCACTTGATCCTGAAGATGAAGAGTCTGAATTAGATTATGTAAACTTTCTGTTTCTGGTCCAGTATTGCCAACAATAATTAGCTTTGTGGCATCTTTTAGATAATTATGTTGCTTTAAAAAAGAAAATGATTGAATCAACAAATCTATATTTTTGTTTTTCCGATGTTGAGCAACGCATAACAAAAAAGAATTATGATCACTCATGTTTAAATTAGTATATTTTTTAGGAACAATATTACTAAAATCTACATAATTATAAATAGCATTAATAGGTTTGAGTGATTGAATATTTGGGAAGTATGATTTCAAGCTACTTAATGTGGTCTTAGAAACACAGGTAAGACCATCACTATGTTCTATACATTGTTTTAAAAACAACTGATTAAATATAACGTTGGGATATCCAAATACTTCTGGTTTTTCATAAGGATATAAATCGTGAATTGTGGAAACAACAGGAACAGAGAAAAGTGGCCGCAGGAAAGGCAAAGGAAAAGATAAATGAACAATGTCAGAATTAAGTCCTTTCACTATTTTTGGTAACCCAAATAAAAACCAGATATTTCTAGACAACGAACTATTTTTGATATCTACACTGATTAATTCAATTTTGTGGGAATTAAAAAATGATTCAAAGTAATACTTCTGCCATGCTCCGACAATTAAAGTTACCTTGCTAACCTCTTGAGTATCGGCCAAACATTGAGCCAGATTTGCAGCATATCTACAAACGCCAGTTGGATTTGTAGGTCTGTGTAAAGCAGCAATTAGTATGTGCATATTATGAATACGAAAATTATAAAAAATCACATCTTTCATAGGGATTTAGCATTGCTAAACCCCTACCTTTTTGTTAGCAACCTCTAAATAAAGTTGATTTAAACGCTCTCCTACAACCTGCCAACTGTAGTTTTCATTTACTAATTTTCGGCCTGCTTGACCCATAGCAATTCTCAGTTGTGGATTTTGAACTAAATGAATCATGGCTGCTGCTAGGTCACGAACCGCCTGATATGGTTCGTCAGCAGGAATCTTAAAACCAGTTGCCTCTGTAACTTGAACAGCCGGTCCCCCTAAATCTAAACAAATTACAGGACGACCTGCGGACATTGCTTCCATACATACCCAACCTCCAGAATCATGTAAGCTGGGATGAACTAGGACATGACAGTCCCTTAATAAATCTAAAGCCTTTTCACGAGGTAATTTGCCCCAAAATTTAACTTTTTTAGCAATTCCTAAGTCTGATGCTAAAGTTTGTAGTTGATCCCATTCTGGTCCATCTCCTACTATCCAATACTCTGTATTTGGTAAATTCGCTTGGGCAAAAGCACGCATTCCTAAATGAAACCCTTTCCAGTGCAAAAGTCTACCCATGCTGATAAATCGGACTATTGGCTCATTAGCTATTTCATATTGATTTAGATGTTTAATGTCTTCTGCTGATAACCCTGATTCCGGCAAAATATGCACATGATTCACACCCATTTTATAGAGACACTGGGCTGTATCTTTAGTTGTGGCTCGGACTACAGCACTTCTTTGAGCAGTCAGACGGACAAACGGGTCTTTTTCTCCCAGCCAGCGAGCGCCGCTCCGAGCAATTTCGTAAATTTTGCCATTTAAGCTAAAATCCTGCCAAAAGCTTGCTGGTGCTGATTCTCCACCACCTACAGGACCCCAAACAAGGGGAATCGGTAGGAGTGAGAGGAAGCAAGGACTGGAATACTTAACAAAGGTGACATGATGGCTCAAGTCAAAGCCAATTTTCTGATGTAAGTCACGGGCGACAAAATAGGCTTGAATTTGCCAGAGGTAATAGTGAAACTGCATTCCCCCAGACTGTCCCCAGCGTCGGCTATCTTGCCAAAAGGGGAGGGTAAAGTAAACAAAGTGAAGATTGGGAATGGGGTGGCGTGCCAATTCTGCGTTAATAATATCCTGACTTTCATCGGGTCGGGTGAGTACCCAAACTTCATGGTATTTAGCAGCTTCGCGGGCAATATTCCAACCCACACCAGGTTCAGAACCCATACCTGGTTCACAGGAGTAAGCAGACATTAAAATCTTCATAGGGAATTGGTAATTGGTAATTGGTAATTGGGAAATTCTTTCTCTCTCTTGCCTCTGTGTATCTGTTTCTTCAGTTGTCGTTCTTGCCATGCTAGTCCTAGAATAAAGGCGATAGAAAGCATGAAGCCTGGTTCTTCCATTTGAGTAAAAATAAAACCCATGACGAGAACAGTTAGTAAAGTAACTTTTAAGGAATCATCTAGACCAAAGTATTGCCAAGCTAAATAGCCTAGAAATAAGTATGCTCCTACACCCAAAAGTCCCAAGTCTCCCCATATTCCAGCCCAGCCAAAAATTGGCATGAAAAAAGTAGAACCAGAACAAAGCCAAGAACTACCACAAAAATTCATTGCTTCTTGACTAATTGGATTGGTCGTAGCACCTAATGGTCCGAGTATGGACCAATAATCTTTCAGAAACCATACTCCTAAACGGCTGACAGTATGTCCAGGACCTAGACCAAACAACCAATCCAGAGAGGATTGATAATGAGATAAAATGGAACGCACTGAGTAAAATTTGGTATACCAAGCATAACCATCTGGTCCGTAAAGTTCCGGTCGCGCCCAAGCTGTAAATGCGAGAAATGCTTCTACGTTCTGTATACACCACAGAAATCCGTATCCGAAGATAGCGATCGCACTCAGCAATTTTATACTTTTACCAAGATCATGGGAATGTGCTAAAATTAAAAGACCCCAGGCGATTAGATAGGCAAGCACAATTTGTTTGGAATCAGAAAATAGAATCTGCCAGAAAGCAGCGAGAATTAGAGCGATTCTACTCCATAGAGGAAAAGTTTTTTCATTAGTAAAGAAGTAGAGAGTAAAGGCAACTGATACCGAAGCTGATACATAACCTCCGGCTCCAGAAACGAAAAAGACTCCGCCACATCCGTCTGTTCCATCAAGTCCGTTAGCATAGAGTTTTCCGGCATCAATTAGAGGTTTCTGGACAGCAGCAAGGAAAAAGTTAATTACAGCAGACCAAATGAGCCACTTTTTAATGCGTGTAATAGATTTAGCCGACATGGAAATAGAGATGATGGTCAGCAGAAACATAAAGGGTTCTGCAAGCATCATGAAAGAGACAATGGCGTTAATCAAGCCTGTGTTATTCCATAAAGCACTCGTTAATACTGCGACTAGAAAAATAAACAGTCCGAATAGGAAAGAATAGGCAATGGTAATCTGTTTATGATCTTTAGCTTTACTTGTGAATAATACAACTCCTAAAACAAATGGAACAATTCCAAAGTGAGCAAGGTTAAGAATTGAGGGAGCATGAGTAATTGAACAAAAAATTCGGGAGTAAAAAACTGTAGAAAAGGCAAAAATAACTAGGGTTATGTTATCAATTACTCCCTTTTTTATCATTTTGTTAGTTGTAGATGACTGCAAATACATAACTTGGATATTTCATTTTTTTGGCTCTTCGGTATTTGTTTGTTATGCCAAATATGAGTTTATTTACCCCAGAACCCTTATAAATAAAGGACTTTATTGTTTTTGATGCCAAATTTATGTCCAATTAACCTATAATCCTTATATGGCAAGGATTTTAAGATTTTATTGGTTAATTTAGCATAGTAAGTACCGAAGAGCCATTTTTTTTATTCTTTCTAGTCCAAATTTGTCGTTAAATAGGAATTTGTACCAGCATCATCGAGGCTTGAAGATAAAATTACAGACGTATGTTTTACCTAAAGAATGTAATCCTTGGTAATTTTTAGTATCTTGATGTTTTTCTTGGGAAAATTCTGATAAACTTTTCAATTGATCATTAATAAAAAAGTATCCTTCATAATCCAAAGCTAATATTTTTGCGAAGATTTTAGATATATCCTGATCAGGATGATGTTTTTGCTCAATTTCAATCAAGAGATTAGGGCGTTGGGTAATTAATAAATTATATGCTCCATCAATTACAGATTCTTCATGCCCTTCAACATCAATTTTTATGAAACCAATATTTGTGTGATTCTGATCGTCAAGTCGTTTTAATGGAACTTGATAACTTCTACCATTTTCATCAGTAACCCCAGTTTCTAAAGTTCCTAGTTGGTCATATAGGAAGTTATTAACAATTGGTATAGATAAAATTGCTTCTCCTTCTCTATCAGAAAGTGCTATAGAATAAAAAGTTACATTTGAGCCAACTGATTTAGTTACAAATTTTGCTAATTCTGGATTAGGTTCGTAAGCAAATACATGATGCGAGAGTCGAGAAAGAAAATAAGTATAGACACCTTTATTTGCACCGATGTCAATACTATTTTTTTGTGGATCAACCAAAGATTTTAATAGTTTTAATTCAGGTTCACCACTTTGGTAGTTCATGGCAGCCATTAAATGAATAATAACTGAAGGAGGTAATACTTTTCTAACTAATTCTTTTGTAGACATTGTAATCATTGAATCACTTTCTCTGCGATTTATAATACGGCTTATTTCTTAGAACAGGAAGACTATTATGATTGTGGAATCATGGTTTTGTCAGCAACAACTAAATAACTTCCATATATTGCCAGAATAGGAATTTTTTCACCAAATAGACGAGTCATTTTGCCACTGCCAAAAATTTTTACATTAATAAAGTTTTCCACCCCTTCCTGTGTTACATCCAATATCTAGCACATTTTTAATATGGATAGGAATGTGATGAAAAAATTGCCTGTATCTATCACAAGTAAAAGTATCAGATTCACTACATTCTTGTGATGCGTTAAGCTCTTTGTAAATTTCTTTATTTTGATAACTCATTTTCATGTTCTCCTTTTCAGTAAATGTTCATAAACTTCAGCAACATTATCTGCTGTTTTTTCCCAAGTAAATAATTTAGTTCTGGTCAAATTTTTTTGTTTTATTTCTTGGTAATAGCTAGGATTATCATAAAGATTAATCACTGCATTTGCAATTTCCTTTGCATCTCTTGGGTTAACTAAAACTCCAGCATCTCCTACAACTTCAGGCATAGCAGAAACATTTGAGGTAATTACTGGAGTTCCACAAGCCATTGCTTCTAAAATAGTAATGCCAAAACCTTCATATAAGGAAGGAGCAACCAGAATATCAGCAGCATTATAAATTTGCACCAGAGTTAATTTATCTGGGTTTCCTAAATATTTAACACAGGAAGAAATTCCTGAAGTATCGATAAAGTTTTTCTGATCATCGGTAAAATCTGCCCCAACTTTCCAAAACTGGATTGATAATCCTTTTCGCATTAAAATTTCTATTACTTGCAGAATAATCGAAATATTTTTACGAGGATGATTTGCTCCAACATTGAGAAGACAAATTGTTGCTGGTGCAATTCCTTGTTGTTGACGAAAAGATGTAATTTGTTCTGGAGGCAAAGGTTTAAAGATTGATTCAACAGCATTAGGAATTACAGTTATCTGTGATGGATTAATCTTGAGAAT
This sequence comes from Dolichospermum sp. DET69, assembly GCA_017355425.1. Classification (NCBI taxonomy): domain Bacteria; kingdom Bacillati; phylum Cyanobacteriota; class Cyanophyceae; order Nostocales; family Aphanizomenonaceae; genus Dolichospermum; species Dolichospermum sp. DET69. The sequence continues at coordinate 1,264,838 of CP070233.1, forward strand.
TTCCGTTGTATCTTTTGCTGTAGCGGTAGAAACTGCAATAATGTGATCTGCATATTTCATCCCTTTAACAGAGTATAGCCAGGCATTTCTACTAATAAGCGGTAATTGTACAGAACCTTGAAGATTATTAGGATAGAAAAAGTTAATCAGATCATGACAAGTGACAACAGTAGGTTTACCCGTTTTCTTCAACGAATAAATAAGATGAGCATCGCAGGGTTCAATGATATGGTAAATATCTGCTACTTTTTGTTGAACTGTATGAGGATATTTCCAAAAGCGTTCATAATATTTTCGGACTCTGAGAGACCAAGAGGAACTACCTCTATTAAAAGAACGGGGTGCTAATTCTATAATCTCCCAATTTGGACGAACAGCTTTTAGTCCAGAAATAAGACTATTGGTATAAATATCAATGCTGAATTCAGCCATTGTCCGTGCGATAGCTATCCGCATCAGTTCAATCCACTTTTTTTAGGTTAGCAAAATTTTGAAAAAAGTTCAGACGTTTTTTGAAAGTAGCAATATTTTATGGTGAGAACCGGAAGTGTTTAAATCTAAAAAAGTGTCATTCTATTTGACCAGAGCCACAGATCAGGATGCGGAAGTTGAAACCCTGTTCGCCCAACTGGTGAGCAGCAGCAAAAATCAAGTCAATGCCTTTACTGTTGGTTAACCGTCCCAAGAACCCAATGTGAAAGGGATGATCTGCTTTCTGTTGACGAGGGGCGAAAAATTCAGGATCAACACCCATCTGGGGCATGACTTCTAATAAACCTGTATAACCTTCAACATCAATCTTTATAAAATCAATATCCGAAAAATTAAATTCATCAAGGGTGTAAAGGGTTACATCTTTCTCTATTTCTCTATCTACCTTCTCTGTTGTTGCTGGATGATTACCAGAACTAAGACTTCCATAGCCGATAAGAGTGTAACCATCATCGCGGACAGGAATATAAAGAGTTGCATTAGCAGACTTAGAAGATAAACTAATTTGGTTTTAATTAAATTAAAGCTGTTTAGCAAAAATTTCAGCCTGTGTTGCTAAGTTGTGAGCTTGGTACCAAGCGTATGCCTGATTAGCGATTCTTTTTCCTACCTCTAAATTTAGGCTTTCAGTTGTGTGATTGATTGCCCAGTAATTCTCTCCGTTACGAAGACCATCCATACCATCTACAAGTACAGCATTTGAAGAGACAACAATTGGAATTAGTCCATATGCACTGTAAGCAGCATAAACACCAGATTTGGCTAGAAACTCAGGAGGATAGTTTAAGATACCTGCTTTAGACTTGAGTAATATTTTGCCAATTTCTGAGGTACTCCTTACCCCCATAGAAATTACAGGAACATTACTAAACTTATTGATATTAAATCCTATGGGAGGACCAATATCATATATCTTTTCAATCTTTAGTATTCGACAAGCATCTTGTAAAGCATGAGGAAACTGCTCATAAATTCTTGCTCGACTATTACGACTACCAAAAACAACCAAAATTGGATGCCGATCTTCCAATGGATATAAATCCTGTGCTTCTTCAACATTTGAAAAGACTGGCATAACAGAAATTTGAGATTTTTGCCTACGAGTTAGGTGCTGTAATTGCTGTCTAAATTGTTCTCTGCTGGTAAGACAATGATTGCTTAAAAGAACTAGACGACTGGCGATGTTTTTTTGCACTGGTGATAGCCAGAAAGCACTAATCCAAGGTGGATCTGCACCATAATAAGGCGCACCCGAACCATAAGTCTCATGAAACATTGTGACTAATTTTTTAGTAGGGTAAGCATTTTTGTAGTCTTCTAATCCTTTTACTAGCCACAATGGACAACCACGTCTGGCATAACCACAACCAACATACTGTAATACTACTGAAGAGGCATTATTACCAATTTCATTTAGTAGTGATACTAGGTTTGTACTACTATGATTTGTAATTTGACTAATGTTAAATCCATCAATTTCCTTCTTGCCTGACCAGCTTGGATCTCCAACAATAAAGTGTGTCTTGATGTTAAAGTCTCGATCCATCTGATGAGCTAAACTTAGTGCATAATCACCAACACCATCAACTTCTGGAAAAAGTCTAGGAACAATTTGGATAATTGGCATCATAACGATTACATTTTAATAAAAAAGTTATTCTTTAAAGTCAAATTACGAATGAATGTAGATTGTAAGCTTCCATACAATGAGTCAGTGGCTAAATAAACTTTTCTATTTGTCGAATTATTATGCTATCGTCACAAGTAAATCTCTTATTTTTTGACCAGCTACTCTCCAGTTGAGACGTGATTCATATTCATTAAAGGCAGAGAGAGCTAATTTTTTATATTGGGTATAGTTCGTAAATACATTTTTAATGTATTCGCAGTATTCGCTAATATCACTATCAGTATTAAATAGTTTTCCATTCAAGTCATCTTTGATCATTGTCGGAATTCCACCAACTCTTCTAGAGAGACAAGGTACACCTAATGAATTGGCTTCACAAAAAACAATAGGTGTGCAATCAGCACGGGAAGGTAAAATCAAGAAATGTGAATTAGAAATTAGTTGATAAATTTTCTTTTTACCTTCTGGATTAGACTTGGAAATATAACCCAGAGGCTTAACGAAATCAGGGAGAGCTTCTTCCACACTAGGTTGGCTGCCAACTATTGTTAATTCAGTTTTTAAACCTGAATAATTCAACTTTCTAGCTACTTTCAAAGCAACATCTCCTCCTTTACGAAACCAATCTACTCCTAGAAATAGTAATTTACATTGATTTGTAGGTCTAGATTCAATCAAGGTTTTAATTTCATCAAGACTTAGATTACTTTCAATATTTGCTCCAAAAGGGACAACTTTTACTTTTTCAGGATCGGCTTGATAATAATCAATTGCTGTTTGGGCTGCCCACTCAGAAGAGTAAATTGCTAACTTAGATTTTTTGAGACTAATACCCTGAATTAAATGGGCATTCTGGACTGATTCTTCACAAAGATTACTATATACAGGATAAAAATCTATTAAATTAGCAAAAGTTGCATCTGCCCAAAAAACTATTGGTTGATGACATTCGAGATAAGCAATGGCATCACTTCCTGCACTAAAAGCTACATCAGTTTTAATACTGTTCAGCTTTTGAGAAATTTGTCTTCCATAGTCTCTTAAAATCAATGGTTCGATATATTTTATATAGTTTTTTCCCAAATATTTATGGTAACGACTTTTAAATTTACTCACAAATTGTAAAGCTAATTTTTCTTCTAAGGGTCCAATATATTCAATCGGTATAGATTGGTTTTTAAGACTCTGACCAATGTAATAATTAATTCCTGACCAGTTGTTATGATCACAAAGAGTCCTAGAATCAAAAGTAGTAACGTAAGCTATTTTCATTGACTGTTCAATCCTTTCTGAATAAATATCATATTGTGATAGAAATATGTAGCAACAATATGCATATCAAAATATGTTGGTTGATACCCTTCTATCTTATATTCAAGATAATTGCGTGCATTCACCAAATTACTACCCTGCCCTTATTTCAGGTAATTAAATTTCTCTCTTAAACTAGTAGCTTGCTTGTATAGTTCTGAATAAGTTGATAATAATTCTTTGAGTTTATTAATATTGACTGAGTATTTAGGAGTGCTAAGTAACCGATGAAGATAATAACTAAATGTTCGTGCAAGTATAAAAAAAGGTCGTCTTTTCGGAGATGGTATATCCTTGTACTTAGAGAGAAACTGGTCAGAAAGCCAATCATCAACAAGCTTATATAGTATTTTATTATCTGACTCTGATTGAGGTCTGACATAGTTCTCCCCAGAGTAGTTAGATACACAAATGTTATTAAATTGAATTGCATCAGAATAATAAAATTGTTGAATAAGAGCCTCTTGAATTTTACAGGCAACCCACCAATATGTACTATCGAATTGATTTTGATAGGGTAACAGAATAAAGTCTTTAACTACATCTTGATGAAATGCCATTAGTTGTTCATCGTTCCTTAAAAAGGATTGATATTTCAGTCCTTTGAGGGGAGTCTGGATTATTTTGGGATTTATCGGGATAGCGATCGCTGGTTTATATGTTAAAAGCTGGTTTTCAAAAATTTCCCAACTTCCTTTAATGAATTTTATATCGTCATCACAAAATATATAGTAGAGATATTCTCCTTTAGTTAAAGCCATTTCCAGTAACTTGTTTCTTCCTTCTGCCCACGTAGATTTTGGGAAAAATATTGATTCTTCAACGGATTGGTTGATTACTGCTTCAATGGGCTGATCGTATGTTAAAAAGATAACGTCAGCGTTTGGGTTATCTGATAGATGTAAGTAATTTTTCATCAACTCAGCTTTACCTTGGACAAGATACAGGAAATCTTTCATTTTATGTTACTATTCTAACTAAGTTTGAACTACACTTTAAAAGTAATAAACGTTTTATGTCACGCATATTTAATTTCTGGAGATGTCTAATAACTACAAAAATTTCTTGTACATAATCTTCGATTAGTTTTTGATTGCTAAAATCCATTAAACCCCTTGCCATGATCAAGAATAAAATAACCCTGTTTAATTGTTATAGCTATCAAGATTTTTGTTATTAGAAGTTAATATTTGTTGTTTGGCTAAAGTTTTTCCCCTTTTAGTCGCTTGATAAAAATCGCGTTCTATCGGACTCATCTTCCACTGTCTCAAGTATTGAAGCAATTTTTCTTTGCAGCTTGTATTTTGTCTTTCTGGTAGTTTATCTCGAAAGGAATCTAATAAGGTATGGGAATAAACAATTCCTTCAACTAGCTTAACTAAATATTCTTTTTCTAAACGCCTAGCTGGCATAATATGTGTCATCTTTAGATCTGTAAACTGTCCAGTTCCTAGGCCAATATCGCAGGCAGTAAAGGCTAAATCTGTATCTCCACAGGAAAGTAATATCTGAGCTTTATGATCTAGACCCTGACGATCTAAGTACAAACGACGAGAATCATTTTGAGTTAGATTTGCATATTTCTCTGCTACAATTTTTCTTACACACATTCCCGCACCGCAAGGAGTTGTATCATGCTGGTTCAATAAATTTGACCATTTATTCTGATCAAACTTACGAATAGCTAAGTACTTCCAATAAGGTTCTGTCCATTCGGGAGGAGTTACTTCAAACTCTCCCCTAATTTGCCCCCCCCAAGCACCAATAAATGAATAATCTTTACTAATTTGTAAAGTTACTTCAAGATAGTCTAAATCTAAAACATTATCATCATCAACAAATACTAAAGTTTCTGCTCCTGCTTCCTGAATACCTCGTAAACGAGCAGAGGTTAAACCTAATTTTTCTTCTCTAATATGACGAGATTGAGGGTGCCAAGACAAATCAATTTCGGAAGATAGAATTTTGTCACTAGCATTGTCTATTAACAGCAGTTCCCATTTTTCTACTGGCAATGTCTGCGTTCGCAAAGAATCTAAAACTTTATCAAGATAATCATGACGAGGATTATGAGTACAAATAATGACACTTAAGAATGATTTCATAGGAAAAGAATAAATATTTTATGAATTTGCAGAATGTGTCCAACCTAGTCTCGACAGAATCATCAGGTGAATATTTTCGATAATTAACTTTATTGAAGATTTAACTGTTGCTATTGACAAGTGACACTTTAAAGCTTCTCGAAGTTGGTTGATTGCACCATAACTGTCACCTTTGCTAATAAATTCCCTTGCAGAATCGATCGCATAAAATGCGTAGTTTCTTAATGCTGTTCTTGAAAGTTTACTGGCAGATTCGCTTGGCAAATATTCCCTCACAATGTCAACTGCTTGACGAAAGTCTTGAATATTCTTACCAGTCCGTACAGATTGTCCCGTTAAGGAAGTGGAACCTCTACGGTATAAAGCAAGTGCCTCAACTTCGTACCAAACTGGATAATGAACAGCAATACGAACCCACATTTCCCAGTCCTCACCCCAACAAGACATACGATTATCAAACAGGCCAAGTTGCTCGTAAACATCACGTCTTACTACAATGGATGGGGTTTGAATAAGCTGCATAACAGCTATTCGCTCTAGCCAATTATCTAAAATGCCACTTTCAGACTGCTCAAGGCAGGAAGTCCAAATCCAGTTACCTTGTTCATCCATGTGGATATGACGACAGAAAGCGGCTCCTATTTCGGGTTTTTCTTCAAAACCTCGTTGCAGCTTGCGATAAAAGCTCTGTTTGACACAATCATCACCGTGTAGAAGATGAATTAATTGCCCACGAGATCGCTGTAAACAAGTCTCAAAATTTTTGATGTAACCTACGTTCTCTGGCTGTCGATAAAAACTAACGCGATCGCCCGCTAGTTCTCTCACAACAGCTTCAGGATCATCTTTTGTTGAATGGTCGTCAATTACCTCAATCTGCATTATCTCTGCGCCTAGATCTTGAGCTAACACACTAGCTAGGGTTTCTCGCAGATAGTTTGCACAGTTGTAGGTGGGAATCATGACAGACCAAAGGGGACGATGTGTTCCCTCTGGAACTGGTAGAATAGTTGCGCGGTAAGGATGTTTTTGATTCATAGACTATGTAAATATTTTGAGTATCTTTTAATTAGTAGGTTCTTTCAGCATCTAATACCTCATGAATTTTGCATTACTGAATAACTTTTTTATGTTGATTTTTTATACCTAAAGTCCGCCATAAAAAACGCGCTCCCTCTTTTAAGAGAAGTTTAGATACTAAGTGAATAGTTTTGAGAGAGCGACTACATTTGAGTGCTTCCTTCGCTTGAGTAATTACAGCAGGCATATCACCTAGATCACCAACCCGCCTAGCATCCCTAATAGCCCATCTAGCGTACTTTTCCCTAGCCTGATTTAATAACTTGCTTGTAACTACTGACGGTAAATACTCAGGTAGATAAGATCCGATAATTTCAGTTGCTAGGCGCATATCTCGAACAAGTTTGCCAGTGCGGGCAGTATTTTCGGTTAGCGCTCCCAAACGTTCTTGCCGATAAATTGCCAGAGGCTCTACTTCATATGCGACCAGGTACTGCGTGGCAATTCTTACCCACATTTCCCAATCTTCACCGGCACAGGTGATGCGACAGTCAAACCCACCTAATTTTTCATAAACTTCTCGTCGTACTACGATTGAAGGAGTTGTCAAACGTTGGCAGGCCGCAATTTTCTCTAACCACTTATTCAAAATTCCGCTTTCTGTTTGCTCTAAGTCAGAGATACCCTTCCAGTGCCCTTCTTTACTCATATATATATGACGACAAAAGGCAGCACCTATATCTGGATACTTTTCAAATATTTGCTGCATTTTGTAATAAAAAGTTTCTCTTAAACAATCATCACCATGCAGAAGATGAATTAATTGCCCACGAGATCGCTGTAAACAAGTCTCAAAATTTTTGATGTAACCTACGTTCTCTGGCTGTCGATAAAAACTAACGCGATCGCCTGCTAGTTCTCTAACAACAGCTTCAGGATCATCTTTAGTAGAGTGGTCGTCAACTACCTCTATTTGCATTACCTCTGAGCCTGGATCTTGCGCTAATACACTAGCTAGTGTTTCACGCAGATAGTTTGCACAATTGTAAGTAGGAATCATAACTGACCACAAAGGTCGGGGTATTCCTTCTGGAACTGGTAAAATGGTTGCTCTATCTGGATGTTGTTCACTCATGGGAATTTCCTATGAATATTCAAGAACTAATGATTCAACTAAAAGACGAATACCAGATGCAACAGACCATTTAGGTTGAAAATCTAAAAGCGAGACTATTCTGGAGATATCAGCTTGAGAATCTTGAATATCTCCTGGTCGATTAGCGGTAAGGTGAATTTTTGAGTTCTGTTGACGACAACAGCTTTTCAGAATATCCACAAGCTCAAGCAAGGAAGTTTTTTGACTAGTCCCAACATTGCAACTAAGACAGAAACCTTTGGGTAAAGGAACCGTTAGAGCTTTGGTAAAAGCAACGGCTACATCCTTAACGAAAATGAAATCTCTGGTCTGAGATCCATCTCCATAAATTGTGATGGGCTGACCATTTTGACTGGCTTTACTAAAAATTGAAATGACACCAGAATAAGGAGAATTAGGATCTTGATGAGGGCCAAATACGTTAAATAGTCGCAGACCAATAAAGGAGATACCTAACTTTTGAGCAAATAAATTTGCATATTGCTCGCTGACCAATTTTTGTAGTCCGTAAGGGGAAATTGGCATAGTTGGCTGGTCTTCGGAAATCGGTAAATGGGTTTTGTTTCCATAAACGGCGGCAGAACTGGCAAAGACAAGTCTGGGAATATCTAAAGATTGACAAAGTAGTAACACCGCAAGCACAGCAGAAAGATTGTTGTGATGAGACTCTAATGGTTCATCCCAGGATTGATTCACCGATGGAGTGGCCGCTAGATGAGCAATTCCATCAATAGGTTGAGAGAAATCTTCTGGTTGGCAATCTAATATATTTTTGTGTAAAAATTGCAGATGAGGATGATCGGGTAAATTTTCTATTTTCCCAGTAGAAAGGTTATCAACAACAGTAATATTATGACCTTCAAGTAAGAGTTGCTCTGTCAGATGAGAACCAATGAAACCTGCACCACCAGTTACGATAAAATGCATAATTTTAAATTAAATTGATTAAAAAAGAAAGCTGTAAATTCAAAAAATATTTGCGACCAAAAAAAATAATAGTTATAGCGATAACTAATTGCTATTATTCTTGGTATTTTTAGTGATTTAAATGACTAGGATTAGTTTTTGAGAATTTAGCCTTAAGTCTCCTAATAATCGGATCTGGTAAGGTGTAACGTGCAGTTAATTTGATGATTTTTTTTAGGTCAATTATTCTCTTTTTAATGTCTAAAAGATAGTATAAATTAGGATGATGATAGGGAAATAGAGCTTTTTCAAGGGCTTTCCAAATGACTGGATCCTTGATTTCTTGTTCAGCAAGATACCTTTCTAGCCAAGTCAGGTATTTTATATGTCCGATACGGCGTATTTGTTCTCCTTTACCTGCCATGTCTGCACGTCGCCAGTAACTATCTGGATGAATTCGATACTTGTCCCAACATTCACTAGATACATAGACAGGGGCTTTGAGAAAAAGCTTGGAGTGAAAAACCATGTCTTCATGGGCATTGTGAAAATCTTCTTCAAATAGTCCAATCTCTTCAAAAATCTGACTACGGATGAGAATACTACAGGTGCAAGGGTAAATTTCTTTGTTTTGTAGAAATAGTAGAAGCTGTTTTGTTGGTTTAATCAATGTATCAAATTTCACACTGGTTATTGTCATAAAGTCATCCTGTGCATTGTCAGGATTCCACGAACTGACAGGATTATTGTCCGTCCAACTGAACCAAAATTGAGTTCTTCCGTAAAGCATGGAAGCTTCAGGGTAGGATTCTAAGATAGGGACTTGTTGTTCTAGTTTGTGTGGTAACCAAATATCATCAGCGTCTAGAAAAGCAATATATTCTCCTCTAGCATGGCGAATGCCCAAATTGCGTGTTGCACTCATACCACGATTTTGATGCCCTTCATGTTCTAAATAGCGCACTTTTTCAGGATATTGCCCAGCATATCGTAAAGCAATATTAGTACTCTCATCGGTTGAACCATCGTCGACTAATAACAGTTCCCAATTATCATAGGTCTGGGCAAAAATGCTTTCTATTGCTTCTATAAAAAAGGTTTTACCCGCGTTAAAAAAGATGACAATACAAGAGACTAACGGTTTATTGATCTCTTCACTCATGAAACCACCTCAATAGTTGTTTAGTAAAGTCTTCTCCATTCCAGTTCTCGATCACAAACCGAGGTAAATCAAAACTATTGCTCTGTTGCCAAACAATATCAGCATTAGTAGAGCAGGCACAATTAAATCCAGAGGCTTTAGTCAGTTCAATCGTTTCTGGAGTGCGATCGCCAAAAGGATAGGAAAAACTCGTCACAGAACGATTAATAATTGCTTCCAAATCCAGTTTACTTTGTTGAATTTCATCCCTTTGTAATTCTACGGATTGTGCAGAAAGGAAGGGATGGGTGACGGTGTGGGCTCCAATTTCTACTAATTCTCCTTGAGCCAGAAGGGATAATTCATCAAGCAAAAGGGAACGGTAAGTCGAACGAGGTTTGGGATCAGCATTAGCCCATGTAAGAATTTGGTCTAAAACTTTGATTCTTTCTGCTTCTGGTAACGGGCGTAATACTTGCCAAATTGAGTAATAGAGAGACATCCGAGAGCCTGGTTTTCCTTCCCAAGCGTTACAACGGCGATCGCGCTGATAGTCTTGCTCTGTATAATGAGTTGCTTGTTCTAACTCCCAGTGATGGATTTGATCCCGAATATTCAAAACAAGCTTCTTAGGCAAGATTCCTGGTTGTAAAAGGAGTCTTTCTAACTCATCCCACCAAAACTCACGCTCTTTTCCGAGATAGCCTGTACTAACAAAAATAGTGGCTGGAATTTCGTAATGCTTTAGTAGTGGTTGAGCAGAATAGAGATTATCGGCATAACCATCATCAAAGGTTATCGCCACTGCTCTATGGGGAAACTTACCCTCCTGATGAACTTCAGTAAATTGTTGGAGACTCATCGGTTGAGTATATCTTTGCAAAACTTCCAACTGTTCAGCAAAATTTTGGGGGGTTACACATAAAGACCAAGGATCTAAATCTACTTCCGCCACGCGATGGTACATTAAAATTAGTCCTTTAGAAGCGGCTAATTGTTTCTGTAATCTCCGCATTACCTGTTGTAATTTATTGAATCCAAGAATACTCATGATGTTGGTTTAACTGCCCTGACGGTGATTGTCACTTCATAGTTGGAGTCTTGATAATCCAATTCTTCTGGCTTAAGTTCCTCAATTATCAAGCCGTGAAGAAAAGCCGTTGCTGCTAATACATTTCCATAGGTTTTGACCTGAATATTGGTAGAGGGAAAGACCTCTTCAAATATTCGCCGTGCAGATAAAGTTGTATAATTCCAATACCAGTGTTGTTTCCATTCTTTGTCGCAGAGGGAAGTAATTCCTGGAATTGTTACCAGCACTACTCCTCCTGGCTTTAGGATGCGATAAATGGTTTTTAACGCTAGTCTTACTTCGTAAATCATTTGGAGAGTTTCTGTCAAAATAAGACAATCAAAGCTGTTCGATGGAATATGTTCTGCATCGGCTAAGTCACCTACAATAGTTGCAATTGGATTACCTTCTACCGCATGGAAAACATCACTTTTTGTAACTCGTTCTCCTCCATATTGATAAGTATAGGAATTGTCTCCTATTTCCAAAACTCGTCCCTGAATATCACTAGAATACTGAGCAAGGAAGTTTTCGATATAGTAACGGTCTATCGGTTTTCCTCGATCAAAACCAAAACAACTACTAATAGGAGTTAAGCGTCGTAGATCACCCAAGCGAACTTTACCCAATGGAGGAGATACTTTATAAGTTTGCCATTGAGTTTTTAGCCAATGTTGGACAGGAGATGGTAATGTGCGCTGTGCAATTAGTTTCAATTGTTTTTTATTCATTAGAATCAAGTTATTAAAATTAGAATTTTAAAAAAACATTTTGGCAGTCAATGCTCGTTACGCTATTGATTTTCCTAAACTTTTTATTCGCCACCTAAAATGCTTCACTATTTTTTTGAGTTTGTACAGGTTTGGATAGCGGTAATTCCATAGTTTTTCTTGTAAAATTTGCCAAAGTTCAGTGTTCTTGAATCCCTGCTCGTCCCAATAACTTTCTAACCATTTGAAGAAAATTAAGCGTGCATGATAATCTTCCCCTGTGTCTATTGAAAGATGCCAACTAGAATCATTACGTTGGCGATATTTTTCCCAACACCCACTTTCAACAAATACAGGTGAATTAAGAAAAATTTTAGCTAAAAATACTTGATCTTCATAAAGTTGCTGTATGGTTTCTTCAAACCCACCAATATCTTCAACTACTTGACGTTTTACCAAAAAGCTACATATACAGGGTACAGTACCTGCGCCAACGCCAAGTAAAATTTTTAACAGTGATGGTGGCTGAAATAGTTTATTGGTTGGAATACCCAATTCCCAAATGTAGTCTCGCTGGCTATCTTTAACATTACCTGTCCAACTGTGCCAAAATAGGGTCTTTCCATAGACCATAGCAGCATCAGGATGAGACTCCAGAATTGTTATTTGTTTTTCCAATTTAAATGGTAGAAAAACATCATCAGCATCTAGAAAAGCTAGATATTCACCTTTAGCCTTGCTTATGCCAAGATTGCGTGAAGTACTTTTTCCCAGATTCTGGTGGTTATCATGTTCTAAATAATGCACTTTGTCTGAATATTTATTAGCAAACTTTTGAGCAATTGCAGTACTACTATCGGTGGAGCCATCATCTACTAATAAAAGTTCCCAATTTTCATAAGTTTGAGAAATTACGCTTTCTATTGCTTCTTGAATAAATTTATCTGTATTCAAAAAAATGATAATGATAGACACTAATAAATTACCGTTCATTTCTTTCATTTATTTATTCTAAAGGTATTGATCGATTGAATCTAATATTTTCTAATCATAACTTGCATCAAATTTTCGAGCATACAAACAAGATGATTGAGATAATTCATCGAAATGACTAGTATCAAATATTTCTGGATGATCTGAAGAATCTAGCCACAGTGTATAGGGCATATAATCAATCATTTATTACTTTTTTCTTAAAGGGTAAATTCATAATAATAGTTTGAAAGAAAATTTCATGCTAACTTGTAGTAACGTAAGTTTTATCACAATCTCAGTTCTATTCCATTTTCAGTTTTTCTCTAGCCAGGGATCGAATCTCTCTGACTAGCCGTGAGCCTATAAGTAACTTCATAAATAAGGTTATAGTTTTTCTGGTTAGCAAAATGGAAAATTTTAGATGACAAGCTCTATTAAAAAGCCGCAAAGCAGTATATTTATCTTTTTCCAAGTAGTAGCCAGTTAGTCCTAATAACTGATTGCTAAGATGAATAGAAACCTTATTACGGTGTTTTTTACATTCTTCCTGGTCGAGATTGTAGTAATGGCAAAATGCATGATGTAACTTGAATATTTCTTGTATAGTTCTATTCAATTGTTGTAGATCCATCTCCTTTAGTTCATTTGGATAACTGATCCATAACAAAGTCATTGCTCTAATGAGTGTTCCATCACTCCACCTCTTAACTTCATCACACCCAAGTAAATGTGATATATTAGTAATCTTGATTTCCAGTGGCTCATCATCAACTATATTTCCATAAGTGGCTGTCATAGATGAAGGATTTATTCGCAGCCTCATTAGATATTCGTTTAGGTTTGCAACTTGTAGGCGGCAGGAAATTCTCCACCATAAATCATAATCTTGAGCATATAAATAAGCTTCATCATAGAACCCAATCTGCTCCGCAATGGTGTATTTACGAAACATCACCGCACTATGTACAAAAGGGCAGTAAAATAAAATATCCCAACGAATTTGTATGCAATCACCGGGTAACTGGGACTTGCAAATCAGATTTCCCTGAGCATCGATTTCCTTGTACCATGTACCTACTAATGCTACATCAGGATTGGATTCTAAAAAATTAACTTGCTTGGCTAATCGTTCTGGTGCTGAAATGTCATCAGCATCTTGGCGAGCTACAAATTGCCCTTGAGCTAATTTCAGTCCTTTGTTTAGACTTTTAGTTAAGCCAATATTGTGGTCATTATTAACTAAGCAGATACGTGGGTCATCGTAGGATAGGATTATTTCTTGCGTTCTATCAGTAGAACCATCATTAATAATAAGAAACTCAAAATATTGGAAGCTTTGAGTAAGGATACTATCTATTGTTTCTCGAAGATACGATTCGCCATTGTAGACTGCCATTAGGACTGTGACTTTAAACATTAAATCTACCTCTGTATCCCAATCTCAATAGTGTAGAAAAAACCTAAAAATATTGCCAGTACTAAATTTTCAAGAAAAGAAAATATTTTCTTTTTAATCTTTGGTGTATAACTGTTTGGAAATTATTTCTATAGCACCTTTTCACTCACGCATCTGCACCATTTCAAAGACACATGGAACCAGACCATTGTGGTCTGGTGTGTTTCCAAATTCTTTCGCTTGAATATCTACCACTTCAATTTCAAATGCTGATTCAATAAAATCAAACACATTTTGAATTAATGGATCATAAAGCCACAATCCAATAACATAAATGCCAGGATTTAAGTATAGATTTTTAATTTGCAGTTTAACTATATTTTTTCCATTTTCCAAGGATATGCTTTTACCAATTGAAAGTGTATCCGCATTAACCAGCTTATTTCCAAGTTGGTCATAAATCACGATCGCAAGACTCCCCATATTCCTAAATGAGTCTGACTTAATTTCTAATAAAAATTCAAGTGTTCCACTTGAATAAGGTTGAAATGCAGATTTCTTATTGAGGCTACTATATTTAACCCTTAAAAATCTCGCTTCCCCTGTACCTATTTGTCGAATAGTCTGTGAAACATCAATCCATATATTAGGTTCAGATTTTGTAACATTATTAGACAGATAGTCAGCAAAAATAATTTCTGAATTACCTTGAGCAGTGATTTGACCCTCCTCAAGCATCACACATTGAGAACATAAACGTTTAATTGCATCCATGTTATGACTAACAAACACAATTGTTCGACCTTCAACCTGAGATATATTCTGCATCTTACCCAGACATTTTTTCTGAAAATTCACATCCCCCACTGCCAACACTTCGTCCACAATTAAAATCTCCGGCTCCAAATGCGCCGCAACCGCAAACGCCAAACGTACATACATCCCTGATGAATACCTTTTCACCGGCGTATCTAAAAACTTTTCTACTTCTGCAAAAGCCACAATCTCATCAAAGTTGCGTGTAATCTCGGCTTTGCTCATTCCCAGAATTGCACCGTTGAGATAGATATTTTCTCTCCCTGTTAATTCTGGATGAAAGCCAGTGCCTACCTCTAATAAACTAGCGACTCGTCCTTTGATCGAAATTTTTCCTGATGTTGGTTCAGTGATGCGACTTAAAATTTTTAGCAGTGTTGATTTTCCTGACCCATTGCGTCCGATGATACCTATGCGATCGCCTTGTTTAATATCAAATGAAACATCTTTTAAAGCCCAAAACTCTTCAAAAGTAGGATCTTCCTTTTTAGATCGATGATTAATTAAACTACCAATGGACTTAACTTTATTAGTAATCACATCCCGCAGTGCTGTATGGCGTTCCTGCTTTTGATGACCAATAATGTATTTTTTACCTAAATTTTCAACTCTAATAACTGTATCAGACATTTTTAAAAAATGAAAATTTCTACAAACGATAAGTTGTTTATTTCTAATTGATAGTTTGCTTTTCTATCAACTAAATCACATCTGCAAATGTCCGTTCCATTTTGCGAAAATACCAAATTCCACTCACCCATAGTAAAACTACTAACACCATAGAGAGGATAAAACCTGGTAAATATAATTTAGATTCTCCTCCTAAAATTGCCCACCTAAATCCATCTATTACTCCTACCATGGGATTTAAAGAATATATGAATTTCCACTGTTCAGGAACAATATTGCTACTAAATCCTACGGGTGAAATGTATAAACCAAACTGCACTATAAAAGGGACAATAAATCGAAAATCTCGGTATTGAACATTTAATGATGCTAACCATAAACCCGCACCGATAGAAGCAGCAAAGGCAACACCAATAAACAATGGTAAAGTCAAAATCCGCCAACTAGGAACAAAGTTATACCATGCCATTAATGCCAATAAAATTATCCCCGAAATCATAAACAGTAAACCAAAAAGTTTTTTCCTGAAGGGAGATCGCCAAATACTGTGTAGTATAAAATACTTTTTTATTCCCGATACTCTAATCAGCAGACATAGTATAGATAATAATTACTTATGATTAGCTGGTTAATAATTTCTTGACGCTAACCGGATGGAATATAAATGCTTTCAACGACTTGATATTTCTTCTGTAGGGCTTGAGATAAAAAGGCTAACATCTGTTTGAGTGTAAAAAGTGTGCGATAAATTAATCTACTACCTTTCCTTTTACGACTGATTTTGAGCCATAGTAGATTCACCCAGATGTTAATTAGAAGAAAGGATATTCCAATGAATAGTAATCTCAAGACTGGATTTTTGTTATTCGTCTTAATTCGACAAATATTTTTCAGACGATAACTGGTTTCAATGCCAAATCTTTTTCGATAATCTTGATAGATATAATTTAAATTTGTTTTGACCTTATAAGCAACATAAACAAAGTATTGAACCCCATGCTTTTTATGCTTTCCCTTTCTATATTTACAGACGATCCATAAATCAAATGTGACAAAATCATCTTTGTCTCTTGTAATAGTATAGGTAGTTTTATAACTTTTTTTACCCTTGAGGAATTGTTTGATTCCTCCTTTTTTTCCAGTCTTGATAGCAGGCATAAGAAAGGGAATATCTAATGCCTGTAACCATCTAATTACAGGAGTATTAAAAAATCCCCTATCCAAATAGAGTTTTTTTACATTTATTTTTAGGGATTCAAGTTCTGCTAATAAATAAGTAATTAAAGCCACACTAGTATCTAATTGGCGAACACCTCTTATTGCTAGAGTTACACGCTTATTATTACTAATAACATATAAAGTGGCATAGGCATAAAATGAATTAGTACCAGATTTAGCTTCACTTCGATATATGTAGGGTAATTCTGACGATGTTGGTTGACCATAATAACAAATTAAATTTAAATCAATCGCTATTTTCAAACACCCTTTTTTTAATCCTAAAGGAATTCGACTTTTTAATGCTTGATTTATTTGCGCTTCTAATTCCTCAAAATTGTTAATTTTATTGAGATGATATCTAATATCATTAGCTGTCGGAATATTTTTTAACAATTTAGCTGTGTTTTCAATACTGTCTCCAGTGCTGGCTGCTTTAACCAGAATCTCGAATAAAGTTTGTTGGTCACAGGCTCCTTGCGTTTCAATCGAAAAATTTTCTACTAAACACTGAATAACCTCATCAAGAGTTTCTGAGTCGGTTAAAACGAGTTCTTCTGTAGACTCGCCCCGCGTGGCTTTTGTTAGAGATGAAACAGTCAATTTTTTCAGCCAATATGCTACACACTACTTTCATCATTTCATATTTTGATCCAGTGCAAATTATGATAACTATTTCTTATATATTTGGTATTCTATAGTACATGAGTATCTGTCGTATTTTGTTAGTGATGCCTGCTGCGTCTGTAGCAATAGCGTCAGCACTCCGTAAAAATCACTCTTTGGGAAAAACTTTTTGGTTTACTGGTTATCAGTTGCCTCTCCCATTTTCCCAGCAATAGCACCTACCCACTGGGGATAATTGGCCTGTGCGTCGGTCAATTTCTTCCAAACTTTAGGTTTAACAGTGACGCTAATTATCCTTCCATCGCAGTCAATCTCAAATTGTTGCCAACCATTTTCTACAGTCTTAACTTCTGGCAGTTCGTTGATTTTGATAGTTAGTTCTAATTTTCCTTCAATCATAAATACATCCTTATAAATTAGCTGAATTCATTAATCCACACTTTTTACAAAAAAAGGGAATAGGGAACAGATAAAAAACTGTGATGGAATTATCTCAATCATTTGATTTCAACTTATTCGCTAATTTTTTATCTAATGTTACTAACTCAATTTGATGATACTTAGCTGTAGCCGCAATAATAGAATCTGGTAATTTTGTTTTATGGGTATATCTAAAATTAATAGTTTCGTCCTCAATTTCTGATGTAATTGCTAAATAGGTCATCTGATTTAATAAAGATTTAATCGCTTCTTTTTCCGTAGAACTTATAGAAGGAAAGCTCAGTAACTCCATCCGAGTTATAGCACTATAAGCACATTCATTAACTTTAATCAGCTTGTCTTTTAGCAGATTTAAGATTATTAAATCACGTTGAAACAACCCAATTAAAATATTTGTATCTAACAGATACTTAAGTCCATTCATCACGTAATACTTTTTGTAATTCTAAGGGGTCTTGATTTTTAAATACAGGAAAATCAGGTAAATCATTAACTATATTTACCAATAATTGAGATGATTGTTTTTGTCGTTCTACTAACAACATTTTTTTGATAACTTCTTGGACAACCATTTCCATATTAGGCAACTCTAAAAGTTGTTTTCCTAACTCATCAGGTAACTCTATCACAACTTGCATAAGTTTTATTCTCCTAAAATGATAGCTCAATTCCAAATTCTTTACAAAATAAACTGATTTTAACATCAGTTACTTTACTTTGTTGCTAATCATGATCTTGATTATACTGTAATCGAGAACATTTAAAATCTTGTCTAGCCTGTGTTTCCCACTTCAATAACCCCATCCCTCCCATCTTTTACGATAGCTATCTCTACTATTGCTCCAATGAATGCCCCTAGAATGTCTGGTGCTAATTCCCTGGTAATCCTGCTAAATGCCTGATAACCAATAGCTTTAGCCACTTCTAGCAATCCCTGGACAACTTCTGGAGGCGGGTTATCTTTGATTAGGGGTAAATAGTCATTGACTAAGAATTTTTCATCGTCTGAGAGGTCAGAAAAATTATTACTACCCCTATATAGAGCTTCTATTAGGACTAGTAATATTTTTTTGAGGGCATTGAACCCACCAAATTTACTAGCAATTTTAGAAATATAGGGCTGTGATAATTTGCTTATTTTAGCAACGGCTTTTTGTGTACACTTAATTCCTGTATCTATACATTGCTTAAATGCTTCTAATAGATAATATCTGCTTACCTGTTCTCTATCACCTGCTGTTGGTGTAATCTCAAAAGCAGTGGTTTTGGTTAAGGTTGCACCGGGGTAATAATCCAGTAGGTAACTCAGATCATCATCACTGGTGAGATAAATTGTTAGTGCTTCATCAGGGCGACGGTTTGCTCGTAGTCTTCCTCCCATCTGAATAATCTCTGCTTTTACTAAATGCTCTATATACTCCTGAAATTGGGGATTATCTTTACTGGTGTTGTAATCCCCTGTTAAAGTTGCGTATTTAGCCGCTACAGCCCCTATATCCTGATAAGGTGAACCGATAGCAAATAAAGCATCGTGATTCATATATTTATTAGTACCGCGATTATCCTTAAACCAGTAACCTTCACCATCTTGTTTGTGTTTGAGGTGGTCAATGACTCCCAAATTTCGATGATTGGATGCTAATGCTGTTTTTGTGGCATCTAATTGTTTAACTTTTGATTCACTTCTGTCTTTACCACATAATCCTAAATCAGTAATTTGTACCACTTTTAAATTTGAGTAGTTAGGTAACTTTTCACAGATGACTAAGATTTCACTGGCATCTATTCCTAATTCAAAGGCTACTGTTTTCCGGGTAGCAGTTGCATCCAGTAAAAACACATTTTGGAATTTACTTAGTACCTCTAATTGCCTGTTGTTTTTTGTGGTAATGATTAACTTGTGATGTTTAATCCTCAATGCCCCAGGACTAATATTAGCAATGATTTCTAATAATGGTGTTAACCAATTCACTATTAGGTTATCTAATAATTCATGGGATTCTTGACTTGCTTCTTTACCGAATGTATAACGAATATATTTTAAGGTTTTGCGGCTTATTCCCT
Organism: Dolichospermum sp. DET69; assembly: GCA_017355425.1. Taxonomy (NCBI): domain Bacteria; kingdom Bacillati; phylum Cyanobacteriota; class Cyanophyceae; order Nostocales; family Aphanizomenonaceae; genus Dolichospermum; species Dolichospermum sp. DET69. Next base: position 1,284,548 of record CP070233.1, read on the forward strand.
CTCTTTCACTTGCGTCAATTCCATCTAAGGATACGCTATCAGCAGATTGAAAGATACCTTCTAAATCAGGTGATAGCACTTTTAAAGCCTCAATGATATTGGGGATAATTTTATGATCAATGTCTCCAAATATATCCATTACTTGATTGTGATTATAACCATAGTAATTTTCTTTATGCTGGGAAGATAAATATTGCTCCAATGGTGAGATAAAATCTTTGATTTGTTCCCAAACTTCTGGTAAATGTCTAGCAATTTCTCCTAAAGTCTTTTGGTAGTCTGTTAATGATAATTCTGTAGTTTCTACTAGATTAATTTGACGACTAGATTCATCTACAAAAGCTATGGATTTTTTGGGTATTTCTGATGGTAATGAATTAATATGGCATCTGATTCTATCTTTCATCAGTGCCTCACGCCGATCTCTCCTGAAAGTTGCACCGTTTATTTTATCCAATAGATTACCTTCAATATCTACACCTTGACAATTGGCTTTGAATTTACAAGTATGACAAATGGGATTTAATGATGATTCACTATTTGATTCTTGATGATAGCCTTTAGATGCTAATTTATGAAATAAAGGTGTTTTGTGACAATTCCCTGGAATATTGGCAGCTTGATTTTTAGGCCAGTTAATGGTGGGATTACCCAAGGGGGTTAAGTTGTTATCATCTGCATATAGTCCATTATTTCTAACTGGTAAATCAGTGTAGTTTTCTTCTATTGATTTAGTGGTGGGATTGCGGTGTTCATTGGATATGTACCAGAGTTTATTGACTTTTAACCATTCTGGTATAGTTTCTCCTACAAAGTTGGATTTACCAGCCCCAGCACTGGACATATCTAATATATATTTTTTGCCACTTTGAATAGTTTGATTGTAGGTTTCTAATCTATTAGCAGAATCAAACCATACATCAACATCTAAATTACTCCTAGATGATTGTTTAAGTGGGATAGATGCTGGTATAGATTGTGGTATATATGCTTCCTTGAGCAGGGTTTCGATAAATAGTTTACATTCCCAATCTTCCCTAGATATTTCCTGATTAACAGGTTGTTTTGTTACTGCTAATATGGCATCTATGTATGTATTCAGATGTTCTTTATAAGCTGTCTGAATTTCATTTTCTAGTAGTTGTCTACTGTATAATCCATCCGCTATTAAATCAGCGATATCATAGCCATTTGTACTGTCTGGATTTAATCTCTGGGGATTTAATTCAATGTATGGTAATTGTGCTTTATTGGCTGCTATTCTTAGTCTGTTGGCTTTGTTGTAACCTGCTTTGTCATCGTCGGGATAATATACAATGCCAGCGATATTATGAGATTTTAAGCATTGACAATATTGTTCTAGTTTGTCATCTGTCCACTGTGAACCCTGAAAGGTAGTGGTAACTAAATTTTGTTGTCTAGCAGCATCAGTACATTTTTCTCCTTCAACTACGAAGACAAATTGGCCTTGACCATGTTTGATGATTTCTTCTTGATGGTAAACAGGCCAGGGTTTGTCACCAATTCCTTTCACACTGTTACCAAGAATATCCAGATGGTAAGGAATGGTGAGCTTTTTCTGTTCACCATCTTCTATAAATTCGTATCTAATTACATACTGTGCATCTGAGTATGTATAGATGATTTGTGATCCTCTACTGTTATGTTTCTTTTGCGGAATGACACCAGGAGCAGGTAATTTGGCTAATTCAATGTTTTGGGGTAATGGTGCTGGTAACGGATCTGGTTTTTTGGCAGGGGTAATCTGTTGGTAGTTGATTCTGCCATTGTCAATACCCGCTTGTTTTAAAGCATCTTCTAAGGGATTAACAGCTTCTCGGATATCTTTTAAATGCTGTTTGTTGTCAGGTTCTCCCCAACATTGGTACTTACCAGTTTTAATATCTATGGTTAATGAACCTTCACAGACTGGGCAAATATATCTATTTTTGCCTTTTTTGGGAGTGAGTCTGTCTAGGAAGTTCCTAATATCAAAGGTTTCTAGTATTTTATTCATGCCACACCCCCACTAATTGCAATGGGTTGGCAAGAATTAGAAGAAAAATGTTTACACTTTTGTACTTTGCAGTCTATAATCAAAGGATAAGACTGCCATGAATTAGTTCTCATGGTTCTCGTTTGTTGATCCAGACTTCACTTAGGTTAGTTTTCCAGACGTAGACTAAGTAAAAAGCTGGGTTTGCTAATTTTTAGATTTTCTAAGCTCTCAAATTGTTGTCAAGACAGTTTGGGAGTTTTGATTTATACCTGTAATCAAGGGTTATCATTCTTCAAAGAGCTATAAAGCATGATTGAAAAATTGACTACTGATTACAATCATACTATATCAAAGAAAACCAATTTCAGGAAAATTTATTTTTACTATTAAAATTTCTTAATCTGTATTGTACGTGTCTAAAAGCTTATGTACATGAGAGTTTTTACTATCCTTTGGTGATGTCTGCGGCGATCGCTTATTTGTTGGGATGATAGGAGAGCGATCGCATATTTGTTGGGATGATAGGCGATTCCTCATGACAGCTTCGCTATATTTACCCCTAGATAATAGATTTTGTATAATTGTAGGTGTTATTAATAATGAATGAAATTACTATTGTATTAATTGAGGATCATGATTTAACCCGGATGGCACTCAAAACTGAATTGCAATCACACACTGGGTTTAAGGTGATTGGTGAAACGGGTAATGCAACTCAGGGACTAAAACTTTTGGAAACACTGAAACCAAATGTGGCTGTGATAGATATTAATTTACCAGATATAAACGGGATTGAACTGATCCGTAAATTTAAGCGTTATCAGGCAGAAACAGGACAATCACAGGTAAGAATATTGATTTTGACGATAAATAATAGTGAAGATGTAGTTTTAGCTGCGTTTGCGACTGGTGCTGATTCTTATTGTATGAAGGAAACAAGTATTAATAAATTTACTGAAGCTGTACAAGCAACTGCTAATGGTAACTCTTGGATTGATCCAGCGATCGCTAGTATAGTATTACGAAAAATGCGCCAAGGTGTCCCCGGTGATCATCAATTGGAAATAGAATATGAACAAGTTTTAGAAACTTACCCCCTCACCATACGGGAACAGGAAATTTTAGGCTTGATTGTAGCTGGTTGCAGTAATTCACAAATTGCGGAGAAATTATATATTACCGTAGGTACAGTCAAAACTCATGTTCGCAATATTTTAAATAAGTTATCCGCTGATGACCGTACCTAAGTTGCTGTGAGGGCTTTATGTTCGGATTTAGTGATGTAGTTAAATAATACCAATAGCTTAATTTCAAATAGCGATCGCTTATCTGTTGGATGATGAGAGAGCGATCGCTACAGGGTTTACTCTCAATGTTTCTATTACATTATTAGCAAGGGGTACAGGTTTAGTGTCGGGGTTTTAATAATCAGTAAACCAAAAAGTTTTTCCCAAAGAGTGATTTTTACGGAGTGCTGACGCTATTGCTACAGACGCAGCAGGCATCACTAACAAAATACGACAGATACTCATGTACTATAGAATACCAAATATATAAGAAATAGTTATCATAATTTGCACTGGATCAAAATATGAAATGATGAAAGTAGTGTGTAGCATATTGGCTGAAAAAATTGACTGTTTCATCTCTAACAAAAGCCACGCGGGGCGAGTCTACAGAAGAACTCGTTTTAACCGACTCAGAAACTCTTGATGAGGTTATTCAGTGTTTAGTAGAAAATTTTTCGATTGAAACGCAAGGAGCCTGTGACCAACAAACTTTATTCGAGATTCTGGTTAAAGCAGCCAGCACTGGAGACAGTATTGAAAACACAGCTAAATTGTTAAAAAATATTCCGACAGCTAATGATATTAGATATCATCTCAATAAAATTAACAATTTTGAGGAATTAGAAGCGCAAATAAATCAAGCATTAAAAAGTCGAATTCCTTTAGGATTAAAAAAAGGGTGTTTGAAAATAGCGATTGATTTAAATTTAATTTGTTATTATGGTCAACCAACATCGTCAGAATTACCCTACATATATCGAAGTGAAGCTAAATCTGGTACTAATTCATTTTATGCCTATGCCACTTTATATGTTATTAGTAATAATAAGCGTGTAACTCTAGCAATAAGAGGTGTTCGCCAATTAGATACTAGTGTGGCTTTAATTACTTATTTATTAGCAGAACTTGAATCCCTAAAAATAAATGTAAAAAAACTCTATTTGGATAGGGGATTTTTTAATACTCCTGTAATTAGATGGTTACAGGCATTAGATATTCCCTTTCTTATGCCTGCTATCAAGACTGGAAAAAAAGGAGGAATCAAACAATTCCTCAAGGGTAAAAAAAGTTATAAAACTACCTATACTATTACAAGAGACAAAGATGATTTTGTCACATTTGATTTATGGATCGTCTGTAAATATAGAAAGGGAAAGCATAAAAAGCATGGGGTTCAATACTTTGTTTATGTTGCTTATAAGGTCAAAACAAATTTAAATTATATCTATCAAGATTATCGAAAAAGATTTGGCATTGAAACCAGTTATCGTCTGAAAAATATTTGTCGAATTAAGACGAATAACAAAAATCCAGTCTTGAGATTACTATTCATTGGAATATCCTTTCTTCTAATTAACATCTGGGTGAATCTACTATGGCTCAAAATCAGTCGTAAAAGGAAAGGTAGTAGATTAATTTATCGCACACTTTTTACACTCAAACAGATGTTAGCCTTTTTATCTCAAGCCCTACAGAAGAAATATCAAGTCGTTGAAAGCATTTATATTCCATCCGGTTAGCGTCAAGAAATTATTAACCAGCTAATCATAAGTAATTATTATCTATACTATGTCTGCTGATTAGAGTATCGGGAATAAAAAAGTATTTTATACTACACAGTATTTGGCGATCTCCCTTCAGGAAAAAACTTTTTGGTTTACTGATAAAGTCTACCAAGCTAACTACTACCGCACTTGTCGGCACTACCAACCGAGGAAAATAGACTTTAGAAAGTAAGTTAGCATTACTAATTAAACTATTACTGCATTCCGAGAGGGAATTAGAAAAAAACTGCCAAGGTAACATGGCGGAAAATACGAGAATTGGATAGGGCGCACCTTCAGATGGTAATTTTGCCAATTGTCCAAATACTACTGTAAATACTACCATCGTCAGAAAGGGACGAATTAGCGCCCAAATTATCCCAATAGCAGTTTGTTTATAGCGGACTAATATATCTCGCCATGCTAGGAAATAAAATAACTCCCGATAACGCCACAAATCTTGCCAATATTGTTTTTCTGTGCGTCCTGATTCAATTATTAGCTCTTGCTGTAAACTGCTTTTTTTTATCATTTTCGATATCAAATTATCAGTGATTAACAACTTATTTGATGAAATTTATAGCTATGGTGCATTAGGTATTAATTTGTGAATTTAAAATCATTAATCTCTCTATAACCAAGCCTTTTAGATTGTCTGAGTGTGAATTCTCCAACAGAAGGATTGCTATGAGGGTGAATTACACCTGTTGCTTGTTGCCAAAGTTCTAATGATGCTCGTGATACTATGTAATTTAAGTTATCTTTACGGACATGATACCATTGAGTTTGTTGACAACTATCACACCAAAAAGCCTCTAACCATTCACCTTCTAAAGAGACAGTCGTTTTTGCTGCGACTAACATTAAGGCTTCTCGTCTAGGGATACCCCGTTGCTGTAGTTGTCCAGCTTTTTCCGTAAATAAAGAGTGTTTTTGGCTGACACTATCCATATAGCAATTATGTATTGGACAGTAGATAGCTCTCCGTTGAGAACGTTTCCGATTTCGATCACACCTTCTTTGCATTTTGGCCTCCTGATCATTAACTAAACAACAGATCAAAAGAAGGTTAAGTGGGAGGAACTGAGATCAAAAAGACCATCAAAGATCAACTCCTGTTCAATATCTAAAGTTATGAAATTTTTTCATTACAATTGACGATAAGTGAGAACAATATACATATCTAGCATTAGTTAGACATATCTAAAATTTAAGTTCTCAATTTCACGACAATATTATTCTAAGAGAGTAATATATGTGAATTTAAAAATGTAGGATTGAACTAGATTAAATGGTATTTAAATAGAAAAGTCAATAGCCAATTTGCAGTTTTTAGTTAACTTTACATAATCTTTACAATTTTGAATAGAACCATGATAACTACAGTGAAATTATAAATATTTAAAAAAGATATTACTTATCTATTGGCCAACTCACAAGCAATATATTCCCAAAAATCACGGCTTACAAAGATTTTGCCAATTTGTCCACTACAACTCATGCAACAGTGTTAGGTTACAACTTAGTTGATTTTGCACTTTCTATATTTATGTCAAATTATCCCAATATTCTGGTTATTTTATCAGGATTAAATGTAATTTGGCAATTATGATAATTGAGTTGAAATTAAATTAAAAAATATATCAGGTTTGAGATGAGAAAAAAAAGCTATTCTCAGCAAAGGTTGTCTCAAATAAATGAACATCAGCGTCAACCTAAGTCTTTTGTTTATACAGTTCAGACTGAAGAAGAGAAGGAAGGAGGATTGAACTTAGGCCAATTATTGGCAGTTATTCACCGGAGAATATTTGTAATTATAATTGGAACAACTGCTGTTGCCTCTGCCAGTGTAGGATTAGCTTGGAATAGTCCGCCAATGTATAGTGGTAAATTTGAAATTTTAACCGAACCAATCACCGCTGAAGATAAAGTAGCACGAGACGACAGATCAAGAACAGATGAGATTGCTAACAAAATTGATGAAACCAAGTTGAAGATCTTACAAAGTCCTAAACTGATGTCTCCCATTACTCAAAAAGTACAAAAATATTATCCAGATAGCAGCACACCTAAACTTAATATTAAACTTTTACCAAATACTCAAATTGTAGAAGTTACTTACCAAGATCCCAACTCTGATAAAGTTTTATTGGTATTAAATAAAGCATCTGAAGCATACCTAAAATATAGTTTAGATGAACGCCAAACAGAAACTAAATTAGGAATTGAATTTGTTGAACAGCAGGTCCCAAAACTATTAGTGAGAGTAACAAATCTTCAGTTAAGGCTACAAAACTTTTGTCAAAAATATGGAATTATTGATGCTCAGGTTCAAGGACAGCAATTGGCTAATCAACTTGATCAAATTGTCCAGAAACGGATAGATAATGAAATACAATTGGCTAGAATTCAAACACTTTATACTATTTTGCAAAAACAGTTACAACTAGACTCTAATGAATCAGAGGCTATTTCAGCGTTGAGTGAATCTCCTGATTACCAAAAGCTATTGAGCAAACTTCAAGATGTAGAATCTACAATTGCCGTAAAATCGTCTCAATATACAGAAAATAGCCCAAATATTCAAAATCTGCTGATTCAAAAACAAAATTTACTGAATTTAATTCTCAAAGAAAGATCGCAGATTTTGGGAATAAAATTGTCAAATACGAATATGAATTCTTTATATTCAGCCGCACCAAATTCTGCTCGTCTGCGAGAAATTCAGAAATTTATGGAGACAACTAAGCAAATTGAACTATTGAAAACCCAAAAACAATCTCTTAATCAATCTGAACTTTCTCTGCGGAAGCAAGTTAAACAGTTTCCCTTTTTAATCCGCCAAAAAGATGATTTAGAACGACAATTAAAAATTGCTGTTGATAATCTAAATCGTTTTTTAAACGAACGGGAAAGATTACGCATAGATGCGGCCCAAAAGCAAATACCTTGGCAGATACTTACTCCTCCTACTCAGCCTGAAAATCTTGCACTAAGTACCGTACAAACTTTAATCTTAGGAGTGCTTTTAGGGTTATTATTAAGCACAGGATTGGCTTTGCTTATAGATACACTCAACAATGTTTTTTACAATCTTGAAGAAATTAAAGATAAAACTAAACTACCAATATTAGGAAATATCCCTAATATTAAATTTAGCCAAAATGGTAAGCTTTCTCAAAGACTTAATCCATCAAATTTTTGGGAATCCTTTCGCTCTATTCACACAAATATTTCTCTCCTAAATAGTGATAATTCTATCCGTTCTCTAGCAATTATTTCAGCTACTGCTGGAGATGGTAAATCAACCATTGCTATTTACTTAGCTCAGACAGCAGCAGCAATGGGTAAACGGGTGTTATTAGTAGATGCAAATCTGCGTCATCCTAGTATCCACGAAATATTGAATTTACCCAATACGGAAGGATTAAGCAATCTTATTACTGAAGAACTAAGTTTTGAGGATGTTATCCACAGAAACAGTAGCGGTATCGGTGAAAAAAATGATGATGTGAGGAAAAAAAATTCAAAAAATATAGAACAATTATCCTTGGGGCATAACTTATCTATCTTAACTACTGGTCAAATTCCCTCCAATCCTACAATTTTACTTTCATCTCCTCAAATGAAAAATTTGACAGCACAATTTAAACAAAATTTTGACTTAATTATATATGATACATCACATTTATTAGGTTTTGCAGATACTAATCTGCTTACCAGACATATAGATGCAAGTATTTTAGTTATCAGAATAGGTAAAACAAACCGTTCTTGTTTAGCAAAAGGATTAGAGCAATTAAATTTTTCTTCCACTCCTATGTTAGGTGCTATCGCTATTGATTTATAAGAAAAAATTTACTCAGATTTTAAATATCTGGTGAATATTTTTGCAACTACAACAACATAATCTAAAAAAGATATGCTAAACGCAAACAAGGAAATTCCAATTCAAAATCTTACTTCATCCTTAGAATTTGAACCTGCAAAAATTGATATAATTGGCTCTCCTGTAACTGCCTTACCCTTTGAGGTACAAATCAATATTATTTTAGAATGGGCTATGAATAAAGTCAGCAAAGTTATTTGTGTGGCTAATACTCATATGCTAGTAGAATCTTATTGGCAGCCTGAATTTTCTTCTGTTTTAAAGAATGCAGATATTGTTACTCCTGATGGGATGCCACTGGTTTGGATGTTAAAATTAATGGGTGCTGGTACTCAAAACCGCGTTGCTGGTATGGATATTCTTTTATCTTTGTGTAAATTAGCTCCACTAAGAGATATTCATCTTTTTTTCTTAGGTGCTAATCCAATAACTTTAGCCCAAATGAGAAAGAATTTAGCACAGTTTTTTCCGAATGTGACAATTGCTGGAATGGAGCCTTTACCATTCCGTCCACTCACACCTAAAGAGGATGAAGCTATTATTAAAAAAATTCACGATAGTGGAGCAGGAATAGTTTTAGTAGCTCTAGGATGTCCAAAACAAGAGTTTTGGATGGATCAACACAAAGACAAAATTCAGGCTGTCATGATTGGTTTGGGGGGAGCATTTTCTGTTTTTGCAGATACTCACAAAAGAGCGCCCTATTGGCTACGTCATTTAGGAGCGGAGTGGTTATATCGTCTGATTCAAGAACCATTGAGACTATTCAGTCGCTACGGTACAACTATCCCAGTTTTTATATGGCTGGCTTTAAAGCAATACCTTGGACTCAAAAAAGAGTGTCAACCACCCATCACTTCCCTTCGGGTAAGTGAGGGCTTGTAAAAGTCTAGTTGACCAGACTCAGTTCTTGACCGAACTACGTTAGAGGTAAGAGTTAAAGACCTACCAGGGGATGCGTAGCTAGTTCCCTGCTCTAGAACTTTTAAGTTAAACAGGTTTAAGGGTTAAACCAGTGCTTTTAAGATAGTTACCGACCTCTAACATTGTCGTTCGCGCCAGCGTGCCGGAGGCATTCAGCTAACATTACCCGAAAGGAGGGACTTCATGTCCAAAATATTTGTAATTGACACTGACAAACGACCATTAGATCCAATCCATTCAGCACAGACTAGGCAATTCCTAAAAAACAAAAAAGCAGCAATATTTAGACAGTTTCCGTTCACAATTATTCTCAAAGAATCGCGTCCTGATTCTCCTGTTTCTCCTTTGAGATTAAAATTCAAACCGGAGACATTGTTAAAGCTGTTGTCATAAAAGGTAAAAAGATTGGGGCATATATCGGACGAGTAGCAGTGAGAACTAGCGGTAGTTTCAATATCTCAACAGCGTCTGGACTGATTCAAGGCATCTCTCATAAATACTGTAAATCAATTCACAAAAAGGACGGTTACGAATATGGAAAATAAAAGATTTGTTAATTGCTCAACTGTCCCTCTCATTGTTTGTGCTGGCGCACAAAATTACTCAAGGGACGTTTCACAATTAACCCAAATTCCTCCCATCACCAAACTAAGTACAGTTTTGGTGGGGGTCTCCTGGAGGTTTAGATGAAGAGAGAGGGTTGATGTAGTAGAGTTATATTGATAGCGTGGCTTACTTCACGCTATCAGCAAACCCTAATTATGAATTTCTGCAAAAATGCGATCGCAAATTTTTGATTCTTGATGACTTAATTGTTTTAATTTATGAGTTAAATCTGCTGTTAGCCTTTTAGCTTCTAGCTTTAAATTTCCATTCATATAATCTACAGCTTTAATAGGTTCACCAATATGAATATTCACATCAGTACCCCAATGAGGATAGGGTTCACTGTACTGAATACCGACAGGTATAATTTTAGTTCCTAATCCTGGGTAGCTTGATTCAGCAGTCATAGCTAAACGGGCGATTCCTGCTTTGAGAGGGTGAAGTTGACCATCACGATGAATACCACCTTCGGGATAAATAACTAACATTTCCCCTTGTTGCATTAACTCTACTGTATGCCGGAGAGTAGAGATCGCCGGACGTTGAGTATTCACAGGAAACCCCCCCATTCGCAGCACAAACCAACCTTGCAGCCCCTGACATTCATTACTCGTTACCATAAATCGCATATCTCTACCCGTCACACAACGACCAGTAGCGTAGGGCAAAACCAAGGAATCCCAACGGGAACGATGGGTAGGAGCAAGAATAACAGGACCACTTGTCGGAATATTTTCGCGTCCAGTCACTTTAATATGCCCAAAGAAAGATGGCAAAACTATGTAACGCCCTAGAAAATAAGCTACAGGAATTAACCACGGAGAAACCCGTGAGGTACTCTGAGCCATCAATGGTGGCCGAGCGGAGTTGAGGTGAGGATTTATCGGCACATTTGTGGTTTTTGAATGGCGGTTAGTAGAAGCAAAGTATGATTTGATCATAACGGCGGCTGATTTTTTAGCGAATAAAAGATGACACAAACTTGATTATGTCCACCGTAGATTTTCTTGGGTAATTTTTGTTTTCCCATCTGGACAGTTTGATCTGTGTCTGTTATTTTTGCTGACGTTGGGTAGCAAACCAACTTTGTAATTGTTCTCGACAATCTGATTCTAGAACACCTCCTAGCACTTTCAGACGGTGATTAGAGGCTGGGTGATCAGGGATGTTGATAACAGTACGAATTGCACCAGTTTTAGTATCGTCTATCCCATAGATCAATTTTCCTAATCGGGAATGAACTATAGCACCGGCACACATCGGACAGGGTTCTAGAGTTACATATAAAGTACATTGATGCAAGCGCCAACTTTGTAAAATTTGACTAGCAGCCCGAATCGCCATAATTTCCGCGTGCGCGGTCGGATCTTGATCCCGTTCTTTGCGATTTTCACCGACAGCAACCACGTGATTGCCTGTGTCAACAATCACAGCACCAACAGGAACTTCCCCAGCATTACCTGCCACCTGTGCTAATTCCAGGGCGTAATTCATCCATTTTCTATGTTTTAAATATTCTGGGTATTCAAGCATGGGAGGAGTCAGTTGTCAGTTGTCAGTTGTCAGTTGTCAGTTGTCAGTGGTTAGTTGTCAGTGGTTCAGAAGAAGAAAGGAAGAAGAAGGGAAAATAAGCAGAAAATTACCCAATTATCAATTACCCATTACCCGCCAACTCAGATAATAGGGGGTCAAGTTGAGCTTTTGTATCTAGCTGATACAGGTCATCACAACCGCCAATATGTTGATTATTAATGAAGATTTGGGGGACGCTGCGGCCACCGTTGGCGCGTTCTGCCATGTTTGCTCTAGCTGTTTCGTCGCCATCAATTTTGTATTCGGTGAAATTAACACCTTTCCACCATAGTAGCATTTTGGCGCGAATGCAATAGGGACAAGTTTGCCAAGTATAAATTTCAACATTGGCTTTGATTCGCTCTGGATGGCGACCTAGAAGGGAATTGAAGAATTTTAGCATATTGTTAATTAAGAGGTTTTCTTTTCATTAAATCTCATCTAGAAACATCCAGTTTAATAGATTGAGTCGCCTTAGTCGTACTCCCAACATGATATATTTTTCAAGAGTATCAATAAATGTTTCAATTATTTGGAAACTTTTTTCAGGTTCTTGTAAAAAACTGGATTATGAAATTTAGCAAATTATCTGTAATTTTACCTGGTATAGCCGCCCCTTTAATCTTGATTTTGAGTGGTTGTAGTGATGAACCACAAAATAATACAAAGAATCCTGTTAGCAAGCCCCAAGGAGAAGTTACTCGCGTCCTCTGGAACCGCATTAAAAGCCGTGGACAGCTTGTTTGTGGGACTAGCGGTGAACTACCAGGATTTAGTTTTGTGGGGACTGACGGCAAATATAGCGGTATTGACGTTGATATTTGTCGGGCTATAGCAGCAGCAGTATTTGATAATCCTGATGCTGTAGAATACCGCAATCTCAACGCTAAAGAGCGATTTACAGCTTTGCAAACTGGAGAAATAGATATTCTCAGTCGCAATACTAGCTGGACTTTTAGCCGCGCAACTTCCCAAGGTTTAGATTTTGCCCCGGTGGTATTTTACGATGGTCAAGCTGTAATGGTTCGCAAAAATAGCAATATTAAATCTATCAAAGACCTGAAAGACAAAGCTATTTGTGTGCAAACTGGAACTACCACTGAACAGAATTTAGCAGACCAAATGCGGAAACGGGGTCTTACTTATAAATCCGTTGTTTTTGAGGATGTGAATGTTACCTTTGCAACCTATGCGGAAGGTCGTTGTGATGCTGTGACAACAGACCGTTCTGGGTTAGTTTCTCGACGCACAACCCTACCTAAACCAGAAGATAATGTGATTTTAGATGATGTTCTTTCTTCCGAACCTCTTGCGCCAGCAGTTGCTAAAGGCGACACTAAGTGGAGTGATATAGTTAAGTGGACTGTTTATGCTTTGGTAAAAGCAGAAGAATTGGGAATTAATTCTCAAAATTTAGCAGAGTTTGCAAATAGCAAAGATCCCGAGATTAAACGTTTTTTAGGAACAGAAGGAAACCTGGGAGAAGGAATTGGTTTGACAAATGATTTTGCTGCCAGGATAGTAAAACACGTTGGTAATTATGGCGAAATTTATGATCACAATTTGGGAACAAAGACCAAGATAAATCTTCCTCGTGGTCAAAATCAACTGGGAATAAAAGGGGGATTACTTTATTCTCCACCTTTTCGGTAAAAAATATTGGGCGACTAGAAGTCACTACTACACAAGCAAAGTCCACCTCCGTGGACTAATATAAATAATATAAAATTAGAGATTTATTAACCTGCGAAGGCAGGTTTTGTCTGTATAGCTGCTACTTCTAGTAGCCCGGAGTAAAAATATTGGGCGACTAGAAGTCACTACTACACAAGCAAAGTCCACCTCCGTGGACTAATATAAATAATATAAAATTAGAGATTTATTAACCTGCGAAGGCAGGTTTTGTCTGTATAGCTGCTACTTCTAGTAGCCCGGAGTAAAAATATTGGGCGACTAGAAGTCACTACTACACAAGCAAAGTCCACCTCCGTGGACTAATATAAATAATATAAAATTAGAGATTTATTAACCTGCGAAGGCAGGTTTTGTCTGTATAGCCGCTACTTCTAGTAGCCCGGAGTAAAAATATTGGGCGACTAGAAGTCACTACTACACAAGCAAAGTCCACCTCCGTGGACTAATATAAATAATATAAAATTAGAGATTTATTAACCTGCGAAGGCAGGTTTTGTCTGTATAGTTCCGCGACTTCTAGTCGTTCGGAGTATAATAACCCAAGTTGCTAGTTATATAGTTGAGGCTGGTAATGGGTAATAAAATCCCAGTTTTAATCCTGTTAATCCTTAAATCCTGGATATCCTGATTCTGACAGTTTCCGTAACTAGCAACTTATGTTAATAAATTAAACCAATGACTAATTCTAAACCTCCATTATGGCGTGATAATCGGTTTTGGCAAAATGCTATCCAGCTAGTTTTTGTGTTTTTAGCAATATTGATAGTTATGATCTTGTGGGGGAATGTCAGACGAAATTTACAACAATTAGGAATTCAATTTGGCTTTAATTTTCTCAAGCAACAAGCATCTTTTGATATTGGTGAAACTCTGATTAACTATAAACCAACGGATGCTTATAATTACGCTTTATTAGTGGGATTAATTAATTCCCTACGAATAGCAGTTATGGGAATTTTTCTCACCACAATTGTGGGAATTACTGCGGGAATTGCGCGACTGTCAGATAATTGGTTAGTGAGAAATATTACTGTAGTTTATGTAGAAGTTTTTCGGAATACACCATTATTATTGCAGTTGCTATTTTGGTACTTTGCGGTTTTCTTGAGTTTTCCCAAAGCCGAAAATAAAAGTTCCTTTTTGGGTTTTGCTAAATTTAGTCAAAACGGAATTGAACTTCCTTGGTTTACCTTGTCTCCAGAGTTTTCTAGTTTGTTATTGGGGTTGACTTTTTACACAGGTGCATTTATTGCGGAAATTGTCCGGGGGGGAATTCAATCAGTACCGAAAGGACAAATAGAAGCAGCCAAATCCTTGGGATTAAAACCAGGTTTAGCAATGCGATTGGTGATTTTTCCCCAAGCTTTGCGGGTGATTATTCCCCCATTAACTAGTCAATATTTAAATTTAACAAAAAATTCCAGTTTAGCGATCGCAATCGGTTATCCTGATATTTATTTTGTTGCTTCTACCACTTTTAACCAAACTGGTAAAGCTGTAGAAGTGATGCTGTTAATTATGATTACCTATCTGACTTTGAGTTTAATGATTTCCCTGACTATGAATTTATTTAATCGTTCTGTGCAAATTAAAGAAAGATAAAAAGAATAACCCCACCCCCAACCCCCTCCCCGCTCTTCGAGAGGGGGCTATGATATACCTGATACTTTTAGGAAATACTATGATAATTAAACTTACTTGGTTAAGAAAAAATCTCTTTAATAATTGGTACAATAGTTTATTAACTGTTGTTTGTTTTATATTTCTATTTTGGCTATTTCAAGGATTTTTTACTTGGTTAATTACTAAAGCACAATGGCAAGTAATCCAAGTTAATTTACAATTATTTTTAGTAGGAAGATTTCCTCAAAGTTTAGCTTGGCGGATTTGGGTTGTTTTGGGAATATCTACAACTTTAGCCGCAATTACTGGGGGTGCATTTACCAAAAAAGCAATATTTACAAAACACAATTTTCTGATTTCTACTCTTATTATTGGCGTTTTATTATTTATTGTCCCAATACCATTAATAAACCGTTTATGGTTATTATTAATTACAGGTTTAATCTTTGCAGGTTTGATAATTGGTCAAAAATTCACTAAAATCATTACACCTTGGCTTTCGCTTATTTGGTTATTATCTTTTCCCATAATTATCTGGTTAATTGGTGGAGGTTTAGGATTACAATCTGTATCAACAAGCCTATGGAATGGGTTATTACTTACCCTATTAATGGCAATAATTAGTATTGTTCTTTCCTTCCCTATGGGAGTTTTACTCGCATTAGGAAGAACAAGTAATTTACCTGTAGTGCGGTGGTTTTCTATTCTTTATATTGAAATTGTCAGAGGATTACCATTAATTGGAATTTTGTTTTTAGCCCAAGTCATGTTACCCTTATTCTTACCAGCAGACTTACGTTTAGATAGATTACTCAGAGGAATTACCGGATTAATATTATTTAGTGCAGCATACATGGCCGAAAACGTGCGCGGGGGATTACAAGCAATTCCCAGAGGACAAATAGAAGCAGCCAAAGCCCTAGGATTAAATACACCTTTAGTCTTGATATTAGTAATATTACCCCAAGCCTTACGCGCAGTTATTCCGGCAATTGTCGGTCAATTTATTGGCTTATTTAAAGACACCTCACTTTTATCATTAGTGGGATTAGTAGAATTAACAGGAATGGCCCGCTCTATATTAGCACAACCGCAGTTTTTAGGAAGATATGCAGAAGTATATTTATTTATTGGTTTGATTTATTGGCTATTTTGTTATTCCATGTCATTAGCTGCTAAAAACCTAGAAAAACAATTAACAACATAGGTTAGGTTGACGCTCATGTTACCCAACATTTATTAAGATTATTAAAATAGGAGTAATCTATGACAGAATCAAAACCCATAATAATTGCTAAAGATGTTCATAAATGGTATGGTAAATTTCATGTTCTCCAAGGTGTCAGTTTGACCGTAGAACGGGGAGAAGTCGTGGTTTTAATGGGACCTTCCGGTTCAGGAAAATCAACCTTCATTAGAACATTTAACGCTTTAGAAGAATATCAACAGGGAATTATTACCATTGACGGAATTACAATCAGTCATGATTTAAAAAATATTGAAACCATTCGGAAAGAAGTGGGGATGGTATTTCAGCAATTTAACTTATTTCCCCATTTAACAGTTCTCCAAAATATCACATTAGCGCCAACCTATGTCCGCAAAATATCCAAAGTTAAAGCCGAAGAATTAGCAATGCAATTATTAGAAAGAGTGGGAATTTTAGCACAAGCGCAAAAATATCCAGGACAATTATCTGGAGGACAACAACAACGAGTAGCCATAGCGCGTGCATTAGCAATGCAACCAAAAATCATGTTATTTGATGAACCCACATCAGCATTAGATCCAGAAATGGTGAGAGAAGTTTTAGATGTCATGCGAAATTTAGCCAGTGAAGGAATGACAATGGTAGTTGTCACCCATGAAGTCGGATTTGCGCGGGAAGTTGCTGATAGAGTGGTGCTAATGGATAGCGGTTTGTTAGTTGAATCCTCTACCCCCGACACCTTTTTTACTAATCCCAAAGAAGAGAGAACCAGAAAATTTTTATCACAAATTCTTTAGAGGGTGTTTGAAAAGTATTAAATAAAACCAATAATCTCCAAAAACCTAACCCCCCTGCCCCCCTTCCCTAGGAGGGAAGGGGGGTTTCAAAGCCTCTCCCCGCTTCGGGGAGAGGTTTGGAGAGGGGTTAATTTATACCTTGAAAACTTTTAAAACATCCTCTTAAAGAAGAGAACTCCAAAAAATAAATTATCCAATATTGTGGGATGGGCATCTGGCCCCTCCTGATATTATTAGCAGCCTGTTTAGGCTATACCACAAACAATTCTGGAATATTTTTTTATTTGCAAGTCTCTACAAGGATAAAAACCCCCTCAATAAATATATTTAGGAGAATTTTAATTTTTCTTCTCTTCTATCTTCTTCTTCTTCTTTTCTTCCTTCGTGTCCTTCGTCCCTATCCCTGACGGGACGCTCCGCGAACGTGGTTCATTCAATCCATATTCCTCAAAGGAGTTGACCAAACTATTAATTCACCCTGTTCACCACCAGCGGCTAATAATTGTCCTTGAGGATGCCAAGATAGAGTAGAAAAACCTGCCAAAGTGTCAGTAAAAATCTGTGATACTTCTTTGTTTTCATCCCACAAACACAACCAACCGTCAGCGCCAGCAGAAGCGAGAATAAAGCTTTGAGGTGCAAAAGATATAGCTTGAATAATATCCACATGATTGGTTAATACTTGCGCTTCCCAACCTACAGATTCATCTGCGGACTTTTCCCATAAAACTATGCCCTCAACGCTGGAAACAGCCAGCAGTGGCGCACCAGTGGATGTTTTTAGTTCTGACCATGCTAGATGACGAATTTTCCCTGGAAAGCCCCGCATGACCCAAGGATCAGGGTTTTCCCATTGTAAAACAGTGAGAGTCCGATCCATATTTCCAGATGCTAAATATTCACCATCACTAGACCAAGCTATTGCTGTACTGACGGTAGACATTGCAAGTATAAATGGTTCTTGGTTCCAATCTTGAGTAGACCAAACTTTCACCCCTTTATAGCCATTAATAGCCAAATATTTGCCATCTTTGCGCCAATCAATTCCCAAAATTGAGGAATCATTAAAGGTGAGAGTGACAACAATTTCTGATGTGTCTGCATCCCAAATTTGCACATAACGCCCTAAACTAAAAGCTAGTTGATTACTAGTATGATTCCATGCTAATTGATCAACCCAAACAGGGGCATTTTCTAAGGTGGTAATTAATTTATTTTCGCACCAAATTTTCACTTTTCCATCTTGTCCACCAATGGCTAAATATTTACCATCATGGGAAAAAGCCAAACAATTTACTGCTTTATCTGTGGCAGATTGCAAGGTTATTAATTCGTCATTTTTCCATAAAACAACTTCTCCAGCAGCAGAACTAGCTGCGAGTATTTCACCTTGAGGAGACCAAGCTAAAGCAGTGACGTAATCTGCAAGTTTTGTGGAATAATGTTTGGTAAATTCTGGAGATGTACTGGTTGTTAAGTTCATAGTTTTTATATTTTATTTTCAGTATTGGGGCGACTAGAAGTCGCTACTACACAAGCAAAGTCCACCTGCGTGGACTAAATTTATAACCCACGAAGGTGGGTTTTGTCTGTATAGCTGTGACTTCTAGTCGCCTTTTTTTCTAACTCATGCAAGCAAAAAAATCTTGTTTCAATTTAGCTTCATCTAAATTTCTACCAATAAATACAAGTTCATTTTTACGCTTTTCATTGACTTTCCAAGGTCTATCGGCTTTACCCTCAAATATCATGTGGACTCCTTGGAAAACAAAACGATCATCTTCATTTTCAATATTTAAAATCCCCTTCATTCTGAAAATATCTGTCCCTTGAGTTCTGAGTAATTCTGACATCCAGGCATTGATTTTTTCACCATTTACAGAACCATCTGCAACTATAGCCACAGAATAAACACTTTCATCATGAACATGAGCATCTTCTCCTAAGAAATGAGGATCAATTTCTAAAGCATGATCTAAATTAAATGCGTTCACTCCTAATAAAGCTGACATTGCTAATTCAGAATTATGGGTGCGGTGAATTTTTGCCATTGCATTCATTGAGCGAATACGAGTTTCTAACTCATTTAAAACTTCTGGTGTTACTAAATCAGTTTTATTCAATAAAATCACATCAGCAAAAGCAATTTGTTCTTGGGCTTCGTCTGCTTCCCAATGTTGCCAAATATGTTTAGCATCAACAACTGTCACTACTGCATCTAAGGACAATTGACTTTGCAAATCTTCATCCACAAAAAACGTTTGAATTACAGGTGCAGGATCAGCTAATCCGGTGGTTTCAATGACTAAATGATCAAACTTATCACGGCGTTTCATTAAGTTGCCAATGATGCGAATTAAATCACCACGAACTGTACAACAAATACAGCCATTATTCATTTCAAATATTTCTTCATCTGCATCAATTACCAATTGATTATCAATACCTACTTCTCCAAATTCATTAACAATAACGGCGACTTTTTTACCGTGTTCGTAGGTAAGAATATGATTTAACAACGTGGTTTTACCCGCGCCTAAATAGCCTGTTAAAACGGTTACTGGTACTGGAGTGAATGTTTCTGAAGTGATCATAATGTCAAAGCAAGTTTGATAATCTTGCTTATGATGATAGCAAAAATCACGAAGAAGACATTGCCAGTAAGTCCCAAGACGGTAAAATTTCCTCGTTTTCTCGTTTTCTCGTTCCCATACTCTGTATGGGAATGAATTCTAGAAGGCTCTGCCTTCAATGACAGCAGAGGCACCAGCCTCTGTGATAGCATTCCTAGTCAGAGACTAGGAACGAGATTTTAATTAAGCTTCAATCACGACACGCAAATTACCGCGTTTTTTGGCAACACGACAAGCGGTAGTGCTACCAACTCGTTCAAATTCTAAATCTAAAATTGTTCCCCCAACCCGCAAATTGTGAAAAGATAAACGATTAATTGATTTTGGTAAAGCTGGGTCAATGATTCGCAAACAATTATTTTGCGCGTCTGGGACTAAATTCACCATCATTTGCAAGAGTTGAAAAATACTCCCTGTAGCCCAAGCTTGGGGACTACAAGCAACGGGATACTGGACAGGACTATTATCACCATTCATTTCATAGCCGCAAAATAGTTCTGGGGGGCGTTGATAGGGCTGTTTGCCGGTCATATTAAATAACCCTTGAAATAATTCCAAAGATTGATCTATTAAACCAAGCGATCGCAATCCCATGGCAATCATAGAATTATCATGAGGCCAAACTGAACCAATGTGATAACCCATGGGATTATATGCTGGTGACAAACTACTCAAAGTTCTAATTCCCCAACCATTAAACATATCAGGCGCTCGCAACCTTTCCGCCACACTATAGGCTTTTGTAGGTGTAAATATCCCCAAATTTAAACAATGACCAGGATTAGAGGTAATACTATCTACGGGTTTACCCTCACCATCTAATGCTAAAGCACAGAAATCTTCATCTTCTAACCAAAAATCCTGGTTAAACTTAGCCCTGAGTTTTCTAGCTTCAGTTTGCCAAAGTTCTGCCAAATCTAGACGTTGTTGGATTTTGGCAATTTCCGCCAGGCGGTTTTTTGCTGCATAGACATAAGCTTGTACCTCACACAGAGAAATCGAACCAGTGGCTAATTCCCCTTTGCGGTTAACAATACAGTTACCAGAATCTTTCCAACCTTGGTTAACAAGACCACCTTCAGATTTCCGAGCATAGCTGAGATAGCCAGTTTCCTGAAGTTGACGATCAATCCAACCCATAGCCGCTAAAGCATTTGGCCACAGTGCTTCCAAGGTTTCTTGGTCATGAGTCCAACTGTAGTATTCAGCATACAACATTAACCACAGAGGAGTTGCATCAACTGTACCGTAGTAGGGTGTATGGGGAATTTCTTGACATCTGGCCATTTCCCCTAACCGCAGTTCGTGTAAAATCTTACCTGGTTCTTCTTCACGCCAAATATTCTCAGTTTGACCTTGATATTCTGCCAAAAGTAACAATGTTTCTTTGGCAATTTGGGGATTTAACATCAAGGTTTGGGAAGCAGTAATCAGGGAATCCCGTCCAAACAAAGTGGAAAACCAAGGAACACCCGCAGAAACAGTTTTATGCTTGCCAAAAGACTGAAGTAACAAATATATATCTTGTTCAGCCCTTGAAACTACACGATTAAAAAGACTTTTATCCGAGCTAATCCGAGTAATTTGATGTAACCAATTTTGCTCCTCCATTAACTCAGTAGCTTTCGCTTGTGCTAAGGTAGCGGCAGCACTGATAGTAGTGCTAGGCTGCTTATCAGTTAACATACTTAAGCGATAACCTAGCTTTTTAGTTTCGTGAGCCGCCAATTCTAGCCGCCAAACTGCGGTATAACCGTGAAAATGACTTGGTTGCAGATGCTGAAATTGAACGAGAGACTCCATAATTGAACCATCTAAACCCTGATAAGCCAGAGTAAGGGATTCTTCTCTGTGAATTTGAGTGGATGAAGATGCAACACTATCAGATGTTGATTGATTTAGATATAAACGTTTGCCCTGCTTTTGTCTGTGATGACCCCTGACTTCAAATAAATCCACAAAATCAGCATCAAAACTGAGACTAAGTTCAAAGCTAATGCTGGTAGTGTTGTAATTAGCAACTTCTATTTCTTCAAATAATGCCCCATTGAGGACCATTTCTCGCCGAATCCCCACGGTATCAGCTTGAAACAGATTCTCTAAATCAGGATTAGTACATAAAACCGAGAGAGCAAATCCTTTGTCAGCGTTGCTACTCAGTAATGTAGGCGATCGCCCTTCAATTTGTAACTCTAAACGACTCAAAAACCGGGTATCGCGGCAAAACATCCCCATACTTGGGGTACTACCATAAAGATAACAACCAGAAATATTCCCCATCGTATCTGTGACTAGGAATAAATCATCATCTTTAACTGTAATCGTTGGTTGTGGTCTTTGACTGACTACACAAGGCCATTCTGCAATCTCTTTTTGATCTGCGGGAGTAAAAGTTCTGCCATCGAGGACAATTGTTTCTGGAGTCATTAATGTATTAAGTGTCATTAGCTAACGTTGCCTATGCAGGTATAAATTTGCTCAATTTGATGCAGGTAAAAAGAGAAAGTAATTAAATCTACAACAATGAATTTCTATAAATGTATACCTTATTAATTAGAAGTCAAGCCTGAAAACTGGCTGTTTTCCAAGGGTTTCTTCCTTCATAAACATTGAGAGGTGCTAGAGGTAGAGAATACTTACCCAGAGATAAAATCTTGATGTGATAGCAATGGACAGGGTTATTAGGACATCAGTTGATCATGAAACTTGGGCTATAATCGGCTTTTACTCCTAATTCCGTTAGGCTGATGCTCACAGATCAGCCCGACTTCTGTTATATCTAAATCAACTGATCAAATTCAAAAAATTGGATTAATACTTCTAAAGGTGTTTCTGAATCTGTGGGGGTAGTTGCTTCAATTTCTCTGATAGTTTCTAAATTTAAATACTTAAATACTTCTTGAGTTACAGTGGGGATGGCATCTGCTGGTAAAAAAGCCAACTCCCTGGAGAGACGATTTAAGCGAGATTTAGCAAAGTTGACTTGAAATTTCCCGCGTCGTAATAAACGCTGTCTCAGGTTTTCATAAAGTTCTGGATCATCTGTGGACAGAGTTCCTACACTTTGATTTTGAATGATAGGAATAATGTCGGGATTTTCTTCTAACAATAGCAAGCTACCCTCCCGATTATAATATGCTATTCCTTCAATGCCTAAAGAATTAATATCAGTTAAAGCAATGATGCCAGCTACTACTGAGATAGGCTGATTTTCATTATAAAGAGATGGTTGATAAATGGCTTGTTCTGCGACATCATAATCACAAATAGTAGCAATAATTGCTTCTTGAATAATTGCCAAATCCCTATCTGTGAAAATAGCGGTACTCTCTGGGTTAGATGTTAATATTTGTTGGTTAAAAACTTGAATATATGCAAATAACTTTTCCACCGTTGCATTTTCACTGACCCCTGCTTGTCTTCGTCGGGATGTGTGGTGTTCGTGAGGCATAAACACTTGTACTAGGTCATGAGCGATCGCACAAACATCCAACAATAATTCCATCCTGTTAATTGTCTCTACATCTGCTAACAAATAAGGACGAATGATCTGAAAAATTAATTGAGAGCGTTGCCGTACAGCTATTACATGATCTATTTTATGGTAGTACAATTGCTTGGCAATAATTTCCCGCTCAAACTCTGCTAGAACAAATTGATTTACCCTAGTAACACTTTCAGCAAAAGTACAATTGATGTATGTTTTACCTACTTCGACTATTGGCTGTAATTCCCATTTTTCTTGGTTTTGTGAATTCATTGCTATTAGGAATAATGAAGGATGTTTATTGTAGCAAGAAACAGGAGGAAAAGAGATCCGCTAACGCTCACGGCGAAACATAACTTCTGCTATATCTCAATACCTAAATCAACTGATCAAATTCAAAAAATTGGATTAATACTTCTAAAGGTGTTTCTGAATCTGTGGGGGTAGTTGCTTCAATTTCTCTGATAGTTTCTAAATTTAAATACTTAAATACTTCTTGAGTTACAGTGGGGATGGCATCTGCTGGTAAAAAAGCTAACTCACTGGAGAGACGATTTAAGCGAGATTTAGCAAAGTTGACTTGGAATTTCCCGCGTCGTAATAAACGCTGTCTCAGGTTTTCATAAAGTTCTGGATCATCTGTGGACAGAGTTCCTACACTTTGATTTTGAATGATAGGAATAATATCGGGATTTTCTTCTAAAAACAGCAAGCCACCCTCCCGTTTATAATATGCTATTCCCTCAATTCCTAAAGAGTTAATATCACTTAAAGCAATGATGCCAGCTACTACTGAGATCAGCTGACTTTCATCATAAAGAGATGGTTGATAAATGGATTGTTCTGCGACATCATAATCACAAGTAGTAGCAATAATTGCTTCTTGAATAATTGCCAAATCCGTATCTGTGAAAATAGCGGTACTCTCTGGGTTAGATGCCAATATTTGTTGATTGAAAACTTGAATATATGCAAATAACTTTTCCACCGTTGCATTTTCGCTGACCCCTGCTTGTCTTCGTCGGGATGTGTAGGGTTCGTGAGGCATAAACACTTGTACTAGGTCATGAGCGATCGCACAAACATCCAGCAATAATTCCATCCTGTTAATTGTCTCTACATCTGCTGACAAATAAGGACGAATTACCTGAAAAATTAATTGAGCGCATTGCTGTACAGATATTACATGATCTATTCTATGATAGTACAATTGCTTGGTAATAATTTCCCGCTCAAACTCTGCTATAACAAATTGATTCACCTTAGCGACACTTTTAGCAAAAGTACATCCGATTAGTTGCTGTAATTCCCAGTTTTTTTGGTTTTGTGAATTCATTCTACCGCTTCCCTTGTGATTAAATATCTTTTTTAGATATCCAAAACCATTGCTGTATATAGGTTTTATCTAAATTAAGAGCGATTCCTAGGTCGTGCTTCGCTCCTACTTTTGAAAAAATTAAAACCTCAAATCCAATTAGTGTAGGAATTTCAGGGATATTTTGGATATTTTACCGAAAATATCATAAAGGGAGCGGTAGAACCATTATTTTTTTAAATTAATTAATGGTCATTATCAATCGCACTAATGTGT
The DNA here is from genome assembly GCA_017355425.1 of Dolichospermum sp. DET69. NCBI lineage: Bacteria > Bacillati > Cyanobacteriota > Cyanophyceae > Nostocales > Aphanizomenonaceae > Dolichospermum > Dolichospermum sp. DET69. Next base: position 1,309,407 of record CP070233.1, read on the forward strand.
TTTTGTTTACAAGAACGATTTTGTGTATTATACACATAGTATTGAATTATCAAACTTAATTTTGTCACTGATCAAATGACTCACTTACTTAATTTTAATACTGGCATACAAGTAATTAAAAGTAACAGCCCTTTTTCGATAGATACACCGGATACAGTGTGGATGTTGAAAGCTGGAGCAATGGCAGTGTTTGCGATCGCTATAACTAATGGTAATCCCCAGGGAGCGCGACGTTATCTTTTTGATGTCAATCCGTCAGATGTGTTGTTTGGTATCCCAACGGTATTAGAAGGACAGTCTCATGGATTAATTGCTGTTGCTTACGAAGAAACCCATTTAGTACCAATTCCTCTGACGGACTGGATCACCCAAGTAATTACCGAGGGTAATGGCCAGAGAAAATCACTTTTTCAGCCCTTGCAACTATGGAGCGATCGCTTGGTAGAATCTTTACAAGAGGCTGATATTTCCCTCAATGGCATTAACCTAGAAGCACTGCATAGTTTAGAGTCCGTCAGTGAACACCTGGAGCAATTCCATGCTGACTTTTTACTTTGCCTTCACCAACTCGACCAAAAAGAAATTGTCACCCGTGCCGAGCAATTTCAGTCTCGTCAACGGTTAAATCAAGCAGCAAGCGATCGCGCAGTTAATAATCTTACGGCTATTTTTCGCCGTCAAGAAGCCGAATTTTTTCAAGAAGGAACAGCCCTCTTAATTGCCGCCGGGGCAGTGGGTAGAGCGATGGGCATTGAAATCCGTCCACCAGCCCGATCAGAAGACCCTCACAGGGTAAAAGACCCCCTCTCAGCTATCGCTCGTGCCTCTCGGATTCGCACTCGTCGAGTCATTTTACGGGGGGCTTGGTGGGAATTTGACTCCGGTGCAATTTTGGCATACACGGCACAGGATGAACGTCCCCTGGCTTTGCTACCCGTAAGTGGCAATCATTACGAAATCTTCGATCCCGAACAGATGCAGCGGATTCGGGTGAATGCAGACACGGCTCAATTGATTTCCCCGATTGCCTATGTTTTCTATCGGCCGTTTCCGGAAAAGATGTTGAAATCCCTGGAAATTCTCAAATTTGCTACCAGAGGCATCATGCGGGATGGGGCAACAATATTAATTTTAGGTGCAGCGATCGCTATCTTGGGAATGGTAATTCCCCAAGCCACAGGGATTTTAATTGATAATGCCATTCCTAGTGCCAATCGTGGCTTGATTTTGCAAATTGCTTTAGGGTTATTAGCAGTAAATTTTGGAAGCACCCTATTAGATTTAGTTCAGAATGTGGCTACTACTCGCGTTCAAGCCCTAGCAGAAGTCCAAACTCAGGCATCAACTTGGGACAGGTTGCTGAAATTGCCCCCCGCTTTCTTTCGTAAATACACCATCGGGGACTTGCAATCTCGTGTTTCTGGTATTAACCAACTCAGCCAAATTCTCACAGGGAGTGTGATGAGGTCACTATTCGATAGTTTCTTTTCCCTGTTGAATTTGGGGTTACTGTTTTCCTACAATGCCCAATTAGCCTTAATAGCGATCGCTGTAGCCGCAATCAATATCCCTATTACCTATTTTTCTTTCTTTTTCTCCCGGCAAACCATGATTCCTATGCAAGAAATCACCGGAGAAATATCTGGTTTGACTGTGCAGTTAATCGGTGGTGTGACAAAGTTGCGAGTTGCTGGTGCGGAAGAAAGAGCTTTTGCCTATTGGTCAAAAAAGTTCGGGCAACAACTCAAATTAACCTTAAAAACTGAATCTGTGGAAGATATTGCCACACTTTTCAACACCATCTTACCAACTGTTAGTTCTATAGCGATTTATAGTGTGGCTGTTACTCTAATTGTCCAGGCACAAACCCAAGGACAAACAGGATTTTCTACAGGAACTTTTTTAGCCTTTAATGCTGCCTTTGGTACTTTCGTCTCTGGTATTACCAAACTAAGTAATACGATTATCAAAGTGATGGAAGTTAATGTAATTTGGGACCGAGTTAAGCCCATTCTGGAAGCTAAACCGGAAGTGGATGATGATAAAACTGATCCAGGGCGATTAATGGGTGGAATTAAACTTGATCGGGTGAGCTTTCGCTATGGAGAAGATAGACCATTAACCCTGGATAAACTCACAGTTGAAGCCAAACCAGGAGAATTTATTGCCTTAGTTGGACCATCAGGAAGCGGTAAATCAACAACTATCCGCTTAATGTTAGGATTTGAGCAGCCAGAAGAAGGAACAATTTATTATGATGGACAGAATTTATCAGGATTAGATATTTGGGCAATCCGGCGACAATTAGGTGTAGTTTTACAGAATGGTCGGATTAATAGTTCTTCTATTTTTGAGAATATTTCTAGTGGTGCATTAGTGACAATGGATGAAGCTTGGGAAGCAGCGAGAATGGCAGGTTTTGCCCAAGATATTGAACAAATGCCGATGGGAATGCACACGGTTATATCTGAAGGGGGAACGAATCTTTCGGGAGGACAAAGACAGCGATTATTAATTTCTCGTTCTTTGGTTTTAAAACCGAGAATTTTGATTTTTGATGAAGCGACCAGTGCTTTAGATAATCGCACTCAAGCCATTGTCAGTGAAAGTTTAGAACAATTAGATGTCACCAGAATTGTCATTGCTCACCGTTTGAGTACAATTCGGAATGCAGACCGCATTTATGTAATTGTTGCCGGGGAAGTTAAGCAAGTAGGAAATTTTGAAGAATTGATGTCTCAACCGGGAATGTTTGCTGATTTGATGGCACGACAGGTGGCGTGATATTTATTAACTCAGGGGCTTTTCATATCTGACTAAAAACTGCCAATGAACAATATCTAAATCGCTAATTCCTAGCTTTTCTCGATAATAGGAAATTGTAACTGGAGCAAGGCTGAACGCAAAGCTTTAAATACTCCTATTTCTTCAGCTTTTGAATAATACCTTTCCCACGCGGTAATGTGGGGTTCTGAATCTAAAGGAAAAGTTGGTGATTCTGTTAAATTGGTAGAGTTAAAAGTGGTTTGAGTGTAAGCTACAGCACTTCCCGATGTTATGAGGTACAAGAACCCCACCCCCAACCCCCACCCCGCAAGCGATGAGGGGGCTAAGATGTACCTCATAAGAGCGGAAACCGCTGTAATAGTTCGGTAATTTCTGCTGGTGAGCTTCCATAACCAGCCAAAATTTCAGTTTTTATTGTGTTAGTTTGTAAAGACATAATGAATTAAGTAGTCGGACAAAATTAAATTCACTCGTTGAGAGAGGGAACAGGGAACAGGGAACAGAAAAATCAATTGTGTAATTAATTCTACCCCTACAATTTATTCGGCTTGAATTAATCTTTGATATGCTCCTTCTACATCTTTCATTTCTTCATGAGTTCCTCTTTGAACAACTTTTCCTCGTTCCAAAATAATAATCTCATCACAATCACGAATTGTACTTAAACGGTGAGCAAAGATAAGACAAGTACAACCCCGTCGCCGGATATTCCTGTCAATTATTTTCTCTGTTTCTGTGTCCAGCGCACTTGTGGCTTCATCCATCACCAAAATTGACGGATTATTCACCAAAGCCCGGGCAATTTCTAACCGTTGGCGCTGTCCGCCACTCAAATTAGATGCACCTTCTAATAATTTGCCGTCTAAACCGCCGGGAATGGCCATGACTACATCCAAAATCGCCGCGTCTTGACAGGCTTTCATTAACTGCACATCAGAAATTGTCTCATCCCACAGAGTTAAATTATCCCGCACCGTACCACCGAACAGAAAAATATCCTGTTCTACCATAGCTAGGGAATTGGTAATGACTGCACGGGGAATCTGCTGTCGGGGAACACCATCAAACAAAATCTCGCCCTCCCAAGGTTCGTATAAGCCGGTGACAATTTTGGAGGCTGTAGACTTACCTGAACCACTTCCACCGACAAAAGCTACTCGCTGTCCGGGTTTGAGGATACAACTGAAGTTTTGAATTAATGCTTCTTCTACCCGACTGTATCCAAAGGTCAGATTACGGATTTCTACATCACCCTGTAAGCGACAGTTTTCTATCGGCCAAGCATATTGAACGGGTGATTTTTCACTGGTAGCTTGCTGTTTTAGTGCGGCATCAGTAGGATTTTTTAGGACATCATCCAAGCGTTTGAGATCACCGTCTAGGGTCTGAATGGTTGTACCCAGTCCCACTAAGGTATTGACTGGAGTTTGAAATTTAATCATCAAGGTCTGAAAAGCCACTAACATTCCAATTGTTAAGTGACCATCTATCACCCGTAACCCACCGACAACTAATAACAGCATGGTAGTTAAGGATGAGAGAAACGATGGTAGCAGCGATACCCACTGTTCATTCTGGCTCATTTCCTGTTCGGAACTGGTCAGTTTAGCATAGTATCCTGCCCACCGACTAAAAGTGTCGGACTCTAATCCGGCAGCTTTGATGGTTTCAATACTTTGTAATGCCCCGATTTCTACCCCAGCGAGTTTACCACTGTCTTGTGCTAACCGCATACTCGTATCAATCCGACGACGGAACAGCCACTGAATAGCAGCAACATTAATGGCAACAGCAATTATGCCAATAAGTGTCAGCAACCAATCGTAAGCCAGCATGATTCCCCCGTAGAAAATAATCATTACCGCATCAATCGTAGTTCTCGCTAATTGTCCTGATAGGATGGAGGCAACTTTGTTGTTAATCCCAATGCGACTGCTAATTTCTCCGGCATATCGCTGGGCGTAGAAACCTGTAGGTAAGGATAAAAGATGCCACAGAAATTGCCCTGTCATGCTGATGGAAAGGCGCAGATTTAGGTATCTTAGCTTTTGCAGTTGTAGTAAGTTCATAACTGCTTGCAGGAGGGCGATCGCACCCATACCAATTAACATTGGTTTAAGCCATTCATACCTCTTTTCCATCAATATATTATCTATGAAAACTTGGCTCATGGCTGCTATTGCCAAGCTGGGAATTACTAACAAAAAGCCAATCAAAACACAAAATAACAGTTCAGGAAAGGAATTTTTGAGCCGAGAGGATAACGCGCCCATAATACTTGGTTTTTCCCCACCTTTCTTAAATTCTGTTCCTGGCTCCATGATTAACACAACACCAGTATAAGCCTCGTCAAACTCCTGCATGGTGACGCTACGAGGTCCAGTTGCGGGATCGTTTAACCAAACACGCTCACGCAGTGTTCCACCACTGGTATTACTGACAAAGCCTTCTACTACCAGAAAGTGATTGAAGTTCCAAAAGATAATAAATGGTGGTTTGATTTCTTGCAGTTGTTTGATATCTTTTTTAAATCCTTTGGCCTGCATTCCATAATTACGTGCTGCTTTGAGAATATTGGAGGCTTTAGAACCATCACGGAAAACGCCACAACTCACTCGTAGTTCTGCTAAAGGAACAATCAGCCCATAATGGCTGAGAATGATGCCTAAAGCGGCTGCTCCACATTCGACAGCTTCCATTTGCAATAAGGTCGGCGTTCGGAAACGATTGTTGTAATATTTGGATTTTTCGGGGGATTTTTCGGTTTTAGGTGTTGTTACAGCAGTTTTTTTGAGTTTTTCAAGTAGTTGCATAAGTAATTGGTAATTGGTAATTGGTAATTGGGAAGACAAAGAAAAATCTTCTCCCTTGCCCCCTGCTCAATTCATGCCGGCTATTTCTCTCAAAAAGGGTAGTAGGAAAGTAATTGGCGATCGCTCTTCTACTGTTACTCTGATTACTGCTGTTGTTCCTGGTGTAATTTTCGAGTTGGGACCTTTGGAAGAAGACCATTTGTAGCCGCTAGGATTGCGATCGTCAGTTTGTAAATTAGTCGTGATTTGAATTGCGGCTCCCGTCTCACCTATCAGACTTTTTACTATTTCTGAATTGCCAATAATCGCAACTGTTCCTTCTACGGTGACAGGCAGGGGAGAAACAGCAGTAACCTGACCAACAATACCGCCAAATCGTTCTCTTTGGACTGTATCTGGAGTAATTGCAATGGGCATTTCTGACTTAATTTGCTTACCATCTTTAATAGGAAAATAAGCCATTGCTAAACCCAATCTTTCCCCATTACCAACTCGCATATTTCCTAACCGAGTCCCAGGTTGTACTACCTGTCCCAAACTGGCAGTTAATTCTAAAATACAGCCATCTTGAGAACTAATAATTTTACTATTTTCGGTTACTTGTTGTTCTAGTCTTGTGATTTCCCGGTTAACTTCTTGGATTTCTTTATGACGCTGATTAGTAGTTTCTAGACGTAATTGTTCTCGCAGAGAAACCGGATCAATAGTTGCCAGCACTTGATCTTTTTTTACGCACTGTCCGTTACTGACATTTAAAGATTTTAATTGTCCAGCAATAGAAGATTGCAATTCCACAACTTGTCGAGGTTGTAAGAAAATACCTTTACCTTCAACGGTGATCGGAATCCGACCGACAATGCTCCATCCCAAACCTAAAATTGCCAAACTACCAAAAACTGTCAGAGCTAACCAATCTTTAGGAGCAATTACCTGCATCAATTGGTCTAAACGTTCTGGAGAAGACAAACGTTCTAAGGATTCTTGGCGAAAAATAGCTTCTTTTTTCTTATCCTGATTGAAAACCATAATTGACTATTCGCAGATTATTTTCGTATTTTCTGGTATTTTTAGAAATGAGCGATCAGGATTAAACTTAACGGCGGAGTTGTTGAATGATCCAATCAAAACGAGTACCGGCGATCGCAGTTCCTTCTAATAGGTCAAAATCAAGTTCATCTTCCACTTCGATATCTTCTGAAAGCATCCCCATGGAGGATTGACTGCCATTAGCCAGACTGCCACGGGTCAACAAGTCTAAACAACGATTAGACAGAATTAGAGCCAGGGAACGATAAAACCGTTGAGCAAATCCGTAGTCTTCTTGAAACTTGGCCGCCAACATTTTTTGTGGTAGTGCCAACACCCAAGCGTTTTCTAGAGATTTAACACTGGCAGAAGCTACACCACCATCAACAAAGGACATTTCTCCGAAGATTTCGCCTTTAACACGTTGAGCAATTTCTTTCTCGACAACACTGCCATTTTGAGGAATAGAAACATAGATGCCTAACATTCCTTCTAGCAAAAGATAAACGGCGGGTACGGGTTGTTCTTGTTGAATTAACGTATTACCTAAAGCAGCTTTTTCGGAAACGCCGTTAGCTACCATCCAAGCGATATCGCTATCATTAAGAGTGGCAAATACAACTAAAACTTTCCGCAGAGGTTCGCCTTCTTTGAGGTTGCGATTTGCCATTAATTTAGTTAATTTCCGCAAGCGTTCTGATAAGCAGATGGACAGAAGATGATAAAAGCGAGCCGCAAATTCGCTGTTTTGTGCTAATCTTTTTGTCAGTTGCTCTTGAGGTAAGACTAAAAGTTCAGCAGGTTCTTTAACCATGACGGTTGCTGCTTGTTGATCTAAAAGCAAATTTTCTCCGATAATTTCCCCTGGAGAAAACGTAATTAATTCTTCTTTGCTGGCTTCTAGTGGTGACACTGTTACTGCTAGACTACCGCTTAAGCAAATGTATAGATAAGGAGCAGATTTATTTTCCCCGGTTAAAACTGTTCCTGATGAATAATTTTTCTTTTGCCCGATTAATTCCAGCCACTCGAAATCAGCGTCTTTGAGAACTCGGAAAGGAGAAAAGCTTAAAAGGTTTTGTTTCATGACTGTTTTTTTCGTTATGAGTAGTAGTCTGTTAAGAGTAGTGGTCTGTCAAGTTTAAAATTGTCTGTATCCAATTTTGGGAATCTTTGATTTAGGAACCGATTAAACACAAAAACAAAATTGACAGACCAGTAGGTGGGCGGAGGAAAATCAAAAGTGCGATTCGTTTTGTGAAATGGCTAAAACTCAACCACAATAACGCATTGAGGTAAATTTACATACGTTACACGTTTTAGTTGTTTTACGTCTACCTACTTACCATAGATTGAGTTGACGCAAGAAAACCCAAAAAAATCCGGCTCTTGCGTCTCTTTTATGGTGATTGAGGATTGATGATAACAAAACCCTTACGGGACAAGGGTTATAAACAATTATTCCCATATTTTCAATAAAATGCCTACACAATAGGGCTTTCAATCATTTTGAACCAGGTTTTCCATAAAAATACCCGAAGAACCAAAAATCCTTGATACCTTATTATACATGAATTCTTAACGGATGACAAGGCGGTTGAAGTTGAATTTTTTCTGTTCCCTGCTCCCTCTGATAATTCCGCCCTGCGGTACTAGTAGTCTGTCAACCCGAAAATGACGGGTGAAGGCAAGCAGGGGGAGAAGAGAGGCGGGGGGGGCAGGGGCTGACAGGTGTAGGTTTTTTACAATTGGGTTTTATGCTGGACGAAAGAAGACAAGGAAGGAAAGTAGACAAGGGAGTATGAAGAAAAAGAACCGGAAAATTCTGCCCGATATGTTCCCTATCTTCATAGGTTTTAATTCTTCTTTCTCCTTCCTCCTTGTCCACTTTCCCTCCTTGTCTGCCAAGTCTGGCCCCTATTATCAATCTCAATGTAAAAAACCTACACTTGTCAGGGGGGCAGGGGAGGAAAGAACAGAAGTTTTTTCCGATCATTACCCGTCAAAATAAATTTGACGAACTACTAGGCTATTTTTCGGTAAAACGCCAAACACCATTCCAATTTTCTGGCTTATCATTTGCCAATAAGTAATTGACACGAGTTAAATATAAATCTGCGGTTTTATCAGCAGAATTTACAGCCAAAACCTTTGCAAAATAATCTTTTGCTTTGTCAAAATCACCTGAAGTATAATATTCTAAAGCACGATCAAAATCAGACTGAGTTTGTAACTTAATAAATCGGATTTCATCAATTTCTCCATCTAATACTTCATAAACAGAAATTGGTTCAGTTCTACCCTTAACAACTACCCGATCTAAAAAGCGAATTTGATATTTACTAGCATTACTAAGATTACCTAATACTTGTTCAGAAATCAATAGAGATACACCATAAAATTTAGTCAATCCTTCCAAACGGGCTGTTAAATTCACATTATCAGAAAACGCATCTCCCTGCATTCGGTTTTCTTCTCCAACCATGCCTAACATCATGTGTCCGACATGAATACCAATCCCCACTTTGATAGAGATGTAGCCATTTTCAGATCGCTTTTTATTATATTCTTCTACCCGTTTAAGTTTAGAAACGCCAGCGGCTACAGCATCATCAGCACCATCAGGAAAAACCGCCATCATCCCATCACCTAAAAATTTGACTATTAGTCCATAATTGTTCCGAATTTCGGGACTAACTCGTTTGAGGTAAGCATTGACAAAATTAAAGTTTTCTTGAGGTGTCATTCCTTCTGAAATAGTTGTAAAGGAACGAATATCACTAAACATTACCCCCATAATTTTACTAACGTGATCACCTAATTTCACATCGATAATACTTTCTTTTCGTAAAAATCGCAGATATTCATGAGGTACATATCTTCCATAAGCTTTTAATAAAGATTCTAATTGGGTATTAGCATTGGTGAGTTCTTTTTCCCTAGTTTTGACTGTTTCCACCATGTGAGTAAATACCCTTGCTAATTGTCCGAGTTCGTCGCTACGTTTAGCAACTTCTTCTAAAATAGTGGGTTGAAAGGCATCTCTTTCCACATCAGAAGCGGCACTTGTTAATTTACCAACTTGCTCAATATATGCTGCTTGACGCATAATTTCTGCTTTAAATAAAGCCTCTGCTTCTTGGCATTTGAGAAAGTTAATATAAGCTTTGGAATGATAACGAATCCGCGCTATTAATTCCATTGCATTTGGCAGTTTTACTAAGTAATCATTTGCCCCTAATTCAAATGCTTTGGCTTTAATAGTTGGATCTTCTTTACTGGAAAGAACAATTAGGGGAATATGAGCAGTCAGACAATCTTGAGAACGCAAAAATTTAACTAATAATAACCCTTCCATTTGGGGCATTACTAAGTCTTGGAGAATGACTGTAGGGCGCACATCTTTAGCTACTTTAATAGCTTTAGTAGGATCATTACAGTAATGATAAACGATATCTGCTTCAGGTTTGAGCATTCGATGAATGGCTTCACCGATGATAGATTGATCATCTATTAATAAAACTGTAATTTGTTCTTCCATAATTATGTAAGTAGGTGGGCGTTAAAAATTGTCGTTGGGGCAAGGGAACAGGGAACAGGGAACAGGAAGAGAGTTTTGAGTGATTTTACTTTTCTTCACATACCTTTAAATTTTTCTGTTCACCTACTTAGTTGGTGATTGGTGATTGATACAATTTATCTTACTTATTTAAAAATTGTTGTAAATTGGCAGCTATACCCTCTAAAGATAATACCTGAACAGCAGCATTTAATTCAACCGCAGCTTTGGGCATTCCGTAGACAATACAACTTTCTTGATTTTGGGCAATTGTATGCCAACCTTGGAGTTTTAAAGCATTTAATCCTTCTGCGCCATCTTTACCCATACCTGTGAGTAAAATTGCCGTTGCTTTCTTCTGCCAATGTTGGGCAAGACTGTGAAAAAATACATCAACAGAAGGACGATAAGGATAATCAATAGGATTTTTTGTATAGGCTAAGGTTAAATCTGGTTGTAAACAGAGGTGATCATTTGTTCCTGCTACTAAAACCGTACCTTTTTGCAAGCGATCGCCTGGTACTGCTAATCTTACAGGTAAAGGTGTTTGCTGATTTAACCAGTCGGCAAAACCGCTAGAAAAATGGCCATCAACGTGCTGCACAATAGCGATCGCAGCATTAAAATTAGTTGGTAGTTTTGATAAGATTGTTGCCAGTGCTTTGGGACCTCCAGTGGAAGAACCAATTGCCACTAATTCCAGTGATGTAAATATTGGATTTTGACGTTTTGATGTTATTTTCCTGGGTGTTGAACTCTTTTTAATTAACTTGGCAATTATAGCTATTTTATTGAGTAATTTATCAGTCATATCTGCATATTTTCCTGTATCCATTACTGGAGTATTAACAACATCTAAAGCCCCATAACCCATTGCTTCATAAACTTGAGAAATATTATCTTTTGTACTTCTAGTGACAATAAGAATCGCACAAGGAGAAGATTTCATAATATGTTGGGTTGCTGCAACTCCATCCATTACAGGCATAATCAAATCCATTAATATTAAATCAGGAAGATTTTCCTGACATTTATTAATTGCTTCCTTACCATTCTTGGCAGCCCAAATTATTTCATAGTCTGGAACAGATTGGATAATGCGCCGTAGTGTGTTGAGAGCGACAAGTGTATCATTAACAATGGCAATTTTCATATATTGGGGATTGGGACTGGGGACTGGGGGGAATGGGGACTAGGTAAAGTGAATTATCCAATGACTAATTCCCAATTAAATCAATTACTGCATTAATTAAAGTATCGTCATGAAAACTACTCTTAGTTAAATAATAATCAGCCCCAGCTTCTAAACCCTGAATTCTATCTTCTTCTCTGTCACGATAAGAAATAATAATCACAGGTAAATAATTTAAACGCGGATTATTTTTAATTTGCTTAACTAATTCAATGCCATTCATGCGAGGCATATCAATATCACTAATTACTAAATCATATTCATTGGTTCTGACTGCGTTCCAACCTTCCACACCATTAACAGCAGTATCCACTTGATAACCACGATTTTCTAATAGTTTGCGTTCCATTTCTCTGACAGTAATGGAATCATCAACTACTAAAATTCTTCGATGTCGAGTGACACTTTCTAACTCAGCTTGCATCATTACCTTAGATAAATTTCCACCTTTAAGAATGGCATTCATAGAACGTACCATATCAGAAACATCAATGATTAAAATGGGTGAACCATCTCCTAATAAAGCAGTAGCACTAATATCGGGAACTTTGCCTAAGCGGGGATCTAGGGGTCTAACTACTAAATCTCGCTCACCTAAAAACTTATCTACTACTAATCCATAGGTGCTATTTTGGTCACTAATTACAACAATAAAAACTGGGACATTTTGCTGTTTTTGTGCTGGTAATTCTAAAACTTGATTAGCAGCTATTAAACCAATATTTTGGTCATTCATGGTGAAATATTGGCGATTTTCTACATCAGTAATTTCGTCTCTTTCTAAAGTAACGATTTGGTCAATTCGCGCTAAAGGAATAGCATAGGGTTTGCCAGAAATTTCTACTAATAGTGTTCTAACTACCGACAAAGTAAGAGGAAGTTGAAAATGAAAACTTGTTCCTTTGCCAAATTGAGAATTTGCGCGTACCGTTCCGCCTACATCTTGTGCCATACTTTTGGCAATATCCAAACCCACACCTCTTCCAGAAATTTCTGTAACTTGTTTAGCTGTGGAAAACCCAGGTAAAAACAGAAATTCCATCAACTCTGCATCGGAAAGTTGAGCAGCCATATCTGTTGTCACTAAATTCTTATTGATGATTTTTTGCCGTAACTGGTCACGATCTATACCTTTGCCATCATCGCTAATAGTAATTGCTAACATTCCTCCACGATGAAAGGCTTCTAAACGAATTGTTCCTTCAGGAGATTTACCCGCAGCAATGCGTTCTTCTGGAAGTTCCAATCCATGATCTACAGCATTTCTGAGAATGTGGGTTAAAGGTGCTTCTAATTTTTTGAGAATATCCCGATCAACAGGTGTAGATTTACCAATAATTTCTAATTTTACTTGTTTATTAAGATTTCGTGCTAAATCTCGGATCATGCGCGGAAAACTTTGTAAACCATCTTCAAAAGGTCTCATGTGGGAATTAATTACTTCCCGATAAAGACGGTCTGATAAACTAGCAGTACGACGCACATATAACTCTAATTCATTCAAGCGATCGCCTATATAATCAATACATTCTTGTTTTTGTTGTCTGGCTTGCACCAAATATTCTTTACCCTCTTCCTCATATAAATTCTGCTCAATTGACTCCTGTAATTGTTCCAAACTCCGGGAAATATCTAACATCCGAGATTTGAGCGACATCATTGAATCCGCAAAAGGTTGTAACCAGTTAGCCTCAATCAGTGATTCACCCGCTAAACCCATGATCCGATTTAAATTATCAGCACTTACCCGCACAACACGATCTTGATTATTGACAGTATTAGTATTTTCTCCCCCACGAGCAGCCAGTTGGGATTGGGGACTAGGGACTAGGGACTGGGGACTGGGGACTGGGGACTGGGAATTGGGGACTGGGGACTGGGGACTGGGAATTGGGGATTGGGGACTGGGAATTGGGGACTGGGGACTGGGAATTGGGGATTGGGGACTGGGAATTGGGGACTGGGGACTGGGGACTGGGGACTGGGAATTGGGGACTGGGGACTGGGGAGTAACTATCTGTGCATTGGTGTCAAAAGCAGTGTTTACCCTTTGCTTTCTACCCCCCGGCTGTAAAATTGCTGCCACATCATCACGGATATTGCTGAAATCGGCTTGATGTTGTCCTAACCAACCTGGTAATTCCGCATCATTTAGTTGACTAATATTTTGCAGCAAGTCTACCCCTTGTAGTAACACATCCACATCATCGGGACTTAAAGTAATGGTTTTGGCTTGAGCCGCTACAAAACAATCTTCCATGACGTGGGCTAATTCTACCACCCCATCTAACCCAACAATTCTCGCAGCCCCTTTGATCGAATGAGCCGCCCGCATCAAAGCTTCTAATTCCTGTGCTGATTGAGGCTTGTTTTCTATCACCAGCAATCCATTATTTAGGATAGTAACTTGCGCTTCAGCCTCCAACCTAAATAAATCCATCATCGAATCACCTTCATTACTCATTTCTGGTAGTTCGATAGAGCTAGGGATAGTGGGGGGAGTGGGGTAGGTAGGAAGAGAATTATCTGTTACCTGCTCCCTGTCACCTGTCACCTGTTTCCTATCTATTAAATTAGCAATAGTTTCCTGAGTAGTATTCCAATCCCAAGCATGGTCTGTTATCCATGTATCTAAATTACCTTCAGCCGCTTTACTAATACTCAAAAGTAAATCACTAGCATGAAGTAAGGTTTCAATTTCTTCTTCTTTTAAATTAATGCTTTGTTGCTGAACAGCAATAAAGCAATCTTTCATTAACTGCACTAAATTGGCAGCTTTTTCTATTTCCATAATGCTGGTAGTTCCCCAAAGGGAATGAGCCGCTTGTATTGCTTGCTCAATTTCATTTTGGGAACACGGCTGATTTTTCAATGTAGGAAGACATTGTTTCAGGGTAGCAACGCTAGTTTCTACTTGCTGACGAAACAGTTCTAATATGGTGTAGTTGCTCATAATAATCTAGGGAATAGGTGACAGGTGACAGGTGCTACGCCACGGGGACAGGTGCTACGCCACGGGGACAGGTGACAGTTAATTAATAGGGAATAGGGAATAGGGAATAGGGAATAGGGAATAGGGAATAGGGAATAGGGAATAGGGAATAGGGAATAGGGAATAGGGAATAGGGAATAGGGGATAGGGGATAGAGGTTAAATTTTACCAATCACCAATTATCAATTATCAATTACAAAATCTTGTTATTAAGGGTATAAAACAATAAATCAGAATCAAGATAATTTACTTTCTTACCTTCCCAATAAACTATTCCTTTGGTATAACCTTCTTCGGATTTGGTAATTACAACCGGTGCATCTTGTAATTCGTTGAGATGAAAGCGGAAAATTCCATGTACTTCATCTACTGGAAACACCCATTTATCTTCTCCTTGTCCAGCGACAATCATCCGTTGCGGATTAATTGGTTTAACGGTGGAATTAGTTTCTTGATTTGGTTTTTTGTGGACAATATCCTGATTTATTTGGATATGTAAAAGATGATCCAGAGAAGCACAAAGTAAGGTTTCTCCACGAATGTTTACCAAACCTAAAAATAATTCATTGCTGCGATGGGGTAGAGGTTGAATGATGCAAGGATGGGTCACTTCTTGCATCATTCTGACTGGTAAGGCTAATTTCTCATTTCCTAATTGAAAGATAATGATAGAAATTGCCTCAGCAGTGCGAATAATTGCTTCATTACTGTCGTAAATATCAGGATTTGCAGATGGTTCTTCCAGAATATTTATCCAGTTTTCGAGATAGTCTGCTGGTGGTTCTCTTTCCAAGAGACTATCCCCCACTGCCGCATAAACTGAACATTCATAGCAATGAATTACGGTTTTCAACTCGCTACAAGTGCGATCGCCCTTAACGCCAATTTGATTCCAGCAATCATTGAAAACTGGCTGTTCACTATTGACAATATTTAATATTGTCTCATCGCTTTCTTTGCCATTGCTGATATAACTAGATTCTTTCATCAGCATTTCCTTTTTATTACCTATTTTTACTAATTTTTGACTTGAAAATGTGAAATTTCTGAGCGTAATAATTGTGCTGCTTCTTCCAATTGTTCCAAAGCACCATTAGTTTCTCTCAAAGCATCAACAGTTTGCTGGGAAGCATCTGTTAATTGCTCCATTGCTTCACTAATTTGTGTTGCTCCCTGAGACTGTTCTTCCATACTTTCACTTACTTGGATAAACTGCGGTGGTAAACTTTCCACTTGATTAATAACTTTACCAATTTGGTTACTAATTTTGTTTACCTGTTTAACACTATTAGTCACAGAATTATTGAATTTATCCATTTCCATCACCCCTACAGAAACAGCCGATTGCATATCTTTCACTATTTGCTCAATTTCCAAAGTTGCGACAGCAGTTTGATTTGCTAATCGGCGAATTTCTCTAGCTACGACTGCAAAACCTGCCCCATATTCTCCCGCTTTTTCCGCTTCTATGGCGGCATTTAGTGACAAAATACTGGTTTGATCAGCAACTTTAGTAATGGTGATAACAACATTATTAATATTGCCTGCTTTTTTATTCATTATTCCTAATTTGGAAGTAATAGAATTTGTAGCTTCTGTTAATTCCCGCATGGTATTTTCCATTTCTTGTAATTCGTCACGGCTTTCACTTGCACCAACAGCAGTTTGTTTTGTCATATCTGCCACTTGCTCCATCATTTTTACTAAATTTCTAGAGGTAGCAGCAATTTCTTGAGCAGTAGCAGCAACTTCATTTGTAGAAGCTAATTGTTCGGTAACTGTAGCTTCTAATTGTTTTCCAGAAGCGGCAATTTGTGTACTAGAAGTTGTAATTTGTACCCCTGAATGCTGAATACGGCGAATCAAGGCATTTAAATCCTTGTTCATCATATAAAAGGCATTTTGTAATTTGCCAATTTCATCTTGACTACCTGCTGGCTGAATTTGAGTGGTTAAATCACCACTAGCTATAGACTTAGAAATTTTGACTAATTCATTAATATTGCGAGCCAGTGGCTCAGTAAAAATAACCCCAAAAACAACAGCAGTCATTGGACCAATTATTAAGCATAATAATATCCAGAAATTAGTTTGATCTGAGTCAGCCGCTGCTTCTTTTGCAGTTTTTTGTGCTAAATTAGTATTATATTCCAGTAGTTTCATTTCTATCTCATCTGCCGCACTATAGCTAGATGCTAATGCGGTAGTTGAAAAATTCAGCATTTTATCCTTCATTCCAATAGCAGCTTCAGCTTTACTAAATTCAGGTGTGTTAGCTTTCCCTTGTTGTGATAACAATAACTGCACTTTTCTAGGGTTATTTACCCCATAGCTTCCATATTGGTCATTCAATTGTAAAAGCTGCTCATTATCCGCTGACCATTTATCCCATGCTGTTAAAACTGTTTTGTAAATTCGGTCTTCTTCTGAGTCACGAGGTAACTTGTTGTATTCCTCAAATCCCTCTTTAATATCCTGCAAAGCCATTTTAAGTTTGGCAACTTCTTTTTGTCCTTGCTCAATACTTATCAATGGCGAAAGTAAGAGATTCTGAAATGCTAGGACTCTACTTTGTGCCTCATTAATTTTCCATAAACTAACGGTACTGGGAAATGTTTTATCCGCGAATGTTTTAATAGATCCAGTCATCCGGTTAGAACCACTCCACCCGATAATGCCCACGATGAAAACAATTAAACCGATAAATAAAAATGCACTAGCTAACCGTGTCTGTAGGCTCAAATTCTTTAGCATGAATACCCCAATATTGATTTCAAAATCATTGCCGAATTGATTTTTTGTTACTTAATTTTTAACATGAAAATGTGAAATTTCTGAGCGTAATAATTGTGCTGCTTCTTCCAATTGTTCCAAAGCACCATTAGTTTCTCTCAAAGCATCAACAGTTTGCTGGGAAGCATCTGTTAATTGCTCCATTGCTTCACTAATTTGTGTTGCTCCCTGAGACTGTTCTTCCATACTTTCACTTACTTGGATAAACTGCGGTGGTAAACTTTCCACTTGATTAATAACTTTACCAATTTGGTTACTAATTTTGTTTACCTGTTTAACACTATTAGTCACAGAATTATTGAATTTATCCATTTCCATCACCCCTACAGAAACAGCCGATTGCATATCTTTCACTATTTGCTCAATTTCCAAAGTTGCGACAGCAGTTTGATTTGCTAATCGGCGAATTTCTCTAGCTACGACTGCAAAACCTGCCCCATATTCTCCCGCTTTTTCCGCTTCTATGGCGGCATTTAGTGACAAAATACTGGTTTGATCAGCAACTTTAGTAATGGTGATAACAACATTATTAATATTGCCTGCTTTTTTATTTATTATTCCTAATTTGGCAGTAATAGAATTTGTAGCTTCTGTTAATTGCCGCATGGTATTTTCCATTTCTTGTAATTCGTCACGGCTTTCACTTGCACCAACAGCAGTTTGTTTTGTCATATCTGCCACTTGCTCCATCATTTTTACTAAATTTCTAGAGGTAGCAGCAATTTCTTGAGCAGTAGCAGCAACTTCATTTGTAGAAGCTAATTGTTCGGTAACTGTAGCTTCTAATTGTTTCCCAGAAGCGGCAATTTGTGTACTAGAAGTTGTAATTTGTACCCCTGAATGCTGAATACGGCGAATCAAGGCATTTAAATCCTTGTTCATCATATAAAAGGCATTTTGTAATTTGCTAATTTCATCTTGACTATCTGTTGCTTGAATTGTTGTTGTTAAATCACCACTAGATATTTTTTGGGCAATATTTACTAATTCACCAATTTTAGATGCAACCGTGTAAAAAGCAGTTTGTAGTTTACCAATTTCATCTTGTCCATCAGATGATTGCATCTGTCCGACAGAACTACTATTAGCTATAGATTTAGAAACATTGAGTAATTCATTCACCTTTTGAACAATTGGTTTACTAAAAGCAAACCCAAATATCACAGCAGTGGTAGGAGCAACTATTAAAGAAAGTAACAAGAAAAATGAACCAGTAGCTGCATCTTTTTGCCCTTCTTTATAAGTTTCAATCCCAAATTTTTCATTCAGTTGAATATCTTCAAGAAGTAATTTTGTAGCGGCTTCAAATGAGGGGCGGTTATTTTTAGCTTTTTGTCTTAACTGTGTTAAAAAAGCATTTGCTCGTTTAGCTAATCCTATTTCTGGACTATTGGCTTGATTGAGTTCGATTAATTCCAGTTGCTTACCTACGGGATTGAGAATACCCAAGCTTTCAAACTGTTGATTCATTTGCAGGAATCTTTCATGATTCTTTTTCCATTCATCCCAACGACTCTGAAAATCAGTATATAATTTTTTTTCGTCATCATCTTTAGGTGTTGGTTCGTATTCCTTAAATCCTTTATCAATTTGTTCCCAAGCTTGTTTAATTCTTGTTGTTTCGGCATTTCTTTCTACCAGGGTGAGTTGATCATTGAGTAAGGCTCGTTCTGACGATTCTATCTGGGTTTGTCCTTCGTTAACTTTCCATAGTCCTGAGATACTGGGGATAGTATTTACACTGAGACTATTGATTGCGTAACTTATGCGTGCATTCACACACAAGCTGAGTATACATACAATTAAAACAATTGAACCAATAAATAAAAATCCAGTGACTAAACGAGCTTGTAAGCTTAAATTCTTTAGCATGAAATATCCCGATTTTCTAGTTTAAATGAAATTTATTGGTAGTTATTCACTCCCCCCCCTCTAAAATTATCGAAACCCTTGATCTCTCGTTAAAGCTAGGGGGGGAGTGTGAACAGTTACATTTACTGAGATTGATTATCTCACAATTATTCTTTGTAATCTTTGCCGTAAAATTTTTGCTTTGCTTATATCTCCTCTTTCTTCTTTAAGTAAAATTAAATGTACTAAAGCATCTGGATTTTTTGGATCAAGGTAAATGGCTTTTTGGAAGCATTCTTCTGCTTGCAATTCTAGTTTTTGAGCCTGATAAATCTCACCAAGTAAAAGATATGCTTGTGCATTGGTTGAATTATTGGATAAATAGCTTTGACATTGTGATGCAGCTTCTGTTAAATTACCTTCGTTAGCTAATTTAAGAATTGTATCTAAATTCTGATAAATTCTTTCTGTTGCCTTTGTAAAGATTGGCAATTCTATATTTTGGTTGTTATTGATTTGGGATTTTTCTAGTAAATTCGGATGTGTTTGTGTGGTTTTAATTGGTGGTGTTAGCTGTTTTTTATACTCTGTGAGCCTGTGATTATCTTTAGAGTCATGTAAATTGATATTTTCTGTATTTGTGAGTTTTTTTCGTCCTACAAATACACCATGTAACCGAATTATTTCTAAGCCTAAATTAGCTAATTCTCCGGTTTCCGATGCCCCAACTAAGATTAAGCCCTCGCTTTTTAATAAACGATTTAAACTTTTTAATGTTGTTTGTCTAGACAATGAATCAAAATAAATTAAAACATTACGACACCAAATAATATCATAAGATTGTCTATCTAATAAAAACTGCGAATCAAGTAAATTACCTTGACTAAAGTTGACAATATTCTTTACTTGATCACATATTTGATATTCTTTACCTATGGGTTGAAAATAGCGGGTTTGAAATTCTAAGTTATGTCCTCTAAAAGAATTGCGTCCATAAATTCCTTTTTTCGCTTTATCTAAAGATTTTTTACTAATATCAATTGCATCAATATGAAACTGAGTGGATTTTAAGCCTAAATCTAATAATGTCATAGCCAGAGAATAAGGTTCTTCTCCAGTAGAACAAGGAACACTTAACAAGCGAAGTTTACTGTGGTGAAATTTATTTAACCATTGATAACGAACATATTTGATCAGAGCATGATAAGGTTGACTATCGCGGAAAAACCAAGTTTCAGGAACAACTATCAATTCTACTAACTCATCAAATTCTTGGGTTGAGGTGTGTAAAATCTGTAAATAATCATTTACATTACCAACACCGCAGAGAGAACGACGAATTTCCATTGCCTTAGCAATTTTTCTAGAACCAATAATATTGGCATCAATGCCGATTTTTTTGCGTAATAGGTTCTCAATTTCTGGACAGATCATTTATATAATTTTCTCCTCCTGTTAACAAGTAAGTATTTTGGACATCAGCAAATAATTGTTCTAAATGAATACGCTGAATGATCCCTTTTTCATCCATCAGCATTCCACCTAAATATGGTGCTTCTTTTACACGAATACCAGAATCTACAAAAGCGGTTTCTGGTTTATTTAAAGTTTCTGTAATCTTTTCAGCAATTAATCCTAAGTATTGCTGTCTATCATGCTGATTAGGGTAGCTTACCATAATAATCCGCGTACTTAGACAAAGACGGCTAGATGTACCACGAATTAAATGACACAAATCTATAACTGGAACAATTTTACCCCGGTAATTAAACAAACCAGCGACATATTCCGGGACATGATGTACTTTTCTTAACGCCACTCTGGGTATAACTTCCACCACACGGGAACTTTCGAGAGCATATAAATCTTTACTAACGTAGAAAAGCAGCATTAACATGATAGTGTCCCTGAAGGTAGTTGAAATGTACAATCATCGTATCATATTTGATTAAATATCAAAAATTTATGTATAATTCAATACCTTGTCTAAATTAAAAAAAGCCTTGATTTGTAGCGACTGTCTTGATTGTCAAGCGATAGCTTTGTATCTTAGAGAACACCAAAAAATAAATTACCCAATTTTGTGGGATGGGCATCCTGCCCGTCCTTGATGGTTAGGGGACTTTTCGGCCCGCACCACAAGAAATTTTTGGGGATTTTTTTAATTGGAAGTCCCTTAGGGAACACCAAAAAATAAATTACCCAATTTTGTGGGATGGGCATCCTGCCCGTCCTTGATGATTAGGGGACCAGATACCCGCACCACAAGAAATTTTTGGGGATTTTTTTAATTGGAAGTCCCTTAAAGGTATGCTAAAAGAAGTGGCAGACCGTCCCAACCTGGGTCAGAAAAGACCGCTTTGTAGCAAGGATAGCCACAACAAGACTCAGTAAGTATCAATTATCATTGAAGGCAGAGCCTTCTAGAATTCATTCCCAGTCAGAGACTGGGAATGAGACGACTTGAGGTTTTTCGTAATTTTGTAAAAGTCCATGTCCGAACCGTGTTTAGTATAAATCATTATGTCTACAACATCAGAAATAGCAGTTGAGTTTCGTAATGTCAGTTTTGAAATTAATCATCGTCCCCTATTATCTAACTTAAATTTAAACATTTATCAAGGAGAAGCATTAATTTTATTAGGGCGTAGTGGTAGCGGGAAAACTACAACTTTAAAATTAATCAATCATTTACTTTTACCCACCCAAGGACAAGTTTTAGTCCAAAATCATCCTACAACTAACTGGGATGCCATTAAACTGAGAAGACG
This sequence comes from Dolichospermum sp. DET69, assembly GCA_017355425.1. Taxonomy (NCBI): domain Bacteria; kingdom Bacillati; phylum Cyanobacteriota; class Cyanophyceae; order Nostocales; family Aphanizomenonaceae; genus Dolichospermum; species Dolichospermum sp. DET69. Next base: position 1,331,191 of record CP070233.1, read on the forward strand.
GATAGGTTACGTCATTCAAGAAACAGGTTTATTTCCTCATTTTACCATCGCGGAAAATGTCGGACTCGTTCCATCTTTAGAAAAATGGCCACCACAGAAAATTCAAAATAGAGTTTATGAAATGTTAAACTTAGTGGGATTAGAACCGGAAAAATTTGCTCAACGTTATCCCCATCAATTATCAGGAGGTCAACGTCAGCGAGTGGGAGTTGCTAGAGCTTTAGCCGCAGATCCACCTATCCTATTAATGGATGAACCTTTTGGCGCACTTGACCCAATTACCCGTTTAGAATTACAACAACAATTTCAACATTTACAACAACAATTAGGAAAAACCGTGATATTTGTCACCCATGATATTCAAGAAGCCTTCTTTTTAGCCACAAGAATTGGTTTAATGTGTGAAGGAAATTTAGTCGTATTAGGAACAAGAAGAGAATTTCTCCAATCTCAACATCCAGAAGCAAAAGCATTTTTAGCTTGTTTAAATATTGGTAACAATTGGGAAGAACTTAATTAAAATTAGATAAAAAATACAAAAATTATGTTTTTATTTCAATACGGTACAGAAATAATTTTCCACAGTGGAGAACATTTAATATTAGTCATTATATCCCTAGCGATCGCCATTTCTATTGGTCTTCCTGTCGGCATTTTTATCACTCGTCAACCAAAATTAGCTTCCCCCATTCTTGGTTTAGCAAATGCCATTCAAACCATCCCTAGTTTAGCCATCTTTGGCTTTTTAATTTCCGTACCTTTTCTGGGAGGAATTGGTAAAACTCCCGCCATATTTGCTTTAACTCTTTATGCTTTACTTCCCATAATTCGTAATACATATATTGGCATTAATAGCATCAATCCCGCCATTAAAGAAGCCGGGATAGGCATGGGAATGACAGATCAACAATTACTATTGCAAGTAGAAATTCCCCTAGCTTTACCAGTCATTTTAGCAGGGGTAAGAGTAGCCACAGTTATATCCGTAGGAATTGCCACAATTGCTGCTGCTGTTGGTGGTGGTGGTTTAGGAGTATTTATTTTTCGTGGTATTTCCACAGTTAATAATGAATTAATTTTAGCCGGAGCAGTCCCCGCTGCTGTAATTGCTTTGAGTGCAGATTTCGGTTTAGGATTATTAGAAAAACACCTCACGAAACAAATAGCAAATAAAGGTAAATTTAATCAGCAAATAGGTATTGTTTTGGGAATAATCACCTTAATTATCGCAGGATTAATAGCTTTTAACTATGAACAAGCACCAGCAAAAATTATTATCGGTTCTAAAAATTTCACAGAACAAGTAATTTTAGGAGAACTATTAGCACAACACATAGAAAATCATACCAAATTAAAAGTAGATCGTCGTTTTAATTTAGGAGGAACATTTATTGCTCATGAAGCAGTAAAAGCGGGAAAAATTGCCGGGTATGTAGAATATACAGGAACTTCATTTACGACTATTTTGAAAGAAAAACCAATTAGTGATCCTGAAAGTGTTTATAAAAAAGTCAAAAAATACTATGATCAAAAATTGAAATTAGCAGTGATGAAGCCTTTAGGATTTGAGAATACCTTTGCCATGATTATCAGAGAAGAAGATGCCAAAAAATGGCAAATTAAAAGCCTTTCGGAAATTGGTAAATATACTCCGCAAATGCAAGCAGGATTTGGATATGAATTTTTAGAACGTGAAGATGGTTATCCAGGATTATCTAAAACCTACAACTTAAAATTTGCCAATATTAAACAAATGGAATTAGGATTAATGTATCAAGCATTAAAAGAAAAACAAGTAGATTTTATTGCTGCAAATTCTACAGATGGTTTAATTCCAGTTTTAAACTTAGTGATTTTAGAAGATGATAAAAAATATTTTCCACCTTATCAAGCCATACCTATTTTTAATCAAGAAATTCTCCAAAAATATCCAGAATTAACAGATACAATTAATCAATTAGGAGGTAAAATTTCTACAACTGCAATCCAAAAGATGAATTATCAAGTAGATAATCAATCTCAACCCGTGGAAAAAGTTGTCAGTGAGTGGTTAAAATCTCAACAATTATAATTTTCAGATATTTGATTCTGCAGATAATTTTGTACCTCAGCAGACTAGAAATTATCTATATATTCAGGAGAAATATATAGATAATTTCTACATGATGTTCATGAATTGTCAAACTATCAATTTTGATAACTGAAATTTTCCTTATTTACCACCACATAGTTCCTGGTTCACCTTTAAATGGTCCAACAATATCAGAAGTAATCCACCCTCCGTAAAAATCACCTGTTTGCGCTTTAACTAATTCATCATTCACATAGCAAGCATCCATTAAACTAGGATAAAAACTGTAATATTCTTGAATTGATTCAAAATTAGGACTAGGTTGAATATATCGCCAAGCACCATTATTTATGTATTTATCTCCTACGGAAATATCATAATATTGACACCAACCTTTCCATTCACACCAAGTTTTTCTAGGTGTCTCTATTAAATGTTCTAACTTAATATCTTCAGCCGGAATATAATAACCTGGAGGATGACTTGTTTCTAAGACTCTTTTAGCTTGATGTGTTTGAGCCAAAACCATCCCATTCACAATTATCTTGAGATGTTTGTTAGTATCTTGTAAAATTGCCGGACGGGGATAGTCCCAGACTGATTCTTGACCCGGTTGCGGGGGGATAGGATTTGGTTTCATGTTTAGTCAGTTGCTTTTGTAAAATTGCCAGTGAAATTTTAAGAAACTTCTACATCTACACTACTAGATAATTTGAGAGTTTTAATTTTATTCTCAAGAATACTCACAGGAAACATAATTTCCAGCTTCTTGGTAGGAGGATTAAGTGTTTTAAATACTCTGTCCCAAAATCCATGAATACCATAATTTCCATTAAAACTAGTGTGATGAAGATCATGAAAGTCTGAGGGAATGAAAAATATTGATAAAGAACTATGTCCTTCCAAATTATAAATGTTACCTATCAGACTCCATGCACAAAGTTGAGTGATGTCATATCCAAATATAAAGATTGGTAAAACGTCTGTGATGGTAACAATAATATATTCTAGAAGGCTTTTATGTCCAGCTACAAAACTGGATGTATCTTGAAATTCATGATGTTTAAGATGGATTTTGAGAAATGCTTTTTTATGAAATAATCTATGGACTATATAAAAGCAGAAATCAGCCGCAACTATTCTCATCAAAAACCATCCCAAATTTAAAAGTAAACTATTACCTCTATGAACTTCTGGTGCTAAATATAGTATGATTAATGCTGCTATTAAACTTTTAATTCCTCCTGTAATTATATCTGTTAAAGTGAAAGCAGGAAATGATTGTTTTTTTACTTTTTTAACTCTTGTAGTTAATTTTTCAGTTAAATCATCTTTACTTTTGATGAATTTTTCAATGAAAAAACCAATAGCATAAAATGAGATAGAACCAATCAGCCAGTATAGTAATACCTGGGTGATAAAATTAAGTTCTATATTATTGAACAGAAAATAAAATCCCTGCTGAACCATTGTACAACCAATAGCAATCTTGAGATAAAATTCTAACTCGAAACAGCAATTAAAGAATTTTTGCATTTTTGTAACCCATAAAAATCATCAATGATATCAGCATACAGCATTTTATAAAAATTTTAACTATTGAATCCTGAATGCTGACACAAAACTTATTTAACTTGACAAAGAATCAATCCAACCCACCATTTTTCGTCTGTCCAAATTTTCACAGTTTTCAATCTTTTACTCTGAAGTTGTTTTTCCATGTTTGTTAAATCAAACTTCCAATAAATTTTCGTTAAGAGGTTGTTTGAAAAGTATTAGATGAAACCAATAATTTCCAAAAACCTAACCCCCCAGCCCCCCTTCCCTACCCCTCCCTGACCCTCCCCTACAAGGGGAGAGAAGCGGAAAAACTTTTGTTAGTTGGAATGGGGGTTTCAAAGCCTCTCCCCGCGTCGGGGAGAGGTTTGGAGAGGGGTTTATTTATACATTAAAAACTTTTCAAACATCCTCTAAGATACTTTCTCCCTCAATAAGAGAGAAACCTCAGAAATTTAATGTTTTCCTATGCTTGACTTTTGCAAAATCACTAGCTCATGGTTACAACTTTTTAAGACACTGATTTTTGTGTTTAAAATTTCTTGCCACACATTCAAAGCACAATAATCTTGGATAGGTTTGTAATACAAATCATCATCTTCAACTCTCAGAACCACAGCAAAAATACCACCTGGTTTGAGAATCCGAATTAATTCTTTAAAGCTTTCTAAAGGAACTTGATTACGAGTAAAAACGCCAGTTGATACTAAAGCATCAAACCTATTATCTGCAAAAGAAAGGGTGTTACCCAACTCTTCTAAATGCAAAGCATTGTATATCCCCTGGTCTTTTAATAGGTCTAAAGAGTTTTGGCTAATATCAAGACCTTGGATATTTTTGAACCCGTAAGAATTAAGTTCTCGAGCTAATAATCCTGTGCCACAACCAATATCTAAAATAAAAGTATCTGGCTTTAAATACGATTTGAGTGTGTAAGCAATATGATTGAGTAAAACAGTCCAACCATTGTCGTAATGTTCTTGGTCGTAAAATAATGCCCAAGAATCGTATTTACCTCTAACTTCTTCGATAGTTTCAAAGTGGTCTGTTAATCCATTAGGATAATCTTGATGATCATCTATCCTCAAGATTTTATACAAAATGTCTTTGATAATGTAGCCTATTAATTTGATATCATCGGCATCAAAAGACGATGGCAACCTAATATCGCAAGCTAACGAGATAATAGATTCTGTTTTTTCTAGACAGGGTGTCTCTTTAAATGAGTATTGCCAGTTTTTGTAATAACGAGAATTATCATCTCTACCAAAAATCTGGATAGCCACACCTCTCTCGCTGGTTTGTTGTAAAAATTGCTCCACTTGTTCTGAACTTAATCCTACAAGATTAAACTGCAAACTGTCAGGTGCGCGTTTTACTTTTTCCAAAGGAGAGGGAATATAAATATTTCTGACGGAACTGAGAGTTTCTATTAAGCAATCGTACCTTTGTTGACCTGAAGATATTTTGTGTTCTAAATATTCCATCTGCGGTCTTAATACAGCAGCTGTTAAGTTACTCATTCTCAAACTAAAATTGGGAACATGAGGTTTGAGTTTTTCAAATAAATTGTCATCATCAGGACGAGCAAGATGTTTCTTGTACAACTTCTCGTAAGAACCTGCTGCTAGAATACAATAGGCTGCAAATTGTTCATTATTGGTGGCAATTAATCCCCCTTCACCAGAGTTGAGTAATTTATAACTTTGGGTACTAAAGCAAGCAATTTCTCCATGATATCCTACTAAGTTATCATTCCATCTTGACCCTAAACTATGAGCGCAATCTTCGATTAAATAAATTCCTGCTTGATTGCAAATATTCTTGATAGTATCTAAATCGGATATATGTCCTCTCATATAGGACAAAACAAAAAACTTTGCATCTGGATAAAGTTCTATTTTGCATTGTAGATCTTCAATATCATTTTTTGGAGGCGATTGCCTCCAAGTTTGATTCCAAATCATCCAAATTTAAACAATATTTAAACTTGACAAAGAATCAAACCAAACCATCCTTTTTCATCTGTCCAAGTTTTCACAGTTTTTAATCCTTTACCTTGCAATTGTTTTTCCATTGTTGCTAAATCAAACTTACGAGAAATTTCTGTGAGAATACTTTCTCCTTCTTCAAAATCAACCTTTAAATCTAATGCTTCTAAAGATACCGCATGACTTTTTTGACAATGCAAATACATTTCAATTTGATTATCAACCTGATTATAAATTGCTTGATGTTTAAACAAACTGATATCAAAGTTACCTTGAAACCGCCAATTTAAATGAGAAAGCATATTTAAATTAAAAGCAGCAGTCACCTCCTGACTATCATTATAAGTAGCTTCTAAAATATCCAGGGGCTTTTGTAAATCAATCCCTAGCAGAAAGTAATCTCCTGGTTGTAAGGTTCGAGAAACTTGATTTAAGAAAATATCACATTCTTCCTGATTAAAATTCCCTAACGAACTTCCCAGAAAAAACAACATCCGTGATTGTAAATAATTCGATTCTAGATGAACCAAAGCCTGTTCATAAGTTCCTAATAACCCATGAATAGCAATATCAGGATACTTTTCTTGTAACTGTAAAACACTAGTTTTCAGAATACCCCCACTAACATCAATAGGAAGATATCTACAAGAATTAGCAATTTTTTGATAAGCCGTTAATAAAGCTTGAGTTTTCGTAGAACTACCACTACCTAATTCTATCAAGTCACAACAATTTGTAATTGCGGCAATTTCATCAGCATATTCTTGTAAAATCCAGGCTTCTGTGCGAGTCGGATAATATTCTGGTAACTCACAAATTTTTTCAAATAATTGAGAACCAGGATCATCATAAAAATATTTGGGAGGTAAACTTTTCAGTTTTTCAGTTAACCCCTTAATAACATCCTTGCCATCAATACTTAGCTCTTGATAATGATGATCTAAAACTGTTAAAGGCTGTGCAATCATTTTCTAAATCCTCTAGAGTGATTATAAGATCCCCGACTTCTGATATCAATTGATAATTTATTCACAAAATAAAAAAAGAAGTCGGGGATCTCGATTTTATTAATCCAAACTTGCAGCAATTCTAAAACCGACGTGCTGATAAAAAAATGGACGAAACCAGTTACGATAACAAGGTAAACCCATTGTACCATTCGTTGCCCAAGAACCACCCAACATCATAAAATGTTTATTATCAAAAAATGGTGCAGATTGATCCTCATAAAGATGGTGAGTTTTAAATCCTGGTAAGGGTTTGAATGTTTCCCCTAACCATTCCCAGACATTACCCCGTAAGTCATAAAGTCCAGATTGATGATTTTCTGAAAACATTCCTACAGGAGTTGGAGAAATAAATTGTAAGTTAAGATTATAGTTATTTGCTAAACTGGAATCTGCTGATATTTTTAAGGCTTGATGCCATTCTGCTTCGGTCATTAACCGAGTATTTTTACCTTTCCAGCGACAGAATGCCATTGCTTCATAGTGATTAACTTCCACTGGCCAATCTAAAGGTAAATCTATTTCATCAAATGTAGCACGATAGCGATATTTATTTTCTCCACGTATCCAGAATTTGGGGTGTTGGATATTGTAGAGTTGTTTCCATGCCCAAGATTCAGTATGCCAATAATTTACATTATTATAACCACCGTCTTGGACAAACTCTAAAAATTCTCCATTGGTAATGAGATATTGACTTGCTAAAAATGGTTTTACTTCAACTTCTAAATGACCATATTCACTATCCCAACCAAAAGTTAAATCATCTTGGCGTTTTCCTAATTTTACTACACCACCAGGAACTTCTCGCATTTGATGATGCGGAATTTCTCCATTAGTCGGTGCATAATTCCATCCTTGGGGACGTTTTAAGTTCTCAACGGGTAATTGACGCAGCAGCATGGAAGAGGTTTCGACATGAATACGACTATGTTCTATTCCCATTAATAAAGCCCAAATAGGATGCTGTTGATGAATGGGTAAATCTAAAGGAGTCTTATTAATGATTGTGGTAATTTCTGCTCTGGCTTTGTTTCGATATTCCCAAACTTTTTTGATATCAGGCCAGTTGACTCCTTGAATGGCTACCTCTAGTTCTGCTGGTGTTTCTGGATCAACTCCTATTTCAAATAGGGTTTCATATTGGGGATTAATCCGATGTTTGATTAATCCTACCTGAATTAATTTGTTGATATAAAAAACAGCCGAATGTCCAAGATAGAAAATTAATTTATTTCTTAAAGGATCGGGATTTAGATAAAATGTTTCTTCTTTAACCAAACTCTTCATTAAGGTTTCTTCCAGTTCCCAGGAATTTTCAAAATAGTTGAGTAAGGTTGTAGAACTACAATTATCGAGTTGGGGAATATGAGCCTCTGTCATTTTCTTAATTTGGGGAATTATTGGTATTATATGGAATAATTAACTTTTGTCAATAAAGCCAGTCTAATTTTACCATTGATAAACACTGAGCAACTATCTTTTGATGCTAATCTAAAATAAGGATATTAATTTCTAAAATGCCAAACTTTTGAGCAAATTCGCCACGCTGATGGATTAGCTCTGTTTATGGTATTTTAGGGTTAGTTGCGACTCAAGTTATATTGGAGTTAAGAAAAGAGACAAATTTTCTTTTTACTGATAATGGGTAAGATATATTTAATGACCAATGACCAATGACCAATGACCAATGACCAATGACCAATGACCAATGACCAATGACCAATGACCAATGACCAATGACCAATGACCAATGACCAATGACCAATGACCAAGTTTAAATTGTACAATGCAACTTTGACGTGAATCTTCTCTAGATTGAGCGTTTAAATATATATTCATGAGTATTTCCACTTCTGTGCTGAGTGATTTACTAAACTCACTCCCCCATCTGCGACCCCAGTTATATTTTAAGGCTTCACTAACCGCGCTCTCCCATGCAATGGAAGATCAAGTTTTAGCAGCTAATTTAGATCGTCCCCTGATCATTGCTAGTTTCCAGAAAGAGCGATTCTACCGACAAGAAGCCCATCGCTATCAACGACTTGCTGATAAAAGTAATCAAATATATGTATTATCTGCGCCAGAAACGGAGTTTGCTAATAGCTCAGAATATTATGAAAAGGTCTCTTTTGACACTGATGATGCTTTAACTCAAGAATGGCATTTGCTAGTATTTGCCCAGAACTATACTACTTGCTTAATATGTCGGGAAAGTCTGGGTTCTTTGTCCAAAAATCAACCTATTCCAGAGATGATTCCTAGTTTGGATATGGATACAGCCCGAAGATTTGAGGGAATCTGGACATCGGAAAAAGGGGCGTGCTTAAAAGCTGCCCAATTGTTATTAGCTAGGATTGAGGTTTATCGCCCGGATTTAGCGGATAAGATGAATGAAGTGAAGCAGCGGTTTAGGATTGAGGAAGCAATAAACAAGTCAAAAGTTAATTCCAGTCATGAATATGTTGCTGATATTGATACCGACCCATTTGTACAGAGATTGGTAACATATCTGCAAGCTAGTCAATATAAACTGCATAAAGCCTATAGTTCAATTGCGGCTCAAGCCAGGAAAGAACGGTTGGTAAATTCCATTAGTACAGCAATTAGGCGATCGCTTGACCCAAGAGAAATTCTCCAAGTTGCGGCTCAAGAATTGGGACAACACTTAGAAGCCTGTCGTTGTCTAATTTATCGCGTCCAAGCTACAGATGCGAAAGCGATCATCGAACATGAATTTCTTAACTCTCAAGTAAAATCTGTCCTGGGACAAAGTTGGGAGTTAGAACATAATTCTCTATTCCAGCAGGTACTACGACAGCTTGAGGGCGTATATGTTGGCGATACTCTAGCCGATCCTAAAATTAAAAAATCATCCGCCTTATCGTCAATTGTGAAGCAGTTTGGTGTGCGTTCTTGGTTAATCGAACCCGTATTATACCAAGGGCGACTACTGGGAATTGTCGAGTTACATTATTGCCATTTTCCTCCCCATGAATGGGAAGCAGGGGAGTTAGACTTAGTAAAAGCGATCGCTACCCAAATTGGTACAGCCCTGATCCAAGCGGAATCCTTTGCCAATTTAGAAAAACTCAACCAGCAACTAGAAGCCCTAGACCGCACCCGTAGTAACTTAATTGCCATTACCGGACACGAACTGCGTACCCCCCTATCCACCATTCAAGTTTGTTTAGAAAGTTTGGCTACTGAACCGGATATGCCTTGGGAACTGCAACAGGTAATGTTAAGTACAGCCCTTTGCGACTCAGAAAGAATGCGGAAACTAGTACAAGACTTTTTGACCCTTTCTAACTTGGAAAGTGGCCGGGTAGAATGGCATCCTGAATCATTAACCATCCAAGAATGTGTAGATCTATCCCTCAGTCGGTTACGGACACGCTCCAGCCAAGAAAAAATACCCAAAATTAAAACCCAAATTCCGCGAACATTACCTTTAGTAAGAGCTGACGGTGATTGGTTAGTGGAGGTGTTAGCCAAACTAGTAGATAATGCTTGTAAATTCACTCCGGCTTCTGGGGAGATTACCATTCAAGCCATTAGCAATGCTCAAGAGATGCTAGAAGTCACAGTATCGGACACAGGGCGAGGAATTGAACCCAATCGCCTAGAAATCGTTTTTGACCGCTTTTACCAAGAGGAAGGGGCATTACGGCGAACTACAGGGGGAACGGGATTGGGTTTAGCCATTTGTCGGCAAATCGTCAACGGCTGGGACGGAAAAATTTGGGCAGAATCCACCGGCAAAGACCAAGGCAGTCATTTCCATTTTACAATTCCCATCGTCCATGGTAGTCAGCAGGATTGTTGACGGTTGACGGTTGATGGTTGACGGTTGATGGTTGACGGTTGACGGTTGACGGTTGACGGTTGATGGTTGACGGTTGACGGTTGACGGTTGACGGTTGATGGTTGACCAATGACTAAAAACTGTTACAGTCTATAACGCGATCGCAACATAAGTCGAGATCCGATGTTAGTATGCCGTAAAAACCTCTTGAGAGACAGTTTATGGCAACTCTAACTGGAAAAACCCCAATCTTCGGTGGCAGCACTGGTGGTCTACTCACAAAAGCTGATGTAGAAGAAAAGTACGCTATCACATGGACAAGCCCCAAAGAGCAAGTTTTTGAAATGCCCACCGGTGGCGCAGCTAAGATGGTTAAAGGCGAAAACCTACTTTACATTGCTCGTAAAGAGTATGGTATTGCTTTAGGCGGTCAACTCCGCAAATTTAAAATCACTGACTACAAAATTTACCGCATTTTACCAGGTGGCGAAACCACAATGATTCACCCTGCTGATGGTGTCTTCCCTGAAAAAGTAAATCCTGGTCGGGAAATGGTTCGTCACGTACCTCGCAGAATTGGTCAAAATCCTAATCCTGCACAAATCAAGTTCAGCGGTAAAGCTACTCACGATGTTTAATCGTTAAGTAATGGGTGATAGGTAATGGGTAATTGGTAATGGGTAATTGGGGAAGCAGAAAAAACTTTTCCAGATTATCCATTTCCAAAAACTTCTTCTTCCTTCTTCTTCTTCTTCTTCTTTCTCCTGACTCGGTGACTCCTGACTCCTGACTCCTGACTCCTGACTCCTAATTATTTATGATTTTCCCCAATTTCGACCAGTTTCAAAAGCTTGCTGGACAAGGTAATTTTGTGCCAGTGTATCAGGAATGGATTGCCGACTTGGATACACCTGTATCTGCTTGGTATAAAGTATGTGCAGATAAACCTTATAGCTTTTTGCTGGAATCGGTGGAAGGTGGAGAAACTGTAGGACGTTATAGTTTATTGGGTTGTGATCCTTTGTGGATTCTGGAAGCAAGGGGTGATAAAACTACCCAAACACATCGAGATGGTTCTCAACAAGTTTTTACAGGTGATCCTTTTATTACTTTGTCTGAATGTCTAGCACCTTATCACCCAGTAAAACTACCAGAATTACCTTCAGGAATTGGCGGTTTATTTGGGTTTTGGGGTTATGAATTAATTAATTGGATTGAGCCGCGTGTACCAATTCATGCTCAAGATGAGAGAAATATCCCGGATGGGTTATGGATGCAGGTAGACCAACTATTAGTTTTTGACCAAGTAAAAAGGAAAATTTGGGCGATCGCTTATGCAGATTTACGTGACCCCGCAGGTTTAGAGGTAGCATATCAAAAAGCGAGCGATCGCATTCAAGAAATGGTACGCAAGCTATCTTTACCCCTATCACCAGAAAAAACTCAATTATCTTGGACAGCCCCCGGAAACAAGCCCAAAGCGGGAATAGAGGAATATACCAGCAACTTTACCCGCCCAGAATTTTGTGCCAGTGTAGATAAAGCTAAAGCACATATCAAAGCAGGTGATATTTTTCAAGTAGTTATTTCTCAACGCTTATCAACAGAATATAAAGGCAATCCCTTCGCCTTGTACCGTTCTCTGCGGCAAATCAATCCTTCCCCCTACATGGCTTATTTTAACTTCCAGGACTGGCAAATTATCGGTTCTAGCCCTGAAGTCATGGTGAAGGCAGAATGTAATGATCAAGGGGAAATTATCGCCACAGTCCGTCCTCTTGCAGGAACTAGACCTAGAGGAAAAACCAGCCAGGAAGATGCAGCCTTAGCCGCTGATTTACTTCAAGATCCCAAAGAAATCGCTGAACACGTTATGTTAGTTGATTTAGGCCGTAATGATTTGGGGCGAGTGTGCAGCAGCGGTACTGTAAAAGTTGATGAATTAATGATCGTTGAACACTTCTCTCATGTTATGCACATTGTTAGTAATGTCGTGGGTAAGTTAGCACCTGGTAAAACCGCTTGGGATTTACTCAAAGCTTGTTTTCCCGCTGGTACTGTTAGCGGTGCGCCTAAAATCAGAGCGATGGAAATTATCAACGAATTAGAACCAAGTCGCCGGGGTGTATATTCTGGTGTATATGGATATTACGATTTTGAAGGACAATTGAATAGTGCGATCGCCATTAGAACTATGGTATTACATAATCAGACGGTGACTGTCCAAGCTGGTGCGGGTTTGGTAGCTGATTCTGACCCAGAAAAGGAATATGAAGAAACTCTCAATAAAGCTAGAGGGTTATTAGAAGCAATTCGTTGTTTAAGGTGATTTTCGCACAAAGACGCAAAGTTTGAGATTTTGAATTTTCCTGATCAATACTGGAGTTAAATTATGATACCAGCTATTAGTAAACCTTCAACATTACTTGGTCGAATTAAAGTTGAAAAAGTAGATAAATTCAATTTATTTAGATTTACTGATGAACTCCAGAAGCGAATGGAAGAACTTTTGGAGAGAAAAAAAGCTGATTTACTGACTTCAGAAGAAGTTGTAGAATTGGAAGTTATTGGAGAGTTAGACAGAATTTTTACTCACATCAATGCGATGTTAGTAGCTCAAGTATGACTATTGAAGCAATTCGTTGTTTAAGGTGACTTTTAACCAATTAAATCCCAGCAGGAGAATAGAAATATGAGTATTGTGATTACAGATGAAGTTTTGCAGACAATTCAAATGTCTGATAAAGAATTAGTGCAAGAAATAGCAATTTTGCTCTTTGAACAAGAACGGTTTACTTTAGGACAAGCGAGTCATTTTGTAGGAATGAATCAACTTGAATTTCAACGATTACTTGCTAGTCGAAAAATTCCCATTCACTATGATATTGCTGAATTTAGGGAAGATGTAAAGAGTTTGAAAGCTAATAATTGGCGATGATTATTATTAGCAATACATCACCTATCAGTAACCTCGCTGCGATTGGACAATTAACTTTGTTGCAGCAACTTTATGGTAAGGTCATTATTCCACAAGCAGTTGATCAGGAAATTCTTGCTTCTGGTAGTACAGATCCGGGTACACTAGCACTTGAAACTCTCAATTGGATTGAAGTTATCCCAGTTACAAATGTTGTTCTATTTCAGACTCTACAAACAATTTTAGATCCAGGTGAAGCAGAAGCGATAGCTCTTGCTGTTGAGTTAAATGCTGATAGACTGATTATTGATGAACGAAAAGGTAGAAATGAAGCAATAAAGTCCGGTTTACAGGTTACTGGAATCTTAGGTATTGTATTAGCAGCTAAACAACAAGGATTTATTTCACTGGTAAAACCTATATTAGATGATTTGATTACTAATGGTTTCTGGATTCGTGAACAGTTGTATGCAGAAGTTTTATTAGTTGCAGGAGAATAGCAACCGGATGATATAAAATAATATAAATCTCTGTTTAGTTAAAATTTTAGCATTTGCGTGGGGTGAAATTTGAGTTTAGACAAACAACGAGAATTACTAGAAAGTTTCATAGTTGATAATGAAGATTTAGAAGAACTAGAAGCAAAACTGGCTGAATTCAATATTTTTGAAGCTATTGGTGTAGTCAGACAAGAAATTAGACATTCAAATTTTTTAGCATTTCTTTTAGATCCATCTCAAAATCATAGACATTGAATAGTGCGAGATATCATACAAACGAAAAAAAGATTGATATTCCATCAATCCATAAGCAAAAATATATTAATTATATCAGTTCCAAAAGTGTTGAATCTTGCAATAAAACTTTATCAATTTGTTGTAAAAGTGATTCTAAATTACCACAATTATCTAAAACCACATCAGCACGAGCAATTTTTTCCGCAATAGGTAATTGACTATTAATTCTCGCTGCTGCTTGTTCTGGTGTTAAATTATTGCGTTCTATTAATCGCTGTTGTTGCTGTTGTGCTGAACAAGATACCACCCAAATTTGATTAACTAGATTTTCTAAATTAGCTTCAAATAATAAAGGAATCACTAAAATTAAAGTATTTGCAGAGGATTCTTTAATATCTTTATCAAAACAATTTCTCACATAGGGATGAATTACCCTTTCTACCCAATCACGTTTTTCTGGTTGATGAAAAATAATTTCTCCTAATTTTGCTCTATTTAAATTACCATCATTTAAAAGAATTTCTGTACCATATTTTTCAGCAATTTGTGACAAAATAGGAGAACCTACAGATACCGCATCTCTAGCATAAATATCTGCATCTAAAATCGGCAAATTATAAGTTGTAGCTAAATAATTAGCCACTGTACTTTTACCCGTCGCAATTCCCCCAGTTAAACCAATTAAGTTTTTAGTCATAAGTAGGGGCGCAGGGCCTGCGCCCATTCATTAGTCAATGATTTGTCCATTTAATTATGGCATTTGTTAAGCCTTCTAAAGTATATTCTTCCGCTTCAATATCTACTCTCCCAAATATAGTCTGACAAGTTTTTGAAGTTTGGGGACCAATGGAAGCTATACAAACTCTGGCAAAATTTTCAGGATTATAGGTAAATATATGTGCTGTTAATTGCGAGAAAAATAGGACTGTTTTAGAACTGGCAAAAGTAATAATATCTACATTATTATTAACTAAAGCATATTCAGCCGCAGCCGGGATACTTTGAGGACAGCAAGATTCATAAGCGGGAACTTCAATTACTTCTGCACCTTTTGCGGTTAATTCTTTCACTAATACTTCTCTTCCCCCACTTTCAACTCTGGGAAATAATATCTTTTTCCCTGTTAATGATTCGGGAAAATTCTCTACTAAAGAATCAGCAACAAAATCAGGAGGAATAAAGTCAGCTTGAATATTTTGTTTTTGTAAACTTTGGGCTGTTTTTTCCCCAACGACTGCAATTTTTACACCCTCTAAGGCATTTTTATCTTGACCGGATTTTTCTAATCTTTCAAAAAAGTATTCTCCACCATTACTAGAAGTGAGAATTAACCAATTAAAAGTTGATAACTGCAAAATTGCCTGATCTAAAGCCTCCCAACTGCTAGGGGGTCCAATTTCTAAAGCTGGCATTTCTATCACATTAGCGCCTGCGGAGATTAAGCGATCGCTAAATTGATTTGATTGTCCCACAGAACGGGTAACTAAAATAGTTTTACCAGCAAGAGGAGATAGAGAAAGATTATAATTCATGGTTGACATTAAATTTGTTGCAGTATCCGTAGGTTGGGTTGTTCGCATTAGCGTTGCGAAGCAATAGAATGAAACCCAACAAATTTCCGAAAATGTTGGGTTTGGTCTTTGTTCAACCCAACCTACAATTACAATTTTACAAAGGGGATATTTTTAATTGCAAGTCATTTACAGAGAATCGCGTAATCGGACAACTTCACCAATAACTATAACCGCAGGAGAGAGAGATAAACCAGCAGTTTGTGCGAGGATATTTCCCAGTTCTCCTATCCAGATTTCTTGATTGGGTGTTCCAGCCCAACGGATAATAGCAATCGGGGTAGAATCAGATTTTTTATATTTTATCAGTTGCTGGATTATTTCTGGTAAATTTTTTCCCCCCATCAAAATTACTAAAGTTTCTAAGCTTGCTAATGCTTCCCAGTTTAAAGTTTCTGGCTCATGGGCTGTACAGACAGCAAAACAACGACTAAGAACATTATCCGTGAGGGGAATTCCGGCTAATAATGGTGCTGCTAATGCCGAAGAAATTCCGGGAATGATTTCAAATTCACAACCTGCATTTTTTAAAGCCGCAATTTCTAAAATACAGCGCCCAAATATCAAAGGATCTCCAGATTTTAGTCTCACAACTTGTTTTTTATCTAAACAATATTTTACTAGTAAATCATTAATTTCTGTTTGGGAAGTGCTGGGTTTACCTCCACGTTTACCAACATCTATTTTTAGACAATCAACCGGGACACAATCTAATAATTGACCATCAACCAAAGCATCATACACCAATACCTGAGCAGATGCTAACAGACGATAGGCTTTAACAGTTAAATACTCTACATCTCCAGGACCTGCACCAACAAGATAAACTTTACCTGTTTCTCTAATCATATTTATTCCTGACTCCTAATAATTTAATAAATTCTATAAATCACCAAATTTTTCCCTGCCCTAGTAGTCAATACTCACCAAATTTCGCTAGATTAGATCAAGGTACACATAATAGGAATTTTCAATGTCAGCACAATTGTTACTGGTAGATGACGAACCGGGATTGCGGGAAGCCGTCAAAGAATATTTACAAGAAAGCGGTTTTAGGGTTCAAACTGCCAGTAATGCCCGTGAAGGTTGGGACTGGATGCAACAGAACACCGCTGATTTAGTCATTTCTGATATCATGATGCCCCAAGTGGATGGCTATCAGTTCCTCAAGCAAATGCGAGATGACCCCCGCTTTCAAGCCTTACCAGTGGTATTTTTAACCGCTAAAGGCATGACAGGCGATCGCATTCAAGGCTACCATGCCGGAGTAGATGCTTATTTACCCAAGCCTTTTGATCCTGATGAGTTAGTCGCCATAGTGGAAAACTTACTAGCACGTCGCAGCGCCCAAACCCCCAAAACCGGAGAAGATAGCGAAACCCCAAATCTTGCCGATTTGGCTAATCAAATCGCTCAAATTAGAATACTATTAACTCATAGAAGTGCCATATCCCAAACCCCAGCCCCTTTTAAAATAGATTTGACTCCTAGAGAGCAAAGTGTTTTAAACCTGGTAGCAGAAGGATTAATGAATAAAGAAATTGCCCGTCGCTTAGAAACAAGCGTCCGCAACGTCGAAAAATATGTTAGCCGTTTATTTAGTAAAACTGGTACTAATAGCCGGACAGAGTTAGTTCGTTTTGCTCTAGAACATGGTCTAGCTAAGTAAACTACCCTCTTAGTGATTAGAGTTAATTGGTAAAAAAATGGTAAAATGCACCTGGATAACTTTGCTGCCGAAATAGTAACACCTTGTTACATATTCTTACTGCTGATTTTCCCAGTTTGCCAGCATGGAGACGCAAATATTGTAGACGCAATTTTACGTTTACAAGCAAACTTATGATTAAGGACAATAGGTAGAGGCAGACTTTTAAAACTTCATCTTGAAAACTCTAAATTAGATGGGCTATTATCATAAATTACACTAAATACTATTGAATAGTATCAGCGAAATTGCGTAAACGCATAAGTTGGCGACGCATTTGTGGAGAGGCTTTAAACTCCGAAATCTCCTGAGCTTTAACAGATGCTTGTAAGGTTTCTAAAAAATCATCAGATCCTTCGGTTAAAGCCTCTAGTAATACTTGTAACAATTGTTCACGATCACTCAACAGACTCTTTTCCTCAATCAAACGGAATTTGAGGTGAATTTCACACTCGTAAACACCTACTTCAGGATTATTTATTTGACGTGGTAATGCTTTAGAGTTCATATTTTTGAGGATTCCTTTACTTAGCGGTCATACGGTTGAGGGACTAAATCTCCAGAAAAATGCCTTATACTTTTTTTATACTTTTGTGAATCCAAAGTTTTTGCAGATCAGAATTTATTCTCATCCATAAAACTGGCATTCTATTCCACTCCCCCCTGTCTTTTTTTAGTTAGATTTTACTATTTTTTGTTCTTTCCTTACTAGTTATGGCATATCTGAGCCATAAACTATTATTCAATTTTTGAGATGTTATACCATGAAGTTTTTGTCAAGAGTTGATTAGTCCTTATTAAAGGTTTTTACATCAACTTATTAAAAACGTCAAGAAATATTATTTTTTTTACTTTTATCCTATGATAATACTTAGGCATTTGTACTGAAGACGCTCCTTTGATAAATGCAATTTATAACTGTAGAAAAATTCAGTCAAGTCACTACAAGATGAGTACATTTACACGAGAGAAAATCAGAATCAGTAAAAAAATCAGGGAATTTTTGTAAAAAATCACATATATTTGGACAAAATTAATTTAAAAAATTCCCAAAAACTGCTCTCGCTGATACATGGCGATATTTTTTGGACTGAGACTTCAATTTTAGACTTTAGCATTCATTTCTGCTGTAAGCTCAAACATAGCAGTTAAAATGATTGCAGTGTAATTTAGCTAAATTCTTACACCCAAATTTATGGATAACCTGATGCTGCTCAAGTCCACAACCCGTCATGTTCGCATTTTTGCGGCGGAAATGGACAAAGATGAACTGATTCCGAGTAATCATGTCTTGACACTAGATATTGATCCAGACAACGAATTCAACTGGAATGAAGATGCTCTGCAAAAAGTTTATCGCCAATTTGATCAACTGGTAGAAGCATCTAGTGGCGCGGATCTAACCGATTATAACTTACGCCGCATTGGCTCAGACTTGGAGCATTATCTGCGATCGCTTCTCCAAAAAGGCGAAATTAGCTATAATCTCTCCAGTCGGGTTACTAACTACAGTATGGGACTACCCCAAGTAGCAGCTAGTAGCAATCAATAAATATAGTACATATTTACTTAGTCCTGGCGAATATAATTCGCCGGCTATGTCAAGTTTTCTTGACAGGTTGAGAATTAGTTCTGCTATTGCTACATATTCCCACAAAAATAAAAGTTATGATGAGCCTGTGGGTTGCAAAAGAAATGCGCGGTAGCAACTGCTGCTACGAAATATTGTTGAAGAAAATGCCAATTGCAGAATCGGTGGGAAAACTATGGAAAATGATGCGGTAACGCTCTGCTGCCCAAATGAATATTGTCAATCTGCTAATCCCCTCACCCACAAATTTTGCCAGCAGTGTTCCACACCCTTACCGAAGCGTTATCTCTGGGCTGTGGGAGATGCTCTAGACCACTATCATCCTGGATCTATCTTAGCTGATACCAGCGGACAGCAAAGCGATGCCAGCGGCGGGCAAAGCCAACGCTATTTAGTCATTAATAAATCTATACTTTTAGATATCAAACCTGGTTTATTGCCCCAAATACCTGAATTAGATGATGTAGATAAAATTAAACCTTATCTCAAACTAATTCCCTATCGTCTCCATATACCGCAAGTTTATGGAGTTTTCAATTTAAGTAATGGGCAGATCAAAACAGAAATATTACTATTAGAAAGACCACCATTAATAATTGATGCAACCATCACTCAAGCAAATCTATGCAGCACTTTAGATACTGTTTGGAGTGAAGCTTCATCAATTCGCCAACTTCATTGGTTGTGGCAATTAGCTAATTTGTGGCAGCCCCTAGCCATTGAAGGAGTAGCATCTAGCCTCATAGACCCCTATGTATTAAGAGTTGAAGGGGTACTAATTCGCTTACTGGAATTGCGTTTTGATGGCAAAAACCCACCGACATTATCCCAATTAGGAGAATTTTGGCGGCAACTACTCAAAAATACTAAACCAAATATTGCGCCATTTGTTCAACAAGTTTGTGATCTACTAATTCAGGGGGAAATTAACTCATCGAGCCAATTAATTCAAATTTTAGATCAAGGATTGAGCCAATTAGAAAAATTCCAAACAACTACTATTAAAATCTATACCAAAACAGACTCAGGCCCAAGCCGTCCACGCAATGAAGATGCTTGTTACCCCTGTGCGGATACTCTGATTAATAAACCACCTCAAAATAACGCCCTAGCCATTGTCTGTGATGGTATTGGTGGACATGAAGGCGGCAATGTGGCTTCTAACCTGGCAATTGAAACTATTAAGCAACAAGTCAAGGAACTGACTTCACTTCCTGACGATTATATAGATCCCTCAATGCTACTTTCTGATTTAGAACGAGCAGTAGCAACCGCTAATGACAAAATCAGCCAGCGCAACGATAGCGAAAATCGTCAAGGACGACAACGCATGGGAACAACCATTGTGATGGCTTTACCTGTTGCCCATGAAATGTATATTACCCATGTCGGTGATAGTCGTGCCTATTGGATTACTCGCCATAGTTGTCATCAAGTTACCTTAGATGATGATGTCGCGTGCCGTGAAGTCCGTTTAGGCTATGCTCTCTACCGAGAAGCATTGCAACATAATGGTTCAGGCTCATTGGTTCAGGCTTTGGGAATGGGTAAAAGTACCTCACTACATCCCACATCTCAACGCTTTATTATTGACGAAGATGCTGTTTTCTTGCTCACATCCGATGGCTTGAGTGATTTTGATAGGGTGGAAGAATCTTGGGAAACTGAAATATTACCCCTTCTCTCCGGGAAAACAAGTATAGAAGATGTTGCCCAAAGACTAATAGAAGTTGCCAATACTAAAAATGGACATGATAATGTCACTGTTGCTTTAGTACATTATGATGTTAAATACTCTGAACCAGATATAATAATTACAGCAAATATTTTTAACCTTTTAGCTAACACATTATTAGATCCATTCGCTGATCCGGTCAATGGTGAGAGTTTTATTAATAATCAGAAAACTCAAGTTATTGCCGAAAATAAAAATATCAAACTTTCCCAAGTACCATTACAGTTGTTGATTATTTTAGGATTAACGTTATTCGCAGGTTTATTAGGATATTGGTTTAAACTACAACTCAAATCACCAACAAAAATATTTTCATCTCCTTCCCCATTTTCTACTCAACTGCCAAATCTGGCTACACCAAGAACTTTACAAAATCTCTCGACTAATTGGGTAATTCAAGCTAATAGTCCCATAACTGTAAATAATAAAACTTTTCCGGCTGAAAGTTTTTTCCAAGTTATGGAGAAAAAAGCTAATCCTAATGCTGAAGATAATCCACAAGTGCTTTTGCGCGTCTGTAAACAATCCAATTCTGCACCACAAACTTCTAAAACAGTCCAACTTAACTTTTCTGAACTACAAAATTTAGCTAAGGACATATCTATATTACAATCTGATCAACGCAGTCCTTGTGGGCAAACAACTGACAACTGACCACTGACAACTAACAACTAACAACTGACCACTGACAACTAACAACTGACCACTGACCACTGACCACTGACAAAAATATCTGTGTCTTGAACGTTTAGTTTCTACCAATCCATGTCCAGCCTGAATTTGGCGATGCCTTCGGTGAGTATAGCGATCGCCCGTCTAGTAAATACTGGTACAGATCACTTCGCCATTTGGGTAGTAAAAGCACCATATCCCAGTGGCTATGTTCTCCGTGATTGTATTTTCTCGGCTGAACTTAATCAAGTTTGGCAAGAATGGCAGCAAATGTTTGCTGGTCATAGTCCATTAGATGTTACATCCGGTGCAACTTCCGCATTAGTTAAGACATTACCCTTAACTATAATTTCATCTACTGAAGGTCAAATTCCCAGTCCCTATAGTAGTCGTCTGATGCAATCCTTGGGCATTAATCTCTGGCAATGGATATTTGATGGGGCTATTCTGAGTAGTTGGGAACGGAGTCGGGGGATAGCTATGGGTCAACAGACTCAATTACGCTTTCGTTTGGAAATCCGTGATCCTGATCTGATTGCTTTACCTTGGGAAATTATGCAGCGGGAAGTAGGACAATCAGCCATATCTCTATCCCAAGATGTTTTATTTAGTCGGACTATCAGCGAAGTTGAACCTCTGCCAGAATTGCGAACCGACCGGGCTGTCAATATTCTGTTGGTGTTAGGACATGATCAGAAATTACAATTAGATCAGGAAGCGTTATTACTGAAAAAGACATTGTTAGAGGGTCGCCCTGTGGGTAAAACTGCCGCTGGATATGCACCTAGTACAGTAAAAACATTGGTGCAACCTACTAAGACAGAGTTAATTCGGGAGTTAGAAACTAAAGCTTATAATGTATTCTTTTATGCTGGACATGGATTACCAGATCCAGATGGAGGCTCATTATTTTTAGGAAATGAACTGAGAATGAATGGTAGAGAATTAGCTCAGATTTTAACTCGTACAGGCATAAAACTGGGAGTTTTTAACGCTTGTTGGGGAGCGCAACCAGCAGCAGTTGATCACCAGGCTATACCTGCTAGTAGTTTGGCTGAGGTGCTGATTCGTCATGGTGTGCCAGCGGTTTTAGGGATGCGTGATCAAATTGCTGATGCCGAAAGTCATAGTTTTATTCAAACGTTTGCTGCCAGTTTGCGATCGCGTAAATCAATTGATGAAGCAGTGACAATAGCCAGACAAGAACTATTAACACTGTATAAATTCAATCAACCAGCTTGGACATTACCAGTTCTCTACCTCCATCCTGATTTTGACGGAGAACTGATTAAGGATGTAGGTGAAGGAGTTACGGAACTACCAGATACATGGATTTCTGGCACAGCTACCCCTAGGAATACAGCTTATTTGCGATGCCTAGGGCGGGCGAAGACATCGCTCTTGCCAGGGGGTAAAACTTGGCCATTACGTCCTGGTGTCACCCGCATCGGTCGCACGAAAGATAATGATATTGTCATCCCCGAAATTTATATTTCCAAACGCCATGCGGAAATTTTATGTCGGCATACTCTCCAGGAAACTACATCAATTACTACTTATTACTTGCAAGATTTCTCCACCTATGGAACTACCTGGTATTTAAGCCCTAACGGTTGGCAACAAATCCTGCGGGAAGAAGTACCTTTAACATCGGGAATGCAGTTGATGTTTGGGAGTTCTAAAGGTGAAATTTGGGAATTTATTCGAGAAGAAGATAGTAGAAGTCAGTAGTTAGAAGTCACCGAGTCACCGAGTCACCGAGTCACCGAGTCAGGAGTAAAACCCTGTTGTGGTCTGAGTTTCATTAATTGTAAGTTAACAGGACAATTAATGTGCTTACCACCTTGTTTGTTTGATATTATTTATCTGCTATTTACTGTATTAAGATTTCTTAACTTCAACAGATAAAGATGCTGGAGTTAATTATTTTACGGAAATCCAATTCTTCAGATTGTAGCTGTCAACAAGAGCAATGAATTAATAGTGAGAAGAAAATGACAAACCAAATTAACGACTTAAATATTTTAAATATTGTCCCCTCGAATATAGATTTAGAATTTCTAGAAGCACTACTAGAACCTGAAGATGCTACATATCCCTGGAATCTGGCTGATGAAGCCTCAGAAGCTTATTTTCATGATTTAGAACTACAGTTTGGTTTGCAAGAGTTCTCAAACGCAGAACTGATCACGAGTGCTGATAATTTTTATCAAAACCTAGATATAATTTGGGATCAAGTTACTGTTATTGAAGACAAAAATATTAATAAAAATACAGTTAATTATCTTCAGGAAGCTTTGCAAACTGCTTTTTCGGTTATCCCTGGAGTTTTACTCACTGCGATAGCGCAAAAGGCTTCTGAAGTTTTCATTCTTGAACAATCAGTTAGTGAGAAACTAATGGAATGTGTGCAAGCTTTACTACCCAATTGGGAAACAGATGATCTGTTGGTTTTAGCTCGTCCTTTTGCTTATGCAATGCGAAGTGGTGAATCACACACACTAACATCCATAATTAGAGATATTGAACATCGAGATTGGGCAAGTTTATCAGAAATAGAACAAGCAAAAATTACTTTAGCGATCGCTGATTATGCCCTTCAACATCTCTCAAACTCTGACTCCTAACTGGGCGCAGGCCCTGCGCCCCTACTTCCGCTGATTATGCTCTACAACATCTCTCAAACTCAAACTCTTAACTGGGCGCAGTCCCTGCGCCCCTACTTCCGCTGATTATGCTCTACAACATCTCTCAAACTCAAACTCTTAACTGGGCGCAGGCCCTGCGCCCCTACTTCCGCTGATTATGCTCTACAACATCTCTCAAACTCAAACTCCTAACTGGGCGCAGGCCCTGCGCCCCTACTTCGGACTCCGGCTATTTTGAGTCGAGAAAGCGGGTAGCAAAGTTTTGTGATCTTGTTGGTGATAATACCCGGGCTTTGAGAATGGCAGCCATGAGAAAGGCATAAGATAAAACACCAACTACTACCAAGAAAAAAGCATTAATAGAACCTGTCGCATTCCATAAAGCGTGAAGTGCAGAAGCACTCAAATAACCCACAGAGAGAATTTGCTTGCCTTTCAGGGGTTTTAATACAGCCAAACCAACAAAGTAGCCTAAATATCCGCTATAAGCCATGTGTCCAGCTACAGAACCTAAAATGCGGGGAATAAGTAGCTGTAAACCCATTGATTGACCAGAATTTTGAGAAATTAAGGGTACATACTGACCAAGGGTTTCTAGTAAAGTAAAGCCCACAGCGGAAGCTGTACCCAGAAGAATGCCATCCAAGGGTTCCCAAACTCCAATCCGTTCTTTCCAAGGAGATGGTAAGGAGTTGCCAATCCAATACGCGCCTAATACTGGTAATATTTTTAGCAGTTCCTCCATTAACCCCGCACCAAAAAACATTCGTACTAATAATTCGGTAAAAGTGATCCCATCTTGAGATGTAGTATCCAACGTTCCAGGTAAGATATCTCGGAATACTTTGATGAATAAATCTAATATAGGACTGAGCAAAATTAACATTGTACTCAATGCCACAGCCATGAGTACCCACCAAGGCTTGGATTTACCACATAATTGATAAACAAAATAGTAAGCCGCAAAAGCAATGTAAGATCCCACAATTACCTGATTTGCCTGGGGATAACCTACACTAGCAAACATCAACACTACAAAAACTACCGTCAAGATTCCTGGTATAAGGTAGGCTTTGCGAGTTAGATCCTTACCAGTAGAGATAATAGGAAACAATTGTGTGAAGCTTACAGAATCTTGCTTTGATGATAAATGATGGTTATTAACAGATGATAATACTGTGGCTTTACTAACATTTATCACCGTTTTTTGAGCAATAACTTCATACTCGAAAATAAATTGTGGTCCATCAGCACCAAGGGAAATGTGATCACCTAAATGTAATTCTTGACATCCTTGTAAGTGTTTTCCATTTAAAAAAGTGCCATTGGCACTATTCAAATCACAAATTACCCAGCTATGACGGCTGTCTGGAGACAAAGAAAGGGGACGGATTACCGCATGACGACGAGATACCATTCGGTATATCATGGCATCCAAGACAATTTGGCAGATGGGGTCACGTCCAATTACCATTTCTTTACCAGGAAGCAATGAGTAGCGAGATGCTGACTCTGAAGCTTCGACCTTACTGGACACCAACCGCAGAAATGCATTCTGTCTTGCGTTTTTGCCTGTCATCGAGTTACTGAGTGTGTCTAAACAAATTCTATGGCTGATGCCACGCTATCAAATTTTGTGGTAGTAGACTTGACTTTAGCAATATTCACGGCCGCGCACCCTTTCTAAATATACTATAGCTTTACTAATCTTCCCATTGCTCTCTCCAAAATACAAAATTGAAAAATCATTTTTTTTAACATATCTCTTACGGGAGCCGTAGGCATACCACTCTAGATGCAGAGAACACAAAGTAAAGGAAAATTCTTAACTGCAATGTATTGGAATATATACAATTTACACAGAAACTGGACAAAAGACTTTCAATTCTGTTCCATTTTTCCTGCTATAAGAATGATAAATGATATTTGAAAAATTTTAAGTAGTGTAGGGTGGGCAATGCTCACCCTAGGTATATTATGGCTACGCCACGCAAACTATCAAAAATCAAATATTAGTCCTATCAATACCTTAGCCATTTTTGTGTAGGTCGGGTTGAGCCAAGAGAAACCCGACGTATTTGTTGGGTTTGTTCCCTCAACCCAACCTACGAATCAATGATTTTTTTTTAGCTAAGAGGTCGTTTGATAGCGTAGCCATAAAGTCATGATTGATGTATCAAATATTTTTTTACCCCACCCTAACCCTCCCCTTGGAAAGGTGAGGGAACTTCATTTTCCGATTTCCCCCCTTTATAAGGCTACGGTGTACACACATCTCTAGACAGGATGCTAAACGTGATCCGATCCCCCTAAATCCCCCTTAAAAAGGGGGACTTTGAAGAATTTAGCCCTCCTTTATAAGGCTACGGTGTACACACATCTCTAGACAGGATGCTAAACGTGATCCGATCCCCCTAAATCCCCCTTAAAAAGGGGGACTTTGAAGAATTTAGCCCCCCTTTTTAAGGGGGGTTGGGGGGATCTAAACGTTGTGGGGCAACTCTAGAAGACTTGTGTGTACACTGTAGCCTTTTTAAGGGGGGTTGGGGGGATCTAAACGTTGTGGGGCAACTCTAGAAGACTTGTGTGTACACTGTAGCCTTTTTAAGGGGGTTGGGGGGATCTAAACGTTGTGGGGCAACTCTAGAAGACTTGTGTGTACACCGTAGCTTATTAAGGGGGGATTAAGGGGGGTAAAAAATCACGACGTATTACTTTTCAAACATCGTCTAAGGTATTGCATCCTGTTAATCCTTAAATCCTGGCAATCCTGATTCAGACTTTATTTTTGAGAATGACTACTCCGAATTATCCAATAACTAATTGATAGAGAAAGAACCGCAATCCCTAAACCGATAATTTCTATACCTTCAGTTACTTTTAAATCAAGAATAATAATTTTCCGAGCAATGGCAATCAAAGAAGTAGCAATAACTAATTCAACTTGTAAAACGTGCTTTTTTAAGTAGCCAGTAATATTTTCTAATATTTCTAAAGCAATTAAAACATTCAGAAATAATCCAAAAGTTTGAAATAATGTCTGACTAAAACGACCTTTTTCTGGAGAAAGTATTTCCCAAAAAATAAATATTGCTAAGTCAGAAAGTGTAGCGAAAATTACTATTACCATAAGTAGAGATAGTAATTTGGAAACTATTACCTCGATTATTTCAATCAAGTGAATAAAACTTTTATCATTGCTAACTTCTAGAAACCTTTTAATTAATTTTCTCATTTGATACTCCTTGGTTAAAGTTAAGCTGAAAATTATGAAGATAAAACAAAAACCTTGTAGATAAATCTCAAGGATAAAAAAGCATCATATATTTTCTGCTTTCACAAACTTTGCAGTTTAAGAAATTGCATTTAAAAGTAATAGCTTATTACGGTTCTACCGCTCCCTTTATGATTTTCCCGGAAAAATATGGCGTAAACCCTTATCATGATTAGGTTTGAGGCTTTAATATTCCTCAAAAATAGCGATCGCTTATTAATTTAGATCAAACCCATGTACAGCAACGGTTTTAGACACCTAAAAGGGATGTTTGATCATAAGGGGAACGGTAGAACCCTTATTACTTAGATTTTAAGATTAATCATGATCATGCTTTGACAATTTAGGTATTTAAAATAATAATCATAACTATTGATCATTAACTATAGATTAAATTGTGAATTCCTAATTGAGGAATCTAATTAAAAGCTTACCATTGGGAGGACTGAAGTTGATAATTTTTAATAGTAGATTCTATAAGAATTGGTAATAATTGCACAGCACAGGCTTTTAATTCTGGTTGGTGGGAATCAGGACAAGCTTCTGGATGGGTAAGCGTATTAGCTTCCGCATCATCTGCCCATAGTTTACCCCAGTGCATAGGTACAAAGACAGTACCGGGAGAAATAGCTTTTGTGACTTTAGCCGGAAACTTAGTTGTACCACGACGCGATCGCACTTCTAACCACTGATTATCAATAATACCCAAATTAGCAGCATCACGGGGATGGATTTCAATAAACGGTTGGGGGTGCAATTTGCGAATTTTCTCAATTCTGCCAGTGCGTGTTTGTGTATGCCAATGTCCGTACAATCTACCAGTAGTTAATATAAAAGGATAATTGTCATCAGGTGGTTCGGCTAAACCTTTAGAATAATATGCACCAAACGTAGCGCGTCCATCAGTTGTATGAAAGCATAAATTAGTATATAGACGTTTAGTTTCTGAATTACTACCTTGTGAATAAGGCCAATGAGTTGGACCTTGTGCGGCTAAAACCTCATGATTTAAACCAGACATATCACAAGGACGCTGACGAGTTAACTGGACAAATTCCTGATAAACTTCCGCAGAATTATTAAAAGCAAACTTATCTTCAAAACCTAATCTTCTTCCCACTTCTGCAAAAATTTCCCAATCAGCTTTTGCTTCTCTTGGTGGTTCACGAAAAGCTGAACACAGAGTTACAATTCTTTCAGAATTAGTCATAATTCCAGTTTTTTCACCCCACTGCGCCGCAGGTAACAAAACATGAGCATAAGCTGATGTTTCTGTTGGGTAATAAGCATCCTGATAGATAGTAAAAGGAGATTTTAATAAAGCCTTTTTAGTGCGTTCTAAATCTGGCATACTCACAGCCGGATTAGTAGCAGCAATCCATAATAAACCTACATTTCCTGTTTCCAAACCAGTAATTATTTCCCAAGCAGTTAAACCAGGAACAGAGGAAATTTGTCCTGTTTCTAAACCCCAAAAATCCTCAACTTCTGCCCGATGTTGGGCATTTTTTACCGACCGATATCCTGGTAATAAATGAGATAAACCTCCCGCTTCTCTGCCTCCCATAGCATTAGGTTGACCTGTCAAAGAAAAGGGACCAGCACCAGGTTTACCGATTTGTCCCGTCATTAAATGTAAATTAATAATCGTTCTGACTTTAGCCGTACCTTCAGAAGATTGATTAACACCCATTGACCATAAAGAAAGTACAGATTTTGATTTTCCCCAATATTTAGCAGCGGTTTCTAAATCTTCAATACTAATACCACAACGACTGGCTACAACTTCTGGTGAATAATGCCGAATTACCTCAGCATAAGCCGGAAAATTGCTAGTACAATCATCAATAAAAGCTATATCTATATAATTCCATTTCATTAATAAATGGGCCATCCCATTTAACAAATCAATATCTGTACCTGGACGAATAGCTAAATGTAAATCGGCTGCTTCTGCGGTAGGAGTGCGACGAGGATCAACCACAACCATTTTAACATGGCGATTTTTTTTATGATATTTTGCTAACCGATTAAAAATAATTGGATGACATTCTGCTGTATTTGTCCCAATTAAAAAAGCACAATCAGTTAATTCTAAATCATCGTAACAGCAAGGAGGCCCATCAGCACCAAAACTTTGAATGTACCCAGATACCGCGCTAGACATACACAACCGGGAATTAGCATCGAAATTATTAGTTCCTAAACAACCTTTAAGTAACTTTTGAGCAATATAATAATCTTCAGTTTGAAATTGTCCAGAACCATACATACAGATAGAATCTGTTGCTTGATTTAATCGCAATGTTTGAATACGTTGAGTAATAAGATCAAAGGCTTCATTCCAGCTTACCCGCCGAAATTCTTCATCTAAAGAATCGCGTACCATTGGATGATGCAATCTACCCTTATCTAAAGATTCAGCAATTGTCGCCCCTTTAACACATACCATTCCTTGACTTGAAGGATGGGATTTATCACCCCTAACTCGCCAAATTGGAGTTCCTTCACTATCTCTATTTGTGGCTTTTCCATGTTGGGCTGGTGGAGAAACTTCTAAACCACAACCAACACCGCAATAAGGACAAAGTGTTTTGGTAAATTCATTCATGGTATTTGCAGGGTTAAAAATTTATTTCGCGCAAAGACGCAAAGAAGCAAAGGTGCAAAGTACATTATTAGATTTTGCTTTTTTACGTCTCTGCGTGAGATAATTATTCTTCCATGAAAACAGGTTGAGAATTGATTATTTCTATCTCATTTTCATGATCAGATGCAAATGAATCTTTGGGTTCTTTGAGGAAGAATCCACACATGAAGGCGCAAATCATGGCGGCTATTCCCATTGTTGCAAATAGGGTTGATGCGTCTGTTAAACTAAAGATGGTCAGATAAACTACGCCGCCAAAGTTACCATAAGCACCGACGTTTCCGGCTATTTGTCCTGTTGCTTCTTTTTTGATTAATGGGACTATTCCATAAGTTGCACCACAACCAGCTTGAGCAAAGTAAGCAGCAAACATTGTCACAGCAATTGCTAAGGGAATAGGCCAATCTTTGTTAATGAAATGTGCCATTAAATAACCAATTGCAATCCCCGCAGAAACTATTGTTATTGTCCATTTACGCGAACCTAATTTATCAGAAATTAACCCACCGCTAGGACGAGAAATTAGGTTAAGAAAGGGATAAATAGAGGCAATCATTCCAGCTACAATATGTTCTAAACCAAAGGTTTTTTCAAAAAATGCCGGTAGCATGGAAACGACTGCAAGTTCTGAACCAAAGTTAGTAATGTAGGTAAATTCTAATAATGCTACTTGTCCGAATTGATAACGTTGATTTGCGGGGTAAGTCTTTTTCCCAGTTAGTAATTCTTGATTAACTTGATATGCTTGGTAACTTTGGTAAGCAAATAATCCTGCTAATACAACCCAAACTATATACATTTGGCTGAGTGTGAGGAAATGAATTTTCTTTTGTTCTAGTCTCCAAGCTAATAAGCCTAATGCGAATATTAAACCAAGGTTAGAAACAATTAACGCCCAAAAGCTTTTGATTGATGTTACTTCTAATGAGCCATTTTTCTTGGGTTTTTGATAAACTTTACCAATCGGTGTATCTTGAACGCTTTTAAAGTAGAATAATCCGTAAATTGCGGCAACAATTCCTGTTAATGCGATTGTTAATCTCCAGTTAGAACCACTACCACCTAAAAAGCTAGTTGCGATTGCAATTGTTGGTAAAGCAAATTCTGCTCCAAATGCGCCAAAGTTACCCCAACCACCATAAATACCTTGAGCAATTCCCATTTCTTTGGGAGGAAACCATTCAGCTACCATGCGGATTCCTACAACGAATCCAGAACCAACTATTCCCATTAATAAGCGACTTATTACTAATTGGTTAAAGTCTTGGGCTAATGCTGTTGCTAAACAAGGAACAACTGCAAACATTAATAACAGGGAATAGGTAATTCTTGGTCCGAATTTATCCAATAACATCCCAATAATCAGACGAGCGGGAATTGTTAATGCTAGGTTACAAATTCCTAATGTTTTAATTTGTTCTGGTGCTAAATGTAATTCTTTACCTATTGTGGTGGCGAAGGGGGCAAGGTTAAACCAACAAACAAATGTTAAGAAGAATGCAAACCATGTCTGATGTAAAATCCGATAGCGTCCTGTAAATGACAATAATCCTTTTAGCATTTTTGTTTCTCACACAATAATTTAACAATTGGATATGAAAACCTACAGACAATTATGAAATTGCCTAAATTGATGATTTATCAAACGCGGATAAACGCAGATGATTTGATATCTAGTTTGTGAGGTTATACTATTGCTGGTTCTCGCAATTTTGCATCAAATTGGGTAATTAGTATTTCTCTTAATATGGGTTGTAAGTCTTCGCAGGGAATACTTTTTTGCACACAAGTTCCTAAATGTGCGTCTTTTCCCACTGTTCCCCCCATGTAAATGTCTACACCTTCAGACATTTGGCCATTTTTACGGACTTTTGTTCCCATTAAGCCAATATCTGCTACTTGGGGTTGTCCGCAGGAGTTAGGGCATCCTGTCCAATGAATTCGCACAGGACGTGATAATATTAATTCAGATTCCAATGATTTAATCATTGCTAGGGCGCGATTTTTGGTTTCTATTAAGGCAAAATTACAAAATTGTGCGCCTGTACAAGATACTAATGATCGCATCAATAAACCAGGATTAACTGAAAATTTCTCTAATATTGATTCTGTGAAAAATGTTGTTAAACTCGAATCAGGAATATTAGGGATAATGATATTTTGTTCTACGGTAAACCGGATTTCTCCACTTCCATAAACTTCCGCTAATCGGGAAATTGCAAACATATCATCAGCAGACAATCTTCCGACGGGAATATTTAAACCTGCGTAGTTAAATCCAGGTTGTTTTTGTTTATATATTCCCACATGATCCCGTTTTTCCCAGTCAATTTCATCTTTAACTGCTGCGGGTAATAATGATTTACCAAACCGGGTTTCTACTTCAGCGCGGAATTTTTCTATTCCCCATTCATCAAGTAGCCACATTAATCGGGCTTTTAGTCTATTTGCGCGTAAGCCATGATCTCGGAAAATCTCGACAATGACTTTGCATAATGATACAACTTCGGCGGGAGATACCCAAACATTGAGAGGAATAGCAGCTTCACAACGTTTTGCCGAAAATAAGCCGCCGACAATGACGTTAAACCCAAAGATTGGGGTTTCATCTTCATTTCCCCAAAAAGCGGGAATAAAGGCTAAATCGTTAATTTCTGCATGAACTGAATTATCTCTTCCCCCAGTAATTGCAATATTAAATTTGCGGGGAAGATTGCTAAATTCGGGATTACCTTCACCGTTGTTAGTCAGCATATCTTGGATTTGCTGGACTAATTCTCTAGTATCATAAAACTCATCTTCATCTAAGCCAGCTACAGGATCACCTGTAATATTACGGACGTTATCCATCCCGGATTGGATAGTAGTCAATCCGACTTTGTGAAATTTATTAAAGATATCGGGAATATCTTCAAAACTGATCCCGCGTAGTTGTATATTCTGTCTGGTGGTAATATCGGCGCTGCCATTTTCACCGTAACGCTGTACCACTTCTGCTAAAGCAGACATCTGATTGCTGTTGAGAATGCCGTTAGGTAAACGCATTCGCATCATGAATTTACCGGGAGTGACTGGACGGAAAAATACACCTAACCATTTTAGGCGATGGTTGAGGTCGTTTTCGTCCATTGCTTCCCAACCGATTTGGGCAAAATTTTCTATTTCGCTTTTAACTGCGAGTCCGTCTTTTTCGGCTTTGAGTTTCTCGAATTTATTTAGTTTGTCTGTGGTAGTTGCTGTTTCTATCATGATCTTTTTTTGGGGAACAGGACTTAATTAACTGTGTATCCGTGTTCTTATCGGTTTTGTGCTTGCCACTTTGGGGAAATAACTGATAGTAGTTTCCTGGTTGGTGGTGTGACAGTTTCGATATTGTTACGTTAGTGTGATTTTTCATAACAATTCGTATAGTAGGTTACTAAATTTGAGCAATTATGCAAAAAACGAATATGGTAATTGCGGTTTTTGCATAAGCCAGATAATTTGTTTTTGCCAAATAAGCTTATATGAATTGTTTAAGCGTTGTTAAGTGAAAGTATGATGTTTTTCATGCAGAGACGCAGAGACGTAAAGGCGCAGAGACGAAGAAATTGAGAGATAGAATTTTTGACTTTTATACCTCGAATTGTCTCTAATCAAAATAGTGAAAGTTGACCTTCTTTTTTTAGTGTCCAACTATTTTCTCCTATTCGTTCTCCAATATCTTCCAATACACTCAAAATAGTTTGATTTTCTGGGGTAGTTCCATTTTTCAAAAGCGGTAACAGATGCAAAACTATTTCATCAAAATTTAAACTTTTATTTTCTCGTTCCATTCTGCGTAAATAACTAATCAAATAGTATTTAATTCTCAATTTTACATCAATATGTGACTTGAATTTTGCATCTTTTTTTAGGGTAAATAATTCAGTTTTTTCATCATAGTCAAAATTACCCATTAAAATAGTTGTTAAATCTGAATACTCTTTTTTTAACAAGTCTAAAAAGCCTAATTCTAAACCTTTAATAATTAGTTCGTCGTTAATTTGTTCCAGGGTTGCACCGTCATTTTTAGCAATAATTCCTTCAATAGTCTGAATAACAATTTCTGCAATATCCATTCCTAAATTGGCTTTCATTATGGCTTTAGGACTGCGAACTTTGCGAAAATTAATGATTAGTTGTCCTGATAAAACTGTAAAAGGATTTTGTCTTTTCTTAAAACTTGTTTGTCCGTTTTTTTGCGGTACTGCCCCGATATATTCAAAACCACAACTTTCCGCAGTGTCAATAATTAAATGCCAAAATTCAGGATCTTTATGAGCAAATACAAATGATAACCAACGATCAAATTTTAACACTCGATACATTTCTTTGATGCTTTCAGCTATTAATTGATTATATTGATATTTAGTTTTTTGATGTTCTCCTCCTTCAATTGCTTCTTGTTCATAGTCTTCCTCAGTTACTTCTAAATCAAGCCAAGTATTCCACATTATCGATAAATCTAAATAGGGGATTTTTTTCCCATAAGGAGGATCTGTATAGATATAGTCAACACTTTCTTTAGAAATAAAACTTAAATTAGTGGCTGAAGCTTTAAGTATTTGAGCATGAGAAATGGTTTTTTTATTAATATAATATTCGATCTCTTTTTTAGCTGATACTATTTTTTGAAATCGTAGTTCAAAATATTTCATAAAATCAAGTTCAACTGGGTTAGGTGCAATTCTATAGCGATAATAAACAAACAGAGAACAATTACCACCAGGACGAACAAGACGATTTGAAGTATGATATGTTAAATTTATTCTAGTTATCATTCCAGAAAACATTAGCATTAATGTTTTTTTGATGTTAATCTCTTTTTCTTTTTTAATTAGAGATTTTAATAAAGCTAACCGCGCTAATTGTTGCTCAGTAAATAACTGTTCTACAGTTTCCACATCTGAACCTTTAGGTAATTTTATACCTTTGGGATAGGGATATTTTGTTAATGCTTTTTTAATATCTGTTTCCGTAGTAGGTTCTTTCTTTTGATATTCTGTTTTTATTCTTTCAAAAGCTGCTGAAATTTCATTAAAATCTACAGGATTAATTAAGGAATTAACTAGAAAAACTGCCATAGGATTAATATCTGTACTAATGGCTTTTCTATTATTCATTAAAGCTTCAATTGCTGTTACTCCACTACCTCCAAAAGGATCAAGAATTAAATCCCCCGGTTGACTAAAATTTTTAATATATTCAGCTACAACATTCCAAGCTTGTTTAGTAAAATATCCATGAACGCCAAAATGTCTTCTCGCTGCTCGTTTTGTAACTACAATTTCTTCTAATAAAGGACGGGTATTATAATTAAAATCACCCTTAGATTTAACTGTAGCTATGGTAGTTTCATAATTAAAGTTTTTACCAGATTGAAAACTATTAGGTGATAAATATTGAGTTAATTTTTCCCAATGATATTCAATCTCATCAAGTTTAAAAAATAAAACAGGTATATTAGTTGCAGTAGTTTTAAATATAGCAAACTCTACACCATTACAAAGAGAAAAATAATTACTCCTAATTTCGGGGTGCGTAGCATAACTATAAACTTGCTCAACATTATCACCATCTTTGATATTTTGATTTGGTGCTTTAGCATCAAGTACCCAAGCAAAATTATTTTCTACTTTTAAAACGTAATCAGGAATAAGATTTACAGGGCGTTTTTTACTACCACTTTTCAAAAAAGGATGTTGTAATGTTTTACTACGAACTATATTTGTTTCTGTATACCCAAGTGCTTTTAAAATAGGAAGAATAATTACTTCTCTGACACTATCTTCTTTGAAATCTGGGTTTTGTTGTAGTGTCTGAAAGTTTAAATTACCAAAAAGATTATCCATTTTTTCTTTTTCCTTATCAAATTTTTAGATTAAAGCATTTTTAACCGCATCATGGCAAGTTTTTATAGCTATATATTATACTAAACCAAAACTTTATTATACATCAAACTTAATAGTTAAACAATTAACTTCAAAATCTGACACAATTTATTACTTATAAATTAACACTGGAGTAATGAACAGACATCACAAAACTAACATTATTAACAGCTTTTACAATAATCCAGTTATAAGTTTTGACTTCTTTTGCTCCTGGTATTGAATCTCCCCATTGTGTTAATTCTTGAAAAACGGCTGATGATATGATAATTTCTCCATAAAGTTGTTCTAATAATTGGATTTTTCCTATAGCTGAATAGATTAGTAATAGGTGAAGTATTGCTAACTATGATCATAAATTTTAGATAATTCCCAAGTTTTTTAAATCAACGTCTAAATCAGTTTCATCATAATGAATATTAATGTTTCTCATAGCTAATTCATTTTGAAATTGCAGTAAAGGCATTTTAGCCAGTT
This sequence comes from Dolichospermum sp. DET69, assembly GCA_017355425.1. Classification (NCBI taxonomy): domain Bacteria; kingdom Bacillati; phylum Cyanobacteriota; class Cyanophyceae; order Nostocales; family Aphanizomenonaceae; genus Dolichospermum; species Dolichospermum sp. DET69. Next base: position 1,367,517 of record CP070233.1, read on the forward strand.
GGGATGCTTTACCGATACTATTTTTTTTTCTTTGAAACAATAAGATAATCAACTCTAAAACTAATTCTTTTTCTGATAATCCACTTGCTTGGACAATATCTTCGGAAATGACTAAGCTCATTGAGATCCTCCTGTTAAGACAGACTAGAAAAATTATAACACACAGGTAGAGGCTTGATACTTTCTGTTATAAATTTGAAAAGAGACACTAACTTATTTGCATCATTTTAAAAAGAAAATTAAGCAACAGCAAACTCTGTCAACTTCCGAGTTTCTGGATCATAAAAAGCTAAAACAATATCTTCTTTCGGTACACTTTCTCTTAATAAATCTGTAGCTATTCCCTCTTCAGTCCAATCTTCCTCAATGTAAATTTTCTCATTTTTAATGCGAATATAAACAGAAATTGTTTTTACTCGTCTATCATTTTTCCAACCAATATTAAACCAAAGATATTGACTTCTTTGATCATCAAACATTAACACCTCATCTATATCAGGATCAATTACTTGTGATGAGATTATTTCATATTCAGTTAAAATTTGTTTGATTAAGTTTTGATAATGAGTTAGCTTGTCCATTTGATAACCTCCTCTTGATTAATATCAATAACTAATAGTGAAACTTGATATTTTTGTAAAATCAGTTGAATAGCAACTTGTTCAAAAAACTTTTCATAAATATTTTTACCGATTGCTAAAAATACTTTATATTCAGGATGAGTAGCCAAAAGAAAAGTTTGATAAATCAGATATTGACCTAAAGCTGTTTCAAATTCACCCATGGGAGAACGACTCAAAAAACTTTTAACTTCAATAACAATTTGTTCACTCTCTTTTGTCGCAGCAATCGTTTTTTCACCAGCTAAATCAGCGATAAGTCTGATTTCTTCATACTTAATCGGATAAGGATCAGCGGTAATCGTCCAACCAGCCTTAATTAAAGCATTTTTAACTGCATCATGGTAAGTATCCTTTGCTGGCATTGTTTTATTTGTAATTACAGGGTAAATATTACCCACTCTAATATTATACTAAGCCAAAACTGCATCATATACAAAACTTAATAATTAAACAATTAACTTCAAAATCTTTATGAACAACAAGATCCCCGACTTCTTAAAGAAGTCGGGGATCTGAAACTCTGGCATCACAAAACTAGGAAATGCTACAATAGATAACGCCCATGAATATCATTTACATTTCTTTGGAGGAAATATTATGTTATCAACAGAACTTCAACAAGAATCAATGAAAACAAGAATTGAGAGAATTGTGAATATTTTGATGGAAGAACGTCCTTTATTTAAGGAAGAACTGAATGATGAGGAAATGATTCAGCATTTATGTAACATATTTCAGAAAAATTTATCTATTAAGGAGTTTAATATTATAGAAGATCAAGACTTAAAAAAACGTTGTAGCGGTATTTTGTCTGTAGAAATGCTGTCAGGATTATTAGATGATTTAACTCCTGAACAAATAGCTATTTTTGACGAAGCAGTTAAAAGGAAATAAAAATGACTTATTTATTAGATACTAACATTGTTTCTTTTGCTATCAAAAATAATCTCATAATTAAGGAAAGATTAGAAGAATTACGTTCACAAGAAGAATTAATATCTATTAGTTGCATTACTTATTTTGAGGTTAAAAGAGGTTTGTTTGCAGTAAAAGCAAGTAAACAATTAGAAAGATTTGATGATTTTTGTAAGGATTTTCAAATCATTTTCTTGGATGATTTAGCGATTTTAGAAAAAGCGGCAGAAATTCATGCAAATCTTAGATTAAGAGGATTACCAATCCAAACAGAAGATATTTTAATTGCTGCAACTGCTATTATTAAAGATTTTATTCTCGTTTCTAATGATAGTGATTTATTGAGAGTTGAAGGATTATGTTTAGAGAATTGGTTACAGGAATAGAAATAGATCCCCGACTTCTTTAAGAAGTCGGGGATCTGAGTATTGAGTATTAAGGAGCTACTTAACTCACAGTTTCTAACTGTAAAGTCTTAGCTTCTTCTTCCCGTTGATGTTCCTGAAATTCTGCTAATTCTGCTTCTATTTCTGCCTTTACTTCATGACGGAATTTGAAAAAATGTTCACCTGTACCCAAGGCAATTAAATAATCATATAATAGATGAGGTTTTTGCCGGGCCATTGTTATTAATTGCTGCCAAAAAACAAACCGTGTAGAACGCAACATTCCTTGTCGCCAACAAATAGACATTAAAAATTGGAACTCTGGTTTTGTTAAAGTCCGTTGGTATTTAGCCCGCCAACCTTCCATCATCATAAAATGGCGAAAAGTCCGTTTTAGGTAGGGCATAGGTTCATACAAATTCCAAAAAGAATCAATAAACTCCTCTGCAATTTCCGACATTGGCCGAGTCGGAACAAAATTCATTAAAGCCTTTTGAGAACCCATGAACTCACCTAAACCATCCCTCAACCGTCCTTCTTTTTGCAAACGAGTCCACATGGCTGTATTCGGTAATGCTTGCAGTAAATTTAGATGAGCTTGGGGAATACAGGTTGCTTCCACAAATTCTTGAATCCGTTTACCTGCACCTGGTTTTTCACCATCAAATCCTAAGATAAAACCAGACATAATTTGCAATCCGGCTTTAGTAATTTTATTGCAGGATTCAACTAAGGAACTGCGAGTATTTTGGGGTTTATTAATTCCTACTAAACTATCTACATCAGGGGTTTCAATCCCCATAAATACCTGAACAAAACCAGCTTTTACCATCAATTCTAGTAATTCATCATCTTCTGCTAAATTTAATGAAGCTTCTGTTAATAAAGCAAAAGGATAATTACGTTCTTCCATCCAGGGAATTAATGCTCTTAAAAATACTTTAGCATTGCGTTTATTGCCAATAAAGTTATCATCAACTATAAACACATAACGCCACCAACCCATCTGATACAAAGCATCCAATTCTGCGAGAATTTGTTCAGGTGTTTTTGTGCGGGGCTTGCGGCCAAAAAGGGTAATAATATCGCAAAATTCACATTGAAATGGACAACCTCGTGAAAATTGCACCGTCATTGCTATATAAGCATTTAAGTCTAATAAATCAAATCTGGGTAAAGGAGTTGTGGTGACATCAGGTTTTTCTATAGCCCGGAAAATCCCCTTTTCTTCTCCCTTTTCTAAGGCTTCTAAGAACATGGGAATAGTGATTTCCCCTTCATCTAAAATTAAATAATCTGCTCCGGCTTCTAGCACAAATTCGGGTACAGATGTGGCAAATGGTCCCCCCACTGCGACTTTTTTCCCTAATCTCTTACCTTTTCTAATTGCTTCCCCAAAATCCTGTTTTTGGATAATCATTGCAGAGATGATGACTATATCGCACCATTCCCAATCTGCATCTGTCTCCAGACCGATATTGCGATCGCTCAACCGGAATTCCCAATCCTGCGGTAACATCGCTGCCACCGTGATTAAACCTAATGGTGGATTGGTAGCACGTAACCCAGCTAAATCAATGGTTTCCTGATAAGACCAAAAAGAATTGGGCATTATCGGCCAGATTAATAAAGCTTTCATTAAATATATTTCCCTGAGTTGTGTTCTGTTAAAAACCCATTTAGTCTTTAACTATAAAAGCTGGATAAATTGGTTTTTATCCGTCTAGGGGTACAGTTTTTTAAACTTCATGATTAAGAAACCAAATAGATGAAGTATGAATAAAATACAGTTCAGTAAACAAGAGTTATCTGCGTCTATACCTGATACAAAATATGTGGTGAATTTATCTGAAAATAGCTATAATATTACTCTGTTAACTTAATGGGTGTTATTAGCAAAAGAATACTTCGGGAATTTTGGGAAAAGCACTCCCAAGCAGAATCAGGACTTTTATTATGGTATCAGCGCATCTCCGATGCTCACTTAGTAACTTTTAATGATGTTAAACGAATTTTTCGATCAGCAGACTGTAACCACTATATAAAACTAATTACTATATTTCCTCCACGACCAATTACCAATGAAGATGAATTAATTGTCTGAATCAGGATACCCAGGATTTTAGGCTTTTCAGGATTGTTATTGATGAATTATCTGTGAGTTATAGATTTTAATTGTCTGAATCAGGATACCCAGGATTTTAGGCTTTTCAGGATTGTTATTGATGAATTATCTGTGAGTTATAGATTTTAATTGTCTGAATCAGGATACCCAGGATTTGAGGCTTTTCAGGATTGTTATTGATGAATTATCTGTGAGTTATAGATTTTAATTGTCTGAATCAGGATACCCAGGATTTGAGGATTTTCAGGATTGTTATTGATGAATTATCTGTGAGTTATAGATTTTAATTGTCTGAATCAGGATAGCCAGGATTTGAGGATTTTCAGGATTGTTATTGATGAATTATCTGTGAGTTACAGATTTTAATTGTCTGAATCAGGATACCCAGGATTTGAGGCTTTTCAGGATTGTTATTGATGAATTATCTGTGAGTTATAGATTTTAATTGTCTGAATCAGGATACCCAGGATTTGAGGATTTTCAGGATTGTTATTGATGAATTATCTGTGAGTTATAGATTTTAATTGTCTGAATCAGGATACCCAGGATTTGAGGATTTTCAGGATTGTTATTGATGAATTATCTGTGAGTTATAGATTTTAATTGTCTGAATCAGGATACCCAGGATTTGAGGATTTTCAGGATTGTTATTGATGAATTATCTGTGAGTTACAGATTTTAATTGTCTGAATCAGGATAGCCAGGATTTGAGGATTTTCAGGATTGTTATTGATGAATTATCTGTGAGTTATAGATTTTAATTGTCTGAATCAGGATACCCAGAATTTGAGAATTTTCAGGATTGTTATTGATGAATTATCTGTGAGTTATAGATTTTAATTGTCTGAATCAGGATAGCCAGGATTTGAGGATTTTCAGGATTGTTATTGATGAATTATCTGTGAGTTATAGATTTTAATTGTCTGAATCAGGATACCCAGGATTTTAGGCTTTTCAGGATTGTTATTGATGAATTATCTGTGAGTTACAGATTTTAATTGTCTGAATCAGGATACCCAGGATTTGAGGATTTTCAGGATTGTTATTGATGAATTATGGAATCTTAATGAAATTCAATATTTCCCTGTTCACTCTCTCTATTATATTACCAAAATGTAATAAATCATTATCATTTCCTTCTATCAACCCACATCCTTCCTCAAATCCCATTATCAATAACTCGATTTAAAACTAATTTTATGTAACGCTGCATAGAATCATAAAATCTATTGATTGATAGATCTTTATCTGCCTCTATCTGCCTCTATCTGCGTTCAATTACTCTTGAGATTTTATTCTATGCTTAGGACGGTTTTCAGGGGTTTGACATCACCCTCAAGGTCTATAAAATTGAGCAAGTTCTCGTTACACTGATAATTATGGGTAAGCAGCGCGTTTTGTCGGGAGTTCAACCAACTGGTAACTTACACTTAGGTAACTATTTAGGTGCAATTCGTAACTGGGTAGAAGTTCAAGACCAGTATGAAAATTTCTTTTGTGTGGTAGATTTACACGCTATTACAGTACCACATAATCCCGCCACCTTAGCGGCTGATACTTACAACATTGCGGCTTTATATTTAGCCTGTGGTATTGATTTACAGTATTCTAGCATCTTTGTCCAATCTCACGTTTCCGCACACAGTGAACTAACTTGGTTGTTAAATTGCATTACCCCCCTCAACTGGTTGCAAGATATGATTCAGTTTAAGGAAAAAGCCGTTAAACAAGGGGAAAATGTTGGTGTTGGTTTGTTAGATTATCCTGTGTTAATGTCAGCGGATATTCTGCTTTATCAAGCGGATAAAGTTCCTGTAGGTGAAGATCAAAAGCAGCATTTGGAACTAGCGCGGGATATTGTCAACAGGTTTAATCACCAATTTGCTAAGAAGAAACCAGTTTTGAAATTACCAGATCCTTTGATTAGAAAAGAAGGTGCAAGGGTGATGAGTTTGACAGACGGAACCAAGAAAATGTCAAAATCAGATCCTTCAGAATTAAGTCGAATTAATCTTTTAGACTCTCCAGAGGAGATTACCAAGAAGATTAAACGCTGTAAAACTGATTTGGTGCGGGGTTTAACCTTTGATGACTCAGAACGCCCAGAATGTCATAATTTATTAACTCTGTATACCCTACTGGCTGGAAAAACCAAAGAAGAGGTAGCAGTTGAGTGTGCAGATATGGGTTGGGGACAATTTAAACCTTTGCTGACAGAAACAGCGATTCAGGCTTTAAAGCCAATTCAAGATAAATATGCGGAGGTAATGGCAGATAAGGGCTATTTAGAGTCAGTATTGCGCGATGGTGGCGAAAAAGCCAGGGCGATCGCTAATCAAACTTTAGCAGATGTTAAAGCTGCTTTGGGTTTCACAGTTCCACTTTAAATCGGCGGTTAGAAACCGCGTCTACACAGACAAAACCCACCTGCGTGGGTTTCAAAATCTTGCTTATGAACTACCTTTAAGGTTTAGGCTTTTAGGTGTAATTTGTTTTACCCTTTAAGAAAACCGAACTATTGACACTCTCAGGTCTAAAGACACTGAGATTCTGCGGACAGAATAGTTTTAGGCAAAACCCAAAGTCTAATTCTCGCTACGATTGTCAAGGATCGTCTACTGAGTTGATTAAGTGAAAGACCTAATCTTCCCGCTACTTTTCGCAAAATATTCGCTGCACCATTTAGATTAGTATATCAACATATTTATTGAATAGCAATGCCATTCCAGAAAAATAACAAATTAGGTTTCACAAGTAAACAGCCCTTTGATAAAGACCCTGTTTGCTTTAAAGTGTTGCCTGGAGTCAAGGCAAACTTAAAAGCCGTCCCAGACTGGCAAGAACGATTAAGAGAATTTACTGATAAGCTTATAGAAAAAATGAAGACTGAAGGCGAATAAATTCGCCCGTGTCGCTTATATCTCAGGGAACCAAGCCACTGAGTTTTACGCTTACCAAGTTATCCTATAAAATTATGCCGGATACCGATAGCACTTTTAATAACTTTCGTAAAGCTGCCCAAAAGGGTGACTTTTTAATTACCGCCGAAGTTGCACCCCCCAAAGGTGGAGATCCTACCCACACCATCAAAATGGCAGCGACTCTTAAGGGAAGGGTTCATGCTGTCAATATTACTGATGGTAGCCGGGCTGTGTTGGGGATGTCTCCGTTAGCAGCTTCAGTGATTTTATTGCAAAATGGCATTGAGCCAATTTGTCAGTTTGCTTGCCGCGATCGCAATAGAATAGGATTACAAGCGGATTTAATGGGCGCTCATGCCTTGGGTATCCGCAACATTTTAGCTTTAACAGGTGATCCGATCAAAGCAGGTGATCATCCTGAAGCAAAAGCCGTTTTTGATTTAGAATCTGTGCGGTTATTGCAGTTAATTAGAAACATGAATCAAGGGTTTGATTTTAATCAAAAACCTCTCACTGATGGGGCTTTAGATTTATTTGTTGGTGCAGCAGTAGATCCCCAATCTAAAAGTTGGTCAGGTTTACAAAGTCGGTTTGAAAAGAAAATAGTCGCCGGAGCGCAATTTTTTCAAAGTCAATTAATTACTGATTTTGAAATATTAGAAAAGTTCATGGATAAAATCGCCGGAGGTTATAACAAACCGATTTTGGCGGGAATCTTTCTCTTGAAATCGGCAAAAAATGCCCAGTTTATTAATAAAGTTGTTCCCGGTGTGAATATTCCTGAACATATTATTAATAGATTGGCAAAAGCGAAACATCCCCTAGAAGAGGGCATGAAAATTGCAGCAGAACAGGTACAAATTGCACGGGAATTGTGTCAGGGTGTGCATCTAATGGCGGTGAAGAGAGAAGATTTGATTGCGCCGATTTTGGATTTAGCGGGGGTGGAAAAGGTTAGTTAATATTGAAATTAGATACCTGATATACTTAATAAGTCAGGTATCTATAATATCATCAACATCGAGGGCGGGGAAACCCCACCCCTACAGGGTTCGTAATTTAATAACTGTATCTCATCTAAGTGCATACCGCTATATCGGCTTTAAAACATTTTGTTAGTGATAAAAGTCAAGATATAGCGGTTCTCCGGCGGATGAAATACAATCGAGGGCGGGGAAACCTCACCCCTACAGAGTTTGTAATTCGATGACTGTATCTCATCTAAGTGCATACCGCTATAGACTTAAACTAAGTTGAACCGAAAGTTAACGCTTGGGGAGAGTCCCACCTTTGAGGTAGATAACGCCAGGAGTCTAGTTTAAGTGGTCTCGTTGAACTAAGAATCCCCGTGTCTTCAGACCGGAGAGTGTCAAGAATTACATACTTCTATCAAAAGGAATATAACCGTGACTTTATTTCACAAGCATACTAATTTATTAATAATGTCCGCATTGCTGGGATTAATAGCTTTGCCAAGCATGATAACTCCAGCTACAGCCCAAAAAGTTGATAATAGTGGTAATACAGACAAAAATCCCAGTCTTAATCAACCTAATTCTACCCCCACCTACCCAGCCGCACCACCACCAGAACGAATTAAACCCTTACCCAATGAGAGACAATTGCAACAGAGGGAAACGGAAGTAGATTATCGAATTAGTAACCTACTGGGAGATCTTACAGGTAATCTGTGGGTAGGTTCGTGGCGCGGATTATCACGTATTGACCCCAACACAGGTAGAGTTATTTCTCGTGTCAGTTTACCAAATATTGCTATTAGTGCTTTAGTCCAAGATAAAGTAGGGCGTTTGTGGGTAGGAAATAATGAAGGTTTAGCAAGAGTAGACCCCCAGACAAGTCAAATTACAGCCCAAAATTTATTATTACCCTCCAAACGAGTATTATCACTGCTACTTGATAAGCGGGGTTACTTGTGGGTAGGAACTGATGCTGGGTTAACTCTAGTTAGTCCTGACCAAGGCTTAATTATGACCACAGTTCAAAATATGCCTGGTGTCAGTGTTAACACAATGACTTTAGATGCTGACGGTCAACTGTGGGCTGGGACTTTAGAGGGAATAGTCAAAGTTAATACTTCCAGTGCTTTACTGATGAAGAGAATTCAAAATCTACCTGGGGGAACTGTCCAGACTTTAGCAATTAGTCCCCAAGGATTAATTTGGGCGGGAATGCCAAATCAATTGTTAGTGATTAACCCAAAAAATGGTATTGTGTTACGGTCTGTTACTCCCCTGCGCGGACGCAACGTTACATCAGTCAGATTTGCCAAAGATGGTAGTGTGTGGGTGGGTACTAACAATGGTTTACTCCGATTAAACCCATATACAGGAGCAGTATTAGACCAAGTTATGGGACTTCCTTCTAGTCGAGTTTTGACCCTAGCACCAGATATTGGTAATAAATTATGGGTAGGAACAACAGAAGGTTTAGCTTGGTTAATGCCTTCAGTCGGTAAAGCCCAACCTCATTTTGGTTTTGGTCGGTATGTAAAATAGGGAACAGGGAACAGGGAACAGGGAATAGGGAACAGGGAATAGGGAATAAAGGAAAGAATTTTCCAGTAATTCCTCATCCAAAATCTAAAATCTAAAATCTAAAATTTGGTTATGGCAGTTACTACCCAACAATTAACTCAATGGAAACAACAGGGACGTGCGATTGTTGCTTTAACTGCCTGGGATTATGCGATCGCTCAACTTTTAGATGTCGCTGGTGTAGACTTAATCCTAGTTGGTGATTCTCTTGCCGTTATCCTAGGTTATGAAACTACCTTACCCATAACTTTAGATGAAATGATCCATCATGCTAAAGCTGTGCGGCGTGGTGTCAAAAACGCTTTAGTAGTGGTAGATTTACCATTCTTGACTTATCAAGAAAGCATCTCTCAAGCCATGCACTCCGCCGGCAGAGTATTAAAAGAAACAGGAGCGCAGGCGGTAAAATTAGAAGGTGGTTATCCGGCAATGGTAGAAACCATTACCCGGTTAGTACAATCTGGGATTCCCGTTATGGGTCATGTCGGATTAACACCCCAATCAATCCATCAATTAGGGTTGCGACAACAGGGAAAAACCCAGGAGGAGGGAGAGAGGATTTTGAATGAAGCGATCGCTCTCGAACAAGCCGGGGTTTTTGCTATAGTATTAGAACATATTCCCGCCAAACTAGCTCTGCAAATTACTGATAAACTCCGTATTCCCACCATCGGCATCGGTGCAGGTTCTAGCTGTGATGGTCAAGTATTAGTCACTTCTGACATTCTCGGACTTTCGGAAAAACAACCACCATTCGCCAAAGTTTATACAAATTTACGAGAAACAATTACCAACGCTGTACAAGATTACGCTGTTGAAGTCCGAGAAAGACAGTTTCCAAAGTAGTTAATATTTCAGGAAAGAGAACCTTTTATCAAGCTATTGATTTTGAGGTTATTGACTAATTTTGTTTTTTTCTTTCATCCATTCCGTCAACTTATCTGACATCTCACACATTACAGATTCCACTATGTCAATCCTAATTAACTGATTTTGGTTTTCTCCTTCAATCCTAATTTACCGCTTTTGATTATCTAACATAACTTGTTGCTGAATAGCTACTTCAGCTAACCGGATATTTTCTTCTATTGGTACACCCTCTGCTGTCACCATTGGCGCATACCATGTAGCTTCTGAATCAGGAGTACGGCGACTCACCAGAATATCCAAAGCTTCCCAATCATTGGGATTCTTACGGACATAAGCTCTCAGTTCAGAATTTGACATTTCAGTAAAATCAGGTTTCATCAATAAACCTCCAATTTCCTTCAGGAAAAATTAATATTTGGATTTCATCACCTGCGAGAATGTATACATATCCCTTCATTTCATTAAATCGAATTAAATGGATATCTAGAAAACAGTTAGACAAATTGTGGCAAACCCTGAGACAGGTTAGGGCTTGTACGGCAGTAGGATGATAAATAGTAGTTTCCTCAATTGTGACATAAATAATCTTAAAACGAATCTGGTGATATTTGATTACAAGTCACTTCACTTTCAACTACTGCCAGCCCTTCCTGGACTCAAGCTATCTAAAAAAGGAAAATATCCGCATCAGAAAAAATCCTCAATCCCCAATTAAACCAACTTCAAATCAGGATATTCAGCAAACAAATCATCTGATGTTAATGTATCCCCTTTTGCTTGGGGAGTCCATAGCAATTCAATAGCTAAAAGTTGTTCACTAGGAAGACTACCAATTTGACGTAAGGCTTGACGTAAATCATCAGCACTATTAATAGCAGGAATTTCACACTTACCCAAAGTTGCTGCTAATAAAGTGACAATAATATATTCTCCTGGTCCTTCGGTAATCAAGCGAGTGGGATTATCTTCACCAGATAAAGCTTCCTGACTCAGAACAGCTTTTAGTTGATTATTGACATTAGAGAGAGTTTCTTCACTAAACTTACTGCGTTCCGCTAAAGATAAACGATTGAATTGAGATTCTGCGGAATTTAACTTTGCTTGTTGAGTTCCACCACCCGCATATACCCAATATTCAGGGTGACGCAATAAAGCCAAACTAGCCTCTTGTAAAACTTCGCTTCTGCCTTCTGGGCTATTGGTATCAGCAGTTTCAGCAATGCGATTTAGTTCGGGTTGTAGATCTCTAGCTTGGGCTAGTAAACCAACTTGTAAGCGAGTAACGGAAACAGAAGGGTTGCTGCTATAGCTGACTTCTTCCGTTTCTCCATTGGTAACACGGCGAAATGTTTGGACTAAAAAATTCGCCATGGTAAAAAAGATGATAATCCCAAACAAACCGCCAAAACCACCACCGAAACCCCATAAGGGCAAAAGAAACGGAAATCCGAAACCACCACCATAGGGAGCATAGTAGCCACCACCGCTAGGCATATTAGTGCGTGGTGCATAAGTACGACTAGAAGGCATTCTAAAGGAACCACCACCAATTCTGCCACCACTACGGGCTGCTAAAGCATCATTAGCATGACTAAAGGCTAAAGTTAGCACTAAGCTAAGGATAAAGACGGTTTTAAATAGGGGTTTGAGGAATCTTTGTAGTTTTTTACTCATAACTCATTTAGGACAACAACTGTATTTTTATGATGACTGCCTCTGTTAGAAGAAGCAAGACTATCTATAATCTACCGCTTCTGATCTTGGTTAGGGAGGAAATAGGGAGAGATTTCTGGAGTTGATAACCGTACCGTGAAACCTCCTTACCATCAAAAAACTTGGGAATCAATTAATAATTCCTCATTCCCGGTGATGCCATACTGATAATGTGAGGGCTGAAAAAATAATTTGTATCATTTATTAATTAATGATATCAGCAATAATTCTTGTTCAATATTTCAGCACTTACTAATTAAGTGTAAATCCTGCTACTTCTAAGTAGTATTTGAGTATCTGAATAAGAGTCTTTTAAATGATACGAGTTTTTTTATATTACTAATTTTGCTACTAACTAATTTTTTCCGGATAGAGACGGAATATTTAGCACTTATATTTTAGGGGGTTTTACTTTTTATCAGTGATGTAAGCACGGTGACACTTAAAAATTTTACACTTACTATCTATCAATTGTTAGCTTAGTTTGAGAAACCAGCTTTGAGAATAGGCTGTATTGTGACAAATATATCCATGTTTACCATTTAAAGGTATTCAATTTTAACATGGGCTAAATGCAATGATTGATACACTAACAAAAATGAAAATCAGGTAAACAACAAAGGTGAAAATGATGGGAATTATTAAATCATAATTTGGCAGTAAATGCTATGACGCAGATTACAAAATTACCTATATTTTCTGGCGATTTGGCATCAAAATAGCCAGTATTTGCGATATTATAAAGGAAATAGTTAAAGTTAACAATTTTCCGAGTAGTTTCTGAGTAATCTCTTGGGAGTATCAGTTATTAATCATAACTATCTTGGATTATACAAATAACTTATCCAGCACTGATAAACCTGGGTAAATTGAACAATAATGGGCGGTAAAATAGGTTGAAAATTTGTAATTTTGTCAGCCTGATGTTTGATCATTCCAAGAAAGATTCACCGAATCAGAATACTTGTTAAATCAAGAATATAGAGGAGCAAGATTTGTTAAAGAGGGAACAGGGAGTAACAAAAAAGGGGGATTTAGACCCCACTCGAAATACTCCACTTATAAAAGTCGAGGTCTCTTACTCCAAGTTCGGGAAATAGGAAAAACTATTCCCTGTTCCCCTCTTTGATAAAAATAATCTCAGTAAACTCTAAAATTCGTGATTATTTTGATAAAGCTGAATGCTCACAAATTTAAGAAAAGTATTGCATTTTTTCTAAATCAGCAAAATTTAAAAACTTTATTTCTATATACAGCAAAATTTAGTAGGAATTTAGCATTGCTAAACCCTTACGGAAGTAAAAGCCTTTTATTGAATTTAAGATAACGCCCTAATTCCAGTTAATTTATCAAGCTTAATTATGGAAAATATATCACGACTAGGGTTACAAGTTAGAGATAATACAGCTTATCCAGATATCCTAGTTATTTCCCGAATATTCCGCCCAGATGAGGCTGTAATTGGTGAATATGTATATAACCGTTGTTTACAAGATCCAGATCGGGTAATTGTTTTAGCGGGTGGTTGTGCTGGAGATAAAAAATTTGATAAATCCCAGCAATTTCCGGTTTATCGTTGGTTTAATTTTCCTGCTTGGTGTGATAACTGGTTAGGAAATATTATTCAATCTGGATTCAATATTAGTGCTGCTTTTTTATTAGCTATAAGATTATATTTTCGCTATCATTACCGCTACATTGAATGGTGTCAAGGTTATGATTTTCCAGCGTTGTTGGTACTAAGTTATATTTTACCAATTCGCTTTTTTATCTATTTACATGATAATGATTTAGTCCGTACAGCTAGTAACCCTTTATGGAGATGGCTATTAAAAGTAACTCTCAAACGCGCTGATGGAATTGTTTGTAATAGTTCTTATATTCGCAATTCTTTGAGAAATACTTTTCGTTTAGACACACCAACTCATGTTATTAATCCAGTCGTCAGACCAGAAAGATTTGGTAATCCTACTAGTCTGAGTCATATTGATGATTTACGTAATCGCATTCGTCAAACTTACAATATCCCAGAAACAGCAATTGTGATTCTTTCTGTGGGTAATTTAGTTAAATATAAGAACTTTGATCGGGTAATAGATAATATTCCCGTATTGCTAAATTTTGGTGTGGATGTTCATTATATTATTTGCGGTGAAGGAAGTTGTGAAAATCAGCTAAAATCCCAAGCCCAAAGGTTGCGAATCGCCAAAAGAGTCCATTTTGCTGGGTATGTACCAGAGCGGGATTTAGCCGGTTATTATGCAGCTTGTGATATTTTCGCTATGTTGAATTCAGATAATCATCAAGATCAAAATATAGATAAGTTTGGTGTAGTTTATTTAGAAGCAGGTTATTTTGGTAAACCTGTAATTGCTTCTCGTTTAGGTAGTGTTTTAGATGCGGTTCATCATGAAGAAAATGGCCTGTTAGTAAATCCCGACTCTGGTTATGAAGTTTTGCAAACTTTCAATCGGTTGTGTCAAGATTCACAACTACGGGAAAAACTAGGCCGTCAAGGTAAGGAATTAGCGAAACGGAAAACCTATCATCGCTGGTTATATAGTCCTGAATCTTGTTGTTCTTGTTTGTTGAACTAACCACCACCAACGATTGTAACTACTTCTAAGCGATCGCCATTTTTAATTTGAGTTTCTAACCAAAATTGACGATGTAAGATTTCACCGTTATATTCTACTGCTACTAAACGCGGATTAAAACCTAACTGTTGGAGTAATTCAGGTAAAGCAGTTGGGGATAAACAATTGCGAGTTTCTCCATTAACTTGGAGATGAATTTGATTGGACATAAATAAAAACTTTGAATTTAGGACCTATGAAAATAATAATGTAGTCAGAATCAGAATATCCACCGATTAAAGGATAAACAGGATGAAATAAGGATTTTATCACCAATTGTCAATTGTACATTATTGAAATCTCTTTCTAATATTTGCTAATTGATATTGATGTATTTCCTTGTGCGTAGTTGAGATTTTGCTGATATTCTATATAGTTATTCATATTTACTGAGAATATTAAATATCGTCTTCACTCAGATTAGCAACTTTTAGAAAATGCCGTAATAGTCCAGGTTTTAGTGATTGATTCCCATGAATAGGAACAGAAATTCGGGCTGGACTGTCGGATTTACCATAGATATGATGACTACCATTAATGCGTAGAAGTTGCCATCCCTGAGATTCTAATACTTTAGCAAAATTTTTCCCTGAAATTGATTTCATACGGCAATTTCTAATATTTGAGCAGATTCATCAAGTTCTAATGAATCAATATCAACAAGTAGGCAACCTTCAACGGCTTCATATATATTTTGTAGTAATTCTTCAAAAGTATCTCCCTGGGTGGCACAACCGGGAATAGCAGGAACTTCTGCCCAGTAACCTGTTTCTTCTTTATGAATAATGACTTTTATTTTCATGGTTTGAAGTTCAAGCTTTTAGGTGTGGTATGATTAAACATAATTATATCTTAATAGTATCCCTTCGTTGAATACAATTTTTTTAAGAATTATTGGTGTCTAAAAATTAACAATAATTAATGGATATTTTTCTCCACTGAGTAATTATTTAAAATAATAATTAATAGTAGTATACAATACCTTAGCCAAATCAAAAAATTCCTTGATTCGTAGGGTGGTTTGTGGAACGTGAACGTTCGCAAAGCAATGGGACGTATCCCGTCAGGGATACGTAAGGCATAACCCAACAAATACGTCGGGTTTCTCTTCGCTCAAGCCGACCTACACAAAAATGGCTAAGGTATTGAGTATAGATAGTAAATTTAATGAAATAATCAACGAAAGAATATTGAGAGAACTTACGCACTGTCCAAATCAATCATGATATGCGTTCACCAAAATACCTTTTTTCAGGGTGCAACTAATTCTATTGTTACCGATAAATCAACCGTAGAGTAGGGGTTTAGCTTTTGCTTTACCCCTAGGATAAATGTGGTTTTCACAGCAACACATATTTGATATTTTTGGTCAATGCGTAAGTCCTCCTCATTCACTTAATTCGATGGAGTTGAGAGAGAAAATATTGAGTTGCTAGAGTGGGTTGATCAGATTGGATGAGCGATCGCACTACAGCTACCCGTCGCGCTCCTGCATTCATGACATCATTCAAATTACTCATGTCTATTCCCCCAATTGCAAACCAGGGAATTTGACAATTTTGAGAAACATATTTCACATATTCTAAACCGGCTGCGGCTTTACCTGCTTTTGTCGGTGTTTCATGCACAGGTCCCACACCAATATAATCCGCACCTTCGGCAATTGCCCCTTGCATTTCTTGCGGATTTGTGGTAGAGCGGCCAATAATGCGCTGACTGCCCAGTAGTTGACGCGCTATAGCAATGGGTATATCCTGTTGTCCCAAATGTACACCATCAGCATCCACAGCCAAAGCCAAATCCACCCGATCATTAATAATGAATAAAGCCCCGTAATGGTGACATAACTGCCGTAGCTGCATAGCCATTTCTAAACGCACCGAATCATCGGCGGTTTTTTCCCGATACTGTAACAGAGTTAAACCACCTTGCAGAGCCGCTTCCACTATTGCCAATAGGTTATCTGTGGGAGATGTTACCAAATATAAATGCGATCGCCATAATAACTGATGACGCTGATAACCCATCAAATTGCTTTCCAGGGTATACACTTGATAACGCATTTGTTTACAAGCTGTCCCCATATTCCCATTATAAAGCTTGCCATATTCTTCTAATACTCGCAATGCTTCTTGCACACGGCAAAAATTAGCCTGTAATAGAGACGTAATATCAGCCCGTTCTTCCTCTTGGGGATGAGTTAAATCAGTTCCTGGATCACCCGGTGTATCTCGTGCTGCCCGGATTTCCGCCGTATGCCAAGTACCCAACTCTTGACGCAGGTGTTTACATATACTCGAAAACTGGGCATTATTTAAACCAAACCGACACCATTCCTCAATAATTCGCAACCCCTCACGAGCGCGATCTAAATTAGCATCTAAAATGCGATAAACAGTTTGCTGTGTGTGACTATGGGACAAAACCATTACAAACCTCTATTTTTCATGCTTTGATAGTAATAGCCAGCCTGATTCATATTTTTATGATTAAATATTTGCTAACTAATCGCGGTTAATTTGTCAAGATATAAATAATATCGTGGACATACTACTATTAAATAGTATAAAAATTGATTGTATAACAGTTGCCAGGTAGCAGTTGATATACAGTTTCAGAAACTAAGAGGTTGTTTGATAGCTTGGGTAGCGTAGCCATAAAGGGTTTCGCTGTGACTTTAGGCATTTTTAGATCCCCCCTAACCCTTAAAAAGGGGGGAACGGTTATCAAAGTCTGCCTTTTTAAGGGAGATTTAGCGGGATCTAAAACTTTTGATACCGACAAGAGAACTTTTCAAACATCTTCTACCGGAATCAAAGTCTCCCTTTTTAAGGGAGATTTAGCGGGATCTAAAACTTTTGAGACCGACAAGAGAACTTTTCAAACATCCTCTACCGGAATCAAAGTCTCCCTTTTTAAGGGAGATTTAGAGGGATCTAAAACTTTTGAGACCGACAAGAGAACTTTTCAAACACCAACAGATTTTCAACGTTCTTGATATATATTTTTCAGGAGTTTTATAAACAATGATAGTTTCCCAAAAATCCGTGAATACTCGGACAAACTCCCTGAGTTTCTCAATTTTGAGTTTAACTGTTGGTTTAGGAGTGACGAGTACAATACTCTTGATAACAAGTGTAAGTAGTGTCTTTGCTCAAGTTCCTATGGGAGTCGAACAAATACTCCAAGGTGAAAAAACAATCTCTCAGATTAACCAATCATTTGTCAACCCAAATACGGGAAATGACAAAACAGGTAATGGTAGTATCAGCGCACCTTGGCAGACAATTGGCCAAGCCTTAGAAGCATCACCATCTAATAGTGTAATTATCCTCTCTCCCGGTACATATAGTACCCAAACTGGAGAAGTATTTCCTTTAATGTTAAAACCAGGTGTGGCCATTCAAGGAGATATTAACAGCAAAGGCAGCACAGTAACAATTACTGGTGGTGGCGAATACCTCAGTCGCAGTTTTGGTGGTCAAAATGTGGCCATTGTCGGTGCTAACCAAGCTAGTTTAAGTGGTGTCACCGTCACTAACTCCAATCCTCGTGGTTATGGATTATGGATTGAATCCAGTAATATTCTAGTGCGAGAAAATACCTTTACTAATAATACCCAAGATGGAATTGCTGTTGCTGGTGATGGTACACCAAGTATTAGCAAAAATTCCTTTGTTCGCAATGGCGCTAATGGTATAACTATTTCTGGCAATGCACGCCCCGAAATCAGGGAAAACATCTTTCAAGAAACTGGTTTTGGGATTAATATTGCCCAAAATGCTGCTCCCGTAGTAGTAGCTAACCAAATTCAGAACAATAGATCGGGTATTATTGTCCAAGCAAATGCTACACCAATGTTAAGGAATAATCTTCTTCAAGGTAATAGAGAAGATGGTTTAGTAGTAATTGCCCAAGCTAGACCAGATTTAGGTACGAGTTATGACCCAGGCAAGAATATATTTCGGAATAATGGTCGTTATGATATCAATGCTCAAAGTGCCAAGTTAGTATTTTCTGCGGCTGGAAATAATCTGGTTAGCAATCGTATCAGCGGTAAAGTGGATCTTCAAGGTACAACCGCACCTACAGCCAGAAATCCTGGTTCTAATCCTTTATCAACAGAAACTTCAGCCCGCACCGTTCCCAATTCTCCTAATCAAAGAACTCTAACACCTTTAAAATTTAAACCGGTTCCTCAGCCCAATCAATTGCCACTATTACCAAATAATCTGTCTGATTCATCCCAATTTAATTATACGCAACTTGATTCCGGTGCTATTGAATTTGTGGCCCCTCAAGCAGCAGCAGGGGAAAATATTCAGAATTCAGCCCCAATATCAGACCCCCAAATTTATCCGGCTTCTGGGCAAAATGTCAGTTACCGGGTGCTAGTGCTAGTTGCAAATAAGCAGCAACAGAATTTTGTCAGTTCTCTCGTCACTGACGCTTTTCCTAAAGTTTGGCAAGGCCGCAGGGTAATGCAGGTGGGAGTATTCAAGGGTCAAGAAAGTGCCTCTGAAGTGATAAACCTCTTCAATAGCAAAGGTTTAAAAACAGTGCTTGAGGCTGTAAAGTAATGGGTAATTGGTGACAACGAGCAACGGTTACCTGTCAACCGTCCACCGTCAACCGTCAACCGTCCACCGTCAACCGTCAACCGTCAACCGTCAACCGTCCACCGTCAACCGTCAACCGTCCACCGTCCACCGTCAACCGTCAACCGTCAACCGTCCACCGTCAACCGTCAACTGACTAAAAAACCAACTCCAATCTTTCGCTGGTGAGGGATTTGAGTTTGGAGGTGAAGGATTCCGTGCGAGCGCTCTTTTGGGGCATAAACTGACCAATAGGCGGATGATTGGCGGTTGCTGGTAACATCAACTGTGGGGCAGGTTGGGGGGAAATTTCCTCAATAATTGGCTGTTGACTGATATTTGGTGTTAATTGAGCAGAAGGAGGGACTGGGACTAGATTTTCTAGGGTAGAGTCTCGTTTCTCTGCTGTTGGCTGTAAATTATTATTTATTTGATATTTATAACTAACTGGGGCAGGTAATAAACGAGGATTTTTAGATTTTTCCATCCTGATTTCCTGTTTAGGGGGTGGTAAAACTGGTAGAGAGAGGGAAGTGAGACGTTCTGGGAATTTGCTACAAATCATGCGCTCAAATTCCATGTTGAAATGATATGTTGTCTCTCCCTTTCGCTGCCAAGAGGTCAAGATTTGCTGGACAGATATGGCTTTATAACGACCTTGATACAAAGCTTCAATAACTGCTAAATGTAACCAATGAATGGGATATTCTGATTGCCAGCAGCTAACTAACTCACTAGCATTGTATCCATTCAGATCAAAGCTGTAGTGAGTTAATAACTTAGTTGCTAATTCGGCCGGAGCTGCAAAGGGTTGAGTAAACGGGGATGTAGTTAACATGGGCTGCAAGTTATAGGCAACAGGTATAAATATTTCACCCATCGCGTCTAGCCTAGCGTACTTTTAGCTACATGAGTAGTTTTTTTCACTAGCAGCAAAAGTGATAGGCAGTGTTTTTCATTCTACTTGTCAATTGCTGATATGCAAAACAATATATGGTGAGTTAATAACTTTTGTGCGTTGACTGGCTACTAATGCCTGATATACCATGGCGGCAACTTCGGCACGAGTGGCTTCCCTGGTGGGTGCTAGTAAGTTGGGATCTGGATAATTAACAATAATTTTCTGCTGGGTAGCGATGGTAACTGCTGTTCGGGCATATTCGGGAATTTTATCTTGGTCAATATAGGTTAGGGTTTTTTGTTCAGTTGCCGAAAGTCCCAATCCGTTAACCAAGGAGACTATGACTTGTAGCCGTTGAACGTTTTGGGTAGGACGGAAGGTGCGATCGCTAAATCCGCCCACAAAACCGCCTCTGGCTGCTATTTCAATGGCGTTAGCTGCCCAAAAATCTTTGGCGATGTCTGTAAATTCTGGGGAAGGACGTTTCGCTGGGGGATTAAAGGCAGCGGCGATTAAAGCTGTGTATTGGGCGCGGGTCATAGCTTGATCTGGTTGGTATGTGCCATCAGCAAAACCCTGAGTTAAGTTCATACTAACTAATGCCCGAATAAATGGTTCTGCCCAATGGCCAACAATATCGGAAAAAGAGGGAATCTCTGTCTCTGGTTTGACAATATAGGCAGAGGGCAGAGGATTTTCTAACCCTGTGGCCACGAGTGCCTGATAAATGAGAACTGCTACTTCAGCGCGAGTGATGTCCCGCAGTGGTTCTAATTGATCTGGTTGAGGATAATTGACAACTAATAGTTTTTGCGTAGCCACTGTCACGGCACTGGTAGCGTAACTAGGAATCTGGACGCGATCACGGTATACCATTAAAACGTTAGGATTACCACCACTTAAGTTTAAACCGTTAACAATGGAGACTAGTGCCTGAATTTTGGTTAAGTTGTTTTCTGGACGAAATGTGCCATCGGGAAAGCCTTTCAAAAAGCCTCTATCCGCAGCACTGGCTATGGCTTTAGCCGCCCAAAAGTCTGATTTTACATCTTTGAACTTATTTAGTTGATTACTTTCGGGTAGTTGAAATGTCTTTGTCATCAAGGCCGCATATTGGGCGCGGTTAATTGGTGTGGCTGGTTGAAAAGAGCCATCAGGAAAACCACTAATAATATCTTTACTGAATAAGGCTTCTACGAAGGCTGCCGCCCAATGTCCTTCTAAATCAGCAAACCTACTGCTTACTCCTATTTGACTAGGAGTGTCAGCGGTAGCAGCCATGAAATCTATCGCCCCAATCACCTGGGGAAGACTTAACTGATTACCCACAGAGATAATTTTTTGATCTGTAACATTTTGTAAATCGAATTTACCCTGTTCTCGAAAAATGTTGTCAGCAGGATCTTGGGGACTGCCTAAATCAGGAACAGCATTACCATTGACTAAAAGACCACCTTGGGTATTATTAGTAATGAGATTCCGCCGTAATACTGGTTTAGCATCACGAGACAGAGCGATCGCTGTCCCATTGGCTGAAAGTTGATTATTTGCGACTAAAGGCGCAGCAAAATCACTAATAGCTATGCCTAAAGCATTATTTTCAAATACATTACGCAGCACTTCTCCTTTGCTATTCTTAGCCATGACTAGCCCACTCACTTTATTGTTAATAAACAAATTATCTACAATACCCGGTTTAGCATTACCAGTGGTGAAAATTCCTTCTCTAGTACAGTTCTTAAATGTACTATTAGCCACGGTAGGTATTGATGATTCAATCCACACACCAGTACCTTTAGTAGCAGGATTAGTCACCGTCACACCCAAAAGACTGGCATCACCTTCTAAGAGTAAAGTGATATTCTGTACCCCAAAACTATGGCTGGTATATTCTCCACTGCCAGAAATGATCATTTCCTGACCTTTATTGGCCTCATTTCCGACTATCAACATGGACGGTGGAATGACTAAGGGAAAGACCTCTCCATTGGCTGTGCTATAAGTTCCCGTAGTTAACTGAATAATTGTTGATGTTTTCGCCTGTTTGAGGGCGCAGGTAATACTTTTTAGGGGATTGGCACGAGAACCCGTATTAGCATCATTTCCTGTAACAGGATTCACATAGAGTGTGGCCACAAGACTAGAATTAACCATTGATTGTTAAACGTGTAAGGTTTTAATAGTGACATCCATAACAATACTATTGCCAAATTACGAGGGTGAGATGATAATGCTTTAACCATGAACTCCCGTTTCTCACTCTTGCTTGGCAAAAACAATCAGCCTTAAAAATTCCTTAAAGGTTTCCGACAAGGATTTTTTAAATGTATTGACGGGGTAGATAAGGGTTTTAGATTCTAAATTACCTTTTCCTCAAAACGCTTATGTATGCTTATTTTTGCCGTTTTTGCCAAAAATTATCAAGGCTCTTATTTTGGCAACAGTATTGCATAATTAACCATATTTTTAGTTAAAATCCGGTTGATGAAAAAAAAGGAATAGGGAAACCCTATTCCCTTCGTGTCCTTCGTCCCTATTCCTTGCGGAACGCTTCGCGAACGTGGTTAATTTTCTATTTCTTTGCTTTGAATTTCATAAATCCTGCTAAAGTAACAAGTTAAATTAGCAGATTTTATGATTTATATATGAACAATAACGATCTAGCTTTTACTCCGGCTTTAGAATTAGCACAATTAATCCGTCTGCGGGAAGTGTCACCTTTAGAGTTGGTGGAAGTATATTTAGAGAGAATTGAACGCTTAAATCCCCAACTGGGAAGTTATTTTACAGTCACGGCTGCAAAAGCGATCGCTGATGCTAAAAACAAAACGGAATTACTGACAACGACTTCAGAATTACCGCCGTTTTTTGGTGTGCCAATTTCCATTAAAGATTTAAGTGCAGTTGCAGGTGTTACCTGTACTTACGGAAATCCGGCACTGTTAAATAATATTGCTAATCATGATGATGGCGTAGTTACAAAAATTAAACAAGCTGGATTTATTATTCTTGGTAAAACTGCAACTTCAGAATTAGGCTCTTGTCCTTACACCGAACCTCCGGGATTTCCACCAGCGAGAAACCCTTGGAATTTAGAATATACTCCGGGTGGTTCTAGTGGTGGTGCAGCAGCATCAGTAGCAGCAGGATTAAGTGCGATCGCTCAAGGTTCAGATGGTGGTGGTTCAGTCCGTGGTCCGGCGGCTTGTTGTGGTGTTGTTGGCATCAAACCAGCTAGAGGAAGAATCACTAAAGCCCCTGTAGGCGATCGCTTAGGAGGCATTGCTGTTGATGGTCCTCTTGCTCGCACAGTAGCTGATGCAGCGGCAATGTTAGATGTGATGTCTGGCTATGTGACCGGTGATCCTTATTGGTTGCCAGATCCGCAACCATCATTTCTCGCTGCGACTCAAATTAAATTAGATTCTCTAAAAGTTGCCTTTAGTACCAGTATTCAGCCCTTTGGAGAAGCTGATGCTAACTGTAAACAAGGAGTATTAAAAACAGTTGAATTATTGGCACAATTTGGACATCAAGTTACGGAACAATATCCAGACTTTAGCGGCTTAATTGAACCATTTATAGCAGTTTGGCAAGCGGGAATAGCAGCAGCAGGAATTCCCTCAGAAGCCTTACAACCTTTGAACCGCTGGTTATTAGCAAAAAATGGTTCTGCCGGTGAATATCTGCAAGCACTGTCCCAAATGCAAATTACCTCTCGGCAAATTATTGCATTTTTTGATACTGTAGATGTGTTAGTATTACCTGTTTATTTACATTCTCCCATTCGTGTAGGTGAATGGGCAGATTTGAGTGCAGAAGAGACATTTGCCAAAATTGCCCACTGGGTTGCCCCTTGCCCTGTCGCAAATGCTACCGGATTACCTGCGATCGCTCTTCCTGTCGGTTTTGATAGCAATGGTTTACCCCTGAGTGTGCAGTTAATTGGTAAACCTGCGGCTGAGTCTACTTTAATTAGTCTAGCAGCGCAATTAGAAGCCGCTAATCCTTGGATTCAACATCGGCCAAAATTTTAGATAAACTGTCAGAATCAGGATTTAGAGGATTTAAAGATTTACAGGATTGTTATCCATGAAATAATCTGAAAAACAAAAAGTTTGCAAATATCTCAATATTAAATCCTGTCAATCCTTAAATCGGTGGGTATCCTGATTCAGACATTTTAATTAGCAAGTTTTTCCTGTTCACGAGCATCAACAACTAGAACTAAACAAAGTGCTGCAACTGCTTTTTCCCATTCTTGACGCACTTTTTCCTCTTCAACCCCATCAAATAAGCCTACCAAACGAGGAACAGCTTGTTCTAAAGCTGCGTGGGGTACAGGACGATGTAATTCAACTAAGTGATTAATACTTTCTTGATTGTTGAGAAAACCAACTACCCATTTTGTTGTATGATCTGGACTGTCAGGAACACGCTTAACTCCTAATTCATTTTTTAGCCAATCATAAAAAAGTGGTAAATGTTCAGCTAAAACTGCACCGGCTGTAGGTAAGGTTTTTTTGAGTAAGTTAATATCTAAACTGTCCAATTCCTTTTTCAAAGCGGGTGAGTTAAGTACCTCATTTAAAGGTGTTGCAAGTATGGATTCTATTTCTGTTTCGGAAAAATCTAGATTTTGAGTGAAAGTTGAAATTAAAGATTTCATTTTTTACACTCCAGAGATGATCTCTTAAAGGTATAAAATAATTATAGCAATACTATAAGCTGTTGCTCATCATATAATTTCTTTTGCACTGGAGTATTGACAACCAAAAACGCAAATAAATGCTGGTAATTAATCAAAAAATCTGATTTTATTTGCCACTTATTATTTGATATTTATTTACAAAACTTAACTAATGGACAACTGATTTGGCATCACAAACAATACATACCCCACCATATTTTTTGAGAAGTGGTCTAAGTACAGAAAATAAGAGAGCATTACCTTCAGACTCGCCCAAACCGCAGTTTTTGATGCTATAAACAGTATTACCAAGACTTACAAAAACTATCATTTCACAGGTACAGCCCCGACAATTGTATCAGCAGAAGCCGCCGCCGCCTCAGCCGCTTATACCGTTCTCATCAATCTCTACCCTAACCAAAAAACCTTCTTTGATACTGCTTTAACAGCCTCCCTAGCTAAAATTACTGACGGTGAAGCAGAAACTACGGGAGTAACCTTTGGTCAAACTGTTGCCAATGATATCCTCACCTTGCGGAGTACAGATGGGTTCAATACCACCGTAAATTATACACCTGGAACTAACCCTGGTGATTGGCAACCAACACCACCAGCTAATGCTTCAGCTTTGTTACCACAATGGGGACAGGTGACACCATTCGGATTAACCAGTGGTTCTCAATTCCGTCCTGCTGGTGAACCCGCTTTAACGAGTGATCAATATACTACAGAGTTCAATCAGGTTAAGGATTTAGGCAGTATTAATAGTACCACCCGCACTGCTGACCAAACAGAAATTGCCAAATTCTGGGCAGACGGTTCAGGTACATTTACACCTCCTGGACACTGGAATCAAATTGCTCAAAATGCCGCTGCAACCAAGGGTAATTCCTTAGTAGATAATGCCCGTTTATTTGCCTTATTGGATATTTCCTTGGCTGATGCAGGAATTGCTGCTTGGGATGCTAAATATACCGAAAATTCTTGGCGACCCATTACCGCAATTCAAAAAGCTGATACAGATGGTAATCCTAATACCACTGCTGACACCAATTGGAAACCCCTAATTACGACACCGCCATTCCCCAGCTATATTTCTGGACATAGTACCTTTAGTGGGGCTGCGGCAACGGTATTAACGACAATTTTGGGTGATAATGTCAGCTTTAGTCTCAATTCTCTGGGAACTCCTGGTGTTAATCGTACTTTCACTAATTTTAATGCTGCTGCAAATGAAGCGGGAATTAGTCGGATTTATGGCGGGATTCATTTCAATGCAGATAATAATGTGGATGGATTAGCTACTGGTAAGTCGGTGGGTAATTATGTCTTACAAAACTTGTTAACGAAGGATGTTCAGGCTCCTGTTATTCAGGCAAGTTTAACTAATGATACGGGTAGCAGTAATACCGACAAGATTACGAATAATCCTGCTATTTCTGGCACGGTTACGGATGAAAATGCGATCGCGGTCTTCCGTGCCAAGTTGGACAGTGGGGCTTTTGTGGATGTTTTGGGAACTCTGCAAAAGGTCGGTTTTAGTTTAGACAGTGCCAAGCTGAAGGAAATTAATGGTAATACGGATCTTAGTCAAGGAGAACATACTCTTGGTTTAGAGGCAACAGATAGCAAGGGCAATGTTTCTGCTGTCTTGAATTACAGTTTTACCTTGGATTCAGTCTCACCGATCGCGGCGATTACGAGTGATTTGAGTAACGAACCAACCAGTTTAGATGTCACGGTGAGCGAAGTTGTTTCTGGGGAAGTTTTTGCTCAGGGTTCCTACAGTTTGAAGGTTGTGGGTGGGTCCAATGATGGTCAGTCCGTTGTGATCAATTCTCTTACTAAGGTTAGTGATACTTTAGTTCGATTGAGTTAGGTTTTGGGGATGCGTCTAAAGCGTTATTACAGCAGGCG
Organism: Dolichospermum sp. DET69; assembly: GCA_017355425.1. Taxonomy (NCBI): domain Bacteria; kingdom Bacillati; phylum Cyanobacteriota; class Cyanophyceae; order Nostocales; family Aphanizomenonaceae; genus Dolichospermum; species Dolichospermum sp. DET69. Next base: position 1,394,367 of record CP070233.1, read on the forward strand.
TTACCTAATGTTGATCCATCGGTATGGGATGAGGTTAAGGTGATGTTTGCGCCAGGTTCGGCTCAGGATCGTGAGGGGAATGCCGCAACTCAGGCGATGATTGTCCCTGTGGCTCCTGATCGTTTGCCTGCTCCGTTACCGCCAGGGGTTGATCCGAAGTTGGTGATTTCGCTACCTACTCAAATTCAGGACATTGAGATTAGCTTTGTTATGGATGATGGTGATAGCGCACCAGGTGATTTTGATTTTAATGATCTAACCCTCTATCTGGACGACATCAATACAGGGATTATCTTAAATGGTTGGCCGAATGATGCCAATGATTTCAGAAATACAGTTTCAGGAACACCTCTGAATGGGGATGCAATTCTAGCCGCCCTTGAAGCTGATGGTAAATTAATTGCTACATTTAGTGATGCTGATCCAAGTGATAATTTCTGGGATTTAAGTGGTGGTTTCGATGCGACCCTTAAAATTAAGTAAAGTTATCTTGCCATTATTCCCAAACAAGGTTTGGAAGTAAATGAATAAAACAAGTCTCAGAGGTCTAGGTTTATTAGCGGCAATACTATCTTTGGCTACTGGTTGTGGTCTAAGTAATTCTCCCATTACGCGGAACCAAGGGTCAGAACGAACTCTTAATTTTCCGACTAATCGCTCTTTAGGTAAACTCTATATCCTAGAAGAGAACCTTCATTTTCTGAGCGGTTTGGGTAAGGAAGAAAAAGGAGAAGCACAAGGTAGCGTTCGTGTTGTAGTACCAGATGGATGGTTGCTAGAATTGCGGGTAAGTTCCGAAGCATCCAGCGATCTTTCTGCACTCTCTGCCCTTAAAGCTAATGATTTACAGGCAATCTCTCTATTACAATTGATAAAAAAAGACTTTTTCCTTCTTGTTATGCGCCATAGTGCGATCGCTTTTTGGGGTGTGAGAGGGCGATAGCGAAGCGCGACCTAGGAATCGCTTTTGGGAATGTGGAGGGGTGATCGCTTTTTGGGATGTGAGGGGGCGATCGCTTTTTGAGGGTGTGGGAGTGCGATCGCTTTTGGGGATGTGAGGGGCGATCGCTTTTGGGGATATGGGAGGGGCGATCGCTTTTTGGATGTGGGAGGGCGATAGCGAAGCGCTCCGTAGGAATCGCTTTTTTAGGATGTGGAAGGTGCGATAGCGAAGCGCTCCGTAGGAATCGCTTTTGGAGGATGTGGGAGGGCGATAACGTACCCGCAAAGGCACTCAGTCCTCCGTAGGAATCGCTTTTTCGTCCATGTTGGTGTGGGCTTTTCCCATTTTCTTCGATTCAGATTAGAATGAAGATAATATTCAGATTCAGTATTCAACACTTATTGTAAGAGAATTACTAATCATGACTAAACTAGAAATAAATCAATTCCAGTCTAATCTGACTAAATATCTTGACTTGGTAATCAAAGGAGAGAAAATCATTATTACACAAGATAATAAACCAGTGGCAGAAATTTCCCCAATTCAACGCCCATTGAAACGAGGTAGTGCTAAAGGAAAAGTGTGGATATCATCAGATTTTAACGAACCTCTCGAAGACTTTAAGGATTATATGGAATGAAATTATTATTGGATACCCAAATAATTATTTGGTTCGTTAACGATGATCCGCAACTGAATGATCATCTAAAAGATTTAATCGAAGACAAAAACAATACCATTTATTTAAGTATTGCTAGTCTTTGGGAAATGTCTATTAAATATAATTTAGGAAAACTAAAATTTGAGAGGTCATATCAAGAGTTTGTTGAGTTAGAAATTATCCAAAGTTGTATCAATTTACTTGACATCAAAGTAAACCACCTTTATGTTCATTCCCATTTGCCATTGCATCATAAAGACCCCTTTGATCGGCTCATTATTGCTCAATCCATAGCCGAAAATATTCCTCTCATCTCCGTTGATTCTATTTTTTCGCAGTACCCTGTAACAATAATCAATTAACTAGTACGATAGCGAAGCGCTCCGTAGGAATCGCTTTTTTGGGATGTGGGGGTGCGATCGTTTTTTTGGGGATGTGGAGGGGCGATCGCTTTTGGGGATGTGGAGGGGCGATCGCTTTTTGGGATGTGGAGGGCGATCGCTTTTTGGATGTGGGGGATGCGATCGCTTTTTTGGGATGTGGGGGTGCGATCGCTTGTTGAGGGTGTGGGAATGGGCGATCGCTTTTTGGGGATGTGGGGAATGGGCGATCGCTGTTTGGGATGTGGAGGGGCGATAGCGAAGCGCTGCTGCAAGCAGTTCGCTGTTTGGATGTGGGGTGCGATAGCGAAGCGCTCCGTAGGAATCACAAATATCTCATAAAAACTTTTGCGGTTATAATTATTAGCAATACAGTAAGTTATATTTGCTGCTATGAGTAACGCATTACAATACATCTGTGATTCAGAAGGGCAAACAGTTTCCGTAGTTGTCCCCATTGCCCTTTGGCAAGAAATAATTGCTGAGAGAGAAACTGCTTATCTACTGAGTAGTCCAGCCATGAAAGCAAGATTACTTACAGCTAGAAAACGTCAAGATGGAATTTCTTTAGAAGCAGCCTGTGAAAAACTTGGAATTTGATGCAGATGCTTTTGAGGACTTAGCTTGGTGGATCGAAAGCGACCGTAAAAAAGCATTAAAAATCATCAAACTAATTCGTGAAGTACAACGTAATCCATTTGAAGGAACAGGACAACCTGAAGCTCTAAAACACGATCTATCTGGCTGCTGGTCACGGCGAATCGATCAAGAACATCGTCTGGTTTATGAAGTCCTAGATGATAAAATCAGAATTCTCGCCTGTCGCTTTCACTACTGAAAATCGCTTTTGGGGATGTGGAGGGCGATAGAGCAAGCGCTGACTTGTCAGTTCGCTTTTTGGGATGTGGGAGGGCGATAGCGAAGCGCTCCGCAGGAATCACTTGTTGGGGGGATGTGGGGGTACAGCTAGTGTGTTAATTCTGAATTTCCTGTGAGTCTACCGAATTATATTCCTTTTCAGTTGGCCAATGAGTTTTCAACTGAAGTCGAGATACATAACGTACCACAGTTCTGGCATCAACATGAAGTCGTCTTGCTGTCTCCCGCAAACCTAATTTTTCTACTTCTACTAATACCTTTAACTTCTGTTCCCATACTTCACCAAAGGCTTTAATTTTACCGATGCGTATTTTATCATCATCATTTTGATCGGGACCTGTTCGACAATAAATCATGCCACAAGCACAAGAAAAAGTACCCACAGGTTTTTTAGCATCACAACATAGAGTAATTGTCAAATTTTTAATTACTGGCTGAAAATAATGGTCTGCCGCAGCATTGAGACATAGCCAAGGTGGATTACCAAAAGGTTTGTATTCGTAATTGTGTTGGAAAAATTCTTCAGGTGATGTTTGCAAAAATCTCATCATCAGTAAATGCCTGATGGGATGAAAGGATTTTCTATGCTTCCTAACAATACTACTAACCCAGTTATTTTTATTCGTGAAACTCACTATCGAATTGACTGCATTGAGAACTTCACGACCGTAAAATAATAAGAAACTATCTAGTAATTTCTTCTGATAGATTCGACCAGTAGCTGTTGCCAAACCATGCTCAATCATCAAGTTGACATATCGTTTCTGAAACCAATTAATTGCCTGGGAAGTTAAGTTACTATTTATCAACCAAAAGATATCTTTAGCCAATACCAGCAATTTTTCTAGTGTTTCACGACTATAAATATTATCCTGCTTATTTATATGACAATTTCTTGTACTACTTGCATAATATTCATGTCTATTAAAGCCTTGTAAAGAGACTATACTATTTTGCAAAACTTGCCGATGTAATGGACAAACTAATACTCCTGGTGTTTGATGGATACGATGCCAGTATGACTCTCCATAATTGTGTAAATCTTCTTCTAAACAAGTAGGGCAAAACCGAAAATACTTAGGCATAGTGATTGAACTTGCCATAATTCCGGCTCTGGTATGAATATCGCCTCCATCATCTCCTTTCATTGATTCTAAAACTTGACTTGCCCTTTCTGTCGGTAAAAAAGGACTATATAACGGGTAAAGAGTATGTTTATATATCAAATCTTCTATCTGATAATTTGAAACAAACTGAAGATTTTTAATTAAATAATCAAGATTAGATGGTAAATCAATTGTCGCTATAGTAGTTTGCGAATTAAACAATTCCTTGAGTGTCGTTTTTGGACTGGTATTACCACTTCTAATATGGTAACGGGCAAGAATACTGTACAAGATTTCATCTGGATAAGGCTTGGGTAAAAAACTAATCATAAAGAAACATCTGAACCATCTTGCAGATTCTTAACCATCCAAGTAGTGTCATAAAGCAATATGCCCTCAGACCTAAAAATAAATATTTTAGATATTACACAATGCCTATAATAATCTAACTTCAGGCATTACACAATACCTAAAATATTTTTGATGAAGTCGTAACCTTCAACTTTAGCCCCGGATGATGTTTATTATGATTAGGAGGTATTGAGTCATTAAAAACCAATGGGTAAGAAAGGGCAAAAAGGACAAAAAGACGTACCAGAACTGTACGATGAGGTGAAGAAGAGAGTTAGTGCGATTCGTTGTTAGTTGAATCACGGTATCCAGCCCGTACATAAGCTAACCAACCCAATCTAGCAATAGAAGAAGGTTGAACTCTCGGTCTGATATGGGTGAAAGTCCCATCTACCAGACTCAGGTATGACTCCCTATCTGCCTACGATGACCCGACTCGGTTTCGGGAGGTCGAAGCTCTTAACTGGACGCAACCAGACATCCGTTGTGGGGTGACACTGGTGCTAACGGGGAGTTCCCACGGTGAAACAGAGCCTAGAAAAGCAACCTACTTGTGAGCAGGACACAACATCAAAAACCTGACTTCATTGGAGATAATTCCCGCCGCATTTTTAACTTAATAGCGGTAAGAGTCTAGGGATTCCAGTGGTTGAATTGGCTACACCTAACGGAACTATCAATCAACCGAGGGAACGAATAAAAACGAGTTGAGGGTCTGAGGGCGGTCGAACCCCAAGTAGGCTGGACGAGCAGCGGAATCCCCCCAATTCGGGTAGGACAGACCGTAATTGGTCTGAGGTGTTCAGAATACACAAATTGGAGCAGAGCATGATTGGACACAGAGATAACTAAGCGTGAATCTTGGAAGACGTTGCCCTGGAAGAAATTCCGCCGCAGCCTATTCCGCCTACAAAAACGAGTGTACAAAGCGGTTCAAGTTGGCGACAAGCGCAAAGCAAAGTCCCTACAAAAGCTGATTCTGAAATCAACCGCAGCAAGATTACTGGCTATTCGTCAAGTATCACAGCTAAACGCACAGGAATTAGACCGCAGGAATTGACGGCAAAAAGTCCCTTAACTTTAAGGAACGCTTTGAGCTTAATGAACTGCTAAAAGCATCCGTTAGCAACTGGGTACACCAGGGACTAAGAGATATACCCATCCCTAAAAAGGACGGTACTATCAGGATTCTGAAAATCCCCACTATTGCTGATAGGGCGTACCAATGCCTTATCAAATACGCATTAGAACCAGCGCACGAAGCAACCTTCCACGCTTACAGCTACGGGTTTAGGACGGGACGTTCAGCGCATGATGCACAGAAAATCCTGTTTAATAACCTAAACTCATCCTGCAATGGAATAGATAAACGAGTTATAGAACTCGATATTGAAAAATGCTTTGATAGGATAAACCATTCCGCCATCATGGATAAACTCATCGCTCCTAAGAGTATAAGACAGGGAATCTTCCGATGTCTCAAAGCCGGAGTTAATCCAGAGTTTCCCGAACAGGGAACACCTCAAGGGGGCGTGGTAAGTCCACTTTTAGCCAACATCGCCTTAAATGGGATTGAAAGTATTCATAGATATCACCGGATGTCAGGCTACAGAATCACAGACAAAACCACCAGGAAAGATATTACCGAACCATCAATTCGATATGCGGACGACATGGTAATAATACTCAGACCACAAGACGATGCCACAGAAATACTTGATAAAATCAGTCAGTTCCTAGCAGAGCGGGGAATGAAAGTCAGTGAGAAAAAGACAAAGCTAACCGCCACGACAGATGGGTTTGATTTCCTCGGCTGGCATTTTAAAGTCCAGAAAAACGGAAAGTTTAGATGTGTTCCATCAGTGGACAACTTTAAATCTTTTCGCAAGAAAGTAAAACACATCGTCAACAACTCGAATTATGGTGCTACCACAAAGGCTGAAAAATTAGCCCCTGTAGTTAGAGGCTGGAGGAATTACCACCGCTTCTGCAAGATGGACGGGTCAAGAAACTCGTTATTTCACATCCAAAACAGAGCATTTAGGGTATTCAACAAGGAAACTAAACAGAATCGCTATACCAGTAAGCAATTACTAGATAAGGCGTTCCCAGCAGTTCCTTACTCCGAAAACAAACACATCAATGTCAAAGGTGAGAAATCACCCTACGACGGAGATTTAAGTTATTGGAGCGAACGTAACAGCAAGCTCTATGACAACCATACCTCTAAAGCCCTTAAACGGCAAAGCCATAAATGTGGTCATTGTGGTCTTAAAATGCTCAGTGATGAGAAGGTACATTTACATCATGTTGATGCCAATCATAACAATTGGAAACCAAAAAACCTTCTAGCAATTCATGAAAGCTGCCACGATTATATTCACATGAGCAAAAGCGAAAGCTAAGAATATCGGAAGCTGGGTGCGGTGAAAGTCGCACGCCCAGATTTAACAGAGAGGGGCGCGGGATAATACCCGCCCTCGACTCTACCACCTAGCCCTAACTCCTACGGGGATTAATGGATTGGATGCGATCGCATCTAGCCTAGATATCAGCAGATCAGAACTTGTGGAGCAAATTGGCACGAAGCGAATTCTCTTGGATGTTAATGCCTTAACAGAGGAGGATAGAGAAGCCATAAAAAAGCTCTGACAGAACTGATTGCTCTTTACCGTGAGCGTCTTAGCAGTCAGAGTTTATCTGCTGGTAATAGTTATGAGGGAAGCGTTAGCGAAGCTGACAGTAGGTATCTGATAATACAAATACAAAACCAAATTGAGCAATGGGAGGAAATCCTCTCAAAAATTTCTCAGTAAAACGGTAATTAGCACGAGTTATCTCACTCCCCAAAGCCGGAGAATACAACTGCTCAACGCCTGACGGCATCTAATGCTGAAGCACCTGCGAACACTGCCAAACCAAGCGAAATCGGAAAAAGCACTGCTCAACGCCTGACGGCATCTAATGCTGAACCACGTTGATAATATTGCTCTAAATGGCGGGACTTTGACTGCTCAACGCCTGACGGCATCTAATGCTGAACCACGGTGGGATTCTTGTATTTGTCTAGCGACTTTAGACTGCTCAACGCCTGACGGCATCTAATGCTGAACCACAGCGATTAGTACAGCCTATGAACTGTAGGGCTTCCTAAACGATTTTACAAGCACCTCCAATTAGAAATGAGTAAGTTTGCAAAATTTAACAGTTTAGCGTCAGTGAATGTAACCCAAAAGGTTTATGTTTAAAAGCTTTCCAATTAATTGCAAGCATATTTTATAAGAACAAAAACGCTGTGTTGCCTATCAGGTAAGGTATTGATACTACTCATCAATGAATTTTAACTGAACAGGCACATATCCTTGTAAAAATCTCAATATCCTCTATATTCAGACAGATTGAATGACAGTCCATGATAAATCAGGGGGTTGCCATATTTGAGATTCTTGTAGTGTGTAACGTTGCCAACGAGTTCCCTTTGAGCCAACATGATCAACCCAATAAGGTAAGGTCAAAAACCCTGTTTCATCTTGAATTAACCATAGTAGAGACTCTCCTTGATAGTTCTCTGGTACAAAACTCACGGCATTGACAAGATCCCTGCTTTCACCCAGGCAAAGTCCACCAAAACGATTGACTGAAGCAGGATTGTTAAAAGCTTGCTGTAATCGTTCTAGTAAAGTAGGTGTTGCTTGATCTTCTCCTGTTTTTAACCAAACAACCAATTCAATATTGGTAAGTAATTCCTGGTAATCAGGACGAGAATTACTAAGATCATGAATATTCTTCTTTTTAAATCGCCTGGATGTGCGAATGACAACGGACTTTTCTGGTTCGGAGAGTAGAGCTATGGCTAATTTTACACCACAATGCTTATATCTATTTTCTTCCCCTACAAGAGACAATAACATTCCATATACTGTTGATGGAGGAGGTACGGGGTATGTTTCAGCGTATTCTCTGGCACGAGATTGGCGAAAACACGCTATGGGTACTTCGACTTTTAAGGCAATTGTTGTCAAATTATTAACTCCTTAATTAGAGATGCAAATCTTGATTAATTACCTGTTTTAATGCTGCTACGGCTGCCTTCACACCGGGAAAAACATGAGTCCCTAAATCCTCTAAATCCCTAGAAATTGCACCCCCAATCCATAATTCATTAGGTTCAATATCTCCAGCCTCAATTCTTCGTACTAAATCTGGCACAGATATATTTCCTAATTCATCAGTTTCAAAACAATAAAGAATGCGAGGGGAAAAATCATGTGTCCACCGCAAGATTATACTTTCGGGAGAGAAGTCATAGAGAAAACGGGCATGATTTCCTGCAACTTCACCAATGGAAATTAAGCCATCGAGAATAGCATTTATACGAACTTGATCTGTTAGACTTTGAGGTATTAGTGCAAACCCATATTGATAACGAGTAGCGTGAACTTCTGTTCCATAAAGAGAAGTTCGTTCTTTTTTACCACTTACTGCATTAAAAGTAATATCCCCAGCGAAAGGAATCATTGATACTGCACGAGTAACTTCTAATGCACCTCGTCTAGCGGTTTTTTTCCCTTTAGGCTTTTGCTTACTCTTGGCTTTACGAGTTTTTTTGTTTTGATCTAATGTTTCTTCCTGTAATTCATCTTCAGATTCCTCAGATATTTCGTTTTTTGCTGCTTCTGCCCGCATAAACCCCAACACATCATCATCTATAAAGCGAACATTATCAAAGTTGATATCTTGCCAAACGTGTTCTGATTCTGGTTGGGCATTCTCATTCCAAATTCGATTTACTGGATAACCAGAATTTTGCCAATAGTAACGTAATGCCCAACGAATCGCTTCCGCAGAAACAGTAGTATGTACTTCTCCTTTCCATATTATTTTCTGCAAAGAAGTTATATTACCTTCATTTTCTCCACGATTATTAGCTGCTGTTCCATAACTGGTCAGAATATTACCAAATAGATGTAACATAAGGGTTATTGAATTGAAATCAATTATTTAATTATGTAAAAGTGTGATTAACTTTCAGATTTTCCTGACGTTTCTAATCCAGGTTCTTTTCTTTTTTGATAACTGGCAATAGCAATAAACGTTAAATCTCTAGCTATCTGCCAATTAGTTGCTCCGGTGGTAATAGGTAGTAGTTCTTCCCAATGTTCCTGTAAAATTGAGATTTGCCCTGCTTTACCCCAAAATTCAGCAATAAATTTTCTAAAATTATCTGCATTAGTACAGCGTCCTAATTGAGATACAAGTCGTTTGTTTTCACGTTCTATTTGTGCATAATCTCCTTCCTTAGTATTTGAATATATTTTGGCGTATCTTTTCCTTAATGCTTCATGGCAAGCTAGGATAAAAAGCTTTTGACTAGGAAAATCAAAGTTTGAATTTTGAATCATATTGTATATTTGTTTGTGTTCTTTAAAAATTTGGTTTAATAGATTTTTATTTTTTATCTTTATATAAAAGTTAGACCACCAGGGGAAACCTTTTGCTAAATTATCTGCTATCATTCCCCGAACAAAACTGATATAAAGACAATTTTGATTTTTGTACTGAAAAAAGCCTGTATCTGCAAAATATCTACGGCTGATTTGATAGTAATAGTCAATTTTTTCGTTTAATTCAACTATAGCGATTTCTATACGAGTTTTTTGTCGTTCAGACCAATCTGCTGTTCCAAATAGTATTACTTGGCATTGCTTCACTGGATTAAGCTGATTCATTTCTCCAGCGTTAGCGTAAGTCAAAAATTTTAATCCAGCATCTCCTATGCTAGAGGCATGGAAATATTTGTAACTCAAGTTCTCTAATTGCCAATAATACTGGGCATATAGTTCTAAATCCAGCACTTTAGGAATAATTAGAGCATACTGTGTCTCGTCAGGAGAAATGGGCGATAGCAAAGCAAAATACTGACACGCCATAGGTGCAAATAATAAAATTAGAGCATATTCTGGTTTTTCTTTAAACGTGGTTTCTTTTTCAAAGGCATAATGACGAACTACACATCCAGGATATAACCAACCTTTTACACCAATTGGATTTTTTAAGAATTGTCCATGATTATCACAGAGATGTTTAGCAAAGTGCTGATTTGCATAATAAGCAGCTTTTTTATACTTAACTAGAAATTTAATTTTATCAATAGTAATTAGACTAGATGCTGTACCTGCGGACTTAAAAAACTTATTGTGCTGTAAAAATGTTGCTGTAATACCTTGATGGATAACTATCTGAGTTTGTAAATCTAGTGGATTATTTAAACCCATGAGAAAGATTAATCCATTATCGCTAATCTGAAAAGATTGCTTTAATAACCAGTCTAAGACTATAAAATCTTGCCCTTCCCAAAAAAGGCTAATGCTTCGAGGAGTAAGTGACCAAGTTAAATTACCAACTCTTTGAGTACATATAGGATAAATTTTCTCTAACTGCTTGAGAGTCATCCAAAGTCCTGCCATGCCTGCACCATGCAACCATGTCATATTAGAATCGCTTAAATTTAGCTGGATTTTTGGCTTAACTAAACTCTCAACTATCGGCATAACAGTAATTCCTATCGGCTATTTTTGATCGGGACAAATACTCCACAACCCATTTTGTGTTTTCCGCCAATACCGTACACTTGCAGCATCAATGAATCTTCATCACTGAGATTTTTCACCTCTAATCTAAAACCTACAACTGTGAACTTCTTGATTTTGATAGTTCTACGTTCTGGCTGTCCATCTGTGTTAGTAGGAATGCGAACTGTTCCTTGAATACCCAGTTTTTCTAGTTGGCGTTGTGCTGCTGCTAAAAACGTTTCTGGTTGTTCATAACCCTTAATTACCACGATGCGCGATCGCAAATTTTCCACAGGTTGCAGCAAGTAAATTTGAGGGATTCCCAAGCGGATAGAATGCTTGCCAATGGTCAGTGATTTTCCAGCGAAGGAATAAACCAAGGGAATTTTTTCTGCTTGTAGCCGCATCCTTAGTCTAGAATGGTCATTAAGTTGAAGTTGAAGCAAACCTTGTTTATCAGGAATGCCTGGAATAGTTTGAATACTGAGGTTATCCAGAGCATGAATTTGGGATTTTATGTGCGATAGAGCAGCATATAACCCATAGCCATGATCTATAGGCAAAGTTTGTCCAATTATACTGAAACTTAAATCCACGTAGGTTAACTGAGGGTTTAAAGCTTCATTTGGATACATCTGCACTGAACTTTTACAAGTTTGTAGGCTGAAATTGCTACTCATGTTTTTCATCCCGTATCTTTAAAAATCGCTAACTATGAGACAATCTAAAGTTATTTTTTTAGATTACCCCATTACTGAATCTTTACCGCAATGCAAATTTTAATTAATGTAAAGCTAATTATTTTTTTGAATTAAAAATTAATATATAGGAGTCCGGTTTGATTCCTGAATTTTCCTCCGTAGGAAGGCAAGAGGCAAGGGGATTCGAGAATATGAAGGTGTACTGAGGTTTTTTCAAAAATCAAATAGGAGTCCTATATTCTATAAATTTTATTTAAAATGAGTTATTTGAAAAAATCTTCTATAGAAGTTGCTAAGAATTTTATTATTAAAATATGCGTAGTTCTATCTATCACTTGGTTCATATCACAGGACAGCAGACAATTAATAAAAAAAGTGTCTGGCTTTTTGAGAAGATTTGGGTTTATTGCCTTTAAACAGTTATAACCATAAAAATCTACCATACAATCTGAAAAATATTGGTCTTGAAAAATAAACTTACCACCAGGTAAGAGACTCATAAACTTTTGCTTTACTAAATAAGACTTATATTGACTACGAAGCCAAGCCAAACCTTTAAAAGAGAAATTGAGGTTAATTAGTTCACAAGTAGTCCTAGCAATCATTAAGAGTTGTTGTAAAAATTGCTCAGTATTATCATTGTTTTGTTGATTAATTAGGCAGTTTCCTAAGTGAGCAGCATAATAGTTTATACCAGCACTTTTCAAGGAAACTAAGCTATCATATAACAAAACATTATGAATAGCACATACCATTACACTAGGAAATTGGTGAGTTCTATGCCAGTAAGCTTCACCATAATTTTTCATATCTTCTTCCAGACATAAAGGGCAAAATCTTAAAAATTTTAAGTTATCTGTTGAATTTAAAGCTACCTTAGCTACCTGAAAAATTGACTGATTAACTTGTTTCTTCATTACATCTTTCAGCAACCAAGCTTCGTTTTGTGTAAGGAAAGTTGTATAAAAAGGATATAATGTATGACCTTGAATAATATTCTCTATAGTAATACTTGTTCCAAAAGGTAAAATTTTAATTAGTTTATTTAAGTTATTTGGTAAAATCAGTCTTCCTTTTTGTAAAGATGATTGGAACAATTCCAAATGTGATTGCCTAAAACTTTTATTACCACTTCTAATATGATATCTAGCCAAACCACTATATAAAAGCTCATCAGGATAAAGTTTAGGAAAAAAACTTAGCATATAATTTAATAGGTTTTAATAAAATCCTGTACTGGATCTTTGATAATTCCTAATGATTTCAAATCTTCATAGGCAGAAGTTTGATCTTTCTTAGCTTTCTCAACAATTTGCCGCATATCATCGGTTTGATATTTTGGTTTTACCTTGGTCTTGGATGTGGTTGTTTTAGTAGGACTTACCTGAGACTGTCCACCACTTAAAGCAAGAGTATACGCTTTCTTGACTAATGATGTAATATCTTCATCATCTTCATTAGATGCAACAACTATCTCAGCACACTCTTTAGCTGTAGATGCTTCCACATCCAAGTTTAAAAGTTCAATAATTACATAATTAAGCTTAGGTGAAACAGTATTACCTTGTTTTTTTCTGGCTAATCTGCGAATTTCTTTTAAGTCTCTTCCTTCTAAATTAGATAAACATTGTTTATAGTATTCTGTCGTATCTAAAGGAGCGATATCTTTATATTTAAGCATCCACTCTTGATCACCTGATCTGATAGCGTCCAACATCGGTTTGACTAAATATAGTCCATCTTTAGCAGCTTGTCGAATTAAGTCAACAGTAATTTTTTCGTCACCACCTAGTGAAATAGCTCTCCATTGAACCATCTTATAAAGTTTGATAGCAATATCAATAATACCTTGAGATTCAGAGTAAAAATATTTATTTATTTCATTAGAGAATGATACAGAAGTTTTTGTCCATTGGTATTCCCATATTCCTTCCATGAAGAAATCCCATTCATCGTCTTGCAACATTCTATCCCAAATTACGCTTCCTTCCCCAGTTCCTCGTCTAGCATTGCGGAAGTTGCCTTGTAAAATTGGAAAAGCTTCATTTGTTCCTACCCGAATTACTGGAACTCCTATAGTGTTATCCATTTTAACTAAAAAATTCAATAAATCATCTTTATTCCTTCTAGCATTAACTAAATTTTGCATTTCATCTATAACCAAAACCCCTAAGTTGTGAGTATGAGAAATTTGGGCAACTTGAGCCAGCATATAATCTTCTGAGTTACCTCTAGAACCAAATTTTTTGAAGTAATTAGTACCCAAAAGTCTGTCAATAGCAAGAAAAATATCAACACATAAACCTTTCAAAGAACCTGCGTGGGGACAATCAACTTTTAGCCAAACAATCTGAAAAGTGCTTTGTTCTGGGTGGAGAATAACCTGGGGATATAAAGCAAGAATATTCAGGAGATTAGTTGATTTCCCCATACCTGATGGTCCAATCAATGTCAACCCTGATGCAGAAGTAGGAACATCAACATAATTATCTAATGTTTTACCACCACCATCTTTTATAGCATCATAAATTTGTCTTGATCTACGAGCATAATCTGGTTTTAAAATGTTTCGAGCTAAGTAGCCTTGCATGATTAAAACACAAATTACTTTCTGTAGTTCGACTGTTTTATTTTGTGGATCAAAATATCTGGATAATCTTTCAATACAATGAAACCTATATTGAGCCTCTATTTCTCTTTCAGCAGGGTTATAATCAGGCGATTTTATAACTCTATCAACAAACTCTTCTTTTGATAGAATGGGAGGTAGTGCCTGAATTAATGGGTTGCTATTATATTCAGGTAACTGATGATCGTTGTATTTAGCAAGAGCAGCCCATTCACCATTGGGGATTTCTACCCATTTAAAATCATTCTTTCTTTCCACGTTTGCGCTCCAGTCGTTTTTGTTTGAGAATATCTAGATGGTTGGGTTGTAATGACTGAGGCTGTTCAGTATCTTCAATTTTTGTCTCTATAACCTCTATAGGCTCTATGGTATTTGGAGTTTCTACTTTTGCTAGTTCAAAACTCTCACTTTCACGGCGTTTAGTTTTTTCAAAATTTCTATTATCTCTAATTTTCGCTACTTTTTTACTAGCACTAATCTTATCATCTTGAACTTCCTCCGTCATCGCCTCAGCTTTTTTAACCACATTTTCTATATTAGCAAATAGATCAACTTCTTCTTGCAATTCTTTACCTTTATTTTTCTGATTTTGTAATTTTTCGTAATCAAACAAATATTCAATATCATGCAAATTTTTATTTATATATCTTGCTTCAGGATCTATGAGGTAACACTTTTCAAAATCTCTGCCATCGGGGGAACGTAGATAAATATAATCGAGATTTCTGATATCATAAGAAATTTCTAAAAATTTATCTGTTTTAGAAAGTAAATTACTTCTAGCTTTCTCGAACCAATATTCTTTCTTAGCTTTTTCACAGGTATAGTACATTCCTTTAAATTTAATTCCACGAGCAGTGATAGTTGCCCTATCCACTGGCATAAGATTTAGTTTGATAATATCTTCAGGAAATGTTCTAAGTCTACCAGAACGATTGGCAATTCCCCATTTCCATAACTCTCTAGGTATGGGAGTGACATCATCTGCAATCATCATCTCATCTCTATCATACTTCTCTAAGAAATGATGATTGTTGTGGTAAAGAATTAAATTAATAACAATTTCAGTAAATTGATTGATATCTAATCTGCTATCTAAACGATAGTCATGCCCTCCTCTTTGCCTAAAATCTGTATCTATATAACCAGGAACAAATGGCTTAACATACCCATGAATAATACGAAAATGCCTTTCGACTAATCCCTTCAAATCTGCTCGATAAGGAGCAGCATTTTCTATGCGAACATTAAGATTTGGAATTAATGTTTCTACTTTCATTCCTGCAAGTTCACCTCTGTCACCCAAAATTGCATCTGGAATGTGTTGACACAACCATTCTTCTTCTGTAATTTCTATACCGTATTCTTGACAGAACTTCACTTTATTTGTAGCAGCATTAGCTAGAGCCATCATTGCTCCTGTCCAAGATGGTCCTTCTAACCCAACATAAATACCTGTGATCATCCGACTGAAAACGTCAATAATTACATAAATAATTGGTCTACCAATAATCCAATTACGATTGTATTGAGAAACTAGGTATACATCAGCTATAGTGGCATCAATTTGGTATCGAGAACCTGGTCCGATAGTTTCCATTTGGGATGTTCCCAGAATAGCTCTATGTTCTAGATCATACTTTTTAGCTCCCTTTCGAGAAATTATTGTCTTCCTAATATCTGTCTGTTCTACTTCGTACCAGTATTTGAATTGAGTAAATGTGGGTCTTTGCTCTGGTGAAATTAAAATACTTCTTCTAACACCATTCTCATCAAAAATAATTTCTTCCGCATAATATTCTTTTATCATTAGGTTATAAGCCGTAGTCAGAAAATTTTGCTTTGGGTTATTATAGAATTTAGATATGGCAAACCTAAATACTTTTTTATCATCTTCAGTTATATTTATTCCCGAACCTATTTCAGAAATATGCGCGTATTTTCTTGGTCTACCTCTTTTTTTATCTCCCGAAGCTTTAAGTTTACCCTTGCCACCTGAATTAACATAGTCAGGTAAAAGAGCATTTTTATTTTTACCTCTTTGCCAAAACTTTCTCAAATATTTATAAACTGTTTTTTCAGTTAGTCTTTCCTCCTGCTTCTGTTTAGTATATTGATTAATAATATTTTTTATAAGAGAACCACGTTTATCTCGATAGTATATTTCTGGTTCTTGAATAACTAAGGTTGAGATTATATTCCATGCTTTATCTCTAATTTCTTTTTCTTTATCTGATAAATCTTCATCTCTTACTATTCTTGCCCAAGGATCTGATTTGAGTTTTAAAGCTCGACCATCATGAATAGCTTCTATTGTCGCTGTAATATTTTTAGGCTCAGGAAATCCTTTATCAGCATTGATATCAAGAACAAAGGCAATTATGTACCCTTCATCAATCCAGATAATTCTCTCTATCAAGTTTTCACTAGATTCGTTAGTCCATTCTATTAAATCGTTGACAAATAAATTGCTATCCATAATCAATGATAAAATCTAAAAAACAATTTTTTGGATTACTGTGGTAGAAGGACAGCTAGAAATTTTAGTCCCTAACATATCCATAAGTATTTCTTTTCTAGCAATCAGATGCTTAAAAATATAAAGTGATGTACCAGATTCTAAATTCATCTCTTTGTCTAAGCTAGTGGTTACTCGATTGATAGTAGTATCACTTTCTTGAAGCCTTGATTTTAAAATTTGTGCAATATCGCGCAGTTCTTCAATATTTATTTCATTAGTGGCTTCTAATTTATAAGCAGAATGTACCCACTCAACATTTTCTGCTAAAAGCCTTGGGATTTCTTTCTCAGTGATTATTCCCCAGTCAATATCTTTAGCAGCATAATAACGTCTTTCTAACTCGAATTTATTAGCGACAGATGTGCTGCTTATATCTTTTACTTGCTTGACAGTTCTGGCCTTTTGTACATTTTTTCCATTTTCCTTCACAGACAGCATAAAGTCAGTGGTTAAAATGTAGGGAGTATCACTATTGGGATCTTTGGGGTACTTGAATCCCATATCTTCTGCAATACTCATTATAAGATCAAGATCGAGTAGTGGAAATTGCTCTCTTGTATCTATTACGACATCTGACCACTCGAAGACATAAAACATCCGCCTCTCGTGATCAGATAAAAGATGATGTTCACGATTAGTTTTCCAGCCGGGTGGCCTAGAAACCCTACCTTTTGAGGGAAAATCCTGTATCTTGATCCAGGGTTGATAATTGCTGCCACTACCCTGACCACGACCTTCCTTTATGTAACGTTCAAATTTATCTTGTGTCCAGTCTCGCCTACTCCTACCCACAAAAAATTCTCCTTTGGATGATTGGTAGATACACCCATAGGAGAAATTGTACAACTTTTTTATTTATTTTCCAACTTTTTTATTTGTTTTCCAACTTTTTTATTCCTCCACATTTGCAATACGCCCCTACTAGGTTCATTATTCAACTGTTACAGATTTCGCCAAATTCCTTGGTTGATCTACATCCAAACCCCGCCGCGCCGCAATATGATAAGCTAACAATTGCAACGGGATAACTGTAAGAATTGGTGAAAGAATTTCCTCCACTTCCGAAACCGGAATTAAATCATTAAAGATTTCTGCCGCTTCACCATCTTTAACAGAAGTTACCCCAATTAATCGAGAATCTCTAGCTTTTGCTTCTTGGGCATTGGAAATTACCTTTTCATATACATTACCAGGAACCGCGATCGCTACAACTGGAACTTTAGTATCTAACAACGCA
The DNA here is from genome assembly GCA_017355425.1 of Dolichospermum sp. DET69. Classification (NCBI taxonomy): domain Bacteria; kingdom Bacillati; phylum Cyanobacteriota; class Cyanophyceae; order Nostocales; family Aphanizomenonaceae; genus Dolichospermum; species Dolichospermum sp. DET69. The sequence continues at coordinate 1,412,347 of CP070233.1, forward strand.
ATTGGACCATGTTTCATTTCTCCCGCAGGATATCCTTCCGCATGAATATAACTAATTTCTTTTAACTTCAAAGCCCCTTCCAACGCAATTGGAAAATTAATTCCTCTACCAATAAAGATAAAATCTTTCGTTTCTGCAAAATCATGTACTAAATGCTCAATATAAAGTTCTTGAGTTTCCAAAATTGCTTCAATTTCTCCTGGTAGCTGACGTAAACCCGTGAGAATTTCCTCGAATCTTAATGCACTAATTGCCTGACGACGATAAGCCAAATCTAACGCCAAAGCGTAAAACGCCATCAATTGTGCCACAAAAGTTTTCGTTGCAGCCACACCAATTTCAATTCCCCCATGGGTATTGATAATATTTGCAACCATATTCCCCAAACTACTTTCTGGACGATTAGTAATCCCCAAAAGTCGCGCTTGATACTTAGCTTCCTTACCTTGACGGCGTTCTTTTTCCATAGACAAAGCTGCTAAAGTATCAGCAGTTTCCCCAGATTGAGTTACGCCAATAGTCAGAGTATTAGCCGTTAGCGGTGATGGGGCATAGCGAAATTCTGAAGCATATTGTACTTGTGTAGGAATTCCTGCCAATTGTTCTAATAAGTATTTACCCACTAATGCAGCGTGCCAACTTGTACCACAAGCCACAATTTGAACTTGTTCTAAATCTGCGTAAAATTCCGCTGGTAAATCTAATTTTACTGGTGATTCAGGAGTGATTTGGGCGTTCTCTCCTGTCGGGAAATAAGCCTCCAAACAATCCCGTACCACTCCCGGTTGCTCATAGATTTCCTTGAGCATAAAATGTTTGAATCCCTGTTTTTCCACCATAATGGGATTCCAGTTCAGGGTGCGGGGATGCTTTTTCAAGCGATGTCCAGCAAAGTTATACACTTCCACGCCTAAAGGAGTCAAACGGGCAATTTCGCCGTTTTCTAGGGACAATACAGCGCGGGTATAAGGGGCAATTGCCGGGGTATCAGAAGCACAGAAAAACTCACCCTGTCCAAAACCAATGACTAAAGGAGCTTGTTGGCGGACTACAATCAACTCATCAGGGAAGTCAGCAGAAATAGCAGCAATTGCATAAGCTCCCTGCAACTTACTTGCAGCATCCTGCACCGCATCTAAAAACATTGAAGGGGAAGCAAGATTTTCAGAAGTATGCTTTAAACATTCAGCAATTAAATGGGGAATTACCTCTGTATCGGTTTCCGAACGGAATTCATGTCCTAGCGCCTTCAGGTGTTCCCGCAACTCTCGATAATTCTCAATAATCCCATTTTGCACCACCGCTATCCGCAACGCCGTATCTAGATGAGGATGGGCATTATACTCTTCAGGTTTACCATGAGTTGCCCAGCGCGTGTGGCCAATCCCTATTTGGGCAGGATTTTCGATTTGTGCCAGTTTAGAACGCAGGTTAAGCAATTTGCCCTTAGCCCGCACACAATGCACGTCACCTTCCAAAATGGTGGCAATTCCTGCCGAATCGTAACCTCTATATTCTAGTTTTTCTAGTCCAGCCAGTAAAATATCTGTCGCTGCCTGAGTTCCTATATATCCAACTATTCCACACATTGCTTAAACTACTCCGGTTTCAGGATGATTAAATTTTAAGTATAGTTGCTGGGATAGATCAGCCACTTTAGCAAATAAAAGCAGATTAGTCATTAGTCATTAGTCATTAGTCATTAGTCATTAGTCATTAGTTATTAGTCATTAGTCATTAGTCATTAGTCATTAGTCATTAGTCATTAGTCATTAGTTATTGGGTAACTTCTTTCTTCTTCCTTCGTGTTCTTCGTTCCTATATCCCTCCGGTCCCGTCAGGGATACGTGGTTTATTAACTCCTGACTCGGTGACTCCTGTAGGGGCGTATTGCAATACGCCTCTACTGACTCCTTACACAAAAATGCTGAGGAATGAGGGAAGAATCTGAATGTTTCTCCCATTTTCATTCCTCAGCACTAAACTACCCAGAATTTAGGAATTCTTAGTAAGCCAAGCCCATGCTGCGAGTTGTTTCAGCACCTAGATAAACGCGAATGCTCAAAAAGTCGGTGGGGCAAGCAGTTTCACAACGCTTACAACCAACACAGTCTTCAGTGCGGGGAGAAGCAGCCACTTGAGCAGCTTTACAGCCATCCCAAGGAACCATTTCTAGTACGTCAGTAGGGCAAGCGCGGACGCATTGTGTACAGCCAATGCAGGTGTCGTAGATTTTTACGGTATGAGACATTGAAAAAGCTGCTCCTTGCGGGTGTTCTTCTGGAGGGAAATAATCATAATCAAGGCATAGTTTACCCCAGGGCTTGATAGCTTGTAAGTAAAAGGCTACATAACTTTAAACAACGTAATAGACACCTTGAATAATTTATCTACCAAGATCGCTGTTATCTGGCTGTAATCAGCAACATCGCCATCAAGTGTTTACCCAACTAACACTCTTCCCAACATGGCAAATTGTAAAGATGTGTAAATTAAGAGTCGTTTTTGGGAAGTAATTTATCATACCTATAATCTTCAATCTATATATTGATTCGTCTTTATCTGGTTGTGATGAAATATTAACTTTCAGCCTCGCTCACAAATACGCTCATTCTTTTTTCATCAATTTTAAATACAATTAGAAACTATATATTTAAGACCATAGCTTTGTGAAATATATAAGTCTAAGCAAAATATTACCAAAATGTTGCGATACTATACTCTATATGTAAATCAAATCACATTAACCAAATTATGGAGCTAAATTCTTTACCAACTGAGATAATTTTGACACATCCCCATCAGTCTCTGGGTAAATTGCAACTTGATTGGACACCTCAACCGGGAAACTATCTTGATTTTGACGGACAAACCTACGCAGTCTTAGAGCGTTGCCATAGATATCAGCTTAAAGGAGGACGCTATAGTTTACACAATATCGCTATTTATGTACAAAAGGCCCAAAGACCAGAAGAGCAAAGTTTAGTAGAGGGACGTTGGGTGATTGGTGATGCTACCTGCAACTATAATGCTCTTTCAGAAATTATTCGTTGTGCAGTTAACCCAGAGGGCCCCTGTAATACTTGCCGTTTCTATGAAAATTAGGGAACAGAGGTAGGGAGCAGGGGGAAATATGACTAATGACTACCAATTACCTCACCCACCGTTAACCGAGTCCCATTAACAAAATCCCATCCTGACTGGGGACGTTTACCAGTTAGCTGCACTTCTAGCAATAGCAATAAACCTTTCCCTGTTTGGACAATTGCTCCTAGTCCTTTAGTAATACTCACCACTTCTCCTGATTTACCTGATATGATTGATAGGTTAGGTGTTTTGTATATTTTTTCTTGTAACGGCTCTGGTAATTCCTGAATATACGCAGCATCTATGGGGACAGTAGCAGTAATCTTTAATGGTTGGTTGCGAAAGGTAGCAATACAGTTAGGATAAAATCCGCGAATTTGATTGTGTAATTGAATAGCACTTTGTCCCCAGTCTAAATTGTAGTCTGGCTTTTGAATCAAAGATGCGTAAGTGGCTGCTGTATGATCTTGGGGAATGGGTTGGATTTCCTGACGTTCTAGTTTGTACAGAGTTTCTATGAGTAAATCCGCACCAGTGAGAGCCAACTTTTCGGCTAAAATCTGAGCATTATCTAGTAATTGAATCGGTGTAGTCGCTTTTAAGAGTATATCCCCTGTATCCATGGCTTTATCCATGAGCATAGTTGTGATCCCGGTTTCTTTTTCCCCATTATGTATACTCCACTGAATTGGCGCAGCCCCTCGATACTGAGGTAAAATAGAACCATGTACGTTAATACAACCCAGCTTTGGCATATCTAATATCTTCTTAGACAAAATTTGTCCATAAGCAATAACTACAAATACATCTGCTTCTATCTGCTTGAGTTGTGTTAAGATTTCAACATCTTTTTTGACTCTTTCAGGTTGCCAGACTGGGATATGATGGTTTGTCGCCAAGGCTTTGACTGGTGAAGGTGTCAGTTTATTCCCACGTTCTCGGCGTTTATCCGGTTGAGTAACTACGGCAATTACCTGAAAATCCTTATTCTCCAAGAGTTTTTCTAACGTAGGAACTGCAAAGTCAGGAGTGCCAAAAAATACTATCTTCATTAGTTATTACTTGTCAATTACGAGTTATGAGTCATCAATCAATAGTAAGTGTGTTCCTCATTACTGACAACGGCAACATCTGAAATATTCCGAGGATAATGTTGAGGATTTTTTGATCATCGGCAATGAATTTTCACAGTTTGATGGTATAGTGTTAAATATTGGTTAAGCAGAAACAGTCTCGATAAACTATAATACCTTGGGTAATTAGTTCAGCGATGCTTTGGGATCGCAAACCTACCTCCATTTGCATCTACTATTGACAGGTTTTGTATGTCTAGCTGTGTTTTACAGTTGTCCAATTCTTTACTAAATCAAAATTATTCGATAATTGCCCCAGTTTAAAATAAATTGCCTTTGCTTAATCGCAGCATTTACGAGGGTAATTTGCAGTTTATGGGTTTGGGTGTATGTATTTAATGTTTTTGTTTATTGTGCATCAGTTAATCTAAAGTTTCTAGTAATATTAGGAATCCTATTTGGTTTTTGAAATATAGATACGTGGCCATTGCCCACCCTACACTGCTTATCTGTTTTTTAGGAATCATTTAGGATGGCTATAGATAAGTTTTAGTTAGGTAAAGGGTGTGCTGTTATATCTATTATAACAGCTACTGTTTTAAACAGCATTTCTATACTTTGGCTAATAGCTTCGGTCACTTATAAACTTAGTCATGATTGTTATAAACATATCTATATTCCACTTAAATTGGATATGGCTGTGACTTAAACTATCAATAATGACGGTATTTATTAACAGATGTAATTTACTGTTCACTTTAAGCCCGTCGTGATTGTATATTATGTAAAGATTATCAGGGGTAAATGGTGACACTAAAGTTTTTGTAAAGCAATGCAACATTTGCATAAATTATTTCGTAAAAGCTTTTGGTTTGTTGATATACATATAGTCATAGCTTTTTCCATTCCTGTATAGATACTGCCCGCACTTAGCAACTGCCCTATAGAGAGTCTCATCATGCTTAAACCCCTTTTGGTGTCAGGATGGTTCCGTGTTAAACCACTTCTTAAGTACATTGCCATTGTTATTGTCATTTCACCTTTCGCAGGGATGTCTCTTCATGCTACTTTAGCGAAACAATCAAAAGTAGCAAATATTAGTGCAGGAAATGGCAAATCTCAGGAAAAACTGGCAGAAGGTGCTGCTCCTAGGCAGTTAAATTTCCAATTTGCTCAAGTTAACTCTCAAACAGGAAAAATATCTGTTGGGGAAGGAATACATTCATTACCAAAAGATATAGTTATTTCAGGGGCAGAAAGAGCAAATTCTCAAGTGGGGAATAATGTTGTCAGCGAAACTGTACCATCAGTTGATGTTGCACAATTTCTCGCACAAACATCTGTTAATCAAGTTAATCCCAGCCAAAAACTAGAAGACGCGAAAGTACAAGCTGATTTAAATTCTTCAGTAAGTGGGAATTCCGAATCTAAAGAATTGGCAACATCAACAGTTACTCCCAGAAATGGAGAAATACCTGTAAGTGAACAGCCAAATGAGTCAGAGATGGTACAAACTGATCCTATAGGTAGTCCCCATCCTATCCCTTGGCAATGGATTATGGCTACTCAGGAAGCGGTTGGTGGTAAAGGTGGTTCTGGTGTCCGCTACTACCGGAGTATTCCTGTAATTTCTCCTGATGGCAAATATGCGATTTATAGCCGGGTGCAAATGGAAGTAAAACCCGAAATGCACAATAGCCGAGTTAATAGCGTGTTGTTTGTGGAAGATAGACAAACTAAGCAGTTACGGGTGATGACATCAACCAGTGTGGTGATTGATCCCCTATTAAATAGGCAGGCAAATTTACCAGTAAACCCAGATAGTGATGGTAAAATTGGGGTATTAGTGCCTGTGAGTTGGTCTGAAAAAGGCGATCGCTTTCTCGCCCGTAAATTTGTAGCTATTTTCAATACAGCAGATGCGACAGATCAGGCTGTAATTTGGAATCGTCAACAGAATCATCTCAAGGTAGTTAATCCTGTGCAATCACAAGATGATCACGAAAAAATAGCCATTTTGTTAGGTTGGAGTAAAAAGCAGCCTAATAGTGTATTATTCCGTGCTGGTGAACTAGGTGAGGAAAATTGGCCTTTGTTACAAGTGGCTAATGATGGTAAAACTGTAGATATCTCAGCAGAAGGGGATCAGCCTGTAACTTTTGGTGAAAGAGGTAGCATTTGGGCAGATCCACAAGTTGCTTCTCGATAATTAATGAGACATCTCCAGAAAAAAATGTAGAGACGTTCCATGGAACGTCTCTACAAAGGTTCTAGGAAATGTATATTTAATTTTCAGCAAGCCCTATCTAAGGATACAAACCCCGATCATTCAATGCTTGGGCAACTCTACCTACACCTAAAGTATAAGCAGCCAAGCGCAGATTTACTCCCCGTGCTTGTGACTCATGAATCACCTTGCGGTAAGCCTGAACCATCAAATGTTCCATTTCCCGGTTGACTCGTTCCTCATCCCAGAACAGGTAAGAAAGACCTTGTACCCATTCTAAATAACTGACCACCACACCCCCAGCATTGGCTAAAATATCTGGTAAAACAGTCACACCCTCTGCTTCTAGCACTTGGTTAGCTTCTAATGTCACCGGACCATTAGCAGCTTCCGCGACAAATCGGGCTTTGATTTGATGGACATTTTCTTCGGTAATTTGGTTTTCCAAAGCGGCGGGGATCAAGACATCACAAGGTAAAGTTAGTAAATCTGCATTACTAATGGCTGTCCCTTGGGGGAAACCTACTACACTGCGGTGGTTTGCAGCAGCATAAGCTTTGACAGCGGGAATATCAAGACCATCTTCAGCAAATACACCACCTGCACCAGTGGAAACAGCAATAATTTTTGCTCCTTCTTGGTGTAGTAATTCCGCCGCAGCCCCGCCCACATTACCGAAACCTTGAATGGCTACCTTAACTCCTACAAGGGATTTACCGTGATCTGCCAGTGCTTCACGGACAATAATCATCACACCGCGTCCAGTCGCCATTTCTCGTCCTAGAGAACCACCAATAGATAAAGGTTTGCCTGTTACCACACCAGGTACAGAATGACCAACATTGACAGAGTAGGTATCCATCATCCACGCCATTTCCCGAGATGAAGTCCCCATATCTGGAGCAGGTATATCTACTGCTGGCCCAATGTCTTTAATTAATTCACTAATATAACGACGGCTAATCCGTTCTAATTCCCCTACGCTGAATTGTTTGGGGTCTATGGGAATTCCCCCTTTGCCACCACCATAGGGAATACCTAACAATGCACATTTCCAGGTCATCAGCATGGCTAGGGCTGATACCTCCCGCAGTGTCACTGCTGGATGGAAGCGAATACCACCTTTATAGGGGCCTAAAATATCGGAATGTTGGACGCGATGTCCTGGGAAAACTCGCACTTCCCCATTATCCATTTTGATAGGAATGGAAACTGTGACAACTTTCCGAGGATGACTTAGTATTTCTACTATACCTTGATCTAGTTTTAATTCTTTGGCAGCCCATTCTAAATAGCTACAGGCTTGATCATACGGGCAAATATAGGCTGAAGATTGAGTTTCCATAAGCGGGAGAGATGTTGTAACCATAATCCTTACTCCTCATCACAGTATCTTCGTAAACCGGATTGATATTGTTAGCTTACCCTCCTTTTTGGGAAAGATATCAATTTTGTAGTTTTCGTTACAATTTTATTTTTATGAATGTGATAGGAAATTATGCTGGTATGTATTTAAAATCTCTACAATAGTTATAGTATGCAAATCCACACTATTACAGATGCTTGTATAGCAGTATGCACTTAGATTAAATACAGTTATTAAATTACGAACCCTGTATGGGTGGGGTTTCCCCGCCCTCGATTGTATTTCATCCGACTGAGAACCGCTATAATAGGGTGGTAATGTTTTTAATAAAGTACAAAAATGAAAACGGTTAATAGGATATATTTAAAACATATTCAACATTTTTATCAGCAGTGTTGGGTTGCGTTATCGCTTAACCCAACCTACATGAGACATCTCCAGAAAAGAATGTAGAGACGTTCCAGGTCACGTCTCTACAAAGGTTATAGGAAACGCACATTTAATTTTCACAAGATGTCTATTAATTAATTGAATGTTTCTGGTGTAAAGCTCCCATGTAAACCATAAGGAATATGATGTTTAAGATGTAGTTTTGCAATTGCACCTTTTTCAATATTTTCAGCATCTAAAATTACGACATCTGAACGATGATATTCTGCATCATAAACTAAAGCTATTACCCAGCCATTATCTTCTTGTTGAGAATTTGCGCGAGGAACAAAAATTGGTTCACCGATAAAACCTTGTGGTGCTGCACTCCATAGTTGTCTGTTTTGTGATTCTAAATCAACTTTGAGAATTGTTTGTAAGGGTGCATTACCCGTTGCGTGATCAGCCGCAGCAACGTATAGATAACGATATGATTTACCGACATTATTCGGGTGAATAGTCGGAAATTCACAAGCTCGATGATCTATTAACTGATTTTGGACTTGATTTGTTTCTAAATTAAGATGAAACCGCCAAAGTTGTCCGGGAGAATTAGCATCAAAGTCAGTTTCTCGATAATCGGTATTTGGCTCAACTTCTGTTAATGATTTATAGCAAATTGAATCAATGATGATTTCATTTTCAACCTCAAAAGCATTAACATGATGAAAAATAAAACCTGCTTCGGTTTCTAAAACTTGAACTTTTTCATTTACGCTTTTTGCTATGCGAGGAATAATGATGATTTTTGTAGGTTGATCTTTTTGAAATTTAATACATTGACCTGCGCTGGATATTCCTAAGGCAAAAGGTATGGGATTAAAATTAACAGGATTTTGAAAGAAGATACAGTAATTTTCTGTAATCACAAAATCATGAATGAAGCAAAAACCAGGAATGCTATGATTTTGTTTTTTAATAATTTCCCCATTTGTGTTCAATTCAAATATGGTAATTGTCGTTGATAGTCCTGGTTTAATAGCAAAGTTAACTAATGTGCCATTGGGATCAATTCGAGGATGAGCGCTAAAGGCTTCTCCTTTAGATAAAACACCATTGAAATATTCATTTCCTAATGTTTCTAAAGTCTGGGGATTAAGTACATAAGGTTCTGCTGCTTCCCATAATGCTAGGAGTTTTTTACCCCAATAAATAACATTTGTATTAGCAATATGTTTAATTTTGAAATCAAAAATATTAGCTAACCAACCACCTGGTTTTTGAGTTCCAAAAACACCACGATAAAGGATTTTACCTGCTTTCTTTTCTGCTAAATAACCTTCCGTCTGTACAAACCGGTTACGAAAATGGGCGCGGCCATTGGTAAATGTAATCCGGCTAATCATCCCGTCACCATCAAAAGGATGATGAAATCTTTGCTTATTTATATCTAATAAACCGGGACCATTTCTAAATAATGTTCCTGCTAATTCTAGGGGAATTTCTCCTTCTATATCATCAATCCAATAATCAAATTCTTGAGTAAGGGATTCATATCCCCCTTGCCAATCTTTAAGGGTATAAGACTTTTCTAATATTTGCATTTTTTGGGATTATCAAGGAATATATCACACAGATACCCGACTTATTTAAGAAGTTTGGTATCTAATATAATTTTAACATATATAATATATTATTTATCAACTAACTACATTATTATCAATATCAACTTGAGCATCTGGTAGCCATTTAATGAATAGAATGGGGATCAGAGAGGTACAGTTGGTAATAATGATTAATAACCACAATGAATCAAATTGATATTCTGTGATTCCTAACCATTTCATCATCAAAGATCCTATCCAGTAGGAAACTGTTCCTCCGAAATTCATGACAGACATCAATACAGCAAAGAATGTGGCTTCTATACCGGGAGGACAAAGCCTTGTTGATAATACCAGTACGGGCATAAATACAACTTTCCCAATCACAGTCAGAATCAAACTATCACCTAAACTAAACCAATGATCATCTATTCCTAAAAGTCTGTTGGTGTGAGTTACTAGTAATAAGGTTGTCATTCCTAAAGCTGTGGATACAAAAATACCCCAACTAAATATAATTCTAAAAGGAACTGTTTTAAAATAACGCTGAAAAGCCCACACTCCAAGCAAGGAAGCAAAACTTGTCACTAACCGAACTCGCCCTAAAAATTCTGGTTGAAAGTGCAGTTCATTGGTTGTAAAATAGAAAAATGCTGAATCAGCATTTGGTGTAGCTTGCCAAATAAATATAAATAATGTTGGTAACCAAATTACTTTTTGAGTAATTGCTTGGCGGATTTGCAATAATTGATTTTTTATGTTATTACTTTTTTTAGCATCTTTATCAATAGGTTGTTCGGCAATGAACCAAGCTACAGATGAGACAATTAGCGGAAATGATGCTGTTATTAAAAATACTGTACGAGTGGTAAAATATTCTAAAAGTAAGCCGCTAAAATAAGCTGTACACAATGCACCAACGGCTGAACTACCCCAGCAAAGAGATTGTAAAGAACCTATTTTAGCTTCTGATTCGCTTCTGGCTCTTTCAACTACAATAGAATCAACTATCACATCACTAATAGCAAGAGATAGAAAAGTAAGGATAATCATAATTGTGGCTGTTGAGCTATTATTAACGACTGTTCCTAAACATACCCAAGCTGCACAGCCGATAATTCCAGATAGAACTATATAAGGTTTTCTATGGTAGCCAAATAAGGGTAAACTATCAGAGATAAAACCATATAATGGCTTAATCATCCAAGGTATTGTGCCAATACCGATAATTGCTGACATTTGTACTGGACTTAATAGTAATTCATCTTTGAGAAAGAAGCTAACGGCTAAACGCGATAATGTTAATATACCTTGGACAAAATAGATAGTAATAATTACTATTAATTCAGCACTAGGCTCATTACCTAAAAGAATTTTCTGTGTTAGGAAATCTTTAATTTTGGATGAACTAGAGAGGTCATTTAGCATTTAGATGAAGATTTTTGAATTTTCATGTACTTTTATATCATAGTTGATTACCCATCATTTTGAAACAACTGTCCATAAAATCCCCAAATTCTTGAAGAAGTCGGGGATATTAGTTTCAGAAATAGGGTTGAGGTTGAGGTGAATTAGCAGCACGTCCTAACTGAAAATTACTGTACTTATACATTAATATTACTAATTTTGAAAAATCTTGAGCAATGATTATTGATGCAGATTGATAGCCTACTAATAGTACCAGGACGGGCAGGATGCCCATCCCACAATATTGGATAATTTATTTTTTCGAGTTCTCTAGGTTAATGTACTTGTAAAGTAATATTACGAACCTTGGCAAAATATTGAGAAATTGTTCTTCAGACAAACATAGGTTTAAGGTAGAAATTATAGAAAAAAATTGACTCAAATTAAAATGAACCAAAATAATATTCAAAACTATCGGTTTGTTTGTACCTTGACTTTTGGTGATATCTACGGTCAGATTATCGTTTGGTTAATTACGATTACCATTAGCTTGGCATCAGCTTTAGCACTAATGGGTGCAAAAAGACCAGTATACGCTTTAGCTACTGTAGGTCTTGTTGTCCTCTTATCTCTGCCTTTTTTACTTTTTGCCTTTGTGACGACTTTATTAAACAATATTGAACTCAATGCTGTAGAGCCAAAAACACAGACAGAAACAACACAAACTCATATTTCCCCACAAAATCCCATCCAAGCAACTAGCTAAGGGGAATTTAGCTTAACAGCAAGAAGCCCCACGTCTCACTCTTAGGAGCGTGGGATGAATGCGCGTGAGTGAGGAATTGACGGGGAATTTTTTTATAATCGGTGGTTAACGATGCTAGAACATGATGTAATTATTGTTGGTGGTGGTTTGGCTGGATGTCGAGCGGGGCTGGAAATTGCCCGGATTGATCCTAGTTTAAAGGTAGCGGTGGTTGCCAAAACTCACCCCATTCGCTCCCATTCTGTGGCTGCTCAAGGTGGTATGGCGGCTTCTTTAAAAAATGTTGATGATCAGGATAGTTGGGAAGCACACGCTTTTGATACGGTTAAGGGTTCTGATTATTTAGCTGACCAAGATGCAGTAGCAATTTTGACTCAAGAAGCGCCGGAGGTGGTGATTGATTTAGAACATCTGGGGGTGTTATTTTCCCGTTTACCTGATGGTCGCATTGCTCAACGGGCTTTTGGTGGACATTCTCACAACCGCACTTGTTACGCTGCTGATAAAACTGGTCATGCAATTTTACATGAGTTGGTAAACAATCTCCGCCGTTATGGTGTGCAGATTTACGAAGAATGGTATGTAATGCGCCTGATTTTAGAAGATGGTCAGGCTAAGGGTGTGGTGATGTTTCATCTCTTGGATGGACATATTGAGGTGTTACGGGCAAAGGCTGTAATGTTCGCCACTGGGGGCTATGGTCGGGTTTATAACAGGACTTCCAATGATTATGCTTCCACTGGTGACGGTTTGGCGATGACGGCTTTGGCTGGTTTACCTTTGCAGGATATGGAATTTGTGCAGTTTCATCCGACGGGGTTGTATCCTGTAGGAGTGCTGATTTCTGAGGCTGTGCGCGGGGAAGGGGCTTATTTAATTAATTCCGAGGGCGATCGCTTTATGGCCAATTATGCCCCCAGTCGCATGGAATTAGCCCCTCGTGATATTACCTCAAGGGCGATCGCTCTGGAAGTTCGAGCTGGTCGAGGTGTAAATAAAGATGGTAGTGCGGGTGGTCCTTGTGTTTATCTGGATTTACGTCACATGGGTAAGGAAAAAATCATGAGTCGTGTGCCTTTCTGCTGGGAAGAAGCCCATCGTCTCGTCGGTGTGGATGCGGTGACTGAACCCATGCCCGTGTGTCCTACTATTCATTATTGTATGGGTGGTATTCCTGTGAATACTGATGGTAAAGTCCGCAATAGTAATGATGGTTTTGTGGAGGGCTTTTTTGCGGCTGGAGAAACTTCTTGTGTGTCTGTGCATGGGGCGAATCGTCTCGGTAGTAACTCGCTGTTGGAATGTGTTGTTTATGGCAAAAGAACTGGGGCGGCGATCGCTCATTATGTCCAAAATCGTCAATTACCATCAATAGATGAAACACGATATATCAAGGAAGCCGAGCAACAAATTCAAACTTTAATAGAACAACCAGGACAATATCGAATTAATCAAATTCGTCAATCTTTCCAAGATAATATGACTGAATATTGTGGCGTTTTCCGCACTCAAGAATTAATGAGTCAAGGATTGGAGAAAATTGCCGAATTACAACAAAAATCTTCACAAATATATTTAGATGACAAAGGAACTAGCTGGAATACAGAATTAGTTGAAGCTTTGGAATTACAAAGTTTAATGGTAGTAGGACAAACAATTTTAGCTTCAGCCCTGAATCGTCAAGAAAGTCGCGGCGCTCACTTTAGAGAAGATTTTTCTGGAAGGGATGATAACAAGTTCTTGAAACATACAATGGCTTATTATTCCCTAGAGGGAATTGATATTCAATATCGTCCGGTGACAATTACAATGTTTGAACCAAAGGAACGGAAGTATTAAGAGGTAATTGGTAATTAGTGGGATTCTTTCCTTACCGATTACCTTCTCTTGGTTAAGGTAATCGGATTAAAAATTCTCAATTATTAAATATGAATAACAAAACCATTCCTACTGGCTATTTATGCAAAGTCCATCATATCGCTTTCAATGTTGCTGATATGCAAGCCTCTCGCCATTTTTACGGTCATATTTTAGGCTTACACGAACTCACAGGGAAAGAAATACCAGAAACATTAAAAGAACTCGTTGCTGTGGGTAAAGTCGCTAATTTCGTCACTCCTGATGGCACAATTATAGACTTATTTGGAGAACCAGAATTATTACCACCAGATCCCAATCCTAGTAAGTCATTTACAAGAGCATATCATTTGGCATTTGATATTAATCCCCAATTCTTTGATCAAGCTGTAGCTGTTATCAAGGAAAATAATCTAGTCATTGCTTATGGACCGCTTACCCGTCCTACAGGTAGAGGAGTTTACTTTTATGACCCCGATGGATTTATGATAGAAATTCGTTGTAATCCTGATTAAATCACAAAATAGTATCGTAGGGTGTGTTAGAACGAAGTTCGTAACGCACTGGCATCAAAATTTTAATACGATATTTGCGATATCTTAAACAAAGCTAAAAATGTACATTCCCAAACTAAGCGAGGTTGGGCATAACAAAGTAAATGTTTCCGAGTTTTTTCCAATTGTTGAATAATTTTTGGTTCATGTATTTGTTGCCAATAGTATTGTTGCAAATAATCAATTAACCATAATTGGGCTTCACTATCTAATTCCTTATCAATTTTCTTGGCTAATTCTAAAGCCTGACGGTAAGATGTTGGCGTTTTCTTCACCTGTGCTATAAACTCACTGGGAATATTTTGTAATTGTTGATAAGATAAAATCGCATTTCCTGGACTACCTGCGGCGATATTTAGAACTTCTGGATGTTGCAAAATCTCGGCATTTCCTGTTTGCGTCAATACCTGATTCATAGCGGCAGTATCTAACCGATAAAAAGGAACTTTTTGACAACGAGATACTAAAGTTGGTAACACAGATTCCGGTGAAGGAACAATTAAAATTAACGTTGCTCTTCCTGGTTCTTCTAAGGTTTTTAACAAGGCATTGGCCGCAGATTCAGCCATTGTTTCCGCTTGTTCTAAAACTATGACATTTCTCAATGCTTCCAACGGTGGACGGGAAAGAAATTGCGTAATTTCTCGAATTTGTTCTAAACGAATTACTGGTGGTGCTTTGCGTTTAACTCCCTTTTCTGCTGCTTCTGCTGGGGTGAGTCTTTGTCCTTGATATTGATAAGTTGGTTCTACCCACAATAAAGCCGGATGATTTCTTTGGCGAATCCGATTTTGTAAAATAGGAATTTGATCAGGTTTTACAGAACTAGAAAAAAGTAATTCAATAAAACACCTGGCTGCCAAACTTCTGCCCACACCATCTGCACCTACAAACATATAAGCTGGTGCAACTCGGTTTTGTTTAACTGATTGCGTTAATAATTCGACTGCTTGCTGTTGTCCAACTAATGGCGAAAACATAATTAAAATTAAACTGTTATTCCACAAGCATTTGACCCCACCCCTCAATCCCCTCCCCTCATGAGGGGAGGGGAAGTTTTACGTTAGTAAAACGGGGGTGGGGTTCTTTAAGATTGATAAGTAATTGCTAATTAGCTAATAGAAACAGGCGTTTCCATAAAATTTCCTGGATACTTTTTTGGACAATATCTTGACTGCTAGTACCATCTACTCGCATAATCCGAGATGGATAAGATCCGGCTAACTCCGTATATCCCTCCTGTACTCGCCGATGAAAAGCTATTGTTTCCTGTTCAATTCGGTCTAGTGTCGCTTGTCCACGTTTGCGCGATAACCCTACCTCCACATCCACATCTAACCAAATAGTTAAATCACTTTCCAAACCCCCAGTAGCAATCTGATTAAGTTGATTAATTATACTCATATTTAAACCTCTGCCATAACCCTGATAGGCGATAGTAGAATCAGTATAGCGATCGCATAGAATATATTTACCTGTGGCTAAATTCGGTTTTAATTCCTCTTCAATATGTTGCGCCCTATCTGCTGCATATAATAGTAATTCCGTCACTTCCCCCACTGGCTTGTTTGGTGACTTTTCCAACAATAACCTCCGCAAATCCTTTCCTAACTCTGTTCCCCCCGGTTCACGAGTCAGCACCACGGATATATTTAAACTTTCTAACCATTGAGAACACAGTTGTATCTGAGTAGTTTTACCACAACCCTCCACCCCTTCAAATACAATTAATTTACCATTCATGTTGTTAAATTTTGTAAATACTGATTTTTTAGACATCCCTATTTAATAAACTCTACACCTAATGTAGGGGCAAACCCCCTGTGGTTGCCCCAAATACTGTGGTAGGCACGGGGGCGCGGGTAGCCACGGGGGCGCTACCCCTACATTAAATCCAAATCTTTTATATAATTAATTTTCCTTGCCTACCTATGATGTATTTTCTGCTAAAAACTTACCAATATCCCCATTATATAAATGAATTATAGAAACAATTATTTGTTTAACTTTCAAAGGATTATTATTACAGAAATTACATAAATCATGTTTTTCTTGATCAGTTCCCCTTAGTGGTTGTGATTCTATCAGAGACAAGGCTATTTCTGAGGAATTAGACAACTTTAAACAACGTACTGATGATAGCCAATATTCTAAAAAAGTGAATTCTTGATGTTGTTCTCGACTGGTGAAAATCACACAACTTTGATGATAGGTTTCAGCAATTATTTTGATGAATTGCATATATTTTAGATGATCAATATCTACATGATCCAAAATAATCAGACAACGATGGGTACGCAAATAATAGATAATTTGATTGATATTGAGTTTGTTTTCTTTGTGATGGGAGAATAAAGATAACAAGTCAGTCATCATACTATCAAAACATGGAACTGTCGGTACTGAACGCCAAAAAACGTAATTAAATTGATTCTGAATTTGTTTTGCTAGTTGAGTAGCTAAGGTTGTTTTCCCAACTCCACCTATACCGAATAATCCTAGTAAGCGACAACCATCTTGTAAAATCCATGACTGCAATTGTGTCAGTTCTTGGCTATATCCGTAAAATGCTGAAATATCAATTGCAGTTCCCCAGTCTGGGAATTGATTTAAATTTGGTTTTTTTTTGCGTATTTGTGCGTATGCGGGGGGGGGGGTAAATATTACTTCAGCACTGGTAGTAATTTCTTGCCAATCTAGATTTAATCGCCGACATAGTTCTTCAAAGGTTGCATAACTAACAGGTTTACCAGTCAGGAAGTTGCTAATTGTAGCTAAAGATAATCCGGTATCATGAGCTAAGGCTCTTTGGTTGGGGTAGCCATTGCGTGTGAGTGCTATATTAACTTTTTTAATACAGTCATGACTTACTTTCAATGACTTACTTTCAATGACTTTGACATTATATAAATAATAATTTACCTAATGGTAGCAATAATCCAGTCTTTCCGGAAGATTTGGCTAAATTTCAGATGTTATGGGTGATATCTTCTCATGATCAGTGCGCCATGTAAATCTATCTTTAGATAGATGACATGGTTGTTTTGTACTTAGGTCAAAATTAGCTCTCAACTCAGATGAAGTCAGATGAAATCAGTGTTTCTCAGTACGGAAGTTAGTACATGGTTTGGTAGATTAGAAAAATCAACTATTTAATTAATACAGAGTTATCATGGCAAAATCCATCAAAACCGTCGTTTTCATTGATCCCAATGTTACAGACTGGCAGAATTTAGTTAATGGTGTCGAACCTGGCTCACTCGTGTTTATTCTTGACCCCAGACGGGACGGCATTAGGCAAATTACCGATAAATTAGCAGCACTGACAGATATTGATAGTGTTCAGATTATTTCTCACGGTGGAGAGGGTAGTTTATCCCTTGGTTCAACTCAGTTGAACTCAGCAAACCTCAATAGCTATAGTTCACAATTGCAGCAGTGGGGTCAATCTCTCACCTCTACAGGAGACATTCTGCTGTATGGTTGTGATGTGGCTCAGGGATTTGTAGGTAAAGCTTTTGTCCAGCAAATAAGTCAGTTGACTGGGGCTGATGTAGCTGCATCTGATGACCTGACTGGTAGTGCGGCATTAGGTGGAGACTGGCTGTTAGAATATGCGACTGGATTAATTGAAGCGCCTCTGGCTTTACAGGTTCAGGCAATGGAGGCTTATACTTCTGTTTTACCAAATTATATTCTAGGTGGATATATAGGCTCTTGGAATCTTAATTCCTCCACTCTCACCACCACCCCATTTAATAAATTAACACATTTATTCTACTCTTTTGCAGATGTTAATACACAAGGTAATGTTACACTACCTAATGATGGAGATGGCTACAATGATATCAGCAAGCTTCAACAAATTAAGGCTCAAAATCCCAACCTGAAAATCCTCATTTCTATTGGTGGAGCAAACGAGTTCGATTTCTCTGCTGCGGCTGCTACAGTGCAGTCTAGAGCAAACTTCACTCAGTCTGCTATCCAATTGATGAAGACTAATGGATTTGATGGCATAGATATTGACTGGGAATTTCCTCAAGCAAACGAGGATAATAATTACATTCAATTGCTGGCACAATTGCGGCAACAAATAAATCAAGCATCTCAAAATGATGGCAAGCAATATCTCCTAACTACAGCTTTTTCTGCGTCTCCTTACCATTTGTCCGCATCTGATTATGGAGCAAACCCCTATGATTTCAGCCCACAAGATTTGAAAGCAACTTCTGATTATGTGGACTTTATCAATGTCATGAGTTATGACTACCACGGACCTTGGGAAGCTTCCACCAATCATCAGTCAGCTTTGTACAAGAGTACAAATGATAACACTTATAATTCTGCTAAATTAAATACTGATTGGGCAATTCAACGTTATCTGAGCGCTGGAGTTCCAGCTACAGATATTGTCTTGGGCGCTCCACTTTATGGACACACCTGGACTGGAGTTAATGCCGGCAGCAACAATGGACTATTTCAGCCAGGTACGGCTGGTACTGATCTCACCTATCAGGAACTATATAATCGATTGGGGACAAATGGCTATCAATCGTTCTGGGATAATAGCGCCAAAGTTCCCTATATTTATAGTTCTCAAACAAAGGTGTTTAGCACCTATGAAAATAACCAATCAATTTTGGGGAAAACTGATTATGTCAAACAACAAGGACTCGGTGGTGCGTTCTTCTGGGAAATCACCCAAGATTTGCCCATAACTAATCCTGATTCCTTAATCAATGTTGCCGCGACAAACTTGGGAATTAATAGTAATGTTAGCATTACCCTAGCCGTATCACCCAATAGCGTCACTGAAGATGGTACAGCCAACCTCATTTACACCTTCACCCGCACCGGAGCGACAACCAACGCCTTGACCGTTAACTATGGCATCACTGGGACAGCAGATAGTAGCGACTATACAGGAGCAACACCAGGAACAGGAAAAACTATTACCTTTGCGGCGGGTGCAAATACAGCCACTTTAACTATTGACCCCACAGCCGATACCACCGTTGAAAGTGATGAAACCGTTGCTTTAACTCTAGCTACAGGCACAGGTTACACCGTTGGTACAACCACAGCCGTGACGGGAACTATTACTAATGATGATGTTGTTGCTTCTCCCACCATTACCCTAGCCGTATCACCCAGTAGCGTCACTGAAGACGGTACAACCAATCTCATCTACACGTTTACCCGCACAGGAACGACAGCCAACGCCTTGACCGTTAACTATGGCGTTGCGGGTACAGCCACATTTAATAATGACTATACTCAAATAGGTGCAGCCAGTTTCACCGCTACCACCGGAACTATTACCTTTGCAGCCGGAAGTAGTGCAAAAACTCTGACTATTGACCCCACAGCAGATACCACTGTGGAAGGTAATGAAATTGTGGCTGTGACTCTAGCTACAGGAACAGGTTACACCGTTGGTACAACTACAGCCGTCACGGGAACGATTACTAATGATGATGTTGTTGCTTCTCCCACCATTACCCTAGCCGTATCTCCCAGTAGCGTCACTGAAGATGGTACAACCAATCTCATTTACACATTCACCCGTACAGGAACTACCACAAACGCTTTAACCGTTAACTATGGCGTTGCGGGTACAGCCACATTCAACACCGACTACAGCCAAATAGGTGCGACAAGTTTTGCGGCTACCACTGGCAGTATTACCTTTGCTGCTGGAAGTAGTACAAAAACTCTGACTATTGACCCCAC
The DNA here is from genome assembly GCA_017355425.1 of Dolichospermum sp. DET69. NCBI lineage: Bacteria > Bacillati > Cyanobacteriota > Cyanophyceae > Nostocales > Aphanizomenonaceae > Dolichospermum > Dolichospermum sp. DET69. The sequence goes on from CP070233.1 coordinate 1,432,390, forward strand.
AGCAGATACCACTGTAGAAACTGATGAAACTGTGGCTGTGACTCTAGCTACAGGAACAGGTTACACCGTTGGTACAACTACAGCCGTCACGGGAACGATTACTAATGATGATGTTGTTGCTTCTCCCACCATTACCCTAGCCGTATCACCCAGTAGCGTCACTGAAGACGGTACAACCAATCTCATCTACACGTTTACCCGCACAGGAACGACAGCCAACGCCTTGACCGTTAACTATGGCGTTGCGGGTACAGCCACATTCAATAATGACTATACTCAAATAGGTGCAGCCGGTTTCACCGCTACCACCGGAACTATTACCTTTGCTGCTGGAAGTAGTACGAAAACTCTGACTATTGACCCCACAGCAGATACCACTGTGGAAAGTAATGAAACCGTGGCTTTAACTCTAGCTACAGGAACAGGTTATACCATTGGTACAACTACAGCCGTGACGGGAACTATTACTAATGATGATACGGCTGGACCATTAACCTTAACCGGAGATGCAACCAATAATAACCTAGTCGGAGGTTCTGGAAATGACACCTTCTTGGGATTAGGAGGACAGGACACTCTGACAGGTGGACTTGGTGCAGACAGGTTCAGGTTTAATTCTCCCACCGAAGGCATGGACACCATCACCGACTTTTCTAAGACACAAGGAGACAAGATAGAATTGTTTGGAACTGGCTTTAATTCTCTGGTGTGGACAGACGGGGTAAGTAATGCACTAGCTCCCAGTGTATTTTCTATGGGTACAAGTGCCAATTCTTGGACTAATAGCATTATCTATAATAATAGTAATGGTATCGTCTATTTTGATGCTGATGCTTTGGGTTCTGGTTCACAGGTAGCATTAGCTCAACTTTCCCCAGGACTAAATCTCACTAACCAAGACTTTATTGTTAGTTGGGTTTAGTTTCTAGATATCTCCCAAAAATCATGTAGGGACGTTTTATGAAACGTCTCTACATCAGCATTAAACCATCCTGTAATTGATGCGATATGTAAGGGTTTAGCAGTGCTAAACCCCTTAACAGGTGACAAGTTATCTATCACTTATTTGTCAATTTGTCAATAGGGAATTTTTGCGATCGCTCAAATTAGATCATTTCTGAGCAAATTTATGGCTAAAATTGTTGAAGAAATAGCTATTAATTTTGTAAAGTTTTGTATTAGCCTGGGAAATTAATTTCTGAAACTACTATCTATAAAGGGTTTGAGACTAACATCTTTTGAAAGATCCAAAATTGACAATAGTAACCCAATTGTGAAATTCTCTGAAATTATAGCAAATCGCGGAAAGTATTGCAACCTCGTTGATAAATAGAAAAGATTCTCAATTAATTATTAAGGAAATATAAAGGCAAATTGCTAAAAGTTATAAATATCAAAAGTATTCTTGATTTTATATAATTCAAGCTTATCATTAAGCCATTATATTATTTAATAAAACTAAGAGCATATTATTAGATTATAGTTGTGCGATAGCGAAGTGCTGCTGCAAGCAGTTCGCTCTTTCGGTACACAAACAAACCTTAAATCTAGCCAGATTAACAGCTTGGACAATTGAAGATGGTATCATATATTCTCGTTTTGCTTGATTACGCGCGAGGAAATAAGTGAAAGTTTTAGTTATCGGGAATGGGGGACGAGAACACGCTCTAGCGTGGAAATTGCTGCAATCTGATAAAATCGAGCAAGTGGTCTGTGTGCCAGGTAATGGTGGTACTGCAACTATGCCCGGTTGTGAAAACTTGCCCTTAGCAGTGGATGATTTTGCTGGTATTAGCGAATATGCGGTAAAGAATGATATTCCTCTAGTAATTGTTGGTCCAGAAGTACCTTTAGCTCAGGGAATTACTGATTATCTGCAAAATCAAGGCTTAATGGTATTTGGTCCAAATAAGGAAGGGGCGCAAATAGAAGCAAGTAAAGCCTGGGCTAAAACCTTAATGGCAGAAGCGGGAGTTCCCACAGCCAAAGCTGCGGTATTTACAGAATCAACACCAGCAAAAGCCTACATCAAATCCGAGGGCGTGCCAATTGTGATAAAGGCTGATGGTTTAGCTGCTGGTAAAGGTGTTACAGTTGCCGAAACCATTGCCCAAGCTGAAGCAGCAATTGAGGCAATTTTTCAAGGACAATTTGGATCTGCTGGTAGTTCCGTTGTCATTGAAGAATGTTTAGTGGGACAAGAAGTATCTGTTTTAGCTTTAACTGATGGTTTAACCATTCGTCCATTGTTACCCGCTCAAGATCATAAACGGGTTGGCGAAGGTGATACCGGAGACAATACAGGAGGTATGGGTGCTTATGCTCCTGCCCCTATTGCCACACCGGAATTAATGGCACGGGTACAAACAGAAGTATTAGAAAGAACTATCACAGCTTTACGTGCTAGGGGGATTGACTATCGAGGTATTTTGTATGCTGGGTTAATGATTTCACCTGATGGTGATTTTCGCGTTTTAGAATTCAACTGTCGCTTTGGTGATCCAGAAACACAGGTGATTTTACCAATGCTAGAAACACCGTTGGAAGATTTGATCTTAGCTTGCATAGAACAGCGGTTAGGCGATATGCCCCCTATTGCTTGGAAACAAGGGGCTGCGGCGACGGTGGTAGCTGCTGCTGGTGGTTATCCGGGAGAGTATAGCAAGGGTGAGGTAATTACTGGTTTTGCCGCAGCAGAGACAACTGGGGCGACTGTGTTTCATGCAGGGACAAAGTTAAATGCAGCCCAAGAAATTGTGACCAATGGCGGTAGGGTGTTAAATGTGACAGGCTTAGGTGAGAATTTTCAGCAAGCGATCGCTCAAGCTTATGCAGGTATAGAAAATATTCAATTTGCTCAAATGTATTACCGCAGAGATATTGGACACAGGGTTCATAATTCCTAGGGTGTGTTAGCGATAGCGTAACGCACCATCTTAATCTATCAAGGTGCGTTACGAACTTCGTTCTAACGCACCCTACAATGGTTTCTAATCATCCAAATTTTTTATAAGAGCATCCGGTAAGCGTAAAACTCAGTGTCTTTAGACCTGAGATATAAGCGACTCGTGCGGTTTTAACCGCATAGAGTTTTTCTTTTTGTAAAGATTGGTTAAAGTACGTAAAGAGTTATCGCCTTTGTACTTAATGGTGTTACACTGTTCACAACAGGAACGGTAATCAACCTGTCTAAAAACCTAGCTGCCTAATGGCAATCTGTACCTTGACAATTGAAGATATGGGGTTCTATTCCATAGTTCTAGTGACTGCCCTCCGAATAGGTAAAATCTTCATGGGAGCTAGACGACACAGGATTTAAATTCAATCAAAATTTGCAGCAATGCAACTACCTCCGGGCAGGAGGAAAGTTAACGCTTGGGGAGAGAACCACCTCTGACTTAGATACCGCAAGGGGTCTAAGCTAAGTGGACTCGTTGAACCAAGAATCTCAGCGGCTTTAGCCCTGAGAGTGTCAATCTGTGTATCCTAACCCTCCCCGCAAACAGATAAAACTTTGTATGCTGAATCTATATGGTTCTTCATAGTTTTTAAAGTTAGTGCAAGAAGATTTTCGCTTAATTGTTGACTTAGTTTTGGTGTTTGCTGTCGCCGCTGGTGGTGGATTATTAGCTGCACTGTTAAAACAACCCGTTTTACTGGGATATCTTATCGGTGGTATGGTTGTTGGTCCCTCTGGGCTGAGGCTGATTAAAGAACTTATCCAAGTGGAAACCTTGGCTCAGTTTGGTGTGGCGTTCTTGTTGTTTGCTTTAGGTGTAGAGTTTTCTTTGACGGAACTCAAGAAAGTGAAAGCGATCGCCCTGGGAGGTGGTACTTTACAAATTATCCTCACTATTCTGATCACTGTCTTGGTGTGCGGTGTCACCGGTGCTTGGGGAACTTTACCCGCTAAAGGTGTATTTTTGGGTTCGATTTTGTCTTTGTCTTCCACTGCTGTGGTTCTTAAATGCCTCATGGAACGCAATGAGACGGAAACACCCCACGGACAGGTAATGCTGGGGATTCTGGTTGTCCAGGATTTGGCTTTGGGATTAATGTTAGCTGTATTACCAGCCCTTCATGAACCAGGAGAAGTCATTGGTATCGCTGTGCTAATGGCATTGCTGAAAATTGGTTTATTTGCGGCTGGGGCAGTTGTGGCGGGGATTTGGTTAATTCCCCCTTTACTAAGATTATTCGCCAGTACGGAAAGCAAAGAGTTATTTTTATTAGGCGTAGTTACGATCTGTTTAGGAATTGCCCTATTTACAGAATCTTTAGGACTATCTATTGAAATGGGGGCATTTGTCGCCGGTTTAATGATTTCTGAAGTGGAATATGCTGATGAAACTTTGACTATTGTTGAACCTCTGCGGGATATATTTGCTAGTTTATTTTTTGTTGCCATTGGGATGTTAATTGACCCAGTATTTTTGTGGCAAAATCTGGAATTAATTCTCGGATTAGTCGCTTTAGTTTTTGTGGGTAAGTTTTTAATTATTACTCCTTTAGTAATGTTATTCCGCTATCCTTTGAAAACAGCTTTAATTACTGGTTTAGGACTGGCGCAAATTGGGGAATTTTCCTTTGTTCTCGCTAGTGAAGGTCAAGCTTTGGGTTTGGTTTCTCGGCGGATATATTTACTAATTTTAGGAACTACTGCTGTAACTTTAATCCTGACTCCTTTTATCTTGCGATTAGTCCCATTTTTATTCGATTTTGCTGAATCTATGCCTTGGCTAAAACCATATTTAGTAGATGATCAAGTTCGTGATGTTTCCGAAGATTTACCCCAGAAAAATCATATTGTAGTTTGTGGTTATGGACGACTGGGAAAGAATTTAGTCAAGTTATTACAACAATATGAATTACCTGTAGTAGTTATTGATCAATCAGAAAGTCGTATTCAACAGTTACGGGATGCAGGAATACCTTATGTTTATGGAAATGGTGTCAGTCTTCATGTTTTAGAAACTGCCGGAGTAAGTCATGCCCAAGGTATGGCGATTGTTCTTCCTGATTCTGCCAGTATTCGGTTATGTTTAAAACGGGCTTTGGAAGTATGTCCAGAATTAGATACAGTTGTCCGTGCTACCCAAGATAAAAATATTGAATTGCTTTATCAATTAGGGGCAAAGGAAGTCGTCCAGCCAGAATTTGAAGCTAGTTTAGAAATGGCTACTCATCTCTTAATTACTGTGGGTTTATTACCAGAAGTAGTACAACAGAAAATGCAGCAAATTCGCCAAGATCATTATTTGGATTTACGCCCTGAAAGTTCTGCTGCTGAAGTTTCTCGATATTTACAAAAAGTTACTCGTGATCTGAATCGCCGTTGGTATGACTTACCAGCAAATTCACCTTTGATTGGGATGACTTTAGAGGAAGTCAATATGCGTTATTTAACTGGGGTGAGTTTAATGGCTATTCGTCGCGTCAATGGGGAAGAAATTGATTATCCTGATAGTCAAACTACATTTCTTTTAGGCGATCGCTTATTAGTGGTAGGATCAGATGATGAATTAACAGCTTTAGTGGAATTTGCCGAGGGAAAAATCACTATTAAGTAACGATAGTGCCAATAATTCCGGCTTTTATCTATTTATGGGCAAAAAATATGATCTTAAACAGGTTGACTCAATCTCTAAGGAGTTTCGTATGTCAGCCGAATTAAGAAATGCTTTTGGTATCTTTCTTGAAGAAGAAAAAAGAAATGGTTATGGTGGAACTTTAAATGATAGAGGCGATTTTACTTATGGTGAACTTCGTCAGAAAGCTAAGGAATTTTTAGAGGATATTAATCATGAAATCTAAAACATCTCTTGCAAATTTACAACCAAATTTAAATCAAATTATTCCAGTAATTACCAAACCAATTATTGGGGAAATTTGTCATCAGATTAGATTTAGTTATGGTGATGAATTACGGTTAGATTTTGGTAAAATGTCTGCCTATACTCATCCTAAATTAGCGCATTTATGCAAAGGAAGTTGGCAATTTGGCACAAAAGCAACACCTTGGATTTTAAAGCAAGGAAATCAAGTCTTAATTTCTTCACTGCTAGAAAATAATATAGATAATGCAAAACTATATTTACAGCAATTGGAAAATAAAAAATTGATTAATCTGATGATTGATGCTGATAATAATATTAATATAACTTTGTGCTTTGAGGGTGATTATCAACTGACTTTAGAACCAGATTTACACGATGATTCTGGGCTTACTTATTGGGAATTGTTCATGCCAACTGAGCAAATTTTGACCGTCGGACCTGGGCTTTTTTGGGAGTGTAAATCAATTCATGAAGGTTATTAAAATTAATCTTCCCGGTGTTATGAGGTACAAAAACCCCACCCCCAACCCCCTCCCCGCAAGCGATGAGGGGGCTAAGATGTACCTCATAAGAGCAAAAACCGCTGTATTCTAGAAGCTATCTGACTATTCCCCAAATATGTAAAGTGAATTTTATCCCTTGTAGGGTGCGTCTATTTCATTAACTTTCCTGTTCTTAACAACTGTGCTTGTTCTTGTGTCCAAGCATAAAAATCTTGCTCAGGGGTAGTTGAGTTCATATCCTAATTTCTTTAAGAAGTCGGGGATATAACTATTCTACAGCCCCAACTTCAATACTAACCTCTTTCAGCTACCATATCACCTAATGGTTTTATGTAAGCGATCGCTTGTTTCCAAACTGTAATTTGCTCATTATTACCATCAAAAATACATATACAATTATGGTCTTGCCAAAATACACGACCTGTGATCAAATCACCAGTCATTAACTTAAATTCGACCATTACTTTTTCTTTAATACACCTTTGCACTTGACGAGTGCTAGGTAGTGACGTATCAAATTGATTACTTGCCATTTTTTGATTAGTAGTTGGTGTTTGGTGGCTCATTAAAAAATGATTAATTCCCCAGTTTTTGAATAAAATTAATGAATCTTTGATAAATTATTTGAACAAAGCAAAATGGCAATCGAATTTACTAAGTACCACGGACTCGGTAATGATTTTATCCTCATTGATAACCGTTCCTCATTGACACCAGTATTGACACCCGCACAAGCAGTTCAGTGGTGCGATCGCCATTTTGGTATTGGAGCAGACGGTGTTATTTTCGCACTTCCTGGACAAAATGGCACGGATTACACCATGCGGATTTTTAACTCCGACGGTTCAGAACCAGAAATGTGTGGTAATGGAATTCGCTGTTTAGCGGTATTTTTGACAGAATTAGAAGGCATTGCCCGCACCAAAGATAAATATCGTATTCATACTTTAGCAGGTGTAATTACACCCCAACTCACAGATGAAGGTCAAGTAAAAGTAGATATGGGTGAACCCCGATTATTAGCAGGAGAAATTCCTACAACTTTAGCACCTAGTGAATTTCAAGTTATTAATCAACCCTTAGAAGTAGCTGGAAAAACCTGGGATGTTACCTGTGTGAGCATGGGAAATCCCCACTGTATTACCTTTGTCGAAGATGTCGCAGCCATTGATTTAGAAAACATTGGCTCCCAATTTGAAAATCATCCCGTATTTCCCAAAAAAACCAACACCGAATTTATGGAAATAGTCAATCGTAACTATTTGAAAATGCGAGTTTGGGAACGGGGGGCAGGAATTACCTTAGCTTGTGGGACAGGGGCTTGTGCATCCTTGGTAGCGGGAGTATTGAATGATAAATGCGATCGCACTGCTACTATCGAATTACCAGGTGGACCCCTAGAAATTGAATGGTCAGAAATTGACAACCGGATTTACATGACAGGCCCAGCAGAACGAGTATTCACAGGTAAATATTAAAATTTTAAACCCTGTAGGGGCGGGGTTTCCCCGCCCTCAATAATTCTTTTTCCCTGTTTCCTATTCCCTGTTCCCTGTTCCCTATTCTTCCTGAGACATTTTGCAGTAAAATTATGGCTTTGATATAAAGGAAGACAAAAAATGACCCGTGTGATCATCGTGCGTCATGGTCAAAGTACCTACAATATAGAAAAACGTATTCAAGGACGGACAGATGCCTCATCATTAACCGAAAAAGGTCGTAATGATGCCATTCAATCAGGTAAAGCCCTTAGTAGTATTGCATTTGACGCTATTTATAGTAGTCCCCTCCAACGAGCCAAATCAACAGCCGAAATTATTGGTAGTCAATTAGCTGCACAATCTGCGGTTATTCAAATTGATGAACAGTTGGTAGAAGTTGATTTACCCCTGTGGGTAGGAATGACGACAAGTGAAGTCAAAGACAAGTTTACAGAAGATTACAGTACCTGGAAAGAACGTCCCCACGAATTCAGAATGCTTATCAATGAAGCATCAGGAACTAAAGAACATTTCCCCGTACTGGCTTTATATGCCCAAGCCAAACAGTTTTGGCAAGAAATTCTCTCCCAACATCAAGGCGAAACCATCCTGATTGTTGGTCATAATGGCATTAATCGCGCCTTAATTAGCACAGCTTTGGGAATTTCCCCCAGTCGCTACCATTGTTTACAACAATCTAACTGTGGAATTAGTATCTTGAATTTTGCAGGTGGTTTAGGTGAACCAGTGCAGTTAGAATCCATGAATCAAACCCAACATCTGGGTGAAACTTTTCCTTCCTTGCGTCCTGGTCATCAAGGGGTAAGATTATTATTAGTCCGTCACGGTGAAACTGAATGGAATCGTCAAGGTAAGTTTCAAGGACAAATTGATATTCCCCTTAATGATAATGGCAGAAACCAAGCCGGAAAAGCCGCAGAATTTCTCAAAGACGTAAATATTGACTTTGCTGTTAGTAGCACCATGTCCCGTCCCAAAGAAACAGCGGAAATTATCTTAAAGTATCATGCTAGTTTAAAACTAGAATTATTTGATGGTTTAAGAGAAATTAGTCATGGACTTTGGGAAGGAAAATTTGAATCAGAAATTGAGCAAGAATTTCCTGGAGAATTAGAAAGTTGGCGGACAATACCCGCCGAAGTGCAAATGCCAGAAGGGGAAAATTTAGAACAAGTAAAAAAACGTAGTGTTGCCGATTGGAATACCATAGTTAAAAATGCTCAAGCGCAGCCATTACAACTAGGATTAGTAGTAGCCCATGATGCCACTAATAAAACCTTGTTGTGCCATATTCTCGGTTTATCCAATGAGAATTTCTGGAATTTCCGTCAAGGTAATGGGGCTGTGAGTGTCATTGATTATCCTGATGGTATTCAAGGTTATCCAGTGCTGCAAGCCATGAATATTACCGGACATTTAAGTAATAGCGTTCTTGATAAAACTGCCGCCGGGGCGTTATAATTTAGACAATAATTAGGGTAATTCATCAATTACCCTAACACTAATTTTATTTTGAGGAGTAAGAGGTATTTATGCAAACTTTATGCCCTTTTCTCTATGACGAAGATTTTAATTTATGGGTTGAATCAACTATTGAATTATTACAACAAAAAAGATTTGATGAATTAGATATTGAGAATCTGATTTCCGAAGTAGAAACTATGGGTAATAATGATAAAAAATCAGTTAAAAGTAACTTACGAATATTATTAATGCACCTGTTAAAATGGCAATATCAACCAGATAAACGCACAAATATTTGGCGGACAACCATTAAGGAACATCGTAACCGATTAGAAGATGATTTTGCCAATAGTCCCAGCTTAAATAATTATTTTTTAGAAATATTTGATGAATGTTATCAAAAAGCCAGAGATTTAGCATCATCAGAAACTGGTTTATCTCTGACTGTATTTCCTGTTCAATGTCCTTTTGATATTCATCTTGTGATCAAATCTGACTTTTTCCCAAATTAAAATGAAGTGCTACTTCACCTCATAAATCAACCGATACAAAAAAGTTAACTAATGTCAATTAACCTTCTTCCTTCTTCCTTCTTCCTTCGTCTCTTCGTCCCTATATCCCTCCGGGACGCTCCGCGAACGTGGTTTATTTCCTCTTATTTCACTCATGCAATAATTATACCTAATTGCCACTGACTAGACAGAAATTGTGATCATCTAATTCAAAATATGCCTAATATCTGATGATAGGTGGTACAAAATATGGTACAAAAGATAGACTATAAGACTAAACACACTGATATTCTAAAATCATGAAAGCATCTGCTAAATTCGACTTTGAAGACGAAAAATTTAACGCCCCACCTTCCCAAATGATCCCCTGGGGTTTAATCATCAATCCTCGCTATGGTTCGGACGGGTTACAGAGTTATGGTTTAGCGATTAAACTTGATAATGCCCAATCTGTTGGGTTTAAACCAGATGATAACTGGCAACAGGTAGAGCATGAATTTAGTTCTGGAGAAGTAGACACAATATTTATTACTACTACGCCTCGATTAGTTATAGTGCGTCGTGGTCCATTATCTGTGCAAGATCGGGAAACCAAGATCAGACTAGGTACTTACAAAGATTACAAAGAAGAGTTTTTAGCTGATAAACTTAAATTTAAAATTTATACTCGCCATTTAATTTTTTTAGTAGGTGAAGATAAAAAGTTTTTACATCAATCACCTCTGCAATTAACTCTAAGTGGTTCACCCGGCGCTAGTTTTGGAAAAAATTATGCTGAATACCAACAAGGGCGAATTACTGGCGGTTTTGCTGGGGAATTAGAAAAAGCTTATGCTGGTTTTCAAAAGAAACCAGTAACTCCAAAGGGTCCTTTATTTCATGCTCATGGAATTTTTTGCCCCATTATTGAACCTGAAGAAAGAGGCATAGAACCGAATATTGCTTTGGTAGCTTCAACTGTAGATTATAAACATCCCACAGTTTCAACATTAATAGATTATATGATTGCCTCAGATTCTCCTGAGTCAGAAATAATTTGTAAGACTTTTGAAGAATACAAAGAATTTGGTAAGGAAGTGATTAAACCAGAAGCTTCTAAAGTAGAAACGCCTGGTGCTACTAATTCTTATGTGTATGCAGATGAGGATGAATTTGGTTATCCACCGTATTAAGTCATGACTGGGCGCAATTAGATCATGACTGGGCGCAATTAGATCATGACTGGGCGCAATTAGATCATGACTGGGCGCAATTAGATCATGACTGGGCGCAGGCCCTGCGCCCCTACTTCGGTGACTCCTATTCTTTGAGTAGTAAATAGAATAGTAAACCATTGCCGCCAGAAATACCAGCGCGATCGCCTGCTAGTTGACCCGAACCTATGAAATAATCTACTCTTCCTGGTCCTTTAATTGCACTGCCTGTATCCTGATCTAATACAAAACGATTAACTAGACGCGGTTCTAGTTTGCCATTACTAGTAGGATAAGGAAATGAATTGATAATCAGTGCCAGTGCGCCCGGTGGCATGACAGATTTATCTGTAGCAATGGAACGTTCCGGGGTGACAGGGACAAGAAGACTACCTGTAGCTGCTGTACCATTAGTTTCTTCAAAGAAAACAAATCTTTCCCAACGAGGTAAATAATTACTTAATTCTTTGGGATGTTGACGGAAATAAGTAATTAACTTAGGCATAGTTAAACCGCTAAGTGGCAGTTTGCCATCTTTTGCTAGTTCTTTACCGATAGATGTCCAAGCATAATCAGTTCCTCCCGCATAACCAACAGAGGTTTTTTGCCCATTAGTTAATTTAATTTGGGCAGAACCTTGGATATGAACCATGTATGGATCTAAACGATTACTAAACCAGACAATTTCTGACCCTCGTAACTTACTTTTATCCCCTAGCAACCCATTTTTGCCTTCCAAATCAATCCGTTTGGGATGAGGTTTTGGCCATTTCTGAAAATCTGGTGGCAGACGATAAAGAGGATACTTGTATAAAGCAGTTCTAACTCGGCTGGCAATATACACAGGTTCATAATACGCTGTGAACTTAACAGTTCCCTTCCCATCATTGCCAACAGACTGATAAAAGACAAACTCCCGACGCACAGCAGCTTGTAGTTCAGCCGCTGACCTAGAACTAACAACAAGTTGCCGAAAGCGTACCAAACTCCGACGGACCCGATTTAGGGTAATTCCCTTAATTGGATAATTTTGATAAGCTTCAACGGCTTTATTCCTGGCCAAATAGCCCAAACTATTATCTATTGAAGTTAGCAGAGCTTGTTTATCCCCTCCTCTACCCCAAAGCTGTTCGTCAAAACCCAAGCAATTTTGGGGTGTACAAACACTGTCTAAATCAATGGGTTCGAGTGCTGGTAATACTGCTGGTGGTACTTCAGGGGTTACTGGTATTGTAATTGGCTGCGAATTAGGAGCTTGAGCTACAACTGAGGAAAGTGGATTTATAAAGGCAATTCCCAGGCTTAAGGCCAGCAAAGTCAAGTTTTTTCTCATTTTTTATCTTTCAATACTGGAATTAAAAATTGGTTCTACCCGAATCCCTGCAATCTTAGACGGACGTACCACCATATATTCTCCCTGAATATTCTTAATCGGTACGCTAATAAAATCATTAGATGCGGATTTTGGCACAAGCTCACCGCTGTACCACTTTTGAAATTCTTGAATAGTAGGAAAACGCACCTCTTCCCGATGTCCATTGTCTAAAAGCAGAAAGACAGCATACTCGTTTGGAGTTCTAGGCATAAATTTACACTACTAAAGATATATTAACTCCATTGTTAACCACGTTACACCACTTTGAAAAGAGGAAATTGAGAATACAGCAGAAGTTACAAGAATATCCGGTAAGCGTAAAGCTCAGTCCTTTTAGGGCTGAGATATAAGCGACTCGAGTGACTTTAGTCACGTAAGAAATTAACTGGTCGCAGTAGATGTGATATAATAGAAGCAACTCCATAATTATAAGTATAACTAAACAGCGTAAAAACTTAACTAGATTTGTTAAGTGCGTAGTCATACCTAACGGTATTGCAGTTTAGGAAAGCTAGATTTGGTAAAAGATAAAATGTCAATATCGAGTACGGTAGGGATACGGTCATTAACGCTTTAGGAGAATCGACCTCTATTTTTGTTGGAGTAATCCTGCTTAAACAAGTCGGCTCATTGATTAAAGAATCTCAGTGTCTTTAGACCTGAGAGTGTCAATTCGTCATCTCGTCAAAAATCAGGAGCAAATTTCGTACCTCTTTCAAAACTCAAAATAATCTAAACTTAGCTAATTGGGTTTTAATCATCCCTGTCAGCATTTGATTAAGTTCTGTACTGTCTTGAAATTGTAAAAATTGCTGGGTAGGTAAATCAAAGGCAAATTGTCCATCTAAGTCTGGGCGTTGCATTTGCACTAGTAAAATCTGTTCAGATTTTTTAGTGTGAATAGCATAACCCATTTCTATACAAACATTAGGACTGGGAATTAGTTGATTTGTTTCCTGACCTTCAAAGCTAGTTATAGGTGTAATATCGGCAATAAATAATAAACTCTTGCGAATTTTTCTCGTACTGGTGGAACTTAGACGAAGAGGAGAATTTTGAGGACGAGTTGATTCTACTAATGTTAGGGGAAAACGCGATCGCTCATTTATGGTTTTTAAACTGGTAAGTAATTCTTCTTTGAGGATATGATTGGCTGTCTCATATTCAGTTTGATAACAGAAATATATTGTTGGATCTAACTGAGCTAATAGAGCCTGTTTGGTAAAATAAATTTCATGACTAATCAAGTCAATATTCGCTACGGAATATCCACCACTACCTTCAATATAAAACTCAATATTTTCCCCTTCTAGATATCTGCCAAACCACGTTGATGTTTTTACTGCGTCGCTTTCCTCTAAAAAGTCTGCTCGCAATCCTGATTTTAATAAGCTTTTTTACTTAACCGAATATCTGGAGGACGTTTCTCCAATTCTATAATTGGTTCGTAATCTGGTAGATACCACGCTCTGAGCGCAATAATTGACATAAAACGCTATTTTTTCTGTGTCTTGCTATTCAATTATAGTACAAAATTAGTACAAAATTCCAAACAAACAAAAACAACACCCAGACATCTACTAGCTTGTTGATTTCCTCTCTTTGTTAACTCTAGCCAGGGATGTACTACCTTTCACCAACTTGATAAACAAGTGATGGAAACCAGTCACAGCGCCCCCTGATTTTCATTCATTTGAGGAAATATCAGCTTTCGCGTTGGGTGTTGTTGTTTGTTGACGAGACAGATGTATATTAAACAGCGATTTTACCTCTTTCTTTGCTTACGTTCTTTTTCTTCTTTCTCTCTAGCTGTTGTATCTGCCAGGGAAGCTCTAATGGCTTCAACTATTAGAATAACAACTTTAAATTCGTTTGGATATTTTTGCAATTAAACTTTACAAACAAAAAACATAAGTGAGCTTTAAAACCCTATACTTAAAACCCTCCTAATGCACGAATATTATCAAGAATGGTAACTTCTCCATAGGGATCGCCCACAGCCCGCATTAAAGGTAAAGCTTGGTTGTAAAAGACCAGTGCTTTTTGCTTTTCTCCTAAAGCAGAGTAGACAAGACCGATATTATTGAGAGTGATAGCTTCTCCATAGGGATCGCCTACAGCCCTAAGTATGGGTAAAGCTTGGTTGTAAAAGACCAGTGCCTTTTGCTTTTCTCCTAAATCAGAGTAGACAAGACCGATATTATTGAGAGTTGTAGCTTCCCGACCGCGATCACCTACAGCCCGACTTATGGATAAACTTTGGTTGTAAAAGACCAGTGCCTTTTGCTTTTCTCCTAAAGCATTGTAGACAGCACCGATATTATTGAGAGTGGTAGCTTCCCCACCGCGATCGCCCACAGCCCGATATATAGGTAAAGCTTGGTTGTAAAAGACCAGTGCCTTTTGCTTTTCTCCTAAATCAGAGTAGACACGACCGATATTATTGAGAGTGGTAGCTTCCCCACGGCGATCGCCCACAGCGCGACGTATGGGTAAGGCTTGGTTGTAAAAGTCCAGTGCCTTTTGCTTTTCTCCTAAAGTATCGTAGACAGCACCGATATTACTGAGAGTGGTAGCTTCCCCACCGCGATCGCCCACAGCCCGACGTAAAGGTAAAGCTTGATTGTAAAAGACCAGTGCTTTTTGCTTTTCTCCTAAAGCATTGTAGACACTACCGATATTATTGAGAGTGATAGCTTCCCCACCGCGATCGCCCACAGCCCGACGTATGGGTAAGCCTTGGTTGTAAAAGTCCAGTGCCTTTTGCTTTTCTCCTAAATCATCGTAGACAAGACCGATATTATTGAGAGTGACAGCTTCCCCACGGCGATCGCCCACAGCCCGACGTAAGGGTAAAGCTTGGTTGTAAAAGATCAGTGCGTTTTGCTTTTCTCCTAAATCAGAGTAGACACCACCGATATTATTGAGAGTGGTAGCTTGCCCACCGCGATCGCCTACAGCCCTAAGTATGGGTAAGGCTTGGTTGTAATAGTCTAGTGCCTTTTGCTTTTCTCCTAAATCATCGTAGACAGCACCGATATTATTGAGAGTGGTAGCTTCTCCACCGCGATTCCTACGGAGCGCTTCGCTATCGCCTACAGCCCTAAGTATGGGTAAAGCTTGGTTGTAAAAGATCAGTGCGTTTTGCTTTTCTCCTAAATCAGAGTAGACACCACCGATATTATTGAGAGTGGTAGCTTCCCCACGGCGATCGCCCACAGCCCGATACAATAATCTAGCCTCTTGCCATTTTTGAATTGCTTGTCGCAATGACTCTGCTGATCCTTGTTGATAAAGTGCCTGTCCCTCTTCCAAAAGCCGTACTGCATTTTCCTTTGTTGCTGCTGGAGATTGAGCAATTTTTGAGGAATCATCTTTTGCCAAAACACGGCTAGAGTCAGTAACTGCACTCACACAACCAAACAACAGAATACTAATAGACAAAGTTATATAGCCGTTACCTACCAGTAACACCAGCCAATTATGTTGTTGTTTTCTACTTTTCATCAGAATTACTACTTGGTAAAATTACAAACTCTGTTTAGAATATCAGCTTTTTGTGATGATACACTCAGTAAACAATATTTTATATAAGCGACCAGTATAAAAGGTTTTCATCTTTTCAAGAATTGTGAGCGGATTTCTGCACGTACACTCATGAGGATTTTACCGAGATGATTTTCTCCTGTATGATTTGCACCACAGCCCCAGAAACAGTCTGTAGGGGAATTTTCTATAAGCATTTCATCACCTGTAATTAATAATATTTCCCTAATATCAGCATGAGTGATAAATTTTTGTAGTACCCCAATCCGCATAACTTGAGTTTTCACCAATTCCCAATCTGGACGGAAACGACGAGAGGGACAACGCCCTAAAGCAGCAGCCTGTTCAGGACTAACAGCAGCGTGAATTAAAGGTATAATGGGAGCATCGGGACTACCAACAAACTTTTGTGCTTGATAATAATGCTCAACGGTTAGCCAGTCAGTACCGTCAATGTTAATACTGTGGGGAGAAAAGTTAGAAAAACAACCATAGGACTGGGAAACCTTATAAAAGTAAATAGTCATTTGCAAAATTCTCTTTTATACTAACATTAGCAAAACCAGTAATAATAAAAATAAATAAGTAAGTTGAGCCATTCTGTTTTATGTCTACAGATGCTTTTGAACAAACAAATTGGGCATGGAAGTTTTCTTTACTCCAACAACAAATAGGGGAATGGCTAGAATACCAATTTTCCCAGTTTCAAAAAACTTTACCAGCATTACCTCCTGGTTGGTCAATCAGTCCTTGGTTAAGTGATTTACTAAGAATCTTGTTTTGGCTAGGATTGGGTTTATTTGTGGTGTGGATAGGTTGGCGATTATGGCAAGAATTTAATCCTTATATTTACGGTTGGCTGAATGCAATTAATAATTCTTCGGGTTCTAGAGCCAAAGCTGATTCTAGGGAAACATCAATTGCTTTGTTGTTAAACCAAGCCCAGGAATTTCATCGGCAGCATAATTACACAGAGGCTTGTCGTTGTCTTTATTTAGCAATGTTGCAGCAATTGCATGAACAAGCGATCACCCTTCAACAACCCAGCCGTACAGATGGAGAATATCTACAATTACTTAAATCCTCCGTTACTCTTATTCAACCATATCAAACATTAATTACTACTCATGAACAATTGTGCTTTAGTAATAATGAGATATTGGCAGAAAATTATCAACAGTGTTGGCAAGCATATCAACAAATCTTCCAGCGATAATGATCATGAACAATATCAATAATTTCCATATTAATTCAGATAAATCATGAAACGCAATCAGCGTGTTGCTTGGTTGGGTGCGATAGTCTTAACTGTGATTATCTTACTGACTACTGTAGCAGCCCCAAATACCCAAATAACTAGTGGTTCTACTTATAGCCGCGCTCCTGATGGTTATGGTGCGTGGTATGCCTTTATGCAAGACCAAAATATTAGTATTCAACGTTGGCAAAAACCATTTAGTGATTTACCAACAACAAAAAACCCTGTGACATTAATACAAGTTAACAGCACCCTCAAAGATATAGAAACATATCCACAACAAGAAGAATGGGTAAAAAAAGGTAATAATTTAGTAATTTTGGGAATTAAACAACCAGTAACAGCAGCAGCATTTAGTACCCAACATCAATCAACTTGGGGAAAAGTAAAGATTGATACCAGTCGCCGACATAACACCTCAAGTGAGGAACAAGTCACCCTAGGAGACAAATTTGGGGCAGTGGTGTGGCAGAAAAAATCCGGCAAAGGAAAAGTAATTTTAGTAACAACATCATATTTAGCTGCCAATGCTTATCAAAACAACGACAGCAATTTTAAATTATTAGCAGAGTTAGTCAGCAAAAATAGTCAAAAAGTATTTGTAGACGAATATATACATGGCTATAAAGACAAAGATACTAAAAAAGCAGCGGGAGAAAACAGTGTATTCAATTATTTTGCAAAAACTCCCCTATTGCCAGCCTTTATCCAGCTAATTGTCCTATTATTGGTACTCATTTGGGCAGAAAATCGCCGCTTTGGTAAACCACTGACTTTAGAAATACCCGTCATAGATAATAGTCAGGCTTATATCCAAGCATTAGCGGGAGTCCTCCAAAAAGCAGAATCTAGTGATTTTGTTGTTGAAATGCTAGGAAAAGAAGAACAAATACAACTCCAGCAATCTTTGGGTTTGAGTAAAATTCCCCTAGACAATCAGGTTTTACTGAAAATCTGGGAAGAACAAACAGGAAATAGTTCAGAAAAACTTAATGCACTATTACAACTACCATTACAAAAACGCCGAATAACTGAACAAGAACTGATAAGCTGGTTGGAGAAATGGCGTAACTTACGAGAAACTAAAAAAACATTATAAACGGATTGGGCGACTAGAAGTCGCTACTACACAAGCAAAGTCCACCTGCGTGGACTAAGATGAATTTAACCCACGGAGGTGGGTTTTGTCTGTGTAGCTGCGACTTCTAGTCGCTAGGCATATAATTTTCTAATTTTTTATGTGTGAGTTATTGATAAATATGAATGAAACTAATAATTCCGTCTTAATTAATCTCAAAAAAGCAATTAATCAAATTGTTGTCGGCCAACCTGCTCTAATTAAACAGACATTAATTGCCTTATTAGCAGGTGGACACATCATTTTAGAAGGAGTTCCTGGCACAGGAAAAACTCTCTTAGTTAAAGTATTGGCACAGTTAATTCAATCCGATTTTCGTCGCATTCAACTAACTCCAGATGTTTTACCATCAGATATTACAGGTACGAATATTTTTGATTTAAATACCCGCGATTTTACTTTGAAAAAAGGGCCAGTATTTACGGAAATACTTTTAGCCGATGAAATTAATCGCACTCCTCCTAAAACCCAAGCTGCACTCTTGGAAGCAATGGAAGAAATGCAAGTTACCCTCGACGGGGAAAGTTTACCATTACCTGATTTATTTTGGGTAATAGCCACACAAAACCCTTTAGAATTTGAAGGAACTTATCCCTTACCAGAAGCACAGTTAGATCGGTTTTTATTTAAGTTAATTGTTGATTATCCAGAACAAGCAGCCGAAAAACAAATGTTATTAAATCGGCAGTCTGGTTTTACTGCTAAACGCTCGGATATTGCTAACTTAAAACCTATAACCACAATAGCTGATATTTTGGAAGCCAGACAAGCTGTAAAAGAAGTTCAAGTATCAGAATCAATAGTTGATTATTTATTAGAAATTGTCAGAAAATCTCGTCAATATCCTGATTTAGCTTTAGGTGCATCTCCTCGCGCTGCTGGTGCTTGGTTGCAAACTTCTCAAGCTGCTGCTTGGTTATCAGGCAGGAATTTCGTTACCCCAGATGATGTAAAATCAGTGGCTTCACCCTTATTACGTCATCGCTTATTATTGAAACCCGAAGCAATGTTAGATGGTTTACAAATTGATACAGTAGTTGCAGCAGTAATTAATCAAATTCCTGTTCCCAGATAACGAAACAAAAACGATGATTCCAGCGAAAAAAGTTTATTTTTTATTAATTGCGGGCATATTTATTGCCCCAATTCTATCTATGATTGTGGGAATTTTCCCAACCATCATCATCACTTGTTTATTTGATCTAACCGTTTTCATCTTAATGGTAGTTGATGGTTGGGGAATGAAAGCAAACCGAGTGCAAATTACCCGCGAATTACCATCACGTTTATCCATTGGTAGAGATAATCCAGTTATATTAAAAGTCCAAGGTGGGAAAATTGATACAGTTATTAAAATCCGCGATTATTACCCCGCAGAATTTGCTGTTTCTACAACCACAGTTACAGGTAATATTAATGCTAATCAAAACCAAGAATTAACTTACACTGTTTACCCAAATCAACGAGGAGAGTTTGCTTGGGGAAATATGCAAGTGCGACAATTAGGAATGTGGGGGTTAGTGTGGCATGATTGGCAAATTCCCCAAAGTACACAGGTGAAAGTATATCCTGATTTAGTGGGTTTGCGATCGCTCTCCATTCGTCTAACATTGCAATCATCAGGTTCTATCCGCAAAATTCGGCAAATGGGTATAGGTACAGAATTTGCAGAATTGCGAAACTATCGCAGCGGTGACGATTTACGATTTATTGATTGGAAAGCTACCGCTAGACGTAGTTATGGAAATACAGGGCCATTAGTCAGAGTTTTAGAACCAGAACAAGAACAAACATTATTGATATTACTAGATCGTGGCAGATTGATGACGGCAAAAGTTCAAGGTTTGCAACGATTTGACTGGGGTTTAAATACTACATTATCTTTAGCACTAGCAGGATTACACAGAGGCGATCGCGTTGGAATTGGTGTATTTGACAACAAATTGCATACGTGGATACCTCCAGAACGCGGACAAAATCATCTCAATCAACTCATTGATAAACTCACCCCCATTCAACCAGAATTACTCGAATCTGATTATTTAGGCGCTGTTACCCACGTCGTCAAACAACAAACCAGGAGGGCGCTTGTCGTCATCATTACGGACTTAGTTGATATCACCGCATCTTCCGAACTTCTGGCTGCTCTTACCAGACTAGCTCCCCGCTATTTACCCTTTTGCGTCACTCTCCGCGATCCTCAAGTTGACAATTTAGCACACACCTTTACGGAAGATGCTACACAATCTTATGTTCGCGCAGTTGCATTAGATTTATTAGCACAAAGACAGCTTGCTTTTGCCCAATTAAAACAAAAAGGAGTATTAGTTCTTGACGCACCAGCAAATCAAATTTCCGAACAATTAGTTGATAAATATTTACAACTTAAAGCCAGAAATCAGCTTTGAGGTATGTTTTTCAATATATTGTGTTAATTTTATTTATTTCGCTTCTTGCGTTTATTTTATATGGAGAGCATAATTAATGTATAGTCTTATATTAACTTTATGGCCATGAATAAAACTGATTTACCTAATTTTACTAACGTGATTACTCCCACAGAACAAGAGGCAATAATGGCCCAAGTGAGTAGTCAATCTCTAGCGTCTTACTTACCTTCATCAGAATCATCTCAAACTCTCAAAATTATATCTGAAGAAGGAGAAGGAGTAACGGTAAAAGTTCCTGCATCTGCTTTTCGTTTATTTATAGATATTTTGACACAAATGGCGAATGGTAATTCTGTTACTTTAATGCCAATTCATGCTGAATTAACCACCCAAGAAGCTGCTCAAATGCTTAATGTTTCCCGTCCTTATTTGCTTCAATTATTAGACTCTGGGGAAATTCCTTTTCGGAAAGTGGAAACTCGCCGAAGAATTTTATATCAAGATTTGATGGCATATAAAAATCTAATTGATGCTAAACGTAGAGAAACTTTAGCTGAATTAGCTAATCAAGCGCAAGAATTGAATATGGGATATTAAAGAATGCAAGGAAGTAGTTTTACAGTTGTTTATGATGCTTGTGTTTTATATCCTGCACCTCTAAGAGATTTACTGATGTGGTTAGCTTTGACAGATTTATTTCAGGCAAAATGGACTGAAAAAATTCATGAAGAATGGATGAATAATATTTTAAAAAATCGCCCTGATATTACAAAAGAAGGGAACAGGGAACAGGGAACAGGGAACAGATAAGAAACAAAAGTTGCTGAGTTTAAAGCTCAGTCAAAAAAAAGATGTTTTTTAAGATGCGTAGCATGAAAAAAAACAGTGTCATTATTTCAATCTCATGTTTTAAACATGAGTTTTTCCTGTTCCCTGTTGCCAGTTCCCTGTTCCCTCTGAATTTTAATTTAAAAGATTTTCCCTCTCAAAATATTTCTCAATATGGAATTGAAGCACAACATCCAGATCAGTTTATTTTGCATTTAATTGACCTCAACTCTCAGCTAGTTTGTCAAGCGGTTAAAAATCAATTAAATACCTTAAAAAATCCACCTATGATATTAGAGGAATTGTTAGAGGTTTTACGGAAACAACAACTTTTTCAGTCTGTTATTATTTTACGAGAATTATTGTTTTAGTAAATTTCTTTATCAAATATTAAGATACAGCACTTCCGTAGGTTATGCGGAACATCATAGCCCCCTCCTCGCTTGCGGGGAGGGGGTTGGGGGGTGGGGTTCTTATATCTCACTCAACCAATAACCGCTATATTAGATTCACAATTATTTCTGCTTCCGACTACAATACCTCACTAAAACCACAAATAATCCCATCCCCACCAAATATTTAATAGGATCTGGAATCATTGGATTTGGCGAGAAAAACCCCTCAATTAAACCAGCAATAATCAACATGGGGACAATCCCAAAAACCAATTGTACCGCCAAAGAACCATAAAACTTTAACCCATCCCGACGGCGATATTTACCAGGAAATAAAATTGCCCTTGCAAGTAATAATCCTGAACCACCAGCAAAAAATATCGCAGGTAATTCCAAAGCCCCATGAGGAAATACAAACGCCCAAAACGGATAAGCCAGATTATTTTGACCGACTAAAGCACCAATAGCACCAATTAACAAACCATTAAATAGTAGTAAATAACTTGTAAATAAACCCGCCGTCATTCCTCCAGCCACCGCACCAAAAGATACAGAAATATTATTCATCATAATATTACTAGAAGCTAAAGGTTCAGTCCCCACAATCGAACCCATCCATAGTTCACCCTTATCTCGTACTAGAGAAATCAATCTTTCTGGTACTACAAACGACATAAAGCTAGGATCTTGCCAAGCATACCACCAAGCAATTAAGCCTCCTAAAATAAACATAGCGGTGGCTGTGGCAATGTATAGGAACGTTTGCTGCACCACAGTAGGAAATCCCCACAGGTAAAATTCCTTAGCCGCTTGCCATTCCTGTCGCCGCGAACCCTGGTAAATTTGTGTATAGGCGCGAGTAGTCAAAGATTGTAAACTTTGAATTAACGTTTTACCGACTTGTTGAGTCCGCGCCCTTGCTAAATCCGCTGCCACAGACCGATATAAACTCGCTAATTCCCTAATTTCCGCAGAACCCAGAGACTTTAACCGTTTCTGTTCTACCTTCTTTAACAAAGCATCTAAACGTTGCCAATTAGCTTCTCGTCTTCCTATCCAACGTTGAATATTCATAAAATTTCTAAATACTTAGTACAGATTAGCTTAAGATAACTTCAAAGTAAGAGCCGTATTTTAGGAAAAAATTAACACCATGTCTGAAAACTTTGGTTCTCCTCATCCTATTCAACCTTTAAGTGTAGGTAGTGTTGTTAGTGCGGGAATGCGATTGTACCGTTCTCATTTTCAGAAATATTTTTTCATAGCCCTCAAAGCTTATGCGTGGTTACTCGTTCCTATTTACGGTTGGGTAAAATTTTACGCCCTCTCAGCCCTAATTTCTCGTTTAGCTTTTGGTGAATTAGTGAACCAACCAGAAAGTGTTTCATCTGGTGAACGTTTTGTCAATTCCCGTTTGTGGGAATTTTTTATTAATATGATCCTGATGGTTGCCATTAGTATAGGAATTACTCTGGGATTTCTCATTACTGGTGGTTTATTAATAGGTATACCAACGGCATTATTAGGAGGATTACAAGATAGAAACCCAGCTAATATAGGTATTATCATTTTAATAACTTTGTTAGTTATGATCATTGTCTTTACAGGGATTATATGGATAGGAACTAGATTTTATTTAGTAGATGTTCCTCTAGCAATTGAGGATGATGTTAATGGTAGTTCAAGCATTAATCGTAGCTGGGAACTCACTAAAGGGAGTATTGGCAGAATTGTTTTAATTTCTCTGATTGGCGTTTTAATTACCATCCCTATCCAATTTATTATTCAGATCATCACCACTATTATTCAGCTAATTTTTACACCTTTAATGCAGGAACGCAATCCTATTTTTGCAATCATCTTTTTGGTGTTAATAGTTGGGTTAAGTTTCTCCGGTGGGGCATTAATTGTCCCTTTTTGGCAAACAGTGAAAGCTGTTGTTTACTATGACCTCAGAAGTCGGCGTGAAGGTTTGGGTTTACAATTAAGAGATCACGATATTTAGTTTAAATATAATGCACCTTTTTAATCGAATTAAATTCACCACACCCGAAAGTGTAGAAATAGAATTTACCCTTGCTGGCATTGGTAGTCGGGCTTTAGCACTGATGATTGACTACCTAATTTTAGCTGTCACTTTAGTGGTAATGGCGTTAATATGGTCGTTTATTTTTCAGCAAGCAACTGATATTGGAGTCGGTATTTTTGGCTCTGATTTCGGACTATGGTTGATAGCCATATCTCTCTTAAGTTTCTTTTTTATTTACACAGGTTATTTCGTTTTTTTTGAAACTCTTTGGCGAGGACAAACACCCGGTAAAAGTATTGCTAAAATTCGCGTTGTCCGAGATGATGGGAGGCCTGTAGGTTTACAACAAGCAGCATTACGAGCTTTACTTCGTCCCATTGATGAATCTTTATTTATTGGTGCTTTTTTAATTACTTTCAACGAACGGGAAAAACGTCTTGGTGATTTAGCCGCTGGGACAATTGTTATTCAAACTGAAACAGTTGTGAAATCATCAAGTTTAGCTATTTCTGAAGCAGCTAAATCTTTTCATATTCAGTTACGAGAAATAGCCGATTTATCACCTTTATTACCCGATGATTTTGCCATTATTCGAGAATATTTACAGCGACGGAGTGGAATGTCAACAAAAGCCCGAATAGCACTTTCTTTAAAACTCACTCAACAAGTTCAATCTATTATTAATTTAGAAATTCTTCCAGGAAACATTGCTTCAGATGTATTTTTAGAAGCTGTTTATCTTGCCTATCAACAACCAGAATGGTAGGGGCGCAGGGCCTGCGCCCTCAATTGTATTTTATTCAACCAATAACCGCTATATAACTCGTAATTCATAATTATAAGTTACAAATTACGAGCTATGAATTATTTAAAAATCTAACCTCGGCCAGTCTGGTTGACGATAATAATGGGTCATATTATCAAATTTTCGTAGTTCCACCTGATTGATGACAAAATCTGGCGTATCTAATGGCAATGATTGATTAAACTCAGACAACATATTGCTGAGGTTTAGCCGGTCTAATTCTGGGGGAATTTCGCTAAAATACCCCAATGTTACATGAGCCGTAAAATTATAATGTTGCTCAATACCCAAGCCCATTAATGGGCGATTTTGATAAATTATCCGCCGGAATTGAATAATTTCCTCATAGGAACGTTTATCCTTAGGTACTAAACATACACCTACAGCCCTAGGCATGACAATCAATCCCAACATTTGCCAAGAAATGGGATCAGATTCCTTTGTCATCAATTGTTGATATTCTGCAAATCTCTCAGTTAATTGAGAGTTCAAGTCTTCAGCAAATTGGGGATTTTTTGCACAAGCATGATTAAAAGCACTATCCCAAATCAAATCTGCCACCGTTACATGAAAACTAACAGGAGGAACAGGTACAATTAAATCATTAGCAATGGGCAGCTTTAAAAGTTGCTGTTGGTAGGCTTGTATTTGGCTGTAAAAAGCAGCGTTGTTTGCATCTTCTCCTGCTGGTGGCGTAATCAGCGTATAGCCTGGAAAAGGTACAGCTTCCCTAACTCCATCATGAACCTGGAATTTAGAAGATTCCTGAATATGCTGAATTTGGGTTTTGTAAGCTTCTGGTAGCGTCATGCGGGCTACCCGATTTAAGTAGGTTTGGTAGTTGTCGTCCAATCTTGATCACCTTGCGCTCTTTTGATAGATTGTAGGGAGATTTACTCAATTTGACCAAATTAATTTTGGTTTTTTAAATTTTAAATTGCTATGCCAATATATTTTTATTGGGGTGAAGATGATTTTGCTATGGAAAAAGCCGTAGTAACTTTGCGAGATCGGATTCTCGATCCCCTGTGGACAAGTTTTAATTATACCTCCTTTTCCGCAGATCAACCTGATCCTATTGTCCAGGCTTTAAATCAAGCAATGACACCGCCATTTGGTGCTGGTGGGAGGTTGGTGTGGCTCATCAACACAACTATAAGCCAAAACTGTCCAGATAATATATTAGCAGAATTACAACGAACTCTCAAGGTCATCCCCGCAGATTCAACCTTACTATTGACCAGTCGAAACAAACCAGATGAACGCCTGAAAAGTACAAAACTCCTCAAACAGTTTGCGACAGTTTCCGAATTTCCCCTGATTCCTCCTTGGAAAACCGAACTTTTAGTCCAATCAGTGCAACAAGCTGCTCAAACTGTGGGGATAAAAATAAGTCCCCTCATAGCTGAACAATTAGCCGAATCAGTAGGTAATGATACCCGTCTTCTCTACAATGAACTAGAGAAATTACGTCTCTATACAGAAGGTAGCGGCAAACCTTTAGATGTAAATACAGTATCTGAATTAGTGAGAAATACTACTCAAAATACTTTACAATTAGCAACAGCCATCAGAACTGGAGATACTCCGAAAGCTTTAGGAATCTTAGGTGATCTCACCACCGCAGCCGAACCCGGTTTACGAATAGTTGCCACACTCATTGGTCAATTTCGCACCTGGTTATTGGTAAGAATGATGATAGACAGTGGTGAACGCAACCCGCAAGCGATCGCTCAAGGCGCTGAAATCTCCAACCCTAAACGCATCTACTTCCTACAGCAAGAAGTCAAATCCCTTAGCTTACAGCAACTCATATCGGCTTTACCTCTGCTATTAGAATTAGAAGTCAGCCTCAAGCAAGGTGCATCTGAAACTTCAACACTACAAACCAAAGTTATTGAACTTTGTCAACTATGTCACCGCATTTAACTAATTTGCCGTAAGTCTCCCACTGAATTTGGTAATCCGAATCAGTGGCGGGATATAAGGCAGGAAAAACCGAAATCCTTCTCAAATGAGCCGAGGCATAGCCTTTGTAAGAGCAAAGAACATTTGAGGTTTTTCCAAATATTATTTTATTTTTACTCTTTACCACAAAATATATATGGTGTTAACATAGTAGACACAAAGGAGGTGCTGTTGAGTGTTACACAAAGCTGTGCAAGTCCGTTTATATCCAACAGAAGAGCAGCAAGCACTATTGGCGCAGACATTTGGGTGTGCTAGATGGTGGTGGAATTATGCTCTAAACAAGTCCATCGAAACTTACAAAGAGACTGGTTTTGGACTTAGCCGTGCTGCACTCAACGCATTTCTTCCTCCGCTCAAAAAAGCTGAAGATACTGCATGGTTAGCCGATTGTTATAGTCAAGTTTTACAAGCTACAACTCTCAATTTAACTACTGCATATAAGAACTTTTTTGATAAGCGTGCGGGGTTTCCTAAGTTCAAATCTAAACATGGAAAACAGTCTATTCAATATCCTCAAAACGTCAAGATTGTAGATGGCAATATCAAACTTCCCGGTAATATTGGGATCATAAAAGCCAAAATACACAGACTTATTGAGGGGAAAATAAAGACCGTTACTGTTAGCAAAACACCTTCTGGGAAATATCTTGCGTCTATCCTGACTGAAATAGAAGGAGAAAATCCAACTATTTCAAAAGGTAAAATCTACGGTATTGATTTAGGGTTGAAACACTTTGCTGTTGTCACAGACGGCGAAAAAGTATCTTTTTACGACAATCCCAAGCATCTTGCCAAACACGAGAAAAACCTCAAGCGGAAGCAGAAAAAATTAGCCCGTAAACAAAAAGGGAGTAATTCAAGAAATAGATATAGAAAAGTTGTTGCCAAAGTATACGAACAAATTAGTAATTCTAGGCAAGATTTTCTACATAAACTTAGTTATAAGTTGGTCAGCGATAGCCAAGCTGTCATAGTAGAGAGTCTTCATGTCAAAGGCATGGTACGTAATCACAAATTGGCAAAAGCAATATCTGATGTGGGATGGGGAACATTTACCAATTTTTTAGCCTATAAGCTGGAGCGCAAAGGTGGAAAGTTGGTTGAAATTGATAGATGGTTTCCTAGTTCCAAGCTCTGTTCTAATTGTTTCTATCAGATAGGTGAAATGCCATTAGATGTGAGGAAGTGGACTTGTCCTCACTGTGGTACTCATCATAATCGTGATGGCAACGCCGCCACAAATATTAGAGCAGAGGGAATCAGAATGATCAAGGCGGAAAGTTCGTCCGTCTCTGCTGTAGGAGGGGAGATCAGACCAAAACTTGGGCGAAAGTCTAAGTTACGGCACTCCCCCGTGAGTACAGAAGCCGACACTGTACTTGGTACTCCAAGTCAGTGTGGGTAGTTCACTATCCCCATCAATATATATATTCAACCTTCACCGGAACTTCTAATTAAGAAAATAATTCAAACTCATTATCACGTTCCCTATTTTCCTTCTGTGTCACCTAGTTATATGCTCGAAATTTACAGTCTTCATTTAAGCAATCGGTTACAGCGAATTCTCTCTCAACCCCTGATTTTGGTAACTGTTGCCACTGCAAGTCTAATTTTCGGTACTTTCGGCTTCAATGCCAAAGTAGTTGCTGAAACTGTAACCGTTAATAATACGGAAGTAACTAATTATGCAAAAGCTGTATTGGGGATGGAACCAGTCCGTCAGCAAGCCTTTGAAGAAATTAAAAAAATTATCGGTAGCAAAGATATCCCCCAAGTAATCTGCAATGATCCCGCAAGTGTCAATGCACTACCCGGCAAAGCAAAAGATATTGCCGTAAATTACTGCAACCATTCTCAAAAAATAGTTGGGGATAGTGGTCTAACCGTTGACAGATTCAATAAAATCACCCTAGAGATTCAAAACAATAATAATTTAAAACAACAACTTTATAATACATTGCTGCGTTTACAAAAGGCTTCTCCCTCAAAAACCTCTAAATAAGTAGGGCTTGCATAAAAGAAAGCAAAAGAGTTGATAGATAAAGGTTTACAGGATTTCATAAGCAAACAAGTGCAAGATTATTGACAATAGATGTTTAAAAGTCCGGCATTTGCACCAAAAATAACCGCATAACTTCGAGGACTAATTGCCCGACTTTTCTCTTCCTTCTTCCTTCGTGTCCTTCGTCCCTTCGTGGTTCATTAACTCCTGGCTCCTGGCTCCTGACTCCTGACTCCTGACTCCTGACTCCTGACTCCTGGTTTTTCAACTCAAACACAATATTATTGCTGACCTGATAACTTAAGAATCGGCTGAGTCCCGATTTCATCAGGCTTTCAGGTATTATTTTTACTTCCCTAAAAAAAGATTGCCAAAACCCCTTGACAGAACTAGGAAGGATTGTTATATTGATTAAGTGCCGAAGAGAGAAACGACTCCCGGCAACTGAACCGAGAAAAAATAATACTTTGAAAGAATAGATTAAACCAATCCTCGTCGTAAGATAATTTAAATTACTAGGAATTAGTTCCTAGATAATTGTAGAGGATTCCGAGATTTTAACTAATGTCGGAGCCAACAAACTCGAAAACACAAAATGGAGAGTTTGATCCTGGCTCAGGATGAACGCTGGCGGTATGCTTAACACATGCAAGTCGAACGGTCTTTTCGGAGATAGTGGCGGACGGGTGAGTAACGCGTAAGAATCTACCTTCAGGTTCGGGACAACCACTGGAAACGGTGGCTAATACCGGATGTGCCGAGAGGTGAAAGGCTTGCTGCCTGAAGAAGAGCTTGCGTCTGATTAGCTAGTTGGTGTGGTAAAGGCGCACCAAGGCGACGATCAGTAGCTGGTCTGAGAGGATGATCAGCCACACTGGGACTGAGACACGGCCCAGACTCCTACGGGAGGCAGCAGTGGGGAATTTTCCGCAATGGGCGAAAGCCTGACGGAGCAATACCGCGTGAGGGAGGAAGGCTCTTGGGTTGTAAACCTCTTTTCTCAGGGAAGAAAAAAATGACGGTACCTGAGGAATAAGCATCGGCTAACTCCGTGCCAGCAGCCGCGGTAATACGGAGGATGCAAGCGTTATCCGGAATGATTGGGCGTAAAGGGTCCGCAGGTGGCATTGTAAGTCTGCTGTTAAAGAGTCACGCTCAACGTGATCAAGGCGGTGGAAACTACAAAGCTAGAGTGTGGTCGGGGCAGAAGGAATTCCTGGTGTAGCGGTGAAATGCGTAGATATCAGGAAGAACACCGGTGGCGAAGGCGTTCTGCTAGGCCAAGACTGACACTGAGGGACGAAAGCTAGGGGAGCGAATGGGATTAGATACCCCAGTAGTCCTAGCCGTAAACGATGGATAC